>CALMRI010000015.1 GCA_937776645.1 uncultured Alphaproteobacteria bacterium | reverse complement strand
CCCTGACCGACGCGGCAGTCGTACGCGCGCGTGCGCTGATGAACCGGAACGGTGACGATAAAGTCCTCGGGCTGCGCGTCGGCGTTACCAGCAAGGGCTGCTCGGGGCTCAGCTATTTTGTCGAATACGCCACCGAACAGAAAAAATTCGAAGATAAGGTCGAGGAAAAGGGCGTCACTCTGTTTATTGACCCGACGGCGATCATGTTCATTATCGGCTCGGAGATGGACTACCAAGAGGACAAGATGTTCTCCGGGTTCGTCTTCAATAACCCGAACGAGACCGGGCGCTGCGGCTGTGGTGAGAGTTTCTCGGTGGGTGACGCGCCAGGGTGATTAGAACCGGCGGTGCTGGCGAAGGAAGATCATTGTGCAGATTTTCAACACAACCAAGCCACAGTCCTCGCAAACCAGTACCAAGGCCGTAAGATCGTTCGACGAAGAGGCCGGGTGATTGATCGAGCCAGCGCAGTCTTTCCTGGCCAAGAGCTGATCCGCGATGGCCGATAATACGGACCTTAACTCCCCAAAGAACCTCGTCGTGTGCCGGAAAAAAGCCCAGTAGTTTATTCACCAAATTGGATGAGCGCGCGCCGTCATCATCTTCATCAAGGGGCGAGAGCGCCGGATTTGGAGGGCTGTCCTTATTCGTATCCTTGTCTTTCACGGCCTCCTCGATCAATCCTTCCCCGCAACCCATGGCCCGGTGAAGCGATGCGAATAAATCCCGCGCCGTCTCTTTGTCGCCAGCCGAAAAGGTCCTCAAGAAACATCCACTTCTGCTTCTTGAGGACGTGAATTTCATAGCCAGTCTCGGACATCGCTGGAATTCAAGCCGATCAGTTACCGAGCGATCATCTCACAGGCTGGAAAGTTGTTAACACTATTTTTCCGTGCCGACGAAGCCTCACCCGACGAGGTCAGCGCCGATGACAACGGCCTGAGCTTGATCCTGCAAGGGGACGGTAGATCTCCCGGATGACGCAAGAGCGTAGCGCGTTAACTCTGGGCCCGGTGCATCGAGTCTAATAGGATTTTGGCAGCCCGAGCACCCGTTCCGCCAAGTAGCTCAGCACCAATTGTGGGCTGATCGGCGCGATCCTGGTAACCAGGACTTCGCGTAGATAGCGCTCGACCTGGTATTCCTTGGCGTAACCGAAGCCGCCATGGGTCATCACCGCGGTCTGGCAGGCCTCGAAACCGGCCTCGGCGGCGAGATATTTGGCGGCATTAGCTTCGGCGCCACAGGGTTGCCCGGCGTCGAACAACGAGGCGGCCTTCATTGCCATCAGATTGGCGGCCTCAAGTTCGGCCCAGCACTTGGCAAGCGGATGCTGGATGCCTTGATTTTTGCCGATTTGCCGACCGAAGACCACCCGGTCCTTGGCGTATTGCGTCGCCCGGGCCAGCGCCACCCGGCCTATACCGATCGCCTCGGCGGCGATCAGAATGCGCTCTGGATTCATCCCCTCGAGGATATAGCGAAAACCCATGCCTTCCTCGCCGATCCGATCCTCTACCGGAACCTTCAGGCCATCGATAAACAGCATATTACTGTCGACTGCCTTGCGGCCCATCTTGTCGATCTCACGCACGTCGATCCGATCGCGGTCGAGATCGGTATAGAACAGGGTCAGCCCCTCGGTCGGCTTCTTGACGTCCTCGATATCAGTGGTGCGGGTCAACAGCAGCACCTTGCTGGCTACCTGGGCGGTGGAAATCCAAATTTTTGAACCGTTGACCACGTAACCGTTACCATCCGGTGTCGCCTTGGTCTTGAGCTTGGTTGTATCGAGGCCGACATTCGGCTCAGTCACCGCGAAGCAGGCCTTCTCCTTGCCCTGGATCAGCGGCGGGAGGAAGCGTTCGCGTTGTTCTTCGTTGCCGAAGATTTCCACTGGCTTGAGGCCGAATATGTTCATGTGCAAGGCCGAAGCCCCGCTCATCCCGGCGCCGGATTCAGCGACGGCCTGCATCATCAGCGACGCCTCGGTAATCCCCAATCCGGCACCGCCATATTTCTCCGGCATAGCGATGCCGAGCCAACCGGCTTCGGCGAAGGCATTGTAAAAATCCTCGGGAAATCCGCCGTTCTTGTCTTTCTCCAGCCAATAGTCGTCGTCAAAATCGGACGCCACCTTGAGGATGGTGTCGCGGATGGTTTGCTGGTCATCGCTGAGCATGAAATCCATGGCTCAACCCTCCTTTGAATTTGTTGGCTTCGGGGCCTGCTGGTGGCCCGGTGGCGGTGGTTGGTCCGAGGCTGAATATTCGACCAGCGCCTCGGAGATGCCGTAGCCGGCCTCGATCGGGATCTTGATGAAGCGTTTGCCATCGACCTCCTTGGTTACCGGCAGCACGGTCACCACCGGGGTTCTCGCGGCAAGATCCACTGCGGCGTCGGCGGTTGCGGACTGGCTGACCTTCTTCAGGTTCATCCGGGTTGGAAATACCACGCGGCGACGGTCGGCCTCGGCATCGGTAATGGCGGTCAGCGGCTCGATCCAGATTGTCTCCAAGGTTTCCCAATCGTCGTGATGGGCCAATTGCCCTGTCGGCGCGCGGGCCACCAGGAAATGCGTGTCGAAGCGTCTGCGGCTGCTCTCGGGAGTGATCCAGTGGGCGAACGGAACCAGGCGGTCACTGGCGACCTGCAGATCCTCGGCCTCGGCGATGTCGTGCAAGGTGACCTCGCGATCCAACAGCGGTTGGCGGTATTTTAAACTCAGCGCCTTGGCGCGATCTTCAGAGATCAGCTCGGTTGCGCCGCTTTCCCGCGCGAACAGGATATTAGCTTCCTCGAAGACCTCGCGCACGCCGGCGACGCGGATAGCCCGGAGATGCTCGGGAATGTCGGCGGGAAGGGCGCAGCGCCCACCATTAATGACATCGAGATCGGCTGCATCGACCTTACCGCCCGGGAACAGTAACGCGCCGCCGGCAAAATCCGCCTTACGGGTGCGCTGAACCATCAACACTTCGAGCCCCTCGGTCCCGTCCCGCAGCATGATGACCGTGGCGGCGGGAACCGGCGTGACGGGTGTCTTAGCTGTGTCTTCGGAACTCATGCGTCCGGCTCCTTAAAGCGGGCTGTCCTTGGGGAAGTTGGGTTTGCGCTTTTCCAGATGCGCCGCCAGACCCTCGCGCGCCTCCGGCCCGGTGAAACCGAGCATCTCCAGGGCGGTCGAGGTATCGAAGGCTGGTCCGGCCATGCGGTACCATTGGTTGAGGGAATATTTGGTCCAGCGGATCGCGCTTTGGGCGCCGTTAGCCAATTTGGTGGCAACCTCCAGGGCCTTGTCCTGCAGCTCGCCATCCTCGACACAAAGCGATACCAGTCCAATGCGCTCGGCTTCTTCACCGCTTACCGGTTCGCACATCAGCAACAGGTACTTCGCCTTGGCCATGCCACAGAGCAGCGGCCAGTTGATCACCGCCGAATCTCCCGCCGCAACACCGAGACGGGTGTGGCCATCAACGATCTTGGCGCGCTTACCGGCAATCGATATGTCAGCCAGCAGACCGGCGACCAGACCAGCCCCAACCGCCGGGCCGTTCAAGGCCGAGACGATCGGCTTGGAGCAATTGATGATGTTGTAGACCAGATCCCTGGCTTCCTTCCAGGCATTGGCGCGGGCGTCGTAATCATCGATGATTTCCTGGATCATGGTGAAATCCCCGCCGGAGGAGAACGCCTTGCCGGCGCCGGTCAGGATCACCGAATTGATCGTCGGGTCATCATCGATATCGCGCCAGATATAGGCCAACTCACGATGCCCGGTAGCATCCAGGGAATTATAGGTCTCAGGCCGGTTGAAGGTGATCCGCAGAACCCGGTCAGCCGGTCGGTCGAGCTGGAGCTGTTTGTATTTCGAAGTGTCGAGTTCCATCTTTTCTCTCCCGGTTCGCGGTGTCTTGGTTGCCGTGGTTTAGGTGATTACGCCACCCACGTCATGTGTGGTGTCGCGGAGAGGCAGTGCTTTACCCCACCGCCTGGCGAAAGGCAGGACGATGGTCGAGTATTTCTCAGGCGGTAATACGGTTGGAGCTTGGCAACTGGCTTGTGACCATCGTGTTTCTACCGCGGCTTTCTCGGTAATCGCGCCACCGCCGTTCCCAGAATAGACAGCTCGTCATCCTGGTTCCGAGCCTCGTGGGTGACCTCGACAAAGCCGTCGCCATCCTTCTCGAACTTGCCGGTGACCGAGCCATCGATAAACAGGGCGTCTCCCTCGGGGTTGTGCCGGCGAATTTTCGTTGCCGATGATACCAGAAAGCCGTCATCGCCAATCCAGTTGGTCATGTGGTGGGTCATCCAGGAACAGCGCTCCGGGCCATAGTCATAAGCACCGGGCGCGCCAACTTTGTGGGCGAATTCCTGCTCCCAATGGACCCGCTCGGGGCAATCGGGAATGTTGAAGCGGTTGGGAATGCCAAGGCCGGCATGGCGACTTACCTGTTTCCAGGCCAGCTTGTTGGCGCGGATATACAGGCCGCCCCAGCCTTGGGCATAGGCGATGAAGCCGGTGACGGTCATCGGGCCCTTGACCATGCGCGGTAGGGCCTCGCCGATCTTGGTATCCTCGAAATAGCGCGGCGTGGCACCGCGAATTTCCTCGTTGGCGTAATGCTGGAAGATTTCCTCCAGTTCCTCAGGCGTATAGCGCTTCTCGCCGCGGGCTTTGACCTCGGTGTACTTGGTGCCGGTTTCGCGGGCGGCGTCGCGCTCAGTACGAAAACACCAGCTATCGCATTCGGCCACCCGGACGCGGTCCTGGTTGAAAAAGTCCACATGATAGATCTGCTGAACCGCCCGGCCGGAGAACCGGGTCTGATGTTCGATCAGGTCTTTCAGATAGGACTCAGTGGAGATCGCGTCATTACGATGCACCGGGTGATGCCAGGTCCAGTCAGCGCCGGCCCACATCGCGTGGATTCCCGGCAACCCGCCGACATAGCCCGACGCGATCCGGCTGGTGGCGAACAGGAAGGAAGGCAGCGCGATCAGGCTGCCAAAGCGGGTTTGGTTGGCATAATCCGGTTCGCACCAGAGAGGGTTGTCGTCACCGATGCCATGGGCATAGTGGCGGATATTGTCGCGCGTCGCCTCAAAGCACCAGGGTTCCGGATCGCGCGAGATCCTGACGTCGATGCGTTGGCGAAGATCGTTGAGATCGGCTTCGGTGATGCGGGGAAAGTCGCCGCCAATATCAGTCGAGGATTCGGTTCCGGTGCTCACGTTAACTCCTTGGATT
This sequence comes from uncultured Alphaproteobacteria bacterium, assembly GCA_937776645.1. Taxonomy (GTDB): domain Bacteria; phylum Pseudomonadota; class Alphaproteobacteria; order Thalassobaculales; family Thalassobaculaceae; genus JADHLJ01. Next base: position 14,902 of record CALMRI010000015.1, on the reverse strand, counting down.
GGCGTTCCGCTTCTCGAAGCGCCTTGCGGTTTACCTTGCCGGCGGGGGTCTTTGGCAATTCATCAACGATCGCGACCAAGCGTGGATATTCATGTCGGCTCAACCGTTCGCGGGCGAAGGTCTGCAATTCGGTAGTGAAGTCATCGCTAGCGCTCCGGCCGGAGATGATGAATGCCTTGACCAACTGCCCCCTTTCCGCGTCGGGAACGCCGATGGCCGCCACCTCGTCCACATCGCGATGTTTCAACAGGACATCCTCGATTTCGACCGCGCTCATCGTCCACCCCGACGAGATAATGACGTCATCGGCCCGGCCATGATGGAAATAATAACCATCTTCGTCGATGCTGCCGAGGTCCTTGACCCGGAACCAATTCTCACCCCGGCGTAGCATGATCTCGCCAACCGTGTCGGTCGGGCAGGGTTCACCCTTGGCGTCGAGGATGGCGACACCGCAGCCGGGCAATGGTTTGCCGAGGGAGCCGAGCTTAACCGGCAGATCCGTTGCGCCGGGATAGTTGGCGATAATCACGCCAACCTCGGTCGAGCCATAGATGCTGCACACATCATGGCCGAAAGTCTCGCGGGCCCAATGGGCAGTCTCGGTATCCAGTGGTTCACCGGTGAACGAGAGCTTTTCGAGTTTGAAGTTGCGGGTTTTCTCGCCGCCATGGTTTCGCATCATCCGGTAATGGGTCGCCGCCGCCGAGATATTGGTGATCTCGAATTCCTCGATAGCAGCCAGCAGTCGTTTGGCTTCGAATTTCCCAGCATAACTGGAGATTTCCACCCCCAGCGCCAACGGCGCTAACGTGCCATGCCACAACCCATGCCCCCAGGCCGGCGAGGACGGACACATATACCGGTCACCGGGCCGCACCCCGGTCGCATAGAGCGCGGCGATGATCACCGTGACCACGGCGCGGTGGCGGTGCTTGACCGCCTCGGGAAGCTCCCGCGAGGTGCCGGAGGTGTATTGGTACATCGCGATGTCCGACGAGGTGGTGTCGGGGCTAAAGCTGCTTGCCTCGGTCTCGACCTCAGCCAGGAACGCCGCGTCGGCGATCACCGTCTCAATGCCGCCGGTGCCGGCGAGGTTCTGCTTCTCCGGCGCCAGCAACAGCAGCTTGGGTGTACAATCATCAAGGCGTGAGGCCAGCCCGTCCGGGCCAAAGGCGGTGAACAGCGGCACCGCGACGGCGCCGGCCTTCATGGTGCCGAACAGCGCCGCGTAGAAGGCCAGTGACGGCTCCAGCATGATCGCCACCCCGCTCGCCCTTGGCGACGCCGCGGTGGAGCAGCCAGTTGGCGAAGCGGCTCGACCAGTCGGAAAGCTCGGCAAATGTATGGATGTCGCTGCCACCCCCGCCCCCGCTCTCGCTGCCATGGGCGATTCGCACCGCGATCCGGTCACGGTCATGTCGGTCCAGACATTCATGGGCGATATTGAGATGCTCGCGGTCGCCATCGAACAGGTCCCACAGCGCTGCTTTTGAGAAGTGCTTCTGGGCGTCGGCGTAACTGGCATAATCGGTGAGCTTGGTCATGGATCGTTATCCGGCCTTGGTCGGGGTGCCCGCGACGCTCGCGATTTCGGCTTGCGACAGACCGGCGCCGGCAAGGATTTCCGCCGTGTTTGCCCCAAGGGCTGGGGCCATGTTGCGCAAGGTTCCTGGGGTTTCGGAGAACGCCACCGGAATCGCCGTTGTATGCAGCGTTCCCTCGTGCGGATCCTCGATGGTCGGGAAAAAGCCGGTTTCGACAAGATAGGGATCATCCATCATGTCTTCGAGTTCGGCGACCGGTCCATTCGGCAGATCGGCCTCGTCGAGACGTCGAAAAGCTTCCTTGGTTGATAATAGTGCCAGCGCGTCGGCTAAATGGGATTGCAGGGTCGCGATGTTCTCGGCGCGTTGGGCGAGATAGGTAAACTGGGGGTCATCGATCAGGTCGGCGCGATCGACGGCGCGCAAAAAGTCGGTGCCACTGGTCGTCAGTATGAGCCAGGACGCAGACCATGCCGTCCTGGGTCTTGTAGGGGATTCGGTACGGCGACAGTGCCCGGGGATAACCGAGGCCGGCCTTGTCGCCCTGGGTGCCGCCGCCACAGATGCGTTGTCAGATTGAACGACAGCATGGTCTCCAGCATCGGTACGTGCACTTCCTGGCCCTGGCCGGTGCGCTCCCGACGAAACAGCGCCATGCCGATAGCCGAGGCCAATGCGTGGCCGCAGAAATTTGTCTGAGATCGGCATCGGCACGAACCGCGCCTCGCCATTGGTCCGCTCGATCAGTCCGACCATGCCCGCTTTCGCCTTGGATTACGTCGTCATAAGCGGGTCGACCATCCTTGGAGCCGCCTTTGCGATAGCCGGTCGCTGAGGCATAGACCAGCTTTGGATTGATCGCCTTTAGGCTGTAATAGTCGATTCCAAGCCGTCCGGCGGCGGCGGTTCGCATGTTGTGAACGAAGACATCCGCCGTCTCGACCAGCCGCTTTAGCGCGGCGCTGGGTTCCGGTCGCTTCAGGTCAAGGATCACGCTTTTCTTGTTGCGGTTTGCGGTCTGGAAGAACGGGCCGAGCATGCCGGTCTTACTGGGGCCGATCAGCCGCATCGGATCGCCGGCCGGTGTCTCGACCTTGATCACCTCGGCGCCCATGTCTCCAAGCAACTGGGTAGCGACTGGGCCCAACACGTTGATCGTCAGGTCAATTACCCGGACACCGGTTAGCGGGCCTTGATTTTTAACCCCATCGCTCATCGCCGGCTACTCTGCCGCTTCCCGGCAAAGAGTATCATCCAGGCACTTCACCATGCGTAACGGCGTGTAGGTAATGACGCATTCGCCCTTCTGGTTGATGATCCGGTTGCGGGTGCGGACCAAGCCACGGCCCGGCTGGCGGGTCAGGCGTGCCTCGATCACCTCGCACTCCACATGGACCGTGTCGCCGGCGAGGGTCGGGCCGTGCACGTCGAATTCCATGTTCAGGAAGGCCATGCCGGTATGCTGCATCGTCGATTGCACAAGCAGCCCCTCGGCGAAGCAATAGGCCAGGGCACCGGGGGCGACCCGACCCTTGATCGCGCTTTTGGTCTTCAGGTATTCGATATCGGTGAATAGGTTTTCGACCATGCCCGTGGCATTGATGAAATTCGTGATGTCGGTCTCGGTAACGGTGCGACCGACGGTCTTGAACTGACGGCCGATCGGCAGCTCCTCATAGTGAATTCCAAGCCCGACGATTTCCATGCCCATGCGCTCCAGCTAGCATATCCAATAATGCGATCATTTATGCACGATCGGCGGCGAGATCGCATCGGGGCCGGGGCCAGGGCGTCGTTAAATCGTATCGGTGATGATCTGACGGCCCGCCGGGCTGTTGATCACTAGTGCCGCGAGAACACCCGGGGTTTGGGCCAGCTGCCGTCTCAGGCCGCCTCCACCGCGCTTTGGTGCTCGAACAGACCGGGGCTGGCCTGCGGGACCCGGCGCCTAATCTCCTGACGGGCGGCGGTGTCGTTCGCCAGTTCAGAGCCACGAAGATGAAGTTCTCCCGGTCTGCGGCGACACAATCACCGAGATCGATCATGGTGAGCAGGTCTATGGTGATCTGAGAGCGCATATGCTTGCCGGCATAGGCCAGGATCGGTGTTCCCGTTGACAGGGCTTCATAGGTTGAGTTACCGCCAAAAACCCCGAGGGTCTCGACCAACAGATCTGACTGTTGCACGAAATTCAGATATTCCAGCCCGTTCATCCGACGTTGAAAATGCACCCGGTCGATAACGTCCGGCCCGGCCTTGGCTAGACGCGCACGCACGCGTTCGGTCTGCGCGCAGGTATAGATATAGAGCGTCGCCGTCTCGGGCAGTCCAAGGTCGGTTCGCTCAAAGGTCCCGGCGACCGCCGGCGCGCACTTGTAATAGAACGATAATTCATCGAGCAGGATGGCGCGTTCTCAATAATGCTCCGGCCAATCAGCCGGCTCGGCGCACTTGGTGGTCAGAAAATAATCGATATTCGGTACGCCCGTGGTGTCGGGATGGTCGACGCAAACCGCCTGCACCGGCGGCGGGCGCGCGAAGGACAGATAGTAGGTGAAAGGATCTATCCCGATATCGAGGTAGAGCAGAATATAGGCTTCGATACTGGTGAGCTGTTGGCGGATATGGGCGTGACCCGGATCGGCGTCGAGAATGCGCGCATAGAGTTGCGCGGCGGCAACCAGGGTGCCCGCCTGATGGAGGGCGAGCGCTTGGCTCGTCCTGTCCTCGTCGGTCATCTGGTCCCCCGATCAGACGTCGCGCATGCGCCGCAGGTCATCAAGCAACCCTAGGGTCGATCCATCCGCTACCTCCGGCGTTGCACCCTTGATTGCCGGCAGCAATCGGTTGGCCAGTTCCTTGCCCAATTCCACGCCCCATTGATCGAAACTATTGATTCCCCATAGCGCCCCCTGAACCAAGACTTTGTGCTCATAAAGCGCGATCAGCATACCCAGCGTGCGTGGATCGAGCTTACGATAAAGCAGGGTGGTCGAGGGACGGTTGCCTTCGAAGGTGCGGTGCGGCGCCAGGGCTGTGGCGTTGGCGGGGACCATGCCTTCGGCCAGCAGCAAAGCCTTGGCCTCCTCGAGGCTGCGTCCGGTCATCAGGGCTTGGGATTGGGCTAGGCAATTGGCCAGCAGCATGTCGTGGTGACCTGGCATGTCCTCGTGCGGCTGAGCGGCCACCAGGAAATCGACGGGTACGATGTCGGAGCCTTGGTGCAGCAGCTGGAAGAACGAGTGCTGAACATTGGTGCCGGCTCCGCCCCATACCACACCTGCGGTCGGTTGGGTCACCGGGGTGCCATCGAGCCGCCGTGACTTGCCGTTGGACTCCATATCGACTTGCTGCAAATGCGCTGTCAGGCGGCTGAGCCTTTGGTCATAGGGAATGATCGCGCTAGAGGCATAGCCGAGGATCGAGCGATACCAGACACCGATCAGGCCAAGGGTGGCCGGGATGTTCTCCTCCAACGGCGCCGAGGCGAAATGCTCGTCCATATGTCTGGCGCCGGCCAGTAACGCGGCGAAACCATCCGGGCCAATGGCGATCGCCACCGGCAGGCCGACCGCCGACCAGGATGAATATCGTCCACCGACCCAGTCCCAAAAAGCGAAGGTGCGCTCGCCGGGAATGCCGAAACGGGTGGCTGCTTCGAAATTGCTCGACAGCGCGGCGAAATGCCGGGCCACCGCATCCTCGCCCAGTGCCTCGGTGATCCAGCGCCGCGCCGAGTCGGCGTTCAGCATCGTCTCCTGGGTGGTGAAGGTCTTTGAGGCGATCAGGAACAGGGTCGTCTCGGGCTCAAGCTCGCGGAGCGTGTCATGCAGATGCGCGCCATCGACGTTGCTGACGAAATGCACGCGGATGCGTTCGTGATGGTAGGGGGTCAAGGCCTGGGTAATCATTGCCGGTCCGAGCACCGAGCCACCGATGCCAATATGCACGACATCACGGAACGCCGCGCCGTGCGCACCGGTTACGCTGCCGTTGCGCACGGCATCGGCGAAGGCGCGGGTTCGGTCAAGGGCGCCATGCACATCAGGCACGATGTTTCGGCCATCTACTTTGATCACCGCCTCGCGCGGCGCCCGCAGCGCCGTATGCAGGGCGGCGCGGTCCTCGGAGATGTTGACCTTAGCGCCGGATAGTGTTGCCTCGCGGCGCTGTGCGAGGTCGGCCCGTTCCGACGTTTGACGCAGCAGGCGCAGGGTCTCTTCGGTAATCAGGTTTTTCGAGAAATCGACTAACAGATCACCGAGCCGCAGCGAGAAGCTCTCAAAACGCCTGCCATCGCGCGCGAACAACTGGTTCAGCGACACCGATTGAATTTTATCTTTGTGGTGACGTAGAGCCTGCCAGGCGGCGTCGATGCTGTTCATGGTGCTTCCATTATTGGGCGCTGATCGCCAATTCCCAGCGAATCAGAGCAGCATTCGGATGATGGAGCATAACAATTCAATAACGCCTCGGCGAGCCGTTGCGTCCGTGTCCCGTTTAGTGCAAGGCGCGCCGGGTCAGTTGGCGTTCCAGCAGCGTGAAACTCCGCTCGTCCAACCCGGAGAAATGGAAGGGGACGCACCGGGACCGGGGATCATTGCGGACCACCTGGAGGGACGCGTCCGGGCAAGGCTCGCCCTCGCTCTGGGAGATTTTCAGACTGGCGGCCATCGTATTCGAGCGTCAGGGGGGATCGGCCGACGTCGGTCACGGCGTTTTTCGCGGATTTTCGAACGAATGATCGCCATGGTTTATCTCCCCGGTATTCCACGCAGGTTTCATGCCAAGCAGCACGGGCAGGGACTTTCAGGATCAACAAAATCAGAACCGGCCTGGGTGCCGTGCGATCATCGCGCGGGAATAGTAGGGGAAGGGCGGGCTAACGGCGCAAATCGTTCGAAAATACCGACGTCGAATTTGAGGTGGTGATTGTCTTGGTAGGTGTGAAAGGTCACAATTAGCCGCGCCTCTAGGCCAACGGAACGTCGTTATCCGGTGGTTATTGGCGCTCGGCCGTTGATTTTTTCGTAGGAGCGCCCGCCATGTCTGGTCCCGAGATCAAACCTCTTTCCCACAGCGTTGGCGCCGAAGTGCTGGGGGTCGACCTTTCCAGGCTTGACGACCAAACATTCGTCGCCGTCGCGCAAGCCTTTGACGAGCATCATGGGCTGCTGTTTCGCGGCCAAACGCTGTCGCCGGATGATTTGGTGGCATTCAGCCGGCGGTTCGGCGATCTCGACCATGCGCCGGTCATGGAAAAGGGCAAGACGGCAGTTTCGGGCTATCCGGAAATTTACATCGTCTCCAACATCAAGGACGACGACGGCAAGGCAATTGGCAGCCTGGGGGCCGGCGAGGCGGTTTGGCACACCGACATGTCGTATCTGCCAAACCCGCCGGGTATTTCGATGCTCTATGCGTTGGAGGTTCCGCCCGAGGGTGGTGACACGTCGCTGTGCAGTATGGCGGCGGCGCATGACGAACTGCCGGCTGACCTGCGGGAAAAGACTGCCGGGCTCTGGATTAAGCATGACGGCACCTTCAATTCTGGTGGCTATTTGCGCCAAGGTGTGCGTGAGGACAGCGACCCGATGACCTGCGAGGGGCAACCGCATCCGGTGGTTTGCGCGCATCCGCGAACCGGACGACCGGTGCTCTATCTCGGCCGCCGCCGCAATGCCTACATCGTGGGGTTGGAGCGTCAAGAATCAGAGGATCTGCTAAATGCTTTGTGGGAGTTCGCCACCCTGCCGGACTATACCTACACCCATCGCTGGCGGGTCGGCGACCTCCTGATGTGGAATAACCGGGCGACAATGCACCGGCGCGAACCGTTCGACGCCAACGCGCGCCGGTTGATGCAGCGGACCCAAATCAAGGGCCACGCGCAGCCGGTGCCGCCGCGCTAACCTTGGCGTTTTGATTAGGACTTCAGCGCCGTCATCACCTCGCCGCAAAAACCGTCAAAGGCCCCGGGCTCGATCCAACGAACCACGGCGACCAGATCCAGTGTCGGCTCCACCCAGATGATGTTGGAACCGAACCCGACTGCGCAAAACCCGTCGCGGCCGGCATGCGGTAAGCGTGCGCCGGACCGGTTGAGCCACCAAAACAGGCCATAATCCTGGTAGACCGGGCAGGGCTCGACCGCTTGGCGGATATAGGCCTCCGACAACAGCCTCTTGCCATTCCAGACCCCGCCGCGCTGCATCAGGAGGCCGATCCGGGCCTGGTCGAGCGAGCTAATGAACACCCCGCCGCCCCAATGCGAGCCGCCGGAGACTGACTGAACCTGCTGGCTGCCGATATCGACCCAAGAATTGTCGTAGCCATGCCATTCCCAATCCGCCGAGGCGTCGATTGGCTCCATGATCCGCTCGCGAAACAGCGCCGGTAGTGGCCGCTCGGCGACCCGTAGCAGGGCCAGGGAAAGCCGGTTCACCCGCACATCGTTATATTCCCAGAACGACCCCGGCGCGCTCAATTCCCGGCCTTTTCCCTTGGCGACATTCTCCGCCGGATCGATGGTCAGGTCGCGGTTGCGGTCGATCAGATCCGGCTTGCCCCAAAGCTCGCCCTCCCACTCGCTGGTCTGCTGCAACAGCTGCCGCCAGGTGATCAGATGGTTGTGCGGTGGCTCGAAGCCGCCATCGTCGACCAGATCCCCAACCGGCGCATCGAAATCCGGGATCAATCCATCGTCATGCAACAGCCCGGCGCATATCGAAAGCAGGCTCTTGGCGACCGAGAAGGTAATATCCGCCCGGTTGATGTCGCCCCATTGGGCGGCGATGCGGCCACCGCGCAGGATCAACCCATGCGGGTCCTCGCGCGGTCGGGTCGGCCCGATGATATCCCCCCAGGGCGGCGGTTCGGCGAAGGCGCGTTTCTCCACCAGGGCCTTTAGCACGTCCCGGTCCATCGAGGATTCGTTGTTGATCGCATAATCAACAGCGGATTTGAGACCGGCGGGGCTAAACCCGCCGCCGTTGGCGGAAACGATGTCCCAACCGGAGTCGGCTACGGGAAAGTAGGGGGCGGTCATCACGGTTTCTCCTTGCCGGAGCGAGCTTAAAAGCTTGGCGTCCCGGCGTCCATGGGGCAGGCGGTTTGCAGGGTCAGGAATTTTCCGTTACCCAGAATGTCTAGACGAGAATGCCCAGGCCAGAGTGTCGGTACGCCTCGGAGCAAAGTGGGAGCGTGTTGTCATGTTCGAAACCTTCAAGACCCAACGCATCTATACCGGGGACGCCGAGATTAATTTACGCATCGGCGGTGAAGGTCCGCCGGTGGTGCTGCTGCATGGGTATCCGCAATGCGGGGCCTGCTGGCACAAGGTGGCGCCGGCCCTGGCCGAGCGGTATAGGGTGATCGTTCCGGACCTGCGCGGTTATGGCGACAGTAAAGGACCGGTACCCGATAGCGAAAACCAACTCTATTCCAAACGGGCCATGGCGCTGGACATTGCCGGGGTGCTGGATGCGCTTTCCATCGAGACCGCTATGGTGGTCGGCCATGACCGGGGCGGCAGGGTCGCTTATCGCTTCGCTCTTGATCATCCCGACCGGCTGACCAAGCTGGCCGTGCTTGACATGATCCCGACGGCGGAGATGTGGGAGCGGATGGATGCCGCCGCGTTCATCGGCGGCTATCACTGGCCGTTTCTGGCCCAGGTGGCGAGCCTGACCGAGCCGATGATCGGGGCTGACCCGGACCTGTATTTGCGCCATACGCTGAATTCATGGATCCAAGTGAAGGGTTGCTTTACCGAGGCGGCGATGGCGGAGTATTTGCGCTGTTTCCGTAATCCCTCGGTGATCGCCGCCTGCTGCGCCGATTATCGGGCAGGCGCGACGACGGATTGGGCGAATGATCGGGCCGATCGCGAGGCAGGCCGCAAGATCGCTTGCCCGATCTTGGTTCTCTGGGGGCATCGTCCGGGCCGCGAGAGCATAGATAGCCTGGAGGTCTGGCGAACCTGGTGTTCCGGCCCGATCTTGGGTCAGCCTATTGCCTGCGGTCATTTTCTGCCCGAGGAAAATCCCGCTGATACGCTGGCAGCCTTGTCTGCATTCCTAGAGGGGTGAGGCTAGGCCGTGATAGGGTGAAGAATCTAAATTTCGGTCCAATCACCAATGGAGGCCCCGATGCCCGACGGCAAACCCAAGGACCACGGCCCGGTCTATATTCATCAGGACGATATGGATTGGGAGACCCTCCGTTTCTCGGGTCAGCGCAGCAAGATGGTCTTCCATCCCTCGCCGGACGCGCCGACCGAGCCCAATTCCGGCTTCGTGCGGTACGAGCCCGGCGCCCACCATCCGCGCCACCGCCACGATTTTGCCCAAGTCTGGTACGTCCTGGAGGGCGACTTCACCATCGGTGAGCGCAAGGTTGGGCCGGGCACCGTGGTCTACCACGCCGATCCTCATTTCGAGGAGGATCTGTCGACGGAGACCGGCGGTGTCATGTTCTTTGTCCAGTACCAGGGGCCGACAACCGGCGGCCGGCCGATCTACGATGGCCGTTTCAACATGGCTGAGCGCAAGCCGCTATCCGAGGAACAGCTGGACGTTTGAGCCCGGCTTTAGCGTCGCCGTTCGTACCGTTGCTCGGTGACCTCGACGCCCCATGTTCGGTCCGCGTGCTCGTGGGCCAGTGCGGAACCCTGCCCCTCATAGAGATGCCGGGTCCCGTCCCTTGAAAGTATCGAGATAGACTCAAGGAAAACCCGACCCGGTCGCAAAACTCCATCGCCTGCTGCATCAGTCGACGCCCGATGCCTGTGCCCAGCGCGGCGTCCGAGGTGATGAACCATCTGACATGCGCGTCGTCGGCCTCGGTCTCGCTGCCATCAATGGTGATATAACCGAGCATATGGCCGCCCCTGCGGGCGACCAGGAAAAGATCGCGATCCGGATTGAGACGAGGAATAAACGCGGCCATGCCCGCCGCGACCTTGGTCTCGAAATATGAACCAAAGCTCCAATCACGGGCGTAGTAGCGGCCATGCAGCGCCACCACTTGGCCGAGGCTGCCGGGTGTCCTTGACCCTGTTCGCCTCGGCCCGTCCGGTCATCATTCACTCCACATTGTGCCTCTTCGATAATGTCGTCAGTATAGCCTCCGATTTAGCTCGCAACTCAGCTATTCGGAGTTTCACATGGCCATGGACCCCAAGATTCTCAAGATGATGAGCCGGCCGCGCTATACTGGTGTGCCGACGTTCATGCGTGCTCCTTATACCGAGGAATTGACCGGCCTCGATATTGCGATGATCGGTGTGCCCTATGACGGCGGCGTGACCAACCGACCCGGCGCCCGTCATGGCCCGCGTGAGGTGCGCAACCAATCATCGCTGATGCGGTTGGTGAATCAGGCGACGGGGGTACGGCCCTATGAGCTTTGTCAGGTCGCGGATATCGGCGACGCCTATGTCGAGAAGCCGTACCATCTGGAAAACGCCCATGTCGAAATCCAGAACGCTTTCGAGCCGCTGAAAGTCGCTGGGGTGTTACCGCTTGCGGTAGGGGGAGACCATTCGATTTCGCTACCGATTTTACGGGTTCTGGGAGCAGATCGCCCGGTTGGTATGGTTCATATCGATGCTCATTGTGATACCGGCGAGGGCCATTTGGGTTCGCGATTTCATCATGGCGCGCCGTTCTCGCGGGCGGTCGAAGAAGGATTTCTTGATCCGAAGCGGACCGTGCAGATCGGTATTCGCGGCAGTCTTAACGACCCGGACCAATGGAAATTCAGCTACGACAGCGGCATGCGGGTGATCCAAATGCACGAGGCGCACGCCATGGGGGTTGATGCGGTGCTCGCGGAGGCCCGCCGTGTGGTCGGCGACGGGCCGACCTATCTTTCCTTCGATATTGATGCTCTGGACCCAGCCTTCGCACCGGGTACCGGAACCCCCGAAATCGGCGGGTTTTCCTCGTTGGAGGGGCTATTGCTAGTGCGGGGACTGGCGGGACTGGATTTGATCGGCGCTGATGTCGTCGAAGTCGCACCACCGTTCGACCCATCCGGTCTGACGGCGATGGCGGGGGCGACGATCATGTTCGAAATTCTTTGCGTACTGGCGCAAGCGGTGGCGGCGCGCCGATAGATTTAAGCGAATTTTGTCCCGTAATGCGCTTACGCGGGGCATCGGCCAGAAATTGGTAGCGATGGCGCTGGGTCCGGCCAGCGGCCCTCCAACGCTTTTTTGCGCGATCCGTCAACTTCTGTCCTGGTTCTTCCGACGGCGCCTCTGTCGGTGCGGCGGTCGAACGTTTTCTCGCGGTCCGGTTTGATCACGTGCTCGCCGGCGCGCACCGCGACCGGATGCCCCGGTATCTGGCGGTGCATCTGGCCAACCCGGCCGATCTAGTGGTGGTCGCCCGACGGATGGAATGCCGCCAGGTCCTCAGGGTGAGCGTGCTTGGCGGCGGCCTGTCCTATGCAGTGATCTGGGCGGAGCGCCGGATCGGCTTGGATATAAGCTTGTAGCGAGTTGGTGCTCTGGATCATCCGCTGTAGCGGGGACGTCAGGACGGGGTGAAAGGCGATGCTGATCTGCCGCTGTCGCCGCTTTCCGTCGCCGGTGCGATGTGGCGCGCCGCGCGTGTCGCCGGCGATGTCGAGTAAGGCGTATACCTATTCGACGACGTTCTGCGCTGGATGCTGGCGAGCTGCCGGATGTCCGCGGGCTGGCGCGGACCAGGGTTCAACCGGCGCGGTTTTCGATAACCGCCACGGTGATGCCGCCCGGGTTGCGTAGCTAGACCATGCGTCGCTGATTGACCCCTTTTTTGGCTGGCTTGCTTGTCCCTATGGTTGACGGTTTGATGTGAGGGTTAGGGTTATGACGGGAGAGTTGCCGATCGGGGGTCTTAATTCCTTATTAATATTGGGTTAATGATAATTTTGGGTGATCAGACGCGCGATTGTGCAAGGATTGTGGATAAATATTGGTTTTCATTTGATCGGAAATTCTCTAAAAATAGTTTCATTCTTAATGCTAAATGTTATTTTTCTTTCTAAAACACGGAAACCGGTTGCTGTAGGGCGAGACGAGGATTTCTGCCGTTCTCGATTTATCCACAGGCTAGGCGCGGGTTGAGAATCTCCTGAGAGTAACTTGGAATCATTGCTGTTTCCGTTCCATGACCGGGAATTTATCGGGTGTCGTCCTTGCGCTTGTCGCGCGCCGTGCTGATTTGAATTCCCAGCCGCGCTGATATCCTGTGGGTAACGCGGTTCGGGTGTGTTGGCGCATGGCGGGATTGGATGGCAAGACCCTTGGCGATACGATCAAATCACGCCATAAGCAGATAAATACGGACATCGGAGGCGACGCGATGAGCGAGGATATCACCCTTGTCGATGCAAGCGGGTTGAAATGCCCATTGCCGGTGCTAAAGGCGCGTAAGGCGATCAAGGGTCTCGGTGCGGGCGCTCAGATCCGGGTCATCTCGACTGACCCGGCCTCCCCACTTGATTTCAAGCATTTCTGTAACACCAGCGGACATGAGTTGCTCGACATAGCTGAGGAAGGCGAGCGGATTGAGTTTCTGATCCGTAAGGCTGCTGGATAACGGCCCGGCGGTGTGGCCCTCAATTCACCGCGGGCACGATCAAGGCGCAGGCAATGTTTAAAGCAGATATCTGGATCGAAGCGGCGATCGCGGCCGTTTGGTCGCATCTTAGTCAGACCGACCGCATGCCGGCCTGGATGCCCGGCATCCAGAGTATGCGCTCGATCGACGGTCAGTCGTTGCGCGCCGGCAGCCGGGTAATGTTTACCGCACGCGGCAAGGAACGCGAGACCGAGGTGATGGAGTGCGAAACGGAGGGCCGGATTACCCTGCAGGCCAGCGAGGGCGCGTTCACCCTGGATGCGACCTGCACGGGGCAGCTTCGCCTCATCGACCGTCTGAGTATAAACTCGTCCCGTTTCCGTTCCCCTTTCTTTCTCATATGACTAAGAATGCGGGGTTCAGGATTATCCTCATTGAGCGAGCAGTGATCGCAGGTAGCTGCCTGTACTAAATTGAAAAAGGTTTCCAAGAACGCCGCTTCAGCGTTTTCGCTCTTCCGCACAAAAGTCTCCTTTTGCCCCGTCTCTGGAAGCAGCCTAAGAGATGATACACGCTTTTCACCCGCCCTTAACGCCCTGGGTATTTACATATACCGCATACAGAGACTGGCTGGCGGCCATGAACAATCGGTTGCGCATCGGGCCGCCAAAACAGACATTGGCGCAGCGTTCCGGCAGGGCGATGCGGCCGATCTTGTCGCCATCGGCGGCGTAGACATTTACCCCCGTCAAGCGCGGCGCTACCCATGCCCCAGCCGCACCACAGATTGCCGTCGACATCGCAGCGCATCCCGTCCGGCGTGCCGCCCGGCCCGGCATCGATATGCACCTGCTTGTTCGATAAGGTCACCCCATCCGAGCCGATGTCATAGGCCAGAATCTTGCGGTTCGGCTCGCCGCGGGATTCAACGACATAGAGGATCGTCTCGTCTGGGTTGAAGCACAGGCCGTTCGGCCCGAGCACGCCCTCAGCGACAATGCTCATCGCGTTGGTTTCGCCGTCGATGCGGAACACGTATTGGTCAATCTCCGGCTCGCTTTTCACGCCCTCATAGTTGCCGAGAATGCCGAAGATTGGGTCGGTGAACCAGACTGAGCCATCGGACTTCACCACCACGTCATTGGGTGAGTTCAGCTTCTTACCACGCCAGCTATCGGCCAACACGGTGATCGAGCCGTCGATTTCGGTTCGGGTGACTCGGCGGCCATGCTCGCAGGTGATCAGCCGGCCCAGCCGATCACGGGTGTTGCCGTTGCCCCAATTCGTTGGCCTGCGATAGATGCTAACCGCGCCGGTCTCCTCTTCCCATTTCAGAATTCGCTGATTGGGAATGTCGGACCACAACAGATACCGGCCATCGGCAAAATATACCGGCCCCTCGGACCAACGGCATCCGGTATACAACCGCTCCACCGCGGCGCTGAAAATGCGGTATTTTTCGAACCGGGGATCAAGAATTTCAATGGCCGGGTCGGGATAACGAGGGTGGTCGCGCCAACCGGCTGAGTTTGGGGTCGTGATGGTCATGGCTCGCCTCCGGATGAGATGCGGACGGGTCGCTAGCTTAGCAGGTTGGCGGATTTGTGGTTTGTGGTTTTCGTGTTTTTTGGCACTGAGTGGGAGACGGCGGCCTTCGACAGGATCAAAATGAGGGAGGTTTTCTCGGTTGTTGGAATAGGAGCGGCGTTAAATGGCCTAAAAATCCGCCCCATCCTGCGATTGTCGAAGAACGGTTGGTGTTCGATGCGGTGGGATGCCTTT
>CALMRI010000014.1 GCA_937776645.1 uncultured Alphaproteobacteria bacterium | reverse complement strand
CGGGTCCTTGAGTGGCCCGGCGATCATCGAAGAGGCGCATTCGACCCTCTATCTGCCAGCGGACTGGGTCTTGCGGGCCGCGCCAACCGGCGATTTGATCAGCACACGCCGCGAAGGAGAAGCCTGATGAGCGCGATCAACGCGGTCGAGCTTGAGATCATCCGCAACGCCCTGGTCGCCGCCGCCGAGGAGATGAGCGTGACCGTCTGGCGCACCAGCCGCTCGCCGGTGGTCCGCGACATTCTCGACTACTCCACGGCGGTGTTCGACGCGGACGGGCAGGCAGCACCGCCCAAGCCGCCCGGATGCCGGTGCATCTGAACTCGATGGCGCGCTGCCTGCTCGACATCCTGGCCGATCACATTGCGATCGAGGAGTGGCACGAGGGCGACATCATCATCACCAATGACCCCTATAGCGGCGGCCAGCACCTGCCGGACATCCTGACCTTCAAGCCGGTCTTTCCTGGACGGCAGGCGGATCGCCATCGCCGGGGTGTTGGTGCATCACCTGGATGTCGGCGGCGGCGCGCCCGGCAGTTACCACGCCGAGGCGACGGAGATTTTCCAGGAGGGCTTCCGCATCCCACCGCTGAAAATCGACGAGGCCGGGGTGCGCAACCAGGCGGTGGTCAAACTGCTGCTGCGCAACTGCCGCGAGCCGGAGAAAGGTCGGGGGCGATTTCGCCTCCCAGCTCGCGGCGCTTGGACATTGGTGTGGAAAGCCTGAAGGACATGGGCCGGCGCTATACGGCGCGGACCGATTGGCGGAGGCCAGCCGGCGGATCCAAGGACCAGTCGGAGCGAGCCATGCGCGCCGCCATCTCCGCGATGCCCGACGGCACCCATGAATTCGAGGACTTCGTCGACGATGACGGGATCGACCGCGACAAACCGCTGCGCATCCATGCCCGAGATGACCGTCATCCGGGGAGGAAATCGCGATCGATCTGTCGGGCTCCAGCCCTCAGGCCAAGTGGGCCAGTGAACTGCACCTACAACATGACGGACTCAGCGGTGGTTTGCGGGGTGATGATGTCGGTCGGCTCGGACATTCCCGCCAACGCCGGCTGCTATCGGCCAATCCGAGATCACCGCGCCCGAGGGGCTTGTGCGTCAACGCCCGCTCGCCGGCGCCGGTGGCCAATCGGATGGCGGTCGGGCATCGCATCGTCAACACCGTCATGGGCGCCTTCGCCACGGCATTACCGGGCCAGATCCCCGCGGCGTATTACGGCGTCAGCTATGTCTATGCCTTCAACGCCTTCAAGGAGGACGGCAGCCGCTCGGTCTATTTCGATCTGGAATGCGGCGGCTGGGGCGCCCACCCCGATGAAGACGGCGCCAGCGGGTTCTCCTGCGGTTTCCACAATATCGCCAACGCGCCGATAGAGCTGATCGAGAACGACTATCCGGTCACCTTCCAGCGTTATGGCCTGGTGCCGGATTCCGGCGGGAGCGGGGCGCACCCGGGGCGGCCTCGGGCTGGAGCGGTCGTTCCGAGTGGACGCGCCCGAAGGCACCTTCACCTGCAATTTCGACCGCTTCCGGACACCGCCGTACGGTTTGAGACGGCGGCGCACCGGGCGCCCTGGGCCGGATGACCCTGACCCGGGTCGGCGCCAGCGCTGTGAGCCTGATCTCGGCTCAAAAGTGTCCGGACTGCCGGTGAGCAAGGGCGATGTGTTGAGCCTGCGCACCTCCGGCGGCGGCGGATACGGCGATCCCGGCGCGAGGGACACCAACGCGCGGCAGGCCGATCTGCAGGACGGATATGTCAGTGGCGGCGATTGAAGCGTCGACTCAACCGAGAACGTTACTGAAGCCGTAATACGTTCGAGGTCGCCACTTTCTGCGGATCGGCGTGCCAGACCGCCGGATCGCCATCGACGAAAACCTCGATCTGATGGCCATCGGGGTCGCGAAAATACACCGATTGGCTTACCACATGGTCGCGTAGGCGCTCCGGCTGGACACCATGTTCAACGAGCCAGTCCTTAGCTTCCTGCAACTCCGCAAGACTATCTCCAACCTTGAAGGCCACGTGGGCCAGGCCGGGGGAGGTCTCGGGCGCATCCGGGGCGTCCTCGCCGACCTCCAACAAAGCCACATCGTGGTGGTTGTCGACCACCGAGAAGAACACCATCTTGTCCTCAAGCTGGCCGACCTTTTTGAGGCCGAGCACATCGCGATAGAACGGCACCGAACGGGCCAGACTGCGAACCTTCAGCACCACATGTCCCAGGCCATGTACACGCATCTCTCGTCCCTCCACCCAACCGGCGCCAGCCTATAGCCGCGCGATATTTGGCATATTTACACCAATACGCTGCCCAGGCGACTGGAATCCCCGATCTGGGTCTAAATCAGGTCAGGAGCCGCGCTCCTCGACCTTGGTCATGCGGGCTTCTTGGACGAAACTCTCGCCCGAACTCATGTACGCAGGTGCGTCCACGCTAGGTATCGTGACCGTCAAGGTCGATGAACCGGCCTCAAGGTTGCTGAACGCCTCGACCAGATTGCGTCGAGCGTCGAGCATCATGTCATTCCGCTGCTCGCCAAACTTTTTCTCGAGAGGAGCGACCAGATCTGCGTTCGCAAGCCACACCTAGGCGGACCACTTTGGGCATTGCTCGGCATCGGTGTGAAAATAAGAATCGCAACCGCTGTCATAAATCCGAGACAGCCCGGTCAGCGTTTTGTTGACCGGGCTGCGCTTCATCGGTTGCTCCTTTCCGGCGGCGCTACGTGGTCGCCAAGGCTAATCGCTCGGCCAACCTCCATGTGGGTTCGACCATAGGAACGACAGGTTAAGCAAGTGTGAACAGCCGCACACTCCAAGTATAATAAACCGCACGGTTTTCGCCGCTTTAAAACATCTAGAAAGATGAGAATTGACAATTTTTTATTATTTTACAAAAATTAACCGCATGTTTGGAGTGAACGGAAGGAGTTGGCTCTGTAATTTCGGAACACTCTGCCCATTAACACTTTGTATTATGAATTTCCCTGCCAGACATCAATCCAAGTCACCCCGTGACGATACCCCTCCCGCAGCGCCAGCGCGACCGCCCGCGCATCCGCCAATCCGGTGTATGGGCGGCGCCGTCCATGGCCAATCCAAAGCGCTGCGGCAGATCGGAGCTGACGGTCTGCTCACGCGGCAAGCCCAGGGCAGCCATGAACAAAGGGCGCAGGTTGAGCGTGCGGCCCGCCGCGATCGGCATTACCACACCACGCCAACAGCAGTTTTCGCTGAGGCAGCTAGCGCCGTCACCATTGGCGGCGACGATTTTCGCCTGCCCCACGAAAGCCGCAATACCCCCGATTACCCCCGCGAGCGGTTCGCACGCCAGACGCCAGATCAGCATTGGTGACCCCGGTCAACTTGGTGAAATAGTCGGACAGGACGGGATTAAATACCGGCAGCGCCAATCGCTCGAAACTGGCGATTTCGGGATACCCTTGCCGGTTGGCGAGCCTGGCCGGGCCAATCTGCACGAGC
The DNA here is from genome assembly GCA_937776645.1 of uncultured Alphaproteobacteria bacterium. Classification (GTDB taxonomy): domain Bacteria; phylum Pseudomonadota; class Alphaproteobacteria; order Thalassobaculales; family Thalassobaculaceae; genus JADHLJ01. The sequence continues at coordinate 85,742 of CALMRI010000014.1, read as the reverse complement.
TCGCGATATTCCCCATCGCCGCCCCAAATTCCGCGCCAGAGAGCCCTCCCAGGCAGTATATTCCAGATCGTATATGTCGATCTCGTCCGCCGTGCCCAACGCTGCGAGACGGCGGCGTATATCCTCGGCTTGCTCGAGCGGTAGCAGGCGTCGTCATGAGGCAACCCCGGGACATATTCTACCTGGGTAGGCGATTTCCCGAAGCGGGGCCAGCACTCGCTCGCCAAAGCCACATGGATGATGCCAACTCCGTCAGCCTGCTGTGTCCTGGCAGGCGGCGTCGCGACGGGGTAAGCTGCGGGTAGATAACCGGCAAGAAAATAGAGGCTGCGCCATGACCAATAAAATCGTGCATATCGGCTGTGGCGCTGGGTTCTCGGGCGACCGGGTGGATGCCTCGATCCCAGTGGTGGCGACCTTGGCAAAGCGTCAAGGCCCGCGCTATCTGATTTTCGAAACCTTGGCCGAACGCACCCTGGCCCTGGCCCAGAAACATCGGCGCAAGGACCCCAGCCATGGGTACTCGCCGTTCCTGGAGGCCTATATACGCCCAATCCTGAAAACTTGCCATGAGTCAGGCATCCGCATCGTCTCCAACTTCGGCGCAGCCAATCCGATGGGCGGTGCGGCGAAGATCGCCGAGATCGCCCGCGAGCTTGGCTGCACCGGGTTAAAGATCGCGGTTGTCGAGGGCGATGATCTTTTCCAATTCCTCTCAGAAGAGGAAATTAGCAACTATCCGACCATCGAAGGCCTGGAGATCGGCGACAACGAGGTCGTCGCCGCCAACGCCTATCTCGGCGCCCGGCCGATCGCCGACGCCCTGGCGCAGGGTGCCGACGTGGTGGTGGTTGGCCGCTGCACGGACCCGGCACTGGTGCTCGGCCCCTTGGTGCATGAACTTGGCTGGCCCGAGGATGATTGGGAGCGTCTGGCCGCCGGCACCATGGCCGGGCATTTGCTGGAATGCGGGGGACAAGTCACCGGCGCCTATTTCGCCGACCCCGGCTACAAAGATGTGCCGGATCTGGCCAGGGTCGGATTCCCTATCGCCGAAGTAGGGTCGGACGGCTCGCTGATCGTCACCAAGGCGGATGATACCGGCGGTCTAGTGTCAGCCCAGACAGTGAAAGAGCAATTACTTTACGAGATCCACGACCCGGCGAACTATTTCACCGCCGACGTGATCCTCGACATTTCCCAGGTCAAGGTCGAGGAAGTTGGGCCGGACCGGGTCCGGGTCAGCGGCGCCCGTGGCAAACCGCGCCCGGATACGCTGAAAGCGACCGTCAGTATCGATGGCGGCTGGATGGGCGAGGCGGAGATGAGTTACGCCGGCCCAAACGCTCTTAAGCGGGCGCAACTGGCGGTCGACGTCCTAAAGCAGCGATGCCGTGAGATTGGCACCAACTGTCCAGTGCGTTTCGACATCCTCGGAACCGTCAGCGTGCATGACGGCGATGGCGGCGGCGGCGGCGCTGCCGGCGATTGGCCCGATGATGGCGACTATCGTGTCCGCGTTGCCTCACGCGGCCATGACAAGGAAGGCATCGAGCGGATCAATCAGGAAATGCTGAGCCTCTATTGCAGCGGGCCGGCGGCAGGCGGTGGATTTCGCCAGCACCTGACCGATCAGGTTCAGACCGCTTCAATCCTCGTCGACCGCACCTTGCTTGCAACCAGGATTCGGATGATGGAGGTTTCGGCGTGAGCGGTATGAGCGATATCCAAGAAACCCGCCTGCACGAGGTGGCGCATGCCAGGGCTGGGGATAAGGGCAATCGTTCAAACATCAGCCTAATCCCCTATAAACCGGAAACCTATGCCTTGCTGCTAGAGCAGGTAACCGAGGTGCGGGTGCTGGAGCTGTTCGCGCATAAGGGGGCGACCAAGGTCACTCGGTACGAATTACCAAACCTGCCGGCGCTGAATTTCGTGATTGACGATGCGCTTGAGGGTGGGGTGAACGCCGCCCTGAATCTTGACCAGCACGGCAAGACCCTATCCTACCTGCTACTTGGGCTTTCGGTTTCAATGCCCCGCGCCTTAATCCTTCATCCAGCACCAGAATAGAGTTAGGCCATGACCATGCCCAGGCGCGAAGATCCTCGACTGCTGACCGGTCGGGGATGTTTTATTGATGATCTACTGCCAGTCGGTACAGCCCATAGCGTGGTATATCGGTCGCCGATTGCCCATGGACGGATCCAGACCCTGGGTCTAGAGGCCGCACGATCGGTCCCGGGGGTGCTCGCCGTCTATACCCAATCCCACCTTGACGCCAACAGCGGCGGCCCGCTTCGCGCCCGTACTTCGGTAACCAGTTCCGATGGCCAAGCGATGATTGAGCCAGAACGCTCGGTGCTCGCGCGGGATATGGTAAAGTATGTCGGGCACCCGGTCGCATTCATTGTCGGGGAAACCCTGCAAGCCGCACTCGACGGCGTCGATGCCATCGATGCCGTCTATGGAGATCTACCGACGGTCATCGGCTGCGAAGCCGCGCTCGCCAAAGCAGCGCCAGCGATCTGGCCGCAAGCGCCCGATAATGTGAGTTTTCGCTGGGAACTCGGCAATGGCGATGCGGCCGAAACGGCGATAGCCAACGCAGATCATGTGGTGCGGTTGACCGTGCATCATCCTCGACTGGTGGTTGCACCGGTTGAGCCGCGCGGCGCCCTGGGCCAGCATGATCCCGAGACCGGACGCTTTACCCTAACCACGCCAAGCCAGGGCACTGTCGCGCTGCGTGCTGCGATGGCCGAGTCTCTTGGCTGCGCGGAGGAACAGGTCCGCGTGCTCACCCAAGATGTCGGCGGCAGTTTCGCGGTCAAGATCTGGCCCTATCCCGAACAGGTTTTGTGTCTATTCGCGGCGCGCGATCTCGACCGGCCGGTGAAGTGGATTGCTACCCGCTCGGAGACCACATTGTGCGACGCGCAGGGTCGCGGGCGCGTTGATCACGCAACCCTGGCGCTGGATGATAGCGGCCGCATTTTAGCCTTTCGGGTCGATGCCGTCGGTGATCTCGGGGCTTATCTGAATAGCCGTAGCACCGTCGACCTTCACCGGCGGCGCCTGCCGCACCTTCGGTCACAACTACCGGATTCCAGCGCTGCATTATCGTGTCCGCGCCGTCTTCACCAACGCGCCGCCAACCGACGCTTATCGCGGCGCCGGTAAGCCGGAGAGCGTCGGAACCCTGGAGCGGCTGCTGGACCATGCCGCACGGAAATTGGGCTTGGACCGGATCGCGCTCCGGCAGCGCAATATGATCCGCCCCGACGAAATTCCCTACAGCACGGCGATGGGGGAGGAATTCGACGCCGGTGATTTTTCCGGCATCTTTGATAAGGCCTTACTTGCAGCCGATTGGGACGGGTTCGAGGCCCGCAAGAAAGCCTCCGAGGCGAAGGGCCGGTTGCTCGGGCGTGCCGCGGGTATCCACATGCACGCCAGCGGCGGTTCGGTCGCCGAACGCACCCAAGTGCGCGCCCTGCCGGATGGTACAATTCGGGTTCGCACCAGTAGCCAAGACAGTGGCCAGGCGCATGGCGAGACGCTAGCCCGGGTAGTTGCGGAATCACTTGGGATCTCCCCCGAGCGGGTAAAGGTCGAGCAAGGTGACAGCGATGTGTTGCTGGTCGGCGGCTCTACCGGCGGCTCGAATTTACTGCCGGTCAGCGCCAACACCGCCCATCGCTCGGCCCTTGTGATGATCGAGCGGGCCCGAGAAATGGCCTCGGACGTCTTGGAAGCCGCGGTGCAGGACATCGAATATCAGAGCGGATCGCTGCGGATCAGCGGCACCGATCGATCGATCTCGCTGGCCGAACTGGTAGCCCGGTTGCCGGACAGTCCAGACACGCCGGTGGGTCACGAGCAACCCGCTGGCTGTGTTGGTGAGGTGACTTTCAAGGGTAAACACACGACGTTCCCAAACGGCGCCTATGTCATCGAGGTCGAGGTTGATCCGGAAACCGGCGGCATCACCATCGCGCGCATTACCGGGGTGGATGACCTCGGCCGGATCATTCACCCGCAAAGCGCCACCGGCCAAATCATGGGCGGGCTGGCCCAGGCAGCGGGAGAGGTGTTGATGGAAGGCATGGTGTTCGACGGTAGTGGACAACCGCTTTCGGGCTCGATGATGGACTACGCAGTCCCCAGGGCCGATGATCTTCCGATGTTCAATCTCGACTGGGCGCCGACCGACAGCCCGAACAGCCTACTCGGCGTCAAAGGCGTTGGCGAACTTTCGTCAATCGGCGGCCCCGGACCGATCTCAAACGCCGTGCATGACGCATTGGCGCCGCTGGGTGTGACACACCTGGATATTCCCTTGACGCCGGAGAAAATCTGGCGAGCAATCCACACACAAATAGCCGAGAGACGAGGAGAGACGTAATGGCGCGAGGCGCGACGGAAAAACTGACCGGTGGCGAAGCACTGGTCCGCTCGCTGATCGCAGAGGGCATTCAGACGGTGTTCGGCCTACCGGGCATTCAGCTCGACCCAATGTTCAATGCCCTGCATGACGCCGGCAACGCGATCTCAGTGATCAACGCCCGGCATGAGCAAGGCACCGCCTACATGGCCTATGGCTATGCCCAGTCGACCGGCGAGATCGGCGCCTATGCCGTGGTCCCCGGCCCCGGCCTGCTGAACACCACTGCGGCGCTCTCGACCGCATTTAGCAACAACAGCCGGGTTCTGGCGCTGACCGGGCAGATCCCTTCGGGCTCAATCGGGCGCGGCCATGGCATGCTGCACGAAATCCCGCATCAGCTTGAGGTGATGAAGGGACTGACGAAATATGCCGCGCGAATCGAACATCCCTCGCAGGCGCCGTCGATCGTCAGCGAGGCCTTTCGCCAACTTCGCTCGGGCCGGCCGCGCCCGGCCGGACTGGAAATGGCGATGGACGTGATGTGGAAGAAAGCCATGGTGGAGTTGCGCGGCAAGACGCCAGGTGACGCCCCTCCCGCCCCCGATCCCGACGCCATCGAGAAAGCCGCCAAACTTATCGGCAACGCCAAGCAACCGATGATCTTCGTCGGCGGCGGCGCCTATGATGCCTGCGAGGAGGTCAAGGCCCTGGCCGAGATGCTGCAGGCGCCCGTGGTAGCCTACCAAAACGGTCGCGGCATCCTTGATGAACGGCACTATCTTTCCCATACGGCGACCGCCGGCGCGATCCTTTGGCGCACTTGCGACGTGGCCATCGCCATCGGCTCGCGATTGCAGGGCGAACGCATGACCTGGGGCATGGACGACAATATCAAGGTCGTCCATATCGACATCGACCCAACCGAGATCAATCGGGTGATGAAACCTGAGATCGGCATCGTCGCCGATGCAGCCGAGGCGACCGGCCTGTTGGTCAACGCGCTTTCCAAGCACAACATCAAGCGGTCCTCGCGCGAGGAAGAGATGTTGGGCGTCAAGGGTCAGGCCGCCGAGATCATGGAAACCAAGGCGGGCCCGCAGATGGGCTGGATCAGGGCGATGCGCGACGTCCTGCCAGAGGATGGCCTGTTCGTCGACGAGTTTACCCAGGTGGGTTACGTTTCGCGGGTCGGGTTTCCTATCTACAAGCCCCGCTACAACGTCACCCCAGGTTACCAAGGCACCCTTGGCTATGGCTACGCGACGGCCCTGGGCGTCAAGGTGGCCCATCCCGAAAAGTCGGTGCTCTCGATCAATGGGGACGGTGGGTTCATGTTCACCATGTCCGAGATCGCAACCGCCGTGCATCACGGCATCAACCTGGTGGCCATCGTCTTCGCCGACGGGGCCTATGGCAACGTACTCAGGATGCAGCGTGATCTCCATGGCAACCGGGTGATCGGCTCGCAATTCACCAATCCCGACTTCGTCAAACTGGCGGAAAGTTTCGGGGCATTAGGCCTTCGCGCGGAAACCCCGGATATCCTTAAGGGCGCCCTGGAAACCGGGTTCGCCGCCAATCGGCCAACCATCATCGAAGTCCCTGTTGGCGTGTTTCCAGAACCCTTCGACGTGATCCGCCCACCGCCAACCCGTGGCCTGAAAGGATAAATTATGACAGAATCAGCATTGATCGTCGGTGCCGGTCCGGGGCTTAGCGCCTCGCTGGCCAGGCTTTGTGCAAAGGACGGCATGCAGGTAGCGATCGCCGCCCGCGACATCGGAAAATTGGCTGGTCTGGCGTCCGAGACCGGGGCCGAACTGCACCAATGCGACGCCGGTGACATCGACAGCGTCGCGGCCCTGTTCAAAGCCACCGATAAGACCATCGGGACCCCAAACCTGGTCGTCTACAACCCCTCGGCACGGGTCCGTGGCGGCATCGCCGAGCTCGACCCGGTCGAGACCAGGGCCGCCATCAACATCACCTGCTTCGGAGCCTTCCTGGTGGCCCAGCAGGCGGCGACACGGATGTTGGAGCGCGGCAACGGTAGCCTGTTCTTCACCGGCGCGTCGGCGGGCGTGAAGGGCTATCCAAACTCTTCGGTTTTCGCCATGGGCAAATTCGGGCTGCGCGGTCTTTGTCAATCTCTAGCTCGCGAGCTGCACCCCCAGGGCATCCATATCGGCCATTTCGTCATCGACGGCGGCATCAAGGCCGAACATCGCCTAGAACGCCGCGACCCTGGCGACGACAGCATGCTCGCCCCGGACTCGATCGCCGAGAGCTACATGCACCTGCATCACCAGCATCGCAGTGCCTGGGCCTGGGAGATCGAGCTCAGGCCTTGGCTCGAGAAGTTCTAGCAGTCAGTCGGATTAGATAAAATTCGATTGAGGAGACGGAGGAACGGGTGGCGGCGTTGGCCCCTGCCAGCCATCATCCTAGCTTTGTCAGCTCGCCCCACCTCCCCGCCCTATCAGCGCGCCCAAAAATAGTTCTGCGAGCACCTTGTCAGTCGTTCTTTTCGATCTTATATATCGGACCAGCATATATAGGACTGAGATAGATCGCGCCCCGACGACAAAGGTTGATCATGGACGTCAAGACACTGTGCCTCGCCGTGCTGTCGAAGGGGCAAGCAACCGGTTACGAGATCAAGAAGGCCTTCGAAGAAGGCCCGTTCTCGCATTTCCAAACCGCGTCCTTCGGCGCCATCTATCCGGCGTTGGCCCGCCTGACCGCAGAAGGCATGGTCACCGTCACCGTCCAAGCGCAGGACGGCAAGCCAGACAAGAAAATCTATGAGTTAACAGCGCAAGGCCGTAACGCGTTTTTGGCGACCTTGGATATCCAGCCGGCCCCTAATCAGATTCGTTCCGATCTGCTATTCCTACTGTTTTTTGCCGAGCATTTGCCGCCGACCCGGATCCTGACGCTGATTGATGCCCGGGTTGCGGCCTACACCGCCATGATCTCCCAAATGGACGACCTGAATGCCCAGGGCAATTGTGACCCCGGACACCAATTCGTTCGGGGGTTCGGGCGGTCGGTTTATCAAGCCGCCGCCGACTATCTCGCCACGCACCGCGACACATTGGTCGCCCAAGTTTCCGAACAACACCACGAAGCGGCCGAATAATATCGCGTGTATCGACACCACCCATGACATGCAAGGGCATGGATAAGCCATGAAGATCAAAGGCTCTATTATCACGGCAACAGTTCTGGCCCTCACGGTTGGGGGTTGGGTTTTATCCGGCCAATTTGGCGATTCGCCAACTCAGCAGTCAAACGAACAGTTAACACAAAGCGGGCCGTCCGAAACCAAAAGTGAGCATAAACTCACAACGGTGCGCACCCGCCGGATAACGGCCGAGGATTATGCCTCGGTCATCCTGGTGACTGGCCAAACCGAAGCATCCCGGCAAATCAAAATCCGCAACCAGATCCCTGGCCGGGTGGTCGAAATCGGCGCTCGTGAAGGTCAGGCGGTGACGCGCGGCCAGGTGTTAGTGATCTTCGACCAGGAAGATTGGCCGGCTCGGGTCGAGGAAGCCAAAGCCCGGGTCATTCAACGTGAAATGGAACACGAGGCGGCCAAGAAATTGGCACGCAAGGGGTTTCAGGCGGAAACCAAGCTCGCCGCGGCCTTTGCCGATCTGCAAGCCGCCAAGGCGACGCTGAAACGCATGCAAACGGATCTGGCTAATATGACGATCCGGTTTCCCTTCGATGGGGTGCTGAATCATCGGAACGTCGAATTAGGCGATGTCCTGCAGAAAGGCGATCCGGTCGCCGAACTGATAGATCTTGATCCAGTTCTGGTCACCGCCTACGTGTCGGAACGTGACTATCTCAGTTTGCATCGTGGCCAAGTCGCCCGGGCGCGCCTCGCCGATGGGTCCGAGTTCGAAGGTGTCATCCGCTATGTCTCATCCGCCGCCCAACGAGACACGCGTACCTTCAAAGTCGAACTGGAATTGCCGAATCCGGATGCGATCCTGGTCCAAGGGGTAACGGCGGAGCTTGCCCTACCGCTGCCGCCGATCCCGGCTCACCGGGTTTCGGCCGCGCTCTTCACCCTGGATTCCAGTGGTAAGCTTGGGCTGAAAACCGTGGATGCGTCAAACACCGTGGTATTCGTGCCAATTCGTATCGTCGGCGGCACCGATCGTGAGGTCTTTATTACCGGCCTTCCTGCCGTCGCCAATATTATCACCGTCGGCCAGGACTTCGTCGTACCGGGCCAGAAGGTTACCGCCGTTCCTGAGAAAAATTTACCGGGGGCATCCTCGTGAGGACAATCATCGATGCTGCCCTGTCACGATCACGCACCACGCTCTCGGCGCTATTGTTGATCCTGATCGCCGGAACCGTCGCCTATATCGATATCCCCAAAGAATCCGACCCGGACGTCAATATTCCGATCATCTATGTCCGCATGCACCACGACGGGATCTCGCCGGAGGACGCCGAGCGTCTACTGCTCCGCCCGATGGAGACGGAACTGCGTGGTATCGAGGGCGTCAAGGAGATGCGCGCCACTGGCTATGAAGGGGGCGGCAGCGTGGTGCTAGAGTTCGACGCCGGTTTCGATGCCGACAAGGCATTGACCGATGTGCGCGAGAAAGTTGACCTCGCCCAACCGGACCTGCCTGATGATACCGACGAACCGACGGTGCATGAGGTCAATTTCAGCCTCTTCCCGATATTGATAGTGACGCTATCGGGCGATCTACCAGAACGAAAACTGCTACAGCTTGCCCGTAGTCTGCGTGACGAGATCGAGGGCATCAGCAGCGTCCTGGAAGCCAAACTGACCGGCAACCGCGAAGAGCTCATTGAGATCGTCGTCGATCCGTTGCGGATGGATAGCTACGGCATCGATTCCATCGAGGTGCTGCAGACGATCGCCCGGTCGAATATATTGGTGGCTGCTGGAACGCTCGATACCGGCAATGGCCGGTTCCCAATCAAGGTACCCGGCCTATACGAAAACCTACAGGATATCCTGACGCAACCCCTGAAGGTTGATGGCGACGCAGTGGTCTCCGTCGCCGATATTGGCTATGTCCAGCGTACTTTCAAGGATCACAATTCCTACGCCCGGCTGTCTGGAGAGCCCTCGATCGGTCTGGAGGTCTCCAAACGGGCAGGCGAAAACATCATCAACACCATCGAACGGATCCGCAAAGTCGTGAACAAAGAAGCCGCGGATTGGCCCGAAGGAGTTCAGGTCAGCTTCTCCCAGGATCGCTCGACTAACATCCGCCGAATGCTGACGGACCTACAGAACAATGTGCTAAGCGCGGTCATTCTAGTGATGGTGGTGATCGTCGGGGCGTTGGGTTGGCGCTCTGGATTTCTGGTTGGCGTCGCTATTCCCGGCTCATTCTTGCTTGGCATCCTCGTCCTCTCGATGCTTGGGTTAACCATCAACATCGTTGTCCTGTTCAGTCTGATCCTGGCGGTCGGCATGCTAGTCGACGGGGCCATCGTAGTCACGGAATTTGCCGACCGAAAAATGGCCGAGGGCGCGCCGCGGATGCAGGCCTATGGCGATGCGGCTAAACGCATGGCATGGCCCATCACCGCGTCGACGGCGACAACCCTTGCCGCCTTCATGCCACTGATTTTCTGGCCCGGCGTGGTTGGCGAGTTTATGAAGTTCCTACCCATTACCCTGGTCGCGACGTTGAGCGCCTCGCTGTTGATGGCGTTGTTGTTCGTGCCGGCATTGGGCGCGCGGATGGGCAAACCTGGCTCCAGTGATCCTACCGCCATGCGTGCCCTGGCCGCGGCGGAAAATGGCGATTTGTCTAACATTGGTGGCATGTCAGGCTTGTATATCAGCGTCCTTCGCTGTGCCTTGCATCATCCGGGCAAGGTACTGGCCACCGCGTTCGCGACCTTGATCGGCGTCCAGTTTCTCTATGCCACGACCGGCAATGGCGTCGAGTTTTTCCCCGAGGTCGAACCCGACAGCGCCAAAATCTACATTCACGCGCGCGGTAACCTTTCGACCAACGAGAAAGCGGCGCTGGTTTATGATGTCGAGCGCGAAGTGCTATCGCTCAATGAATTCAAATCGGTTTATACCTTCGTGGGCAAACCCGACGGCGGAGGCCAAAGCGTCGCCGAGGATGTGATCGGGGCAATCCAGCTGGAGTTGAAGGACTGGCAGGAACGCAGACCGGCTCAGGAGATTTTGGACGAGATCGTCGAGCGCGCCTCGACCTATGCTGGCATCGTCGCCGAACCCGTAAAACAAAAAGCCGGACCGCCAACCGGCAAACCCTTGCAGCTCCAAGTTCGCTCGGACAACCCCGACGACCTGGTGGCGACAGTCACGATGATCCGCGATCATCTCGACAACATGGCGGGTCTCGCCAATATCGAGGATGATCGTGATATCCCCGGAATCGAGTGGCGCCTTAAAGTCGACCGCGCCCAGGCTGCCAAATTCGGCACCGATGTGGCCTTGGTCGGCAATTATGTTCAATTGGTCACCAAAGGCCTGAAGCTTACCGGCTATCGCCCCGACGACAGCGACGAGGAGATCGACGTCGTCGTGCGATACCCTGAGGCTTACCGCAAGCTCGACCAGTTGCAGCGCATCCGCATCAAAACCCCCAAGGGCATGGTGCCGATCGATGGCTTCATCAGCTGGACGCCAGAGCCCAAGGTCGGGACGATAAAACGGGTCGATGCACGCCGGGTGATAACGGTCAAAGCCGATGTGCTTCCCGGTGTTCTGGCAGACAACAAGGCGCGGGAACTTCGCCAATGGATCGCCGCTACCCCGCTGCCGGAGACCGTCGAGGTCGTCTTCAAGGGTGAGGACGAGGAACAGGCCAAGGCTCAAGCGTTTTTGGTGAAAGCGTTTGGTGTCGCGCTGTTCGTGATGGCGATTATCCTGGTGACTCAGTTCAACAGCTTTTACAGCGCCTTCCTGATTCTCTCGGCAGTGATCATGTCGACCATCGGTGTGATGCTTGGCCTGATGATCACCGGCAAGCCGTTCGGCATCGTCATGACCGGAGTCGGCGTCATCGCGCTCGCCGGCATTGTGGTCAATAACAACATCGTGCTGATCGATACATTCGATCACATCAAAAAGCGCTCCTCCGATGTGCTCGACGCCATCCTGCGCACCGGAGCACAGCGCCTCAGGCCGGTGCTTTTGACGACGGTGACGACGATCCTCGGGCTTTTGCCGATGGTGTTCCAGCTCAGCATCGACTTCGTCAGCCGAGAGGTAACCGTTGGCGCGCCCTCGACCCAGTGGTGGGTATCGCTGGCTACCGCGATCGTCTTCGGACTGGGATTCGCCAGCGTCCTAACCTTGGTGGTTACGCCTTGCGCGCTAATGGTCCGGGAGAATGTCGTCCAATGGCGCAGAAGCCAGCGTTCCGGCAGAAGAATACTGGAGGCCGCCCCGACGGAATAACACTCGCGGCGCCGTAGGCCTTGCGCGTCTCTTTGGGCTTAGGTTTACAGATCGGTTGCGGCGACGCTTTCCTGTTCGCTTTTAGCGGCCGTCGCGGCATGCATCGCCGTCAGCCGGCGATAGGATCGGTAGCTCAACGGCATCGTCACCAAATAGAGAATGATAATGCCAGCCAAGGTCATCCAGGGTTCACTCAGAGAACCGGCGATAACCAATCCCGCCACCACAAGCAACGGTAACACCAGTTTTTGCGGTAACCTCGTTCCCTTGAATGAATAGGTTGGGATGCTACTGACCATCATCAACCCTACCACCACCAACCATACCGCCACCAAATACGGCGACCAGATCGGCTCCGGACCGATCACGAAACTCAGGATCAGCGGCAGACACCCGAGGCCCGCCGCCGCCGGAGCCGGCACGCCGGCAAAAAAGCGACTGGCGAATACCGGTGGATCCACATCGTCGAGCTTGGTGTTGAACCGGGCCAGCCGCAAAGCCATACAAGTGGCAAAAAACAACGCGCTCATCCAACCAAAGCCGCCCACGTCCTGGGTCGTCCATAGAAACAGGATAATCGCCGGAGACACGCCGAAACTGATGAAATCCGCCAGCGAGTCGAGCTCGGCGCCAAATTTGCTCTGCCCCTTCAACAGGCGAGCCATCCGACCATCGAGCGTGTCCAGCACCGCCGCGACAGCGATCGCGCCAACGGCGAATTCCCAACGCTCCTGCAACGCGAAACGGATACCGGTCAAGCCCGAGCACAGCGCCATGACCGTGATCAAATTTGGGATCAAGGTACTGAGCGATATCACCCGAAACCGGCGCTTGCCACCTGCCCGAAGCATGCGTTCCCCTTCGCCCCGTTGCTAACGTTAGCGCACTTCGCCGGCGCGCGACGACTCGCCCGACAACAAATCCGCCAGCACGGTCTCTCCGGCGATGCACCGTTGCCCCACCGCGACCAGCGGCGAGACTCCGGCCGGCAAGTACACGTCGACCCGGCTACCGAACCGGATCAAGCCAAACCGCTCACCGGCCAACACCGCCTGGTCATCCTGCAGATAGCAGACGATGCGGCGCGCGACGAGGCCTGCGATCTGCACCGTGGCGATCTGCCGTCCATCGTGCAGGTCGATGCGCACCATCTGCCGCTCGTTCTCGTCGCTCGCCTTGTCCAGAGCGGCGTTCACGAACCGGCCGGGAATATAGGAGAGTTTGCCGACCCTTCCGTCACAGGGCAACCGGTTCACATGGCAGTCGAAGACGTTCATGAAAACGCTGACCCGAGTGACCGGTTCGCTGCCCATCTCCAATTGCTCCGGCGGCGCCTTGTCGACGATCATCTGCACGACGCCATCGGCCGGAGTGATCACCAAATTATCACGGCTCGGCGTCACCCGGTCGGGGTTACGGAAGAAATACACACACCAAAGGGTCAAGATCAGCCCAACATACCCCAGCGGTTCTGCAACCAGGAATAGCAACCCACTAATCACGACGAACAGCCCTATAAAGGGCCATCCCTCACGCGCCACGGGAACCAAAATTCCGCTAAGGAGGCCGTCATCATCATTGGGTTTGGATAACATCGTTCACTTTGTCAGTTGGTTCGAGGCAATCCGAAGACCTGCCCGGGGTAGATCAAATTCGGGTTCCGTATCTGGGCTGCATTAGCCTGAAAAATATCTGTATAGCGCAGTCCATCACCATAAACACGCGCTGCAATGCGCCACAAATTATTGCCGGGTTGGATGATCACGACAGACTGGTTAGGCAAGCTGGTGAACGGTTGAGCGCGCACGAAAGGGAGTTCGATTCGGGCCAGCACGGCACCCTTCTCGGCAACCTGATCGACACGGATCTGATGCGTCCCCGGTTGCAAGTCGGTCGTCGGCTGAATAGTCCACCGGCCCTCGGCGTCGGTGGTCGCCGTCCCCGCGAGCCGGTTATCAACATAGACCTGAACCGAACCACCGGGCTTGGCCTTGCCGCTGAACACAACCCCGCCCTTGTCATCATAATCGATCGTATCAAGTGATACCGGCGGATGGGTATCGGCAACGGCGTTACTTAGGCTGCCAGAATTTCCGGCCCGCTCGGTCGCCGGTTCCGGGAAAGCCCGCACGGCGCCACGGTTAGTTTGCGTTTCGGTTGGGGGTTCGACGGAAGCCGTGACAGTCTTTTCAGCCGGAACGCTCGACGTTTCCGCTGGAGCGCTGGCCGCGGCCAACGGCGCTTGTAGCACACGCGATGGCACGTCCGACGCCTGATCGCGAGGCACCACCATGGCCAGAGGCGTGCGATCTCCGCTTCCTTTCATGCCGGCAATATCTTTTCCCGGCTCCGGAATGACCAGGACCACCGCGTTCTTGGAATTGGATGCTTTTCCGCCATCCTTTCCCGTCGACAACGTCAGCACTCGACTGCCGGGTGCCAGACGCGCTTCCGGCACGAACACCCAGTCGCCACGTCCATCGGAGATCACCTCGCCAATCACTTTGTCGCCATCGCTAATTTGGACCTTGGTATTCGACTGAGCGCGGCCGGCGATTACCGTGTTGCCCTCGGGGTCGACACGAACCACGTCGAAAACCGGACCAGTGGTCTCCGGCTGCACGGCTTTTTCATCAGCGCTGGGGCTATCGGCGTCCGGTTTTCCGCCCGTCGCCAGCGGTTTCGACACCGTCGCTTCCGGTATGGCCGCCACACGTTCGGACGGCACTTCCTCGGACATAAAGTAATTCAATAAGATCGCCGCTATGACCACGATGGTGCCGATAATGCCAATAATGGTGGTTCGCGAAATCATCAACATGTGGCTCCGTCAGTGTTGCCTGACAATAAACCCACGGCCCGGCGTGACGCAACGTTCCACACCACCGCCCGAACCGGGTTGACCGACGCGAATGCTAATGGAATAGATTGAGCCATGATCAAACGCCCCACTGTTTGCGTTTTCTGCGGTTCATCGACGAATGTCGCGGAAGTTTACCAACAATCCGCAGCCCTTCTCGGCACCGCCCTCGGCCAGGCCGGAATGGATCTGGTCTATGGTGGTGGCCATGTTGGCCTGATGGGTATCGTCGCCGATGCGGCGCTCGCGGCCGGCAGCCGGGTGACGGGCATCATTCCCCGTTTTCTCGAGGAGTTTGAGGTCGGCCATGAAGGGCTGGACGAATTAGTCATCACCGAGACGATGCATAACCGCAAGCAACTGATGTACGAGCGGGCCGATGCCTTCGTGACTCTTCCCGGCGGCTTGGGTACCTTCGACGAGACCATTGAGGTAATCACCTGGACGCAGCTTGGCCTCTCCTCGAAACCGGTGATCCTGGTGAATGTGGATGGCTACTGGGACCCCTTCCTCGCGCTGATCCGCCATAGCATTGCCAAGGGTTTCGCCAAGCCCGAACACGAAGCCATCCTAAGCATCGTCGCCACCCCAGAAGAGGCAATTCCTCTGGTCGGGCAAGCGCCCCGAACGTCCTCTCCCGAGGGCAAGTGGATTTAAGAACCGATGACCGGATACACCAATAACCTGGAGAAACCCAACGGCATCGCCTACGGCAAGGCGCTGCGCGGTTTTGGTGTCAATCTTCTGGTCCGCAACATTCTGGCGTCGGTACAATTCGAGGTCGAGGTCTTGGGAGTTGAGCAGGTCTATTCAAACCCCGACTTCGCGATCATGCGCTATCAGGATACTGAATGGATGTTGCATGGCGACCACACTTATCACGACAACCCGCTGCTCGGACTGACCGGAGACGGCGCGGTACGGGGCGTCGGCTGTGAGCTTCGACTGTATGGCATCGACCCGGACGCGGCGGCCGATCGCGCCCGCGCGCGTGGCTATACCATTTTAGCAGAGGCTGCCGACAAGCCCCATGGCTTGCGAGAAAGTTATCTTATCGACCCGGACGGCTATGTCTGGGTGCCAGGGGTTCCACGTGCGGACTAGGCGTCTCCCGATTAGCTCCATTTCAAATGCCGTCAGTCCGCCCCCCGTTTTCATGAACGCAAGCCCAAGGTAGGAACCCAATCGCCGAAATTGGTCGCCGCATCAGCGGGGCGATTAATTACCGCACTGTCGACTGGAACGGCGACAGCGGAATGGATCCCGCTCTGCGACGGGATGACGGGAACAGGAGGATGAGGACTGTATAGCATCGACAAAACCTCATGCTGGACGTGATTTGAGCGTCATCACCAGGCGGCGCCTATCTATACGGACTTTACAGACGCGCCCGTTCGCAGCATAGAAAGGCCCTGCACACAGATTTCCCGGACTGGGCCAACGCGGTTCCGACCTAACATCGTGAGCGCGGACGAACCTTGATAGCGAAGAGGCAAAAATGATCGATCTGATGTCAATCGCACGAACCGAAGCCGATGGTGGGGACCTGCTTGGGCTGATGCACAAGCTCTACGAGCCGACCGACGTCCGTCCCGACGGCCACCCGGATGCGGTGGTGTGGCAGGGTGGTAATTTTGACGGCAAGGTCAATCCCGTCGCCCATTCGCTGACCGACGCCTTTGCGCTGCTTGGCACAATTGCCGCGGCGGACATTCTGGGTTTACCGTTTTACGGCATTCCGATGTGGTCGCAATTCCGCCACGACACCAAGCTCGCCTGTCTCGGCTGGTTCGGCAACATGCCCTGCATCTCAATCAAATGGTCGACCGCCGGCGACGCCTATGTCAATGACGGCAAGGGTGGCCGGGTGGTGGTGATGGGCAAGTCCGGCAATGCGCCGCTGCGCACCCAGGCCGGCGTCTATTGCAACGTCCGCCCCTATGGCCCGATCACCGCCGTACGCAGCATGCCCTGTCTGCCCTACTCCCAGGACCGGGCTAAATTTAATGTCGATCCGAAGACCGGCATCGTTCACTCCGAAATGAATTCCCCGGGCGTGCAGATGGCTTATGCCAATCGCCTGTTCCTGAAGATGGTGCACGAGTCCGGCAAGCTCGGCCGTGTCGCCATGAAGCCGACCCAGGCGATGGAAGACGGCATCAATGCCGGCCTGCATGCCTGGCTTTTGAAGGGCACCAAATTCGAGGTGGGCCGTAAATACGCCGTTGACCCCTATGAGGAGCACAAGGAGAGCATCGAGAAGATCATCGCTCTGCTCCCCTCCGACTTCAAGGCGGGCATGGAGAACTGGGGCGGTCGGATCGAGCAGCATATCGCCGATACCAACTACGGCCTGTTGCTGTGGGACTTGATCGAACAGCGCGACTGCATCGTGCTGGCGACCGACCTTGACGGCGATCGCTTGACCGATCTGATGGCCGATGTGTCCGACCCTCTTAGGGCCTTCGGTAATCGCGTCGCTGCCCATCTGGGTCAGGATATTGACATCGGCAAGGTTTGGTCCGACATGGGCTACACCACCGGCAATGGACGGGACATGACATCGGTCATGCACCGCACGTCGGGCCAAGCGATCCACGAGCAGACCTTGGGTTCGGCCGACGCGATGCTGCTGCGCCTTCTGGATGGCGACGAATCGATGGGCGGCACCAAACAACCCTATGACCCGCGCATCCATTTTGTGTTGATCCGCGATGCCTATCTTGACGCCAATCCCGGCAATGAAACCGTCCGCGCCTGGCTTGACGATGCCCTGACCAAGTTCGACACGATCTATGGGACCAAGCGCCCGGGCTTTGTCGAAGGCTACAAGGCGTTGAAAGAGGCCATCACCCCCTGGGGGAAATGACCCAAGTAAGGCATACCCGCCGGTCGACCTCAATTCACCGGCGCTTAGCGGCCGGATTGGGTTGAACGGTCGTGGCGCGGCGACTTTGGTCACCAGGATCCAGAATCGCCTTGCCGAGGATTATTTTCTTCGTCCTTCTCCTCACCGTCGCCGGCATCACGGCACTCTGGCGCAGCGAAGGCGTCAGCGGCTGTATTCCGGAACGGTTTCCGGACCGGTGGTTGGAAGCGCAGGAGACGGCGGGCGGTCATACGATCTCACGGCATGTCGGGAAGCCCGACCAATGGTTAATCGCCCGCCTAGATAATTATCGAACGATCCCGGCGGCCAGCAGCTTTACCGATCTTTCCGAGGCGCGCCTGAGCATTCGTGCGGCGCTGACCCAACACCGCGCCAAAATAAATAACTGGGTGGCGAACGCCCGTGGGCCGAAAAACCAGGCATGGAGCTATGACGGCAACGGCTTTTTGGGCCGGATCGCGGAACGTCCGGCCAGCCTAGGATCGATCAAGACAACCACGGATTTGAAAGTCGTGATCAAGACCGACGGCAAAGACGGATGCACATTGTTGACCGCCTATCCGACACCGGATTAAAAGCTGATCAAATGGACCATTATTACGTTTGGTGCGGACCGAAGAATGGCGTAAAGGATACCGAATTCGCCGACGCCCCCATGCTTATCTTTCCCATCTAAAGGCCGAGGGGCTTATCGCGGGGTGCAAGATCACGCACCGCAAACCTGGCCTCGATCCGATCGAATCGATTCAACACACGGTCAATTCCCTGGTCAAGGGACCGTTTTCGCGCTCTACCGAGATTTCCCGGATCTCGACCATGAGCGCGGTGAGGAGCATTTTTAATCCCCTGCGCGCCAAGCGAGAGGGTTCGTCTGGCGGTTATTCGATCTTAAACTGGCGCGAAATACTAACGCCATCACTGATCGTCAGTTGATTGAAACCAAGCATCTTGCAAAGGTCGAGAAAGGTGAACACTGTTTCGATACAATATTTCTAAAATATGTCGGTGGCTCTCGCCATCGCGGTCAGCATTGCAAGAGTGACGCGGGCTCGGTAGGGCGCATTCATTCGTGTATCGGTCAAGCCGATGATGATCAGCTTACTTGCCTCAGTGCACTTGGCGAAAATCGCGATCTGTGCCGGATAAGGTAGCTCGGATTGTTGCGCGGTCAGACCCGTGACAAACCCGACCCTCGTGGTCCGGCTTACGCCCGGCAAAGGTTGAGCCCGCGAGACATAAGCCTCAGTGCTGACCAGTACAGGGAAATAGTAGGGGCATGACGATCAGCCGCCGCCGCCGCAACCTGGAGCCGCATGGACATCCTAACCAAGGCAAACACCATCGCCGCACTACATAGCCTCTTTATTGTTAGTTCCTTTTCAGGCCACTTAAGAGGTTTCCGGGTGCCTCGACCAACGTTCGAATGCTATACGTCGCACACCTCCGCCGGCTAGTGCGGATCAACATCGAACCCGCCAAGATGGCTGGTTCAGGATCTGGCCAGGGAACATCTGGATGTCTGAACCGAAAGTCGCTTTCCTAGCTTCATCGACGGACCAAGCGTCCGCCGCCAAGGCCACTCTCGAGAAACGTTACGGTGCGGTCGACGAGGCCGAGGCCGATATCATCGTCGCCCTCGGCGGTGACGGCATGATGCTGGAGACATTGCGTAAGCACATCGACAAGCCGGTCAAAGTCTTCGGCATGAACCGAGGGACCGTTGGTTTCTTGATGAATGAATTTGCCGAAATCGGGTTATTAGAGCGAATCCAAGCTGCCACCCTGGTCACCTTGCATCCACTGCGGATGAAAGTGGAAACCATTACCGGAACCATTGAAGACGCCTTGGCGATCAACGAGGTCTCGCTACTGCGGCAAACCGCCCAGACCGCAAAACTGCGGATCACCATCGACGATACGGTGCGGATGGAGGAACTGCTTTGCGATGGCATCCTAGTCTCCACCCCCGCCGGTAGCACAGCCTATAACCTATCGGCCCACGGACCGATCATTCCGCTTGGCGCCGGCATTCTGGCGATGACACCCCTAAGTGCTTTTCGGCCACGACGCTGGCGAGGCGCGCTGCTGGATAATCGAGCGAAGATCCGATTCGATATTCTGGAAGCTGAGAAGCGTCCGATCAGCGCCACCGCCGACGCAACGGAAGTACGGGACGTGCGCTCGGTGACAGTTACCGAAGACCGAACTGTTGCGCTCCACCTGCTATATGATCCGGATCGCAACTTGGACGAACGGGTCCTGAAGGAACAGTTCACACCCTAACCGCAGCCGCGGTTTTAGTATTGGAATCAGCTTGACTTCGCCATAAAATTAACGGGATTAAACCATAAGAATTTTGGAGGTAAAGAGTTTGCCCTGAAAACTCCCAATCCATTGACGAATGGTGATCTCCCCGGCTGATCAAATATCGGAAAATACCAAAAAGCTGCCATGGTAGCGTCGTTTTCTGGTAATTTCTCACGAAGCTAAAATCGCACAACCGTCGTAACGCCAGCAGCAACATCAGGAACACCTAAAAGCCGCCAAGGGCACGCAGCAAGAGATCGAGACGCTCCGGCAGATTGAAGAACGGCTGAAAAAGGCTGAAATTCAAGGAAAAGACCGCACGTTTGTGTCTTTACACCGCCGCCTTTGAAATATTTTCGGTTTTTAAATCAACGTACCGACCGGTCTTGATCCTTGCTTGTGAGTTCAAAACATTCGCCTCGTGCGTCAGTCAGAAGCTTGTTCCACGAATGCCACCATTTCCGCCGACAGCGTCGTCAGATCCCCGCGCAACACCTCGAAATCGATAGATTTCTCATAAGTTTTCTCATCCAGATAGAGCGCCCGGTTAATTTCGATTTGGATCGAATGGCGATTGCCCGAAGGATCCCCGAAGCGATTGATCAATTCAGCGCCGCGGAACGGATAGTTGACCGACACCTCATAACCCTTGGTCCGCAAGCTTTCGGCGGTGAATTCGAGAAATGCCGGGCCGGAGGTCTTGCCGTCAAGATCGCTGACGACGAAGTCCGGGCGCCGCTTGCCCTCGTCAATATTCATCGGCGTGCCGGCGGATTTCATTGAGTGGCAGTTGACGTGCCAGACCGCGCCATGAAGGGCATGAGCGCGGTCCAACATATCACTCAGCAATTGGTGATAGGGGGCGTGATAGGTGTCGATCCGTGATCGCACCTCATCGACCGCGAGGGGGCGATCGTACATCAACACTCCCGGGACGATGTGACGTCGAATCAACCCCATACCGACTTTGGTTTTTCTGGATTCGACCATCGGACCCGGCCATGGTTCCTCCAGCATGCTCGGATCAATCTCGCGCACCGATCGGTTCGCATCGATGAAAGTGCGAGGAAACAGGGCCCGAAGCAGTCCCGCCCCCTGCCGCACCACATGGCTGAACAACTCATCCACATGGACATCGACATTGACCCGTAACTGCCATGGCGTTGCATTGCAGGTGAAGCCATCTGGAAAGGTCGTCCCGGAATGCGGCGAATCGAAAATCAAGGGCACGCCGCCATCTGGCTCCAGCGCATGGAGCACATCGGGGATCCGATGTTCGATCGTGTCACCCATCGTCGTTGAGGTGGCAAGCCGCGAACCGATCAGGTGCGATCTCACGCAACACCGGACGTTCGGCCTGACAGCGCTCCATCGCGTGCGGACAGCGGGGATGAAAATGACAGCCGGATGGCGGATCGATCGGTGACGGGATCTCGCCCTTGACCGGCTCGAACCGGCGCTTCCGGGTTTCCAGCCGCGGCACCTCGGCCAACAGCGCTTTAGTATAGGGATGGTTCGGTTCAGTGAATAAGGCGTCGGTTCCGGCGATCTCGACGATCCGGCCAAGATACATGATCACCACCCGGTCGCTCAAATGCTCAACCACCCCCAGATCATGGCTGATGAACAGATAGGTAAGGTCCAGATCCTCGCGCAACCGCATGAACAAATTCAGTACCTGCGCCTGGATCGACACATCCAGCGCCGCGACGGACTCATCGCAAACCAGAAATTCCGGCCGCACCGCCAAGGCCCGAGCGATGCCGATCCGTTGCCGCTGACCGCCTGAAAATTGATGCGGATAGCGCCGGGCGTAGCTGGGATCGAGGCCGACCCGATGCATCATGTCCTCGACATAATCGGTAATCTCGGCTTGCTTAACCACGCCGTGGACGACCGGTGCCTC
Source organism: uncultured Alphaproteobacteria bacterium (assembly GCA_937776645.1). Lineage (GTDB taxonomy): Bacteria > Pseudomonadota > Alphaproteobacteria > Thalassobaculales > Thalassobaculaceae > JADHLJ01. Next base: position 63,936 of record CALMRI010000014.1, on the reverse strand, counting down.
GCCGATGATGTCCTGGACACGCATTCGCGGATTGAGAGAGCTCATCGGGTCCTGAAAGATCATCTGGACTTTCAGCGCAACGTCCCGCGCCTCGGCGCCGGCAAGCTTGGTGATATCACGGCCGCGAAACCGCACACTCCCGTCGCTCGGCTGATGCACGCCGGCGACAATCCGGCCGAGCGTCGACTTGCCGCAACCGGACTCGCCAACCAAGCCGACAACCTCCCCGCTGGCGACTTCCAACGAAACACCATCGACCGCGTGGACAACCTCCTCGCGGACATTGGCGCCAAACCTCTGAGCAATGCGCGCCGCTAGGTCCAACGATTTCACGAAACGCTTGGAGACGTCCCTCAATTCAAGAATCGGGGCCGCTGTTTCGCCCGTGCTCATGACGGCGCTCCCAGCGCGATCGATGCCGCGCCATCGAAGATCGGGTGATGGCAGCGCAACTGCCGACCGGCCTCCGGCGCACTAACCTCGGGAATCACCGAACACGCAGCATCGACGCGGGGACAGCGGCTGGCGAAAGCACAGCCCACCGGCAGATTGAGCAGCGACGGTGTCATCCCAGGAATTTGCGACAGCGGCGCGCCCCGACGGTTACGGCTTGGCACGGAGCCAATCAGTCCATGGGTATACGGATGCATCGGGCGATCCAGCACGTCATCAACCGTGCCCTGCTCAACCACCTGCCCAGCATACATCACACAGATATCGTCGGCGAGCCCGGCCACGACCGACAGATCATGGGTGATCCAGATCAACGAGGTTCCAGTTTCGGCGCAAAGTTTCTGGACCTCAAACAGGATCTGCCCCTGGATGGTAACATCCAGCGCCGTCGTCGGCTCATCGGCGACGATCAGGTCAGGTTTGTTCAAAAGCGCAATAGCAATCGCCACCCGCTGGCGCATGCCGCCGGAAAATTGATGGGGATAAGAGCGCAAACGCTCATCCGGCGCGGGGATGCCCACTTGCCCGAGCGCATCGCGAGCACGCTGGAAGGCGTCAACGGTGGAGATTTTTTCATGAGCCTGAATGGCTTCGATCATCTGCGTGTCGATGCGCAGCACCGGGTTCAAGGTCATCATCGGGTCTTGAAATATCATCGCGATATTGGCGCCGCGCAGCGCCCGCATGCGGTCCGCCGAGGCCGTGACCAAGTTTTCCCCATGATAGAGAATTTCGCCGCCGACCACACGGCCCGGCTCATCGACCAGACCCAGCACCGAGAACCCGGTCACGGTCTTACCGGACCCTGATTCCCCGACCAAGCCCAATACCTTGCCGCGTTCGACGCTGAAGCTGATCCCGTCGACCGCCTTAGCGATTCCACCCTTGGTGAAAAAGTAGGTCTGGAGGTTCCTGACCTCAAGCGTCGGGCCTTGCGGGTTTCTCACGGACTAATCCTACTTCTGCAAACGCGGGTTCAGCACGTCACGCAGACGGTCCCCGACCAGATTGATGCTGACAATTGTTACGAGCAGCGCGATTCCCGGATAAATACTAATCCAGTATTTACCGCTCATGATGTACTCGAACCCATTGGCGATCAGCCGGCCAAGCGACGGCTCGGTCTGCGGCATGCCGAGGCCAAGAAAGGAAAGCGTCGCTTCCAGGGATATGGCGTGCGCCACCTGCATGGTGGCAACGACGATCATCGGCGCCAGACAGTTCGGCAACAGGTGCCGAAAAATGATTCTTGGTTGCGACAACCCGAGACAGACAGCGGACTCGATATATTCCCGCCGGCGCTCAACCAGCGCCGTGCCCCTTATGGTCCGGGCGTAATAGGCCCATTGCACGGCCACCAGGGCGATGATCGTCTTGTCCACGCCCTTACCCAGGGTGACCAGCAAGACCAGCGCCACCAGGATCGCCGGAAAACTAAGCTGGATATCGACGATACGCATGATCACGCTATCGACGCGGCCACCGGCATAGGCCGAGAACAGTCCCAGTGAGATACCTATAACCATTGCGATCACACCGCTGCCGATACCGACGCCGAGACTGATGCGCAGGCCGTAAATCATCGCGCTGACCATGTCGCGACCAGCCCCATCGGTCCCGAGATGGGCGACAGTCCCGCTCATCATCGCCTCACCCGGCGCCAATCGGCTGTCGAGAATGCTGACGGTCGCCAGATCATAGGGATCGGTCGGCGCCAATACCGGCGCCAGGATTGCGACAATCGTGATCGCCGCGATAACGAAGAATCCCGCCAAAGCCAGCTTCGCCTCGCAAAAATCTACGATAAAACGGCGCAGCGGCGTATCGACTCCTTCGTATTTTTGGCTTTCCGACGCGCCAACGGGTGCCGTGGCGCCTTCCAGGTTCTCTTGTAGTGCCGTCATGCCTTCATATCCTGCAACCGGACCCTCGGGTCGAGAAGCGAATAGAGAATGTCGACGAACAGATTGATGAACACGAACAGGAACACGATGATCATCAGGTAGGCGACGATGATCGGGCGGTCCAGTTGCCCGATTGAATCGATCAACAACTTACCCATCCCTGGCCAGGCAAACACCGTCTCGGTCACCACCGAGAAGGCGACTAAGCCGCCGAATTCCAGCCCCAATACGGTGACCACCGGAATCATGATGTTCTTCATCACATGGACCATGATGATCCGCGTGTCACTCAATCCCTTGGCCCGGGCGAATTTGATATAGTCCTGTTGTAGCACTTCGCGGGTCCCGGCCCGCGCCAACCGAATCACCAGGGATAGCTTAAACAGCGCCAGGTTGACCGCCGGCATCAGCACATGACTGAACCCATCCCAGCTAAACACGCTGACCGGCATGCCCAACAGGACCTGAACCTCGCCGCGCCCGGTGGATGGCAGCCAGCCGAGATACACCGCGAAGAGCAGGATCATCATGATACCGACCCAAAATGTCGGTAGGCTAAACCCCAGGATCGAGCCGGTCATAATGCTTTTCGAGGCCAGCGAATCCGGTCGGAGCCCCGCCCACATGCCCAGCGGTATTCCAAAGACTACCGCAATCACCAACGCCACTACCGCCAGTTCCATAGTCGCCGGCATTCGGTCCAGAATCAACAATAGAGCCGGCTCGTTGAAAACGAAGGATTCGCCCAAATCGCCTTGTACAGCCTTCGAGATGAACAGCCCGTATTGAACGATAAATGGCTTATCCAGCCCCATCGACTTAATCATCCGGTCGCGTTCTTCCTGGTCAGCATCGTCGCTGACCAGAATTTCGACCGGATCACCGACCAAGAAGACGCCGGAAAATACGATGAACGACATCACCAACACGACAAGCGCTGCCTGCAGCAAACGTCTGATGATAAAGACCGACATCGTCTCTCCGGTTTGGTTTGTTCTACACCGCAGCCGTGCCTTAACGCGCGGCGGCGGCAATAGCAGCAACGAGAGCGGACGGTCCGAAGACCATCCGCTCGCTTTTACCGCCTATTTGACCGGCACCAAATCGATGCCGGTCGTGCGCTCATCGGCACGCGGGTGATATTCAAGGCCCTTGCGGGTCGCCCAGGTGTTGACCTGATAGTGCAAGGGGATAATGCCCTGGTTCTCACCGATGGCGACTTCCGTCGCCTTGGCCAACAGCGCCGCCCGCTTTGGATCGTCCACCGTCGCCAACGCCTGATCCAAAAGCTTATTCACCACCGGATCCGAGTGGCGTCCACGGTTGGAGGCGCCCCTGCCCTTGGATTTGTCATAAGTGGCCAGCAGCGACTTCAGCGGCGAGGAAGATTCGCCGGTGCCGGAGCCCCAACCCACCAAGACAAAACTGAACTCGGGCAGGCCGCCCTCAGCGCCCTTGGAAGCACGCTTGAAGTAGACGTTCTTCGGCATGCTCTCGACCTTGGTTGGAATCCCTTGGGCCGACAGCATCTGTCCGATCGCCTCGACGATCTTGGCGTCGTTGATATAACGATCGTTCGGGCCATGGATTGTCAGGCCAAAACCGTCGCCCCACCCCGCCGCAGCGAGCAGCTTCTTGGCGCCCTTGGGGTCGTACTTCTCAGGTGACATTTTCTCGGAACGACCAAAAAAGCCCTCCGGCAGCAACTGGCCAGCCGGAATCGCAACGCCTTCCATGACCCGCGCGACGATCGCGTCACGGTTGATCATCATCGAAATCGCCTTGCGCACCCGCGCGTCACGCAACGGGTTCTTGTTCATCGGCTTTCCGTCCTTCGTAGTCACGAAGGGTGAGTTGTCGCGGAACTGATCCATATGCAAGTAGATCACCCGGTTCGACACCCCGGAGCTGAGCGACACATTGGGTTCTTTCTTCAACCGCTCAATATCCGAGGTCGGAACATTGTCGATCATATCAACATCGCCAGCCAGAAGGGCCGCGACACGGGCCGGTTCGGCTTTGATGAACTTGAAGGTGATCTTGTCCCAGGGTTGGGCCAAGGGACCTTTATAGGCGTCGAATTTCTGCAGAACAATGCGGTCGCCCTTTTTCCACTCGACGAACTTATACGGCCCGGTGCCAACGGTGGCGGTGCCGTCGTTGAAGTCCTTAGCGCTAATTCCTTTGTTCTTACCGTCAGCCCCGGTGCCCTTGGCCTCGCTCGACATGATCATAACTGTGGTCGTGTCGTTCGGCATCAAGGGGTATGGACTCTCAGTGATGATATGCAGCGTGTGATCATCGATCTTTTTGAGGGTCTTCCCCTTGGTATAGGTGCGGAAACTGGAGTTACCCCCTTCATAGGCATCAGCCCGCTCAAACGAGAAAATCACGTCATCGACAGTCAAAGCCGAGCCGTCATGGAAGGTGACGCCTTGGCGAAGCTTGTATTCCCAAGTGGTATCGTTGATCGCCTTCCACGACGCGGCCGCGCGACCGATCAACTGCATTTTCGGCGTCCAGTCGGTCAGTCGATCAAAAATCTGTCCGTTCATTGCGTTGTTGGGGCCGAGATTGTGGAAATACGGATCGATCGAGGATGGTTCCGAGCGCATCCCGATCACCACGTCGGCCGCCTGAACGGGTGCCGACAAAGCCGTGACCGCGAGCGCGGCCAATCCAAACTTACGCAAAATTTTCATCATCTTCCTCCGCGGAGCATTAGTTGATTTGTGTCGGCGATGGCTTGATGCCAACGCGCCCTATAACGATCTTTAAATTAATTTGAAACATGGCCGAAACGGACCAGCGTAGCAATCCCTCCACGCGCCAGCTCACTACCCGCAGGGTCTATGCCTGAGAAAACCAGCCCCGCTCGTCGCGACAATCCCCCACAGTCCTGCTGGCTTAAGCCAAGGATATTCTCTAGCATGCCCTGCCTCCGCGCAGGTTCCCGACGCGCTGCATTTCGCACCGACATTTTCCAGGCTTTCGATGACTTCGCCCCACATACCGACCGACCTCAAACCCTATCCCCTCGAGATCGCACCACCCGACATTTCGCTTTATCGCTCCGGCAATACAGATGTGGAGTATTTCACCACCTATACCGGCCCGGTGGCAGGCCCCCACATCATGATTACCGCACTCACCCATGGCAATGAACTGTGTGGCGCGGTGGTACTGGACGCGTTGTTCAAAAGTGAGTTTCGCCCGTTGCGCGGGCGTCTGACGTTAGGGTTTTGCAATGTTGAAGCTTTTCATAGCTTCAATCGGGATTATCCGACTTTGTCGCGCTTCGTCGACGAGGACATGAACCGACTTTGGGAAATCCCGGTCCTGAATAGCGCCAGGGACACCGTTGAAGCGCGGCGCTGCCGGGAGATCCGACCGCTGCTTGACCAGGTCGACTTCCTGCTCGACATCCATTCCATGCAGCACCCGACACCGGCACTGATGCTGGCCGGTCCGATGCCGAAAGGCCGGGCGCTGGCCGAAGCCGTGGGAGTCCCCGAGAGCGTCGTTATCGACCATGGTCATGCCGCCGGTCGCCGGATGCGGGACTATGATCGGTTTTCCGACCCAATGACCCATCACGCGGCGCTGTTGGTGGAGTGCGGGCAACACTGGTCCAAGATCAGCGTCGAGGTCGCTCGCCAGACCATGATCCGTTTCCTAGTGGCGACCGGGTGCGCCGATCAAGGGTTGATCGAAGATTGGCTTGGACCAGAGCCTCCGCCGGCCCAACAGGTGATCGAGGTGACCGACCCGATCACCGTCAAGAACGATATCTTCACATTCGTCGCGCCCTATATCGGCATGGAAGTCATCGCCAAGGCCGGCACCCTGTTGGCGATGGACGGCGATACGGCGATTCATACACCGCATGACAATTGCGTCCTGATTATGCCATCACGCCGCCTTAGCAGGGGACAGACAGCGGTACGCCTGGGCCGTTTCGTTGACTGAGGCCCCAAATCCCGAAGACCCGCATAATCCAAGTCAGCCCGAAATCCGCAAGCCGGCCAGCATGGCCGCCAACGCCGTGCCGGACGAAGAACGACAGGGTGGCGAGAAACTGACCGTTGGGCATAAGCACGGCTCGGTATTTCTAGCCATCGCCATCGGCTTCGTCGGCGGCGGTGTGTTCGCGGCGCTGAAGCTCCCGCTGCCCTGGATGCTCGGCGCCATGGTCTTCGTCACCGTGGCGGCGGTTTCCGGCACGCCTGTGCGCCTACCCTACATGTTCCGGCAAAGCATGGTTGTCTTCATCGGCGTCATGCTCGGCAGTCAGTTCACGCCCGACCTCATCGATCGGGTTGGGCAATGGGTCGTGACGATCAGCGGCCTGTTGGTTTACGGCGCGCTGGCGGTAGCTCTGGTGCTGTACTACCTGAAGATGGTTGGAAGCTACGACCCGGTTACCGCTTATTTCGCGGCGGCGCCGGGCGGTCTGAATGACATGACGCTTATTGGCCGGGACATGGGAGGCGATGACCGAGTGATCGCCCTGACCCATGCCTCGCGGGTCTTGCTGGTGGTAATGACTATCCCGATCATGTTTCGAATCTTCGGTGGTTATGAATCCCCTCCCGGCTTGTTGCCGCGTGGCCCCGGCTTCGATCTGCCCTTGCGGGAATGGGTGGCGCTGGCCGGGTGCGCCCTCGTCGGCCCGTTCATCGCGCGGCGGTTGAAACTTCCCGCAGCCTTCCTGCTGGGCCCCCTCGCACTCAGCGCCATCATTCATATCGCCGGATGGAGCAGCGCCTCGCCACCCGGCGCCTTGGTCGCGGCGGCGCAGATCGTGCTGGGCACCGGCGTTGGCTGTCGTTTCGCCGGCACCCACTACACCGAAGTCATACGGATCATTCGGGTTTCCCTTGGCTCGGCGGTCATCTGGATGACCAGCGCTGTCGGTTTTGGTCTATTGATCGGTGAGATAACCGGGTTACCCTGGTACGTGGTGACCCTCGCCTATGCGCCGGGCGGCTTAGCCGAGATGAGCCTAGTTGCCTTTGGTATTGGCCAGGACGTCGCCTTCGTCGCCACCCACCACCTCTGTCGCATTGGCATGGTGGTGCTGCTGGCGCCGCTCGCCTTCAAGATGATCCGGAAATACTTCACACCAGTGTGAAGCAAATTGGCGAGCTTGCGCGCCAAGATCAAGCGGGACCACAATCCAGCCATGCGGGTTCAAACGCTGGCGGTGATATTCCTCCGGCGGGCCGCTCGGACGCTCCCTACAGCGAGACACCGCGACGCCGGATTTCTTCGCGTCACCTCGTCTATTGCTTGGGGCGACGGGCATGGCGCCTCGCACGGTTCAGGCCCATCGTTCGCTCTGCTTAACCTGTCATCACGGCGGCGGGCCGATCGCCCGATGATCCACAGACCATCCACCGCAACCCACACGCCGACGAAGCCCTGCACCGTTCCGTCCAAAGCGCTAATCAATTGGCTGACCTACAGGAATTGTGGGCGGGAATGTGTTCCGAGCCCGGTGCCGGTCGAAATTGCAAACCGGGCTGCTATGGACGGTGCTTGAGCACCGGCTTTCCGGCCGGCGATCCGCTGACCCGACGTGGCTCGGAGATTATTCTAGCAAAGGCTCGTCTGGCCGAACGGGATAGCGATCGCCTCGGTCGCACTTCGTTGGAATACGGCGGCAGGGGTCGATGGCGCGGCTACATTCAAGATGGTTGATGATATCACCCGTTGCGGATCACCATCGGCAACTTGGCTGACTACGTGATCCCCGGCAACGACCGCTCCGTCACCGATGGTGGGCTCCGCCGGCGCGATATCCTGCGAGCGCTGCCGCTTCGATTTAGCCATCCGGCGGCGGATTGGTGCTGCGAACCCGATCTGGCGTTGCCGCCTGCTACGACCGAGGCAATAGCCCGCTTGGCTATCGCCGGGTTATCCAACCTTTGCGGTTCGGCGTGTCCCTTTTTGCAAGCCTTCCACCGCAATTGCGGTGCATGCCGTGCCGGTCCGTCGTCAATGCCGCCGACCTTTCTATTCGGATCGAGTGAAAGAAAGATCAACGCGATCGCCGGCCGAGCGTCGCGGGTACTCGCCAGTGCCGATTCTCGAAGAATTCAGTGGTTTATTAAGAAGTTGGCGAGGTACGAAACCAGCCAGTTATCAGCGATAGAACGGCGCTCCCGGCCTGCGCTCCGGTCAACGAAGCCGGTGTACGGCCTGAACCTCCCGCGATTGCAAAATAGGCTCACGTGGGCGCATGTCGCGTTCTCGGGCCAACGCGACATTCCTCGAATCGGTTGCCAGACCCCAGCAGACAAAGACGGTCAGACAGGCGAAAACGCGTTCGATCCACAGCATGGCAATCCCCCGAAGCAGATTTTGGCATTTTCGCCTGCAACGCCGGTCAGTGTAAATCCCCCATCACGGTTCTTGCTCATTCGCCGAGAAATATGTCGGCTTCATGCCAGAACGCGGCGCGGGTCTTGTCGGTTTCGTTGAGAATTTCATGCTTGGCGTCGACAAGATCAACCAATCTGGCATTCGACAGCTGGCGGTGAAGCCATTCCAGCGCCGGGTTTGAGACGATCGCCTCTCGCCCCGCCCGAAAGATCAGCACCGGCTGCTGGATACGCGCCAGCATCGATGGCTCGGCGAGACGCTTGATCGACCGGAACGCGGCATCAATCCAACCGAATGTCGGGTTTCCCAACGCCAGACGTGGATCTCGGGAAATCTGATCATGGGTCCGCTTAAATCGCACCGGGTCATGCGTGAGTAGGTTGCCCTCGAACATCCGGGCCTTGGCGTCGTAGCCGCCGGCGCCGGGTGGATACCAAGCGGCCATACCTAACAGAACCGCCCCTCGCGCCAGGATTGGGCTGAGACGACGGGGGAAATGGCCGGTCTGAATATCGATCATCGGCGCGACAATGATCATTTTATTGAAAGGCAGACGCAGCTCCGCCGCCGCCCGCAATGCAAGGTGCCCGCCCATGGAATGGCCGATGACGTAGAATGGAGCGGCGGCTTGGCGTGGGGCGAACTCGGTGGCCTCTAGAATTTCGCGAAGATCGGACAGGAACAACTCCATTGAGACGACATAGCCGCGGTGGTGGTCGCTCAGCGCACGGTCCGACAGGCCCTGACCGCGCCAATCCACGATCAACACCTCATGGCCGCGCTCCAGCAGTTCCGCAACAGTCTCCAGATGTTTTTCGATAAACTCGGTAAAGCCAGGCAACAGAAGCGTCCGGGCGACCGGCTTCTCCGCGGAAAACCGGGCATAACGGACGCGGGTGCCATCGCCGGCGGTCACGTATTCCGCCCGTCCCTCAAGGCCTTCGATCGTCGCAAGCGCGCTCATGCTCATGAGTCGAGCACCACGCCGGAATTTGGATTCCACCTCAGGATCACACGATCCTCCCATATGAACGGGCGTAGCGTTGCCCGGTCGAAATTGGGCACCGCCACCTTGACCAGGCCCTCCGGGCGGTCGGCGATACGCACGTGATAGATCGAAAAATCACCAAGATAAGTAATCTCCTCGACGATGCCCTCGACTTGATTGTTGTCATCTAGTCGCAATGTGGGGCCCGTTTCCAGCTTGGTCATGTTGATTTTTTCCGGGCGGATAGCAACCCAGACCTTGGTACCAGGCACAAAGCGCTTATCCTGGACAATGCGCAGCGGCGCCGCCAAGAGCGCTGCCTGTACCGTCATCTCAGCACCGTCGACCGCGCTTACTATTCCTTCGAGCAGATTGACCGAGCCAATGAAATCGGCGACGAAGCGATTCGTCGGAAATTCGTACAATTGTGCCGGCGGCGCGACCTGGCGCACGCATCCCCGATCCATCACCGCTATCCGGTCGGCCATGGAGAGCGCTTCCTCCTGGTCATGGGTCACAATGATGAAGGTTATCCCCACGGTCTCTTGCAGGTTGACCAGCTCGTGCCGCATCGCCTCGCGCAGTTTGGCATCGAGCGCCGAAAGCGGCTCATCGAGCAACAAAACCTTCGGGCGTTTTACCAGGGCGCGCGCCAAGGCCACCCGTTGGCGTTGGCCGCCGGAGAGCTGGTCTGGCATGCGCGCGCCATATCCTTCGAGCTTCACCAGATCCAACGCCGCCTCGGCCCGGTCGCGCACTTCCGCCGCCCGGATGCCCGTCACCTTCAACCCGTATCCAACATTGTCCAGCACCGACAGGTGAGGAAACACGGCATAGGACTGGAAAACCGTGTTGACCGGCCGCCGGTTGGCCGGCACCCGGCTCATGTCCTCACCATCGATGACGATCGACCCGGCGCTCGGTGTTTCGAGACCCGCCAGCATGCGCAACAGCGTTGTCTTGCCGCAACCGGACGGGCCAAGTAGGGCGAAAAACTCACCAGCCTGGATTTCAAGGCTAACGCCATCGACCGCCTGGATCGCGCCAAAATTCTTCGACAAAGAATTGATCCGGATGATCGCCTTATCTGCGGGGGTCCGATTTTCGGAACCCAGATCGCCGGTCATCCGCGTGCCTCCGAGCTTTGCTTATTCTGGATCCACAGAGCCAACGCCGTCACGGTGACGGTGATCACGACCAGTACCGTTGACGCCGCGTTGACCTCCGGCGTCACCGAGAACCGGACCATCGAGTAGACCTTGACCGGAAAGGTCACGGATTCCGGGCCTGAGGTAAAGAAGGTGATGACGAAATCATCGAGAGACAATGTGAACGCGAGCAGCCCTCCAGCCAGCAACCCCGGCCGCATATGCGGTATCACCGCATCGCGCATCACCGCCCACTCACCGGCGCCAAGATCACGGGCTGCCTCCGCGATTTCCGGATTGAAACTGGCCAGCCGGGCCCGCACCACGACCGCGACGAAGGGAAAGCTGAACGACACATGAGCGATGGCGATCTGGCCAAGGTTGAGCGGCCATGGCAGGCCCGTCGGCCAGCCGATCCGCGCGAAAAACACCAGCATCGCAACGCCCATGCAGATCTCCGGAATGACGATCGGCAGCGTGACCGCTCCCTCATAAAGTGGCTTCAGCGGAAACCGGAACCGCCAGAGCATGAAGGCCGTCATGGCGCCAAGAATAATGCTGATGAACGTGCTGACGAACGCGATCGAGAGTGAGTTCACGAAGGCCTCGATAAGACCGTCATTGGCCAGCGCCTTTTCATAGTATTTTGTCGTGAAGCCACGCCAGACGATGTTGCGGCGGCTGTCATTGAAAGAGAACGCGACCAGCGTCGCGATTGGCGTATAGAGAAAAACGAAGGTAGCTAGCAGAATCATCCGCATCCAGGCCCGGCGGGTGTACTCCAAGGGTCCCGGCTGGATCCGGCGAGCGTTGTGCCGGACCTTCATTTCGCCTCCAAGCCGCCATCTCCCTTGGCCAATACCGACCGGATTGCCAGCGCTCCGAACGTAAGGTACATCAGCAAAAAGGAAAGGGCTGCGCCGAACGGCCAGTCATTGGCCCGCTTGAATTGCCGCTCAATCACGTTGGCTATCATCTGGCTATCGGTGCCGCCAAGCAGATCCGGTATCAGATAAGAACCGAGCGCCGGAATGAACACCAGGATCACTCCCGATATAATTCCTGGCACCGCCAAGGGCACGACGATCGTCACAAAGGCCCGCAACTGGCTAGCGCCCAAATCCAGCGCCGCCTCGATCAATAATTTATCCATCCGGTCTAGCGCCGCATAGAGCGGCAACACCATGAACGGCAGATGCACATAGACCAAGCCGATGACCACGGCGGCGTTGTTGTACAACAATGCCAACGGCTCAAACGGCAGACCAAGCGTATCGGCCCCCCACTCCAACGTGAAATTCACGTAACCCCGGGTGCGTAAAACCGCGATCAGTGCATAGGTGCGGATCAGTAGGTTGGTCCAAAACGGCAGGATCACCAGGAACAAAAGAATCGGTTTCCAACGCCCGGGCGCAAAGACAATACCCAGCGCCACCGGAAGCCCAATCATCAGACAAAGCACCGTGGTGACGCCTGAGATCCAGAGGCTCTTGGCCACCACCCCGAGATAAAGCGGATCAAGGGCGCGGACATAGTTGGCCAGGGTCCAGGTGATCTCAACATCGATCAGCCCGCGCTTCTCACCAAAGCTCAACACCCAGACGATCGCCAATGGCGCCAGAAAGAACCCGAACAGCCACAGGCTCGGCGGCAGGGCGCTAACCCAAAAGACGAGCGGATGTTTGCGCTGGCGCGCCACTGCCCCCCCCCGTAAGACCGGCCTCCGGCGGCTCAGGCCGACTGAATACGCGTCCAGGCGTCATTGTAGAGCCGGACCACATCCGACCCCTGATAGACCAACGCTTCACAGGCCGCTAAGGTTTCGTCCGAGGGATATATCGCCGGATTCTTCGAATAACTGTCCGGCATCAGCGCCTTGGCCGCAGCGTTCGGCGTGGCGTACTGGATAACCTTAGCGACGCCGGCGCCAACCTCCGCCCCAAGCAGAAAATTGATGAACTTGTGCGCGTTTTCCGGATGCGGAGCCCCACTCGCGATTGCCAAGGTGTCCTGCCAGACCACCGACCCTTCCTTGGGCACCACGTAGGAGAGGTCGTTGTCCTCCTCCATCACCTGAAGGATATCACCGTTCCATTCCATGGTCAGGTCGACCTCACCCGACAGCAACAGATCCTGACCGTTATCCGGCGCGAAAAGCTTGATGTTCGGCTTTTGCCGGATTAGCAATTCCTCGGCTGCTTTGATAATTTTAGGGTCGCTGGCGTTCAGCCCATGGCCCATATATTTGAAGACAATGCCAAGCACGCTGGTGGTTTCGCTCAACAGCGCACATTTGCCTTTGTAGCGGTCGGAATCCAACAACCATTTCCAGCTGTCCGGCACGCCATCGGTCTTCGATATCCGATATCCAATCCCAATCGTGCCCCACATATAGGGCATCGAGAATTTGCGGCCCGGATCGAAGGCGGCATCTAGGAAGGCGCTTTGCAGGTTGGCCTTATTCGGGATCATCTTATGATCAAGCGGCATCAACATATTGGCCTTGATCATACGCTCGACGAAATCATTGGACGGCACGATGACATCGTAGCCGGGATTGCCTTCCTTCAGCTTGGCGAACAACTCGTCATTGTCGGCGAACAGGTCCATCTTGACGTCAACACCGCTTGCCGCCTTGAAATCCTCGAGCGTCGTCTCGCCAATATAGGTGTCCCAGTTATAGAAGTTCAGCTTGGCTTCCTCAGCCGCCCACCCTTGACGAGGCAGGATCGAAATTCCGGCGGCCACCGCGCCGGTGCCAGCTAAAAAACGGCGACGTGACAGCCGCCCATTGGGGAACAAGGGCATCTTAGCCTCCTTGCGTCGTCACGAGATTGTCGGTGCCGGCAATCATTTCGACGAACTGCGAAAATGAATCGTTAACGTTCGGCGACGGGCGGCGCGAAGTCAATAGGTCTCGGGAAGACGAGGCCAACGGCTCCGTTGCCTTAAGCCCATCCCGACGACCCATTCGATCGATGGGGCTTGACGGGGTTCAGCCGGGATTGACAGGGTGCGGTAATTGCTCGTTATCGCCTTGGCCCGGAGACCGATCATGTCCAGCCCCCGCGACCCCGATCTCGCTGCTGTTCTCGACGCCCATAAAGCCATTGCCGCGGCTCTGCCCTCAATCACAGTGAAACCGCTTTTCGAGCGCTGCCACACGGCACTCGAAGCGCCGGGCACGCCGAATTTCCGGCACCAACCCCAGAAAATTCCGGTGTGCAACCATATAACTGAGGGATTGCGGGTTACCACCGCCGCCTCACCCGGACTTGCCCGGCTGGCCGACGCCTTCGGACGCCTCGCCCCGAAGCTGGCCTGGCAACGCCGCGAGGGACTGCAGGCGAAGGACCCGCGCTTCGTGGACAGCCATGCCAACGCGACACTGATTGGCCACGATGGTCTGGAACGTCACAATTCGGTCCGCCTAGGTGTCAGTTTGCTGGCGCCGGGTGTGGAATATCCAGATCACCAACACCCGCCCGAGGAAGGTTATCTGGTGATGAGCGGCGGTGACTGGCGCCAGGATCATGGCGAATGGTTCCGCCGAGACCCTGGCGGCACCGTTCACAACGTCCCCGATATCTGGCATGCCATGCGCGGCGGCGAGGCGCCGTTGCTCGCGCTTTGGATGCTGTGGATGGGCGACTAATCCGGGCTTAGTACGGACGGTAGCCTAGCTCAGACTTCTTCCTTGGTCTCCAAGCTCACGGGATCGAACGGCGTCGGCAACACCCCGCGCGGCTTGATGTAATCATAGGGCGGACGGGCGATAAACTTGCCCCAACCGGGTTCGCAATGCACGTCACCGTCGTTCCAAACGACCTTGCCGCGGCTGATCGTAACCGCCGGCCAACCCACGACATCCAACCCCTCATAGGGCGTGTAGTCGGTATCGTGGTGCAGGATGTCCTGGCTGATAGTGACCTCGCGCTCGGCATCCCAAATGCAGATATCGGCATCGGCGCCGACCGCGATGGTGCCCTTCTTCGGATAAAGACCGAACAGCTTCGCCGCGTTGGTCGAGGTCAGCGCCACAAAGGTCTGCATGTCGATCCGGCCCTTGGCCACCCCCTCGGAGAAGGTGATCGGCATCCGGGTTTCAAGGCCCGGCACCCCATTGGCAATCTGGCTGAACGGCGCGTTGTCGCCAGCCCAAAACTTACCTTCCAACTCGTCGATATTATACGGCGCGTGGTCGGAAGTGACATTACCGATGGTGCCGATCCGCACATGATCCCACAGCGCCTCCTGATCCCCCTCAGTACGCGGCGCCGGCGAGCAGACGAACTTCGCCCCCTCGCGCTGGTCACGATCAAGATCACGGGCGGTAAGCACGAAATATTGCGGGCAGGTCTCTGAAAACACCTTCAAACCACGGCGCTGCGCCCGGCGCACCTCCTCCGCCGCTTCCTCGCAGCTAACGTGAAAAATCTGGATCGGCGTATCCAGCAACTCGGCCAGCATGATCACCCTGTGCACCGCCTCGCGCTCGACCAGTGGCGGCTTGCACCAAGCGTGGTGCTTGGTGCTGTTCTTCTCGGCCTGCAACAGCTTCGCGGTCATATACATGATCGCGTCGTGATTTTCAGCATGGACGCAGACCAGCGCCTGCTTACGTTTAGCGACCTCTAAAACCCGCAGGATCTCCGCGTCGTTCAGTTTGTTGCGCGGGTAGGTCATGAACAGTTTGAGAGAACGGTGGCCCTCGTCGATCAACGCCGGCACATCCTCGTAAATCACCTTGTCGGTCGGATCGCTGATGATCAGGTGAAAGGAGTAATCGATGCAGGATTGCTTGGCCCGTTCATGGTAAGCCCTGACGATCGGCATCAGGTCTTCATCCTTTTCCTGGGCGGCAAAACAGATGACCGTCGTGGTCCCTCCACAGGCCGCCGAGCGGGTACCGCTCTCAAAGCTCTCGGCATTACGCCCGCCGGTGCTGGACTGCTGATCGATATGACAATGGCTATCGACCCCACCGGGCATGACGAACCGGCCAGTGGCATCGATCTCGCGCTCACCGGCCCCCAATGCCTCGCCAAGCGCCACGATGCGCCCCTCGCGAACCCCTACATCGCATTGCGAAATTTCCGCCGCGTTCACCACCGTGCCGCCACGAATGACCAAATCGTAATCGCTCACCACAAAACTCCCTTGTCACTGGCGCCGGTCGACTCGCCGAGAGAACCGGCTTTCACTCATTCAAGCGTCGTAACCTGGGTTTTCCCGATCCAGCTTGCGCAGCAATGCCATCCAGGCGAGTTTATCCAGGCTCCCAGCAGCGTCGACATCGACCTCTTTTTGGAATTGCGTCGCCGCGTGTCGGCAAACTTCTTCGGATGGCAGAACCAGTTCACCGCCCGCCTGTGCAGCGATTTGCAACGCACAGGATTTTTCCAGAGAATGCATGGTAGTGAAGGCTGCGGCGATGCTGCGCCCACAGGTCAGCAGACCGTGATTACGCAGGATCATCGCCGTGTTATCGCCAAGGCTGGCCACCAGCCGTTCACGCTCTCCAAGGTCGAACGCGATCCCCTCATAGTCGTGATAGGACAACGCGCCATGAAACTGGAGCGCGGTCTGAGCGAGCGGCAGCAACCCACATTTCTGCGCCGATATCGCCATGCCGGCGACGGTATGGGTGTGCATCACGCAGAACATGTCGTGCTTGGCCTGATGCACGGCGCTGTGAATCGTGAACCCTGCGGCGTTCACCGAATATTCGGAGTCCATGACGATCTCGCCATCGGTATCGAGCTTAACCAGGCTCGACGCGGTGATCTCCTCAAACATCAGCCCGTATGGATTAAGCAAGAAGTGATTATCGGTACCCGGCACCCGCGCCGAAATATGAGTAAAGATCAAATCCGTCCAACCATATAGCGCGGTCAGGCGGTAACACGCTGCAAGATCAACTCGAGTCTGCCATTCCTCCGCGCTAACGAGATCTCGAATGGACGACGAGGAAATAGGGGTGACGACGGACATCGCGTACTCCGCAAGCAATAAATTTTCTACGATCGCGCAGCTGAATCGGCGCAGATGGTAGTGTGGGGCGGGCCTCGCCGCACTGTCAACGTGATGAATAAGGGGCCGAAAGAGCCGCTACCCTCCATCCGCAGTAATTCAGCCCGAATATAGCGTTTGGATTGACCATTCACACAATATATTGGACCTTTAGTCGTTGAAAATTGGTCGTGCAGACGATCATGTCCGGGTTTCGGGGAAACATCGATGAAGGCCTGTCGGCGCATTGCCAAGGTGGTCGTAGCGGTTCTGGTGCTCGCCGGCTGCTCGATGGATGATTCGAGCTTCTCCAAAATCGCCGAGCGGATCAGGCTAACTGATTCGTCGAAGGAGAAAATAAACGCCGCCAGCGCTCTCGAGTTGCCGCCCGCACCTCGGCCACTCCATGCCACCGGCGACACGTTCCTGTATTCCGATGACGGCATTCTAGTCCAAGAGCAAGTGGTCAGCGCCACCCCGGGCCGGGTCACCTGGAGCAATGACCAGGGGATGATCTGGACAACCTCGAACGATTTGATCACGCCGCAGCTTTCCTGGTCCTCGCATCCGGAGCTTGGGCGCGGCCGGCAAAACATCATCGGCAATCCGCAAGCCCTGTTCCCGCTCCAAGGAGGCAACGCCGTGGCCTATGAGGTACGCGGCAACAGCGAGGTCGTGCCGACCGGGTGGCGCGACGAGCATCTTTGCGCGGTGCTTGGTCAGATGGATATCGACGTGTCGGCGGGCCGCTACACCACGTTCCACATATCCTGCCAACGCAAGGATCACGTTGAGGAACTTTTCTACTCCCCGGCCGCACAGAATTACGTGCTGCGGGTGCGCGATTTCGGCACCTCCAAATCGCGGAAGGAACTGGTGTCGGTGGCCTTGAGCGATGACCGCATCAAGAACATCCAAGTCGCCGTACAGCTCCCGGTCGCACCTAAGACGCATGATGAAATAGCGAAAAAAGACGGCGCCATGATGAAGGAACCCGACGACAAGACGGGCCATTCGGAGGAGGATGTAGCGGGCCGAAACTTTGGCGCGCATCTCGCGTCCTATCGAACCGTCCTTGTTGCCCGCAACGGGTGGCAGTCGCTATCGCGGAAATTCCCTAAAGAACTTGGTGATCTGGAATTCT
Source organism: uncultured Alphaproteobacteria bacterium (assembly GCA_937776645.1). GTDB lineage: Bacteria > Pseudomonadota > Alphaproteobacteria > Thalassobaculales > Thalassobaculaceae > JADHLJ01. Next base: position 45,900 of record CALMRI010000014.1, on the reverse strand, counting down.
CCACAACCGAGTTTGATGCAGGAAACGGCAAGGGAACCTATATCCGACTGGTTGCAGTCTCATTTAACTCCCTCGCCGCCGCCGACAAGTTCTGCGATAAATTGAAATCGAAACGGCAGTTCTGCGAGGGGACGCGGGCGCGCCCCTAACACCTTCTGCTCGTAGCGCCTCGGGCTTCATTCCGTTTCGAAAGCCGCCAGCTCGTCTTGGGGTAATTGAACTGTCAGCGCCGGACACCGCGAATGATGATGATCAGCGCGAGGACCGCGGCGATCGCCACAAGCAATACCATCATCCCATGCGGCATCCAAAGCCTGAAAGCCAGCCCTGCCACCGGCGGCCCGATCGCGTTAGCAATTTCGAAAGTCATCACGAAAGCGGCGTTGGCGGCAGCTAGTTCATCGGCTTGAAAGCGCTGACCGAGCATTGTAATACCAACGGTATAGAATGCGAAAACCGCCCCGCCCCACAGTGCCATAAAGACCACCAGAGCCACCGGAGCATCAATTGCCCAGGCCATCAAAAATGGCGCTGTAATTGCGACCGCGGCGCACGCCAGTAAAAGAAACCGAAGGTTTATCCGGTCAGCGAGCCAACCGATAGGCACCTGAAACAATAAATTGCCAGCGAGAAACGCTGTGAGCAGAAATACCGCGTCAGCTTCCCCCATGCCGCTGCGTAGTCCGTAGATCGGCAGAAAAACAAAGCAGACGCCACTATACAGCCCCACCGCAACCACCGCGGCGAACACTGTCGGCGCATCGCGCACCAACAATGCCGGCGTCCCATGACCACTGATCTGCGATTGCGGCGCATGGCGAGCAACCAGCGCCAATGGCAATGCCGCCAGCAGGATAGCCGCGCCAAACACCGCGAAGGGCATGTATCCCTCGGTCCCAGTCATGCCTAGGATGGCCGGCCCCGCCGCCATGCCGGCAGCGATTGTAGTCACGTAGATCGCCATGATCCTCCCCCGATTGCGGTTGGAAGCTACGGTGTTCATCCATGTCTCGCTGACGATCCAATGAATGCCAAGGCCACTGGCATAAAGGGGGCGCAGCACGAACCAGGCGGACAACGAGTCGAAAATTGCCATCGCCAGAAACGACACCACGGACAGCACAATCCCGGCGATCACCGAAGGCGCGAGCCCAAATCGTCGCACGATCATCGGCACGAAGGGCGCGATGCAGATGATTCCTATCGACCCCATGGCGGTGTTGGCACCAATCAAGGTCTCTGAAACACCCCGCCGCTCCATGATCAGGGAGAGCAATGGAATGGAGCCACCAACGGCCAGCCCGACCGCAAAACAGCTCGAATAATTCGCTATCAGGACTGCTATTTGCCCACCACGGCTTTCGGGCGCTAGCGTTTGGTGTTGGGCATCATTGCCCTCGATCGACATAACACGCATTCCTTTGCATCGATCAGCTTCGGTCCGTGATAGAAGCCCCCTGGGTCCGTGATAGAAACATGGGGCCGTTCCCACACTTGCCCGATCGTCGGAGCCAGACACTGACAGATGACCACGGCAACGGCACGGTTGATTCCCATGCAGAGACCGCCAGAAAAGAGATTCCAGTAGGGATTGGGTTGGCGGTCTTGGCCGGGTTCCTATTCGTAACCTCCGACTCGGTGGTCAAGATGGCCACTCACGACCTACCGGTGCCAGTGGTGGTTTGGGGTCGTTTTGCCGCCCATATGCTGTTGATGCTATTCCTGTTTCCGGGTCGCCGTTTTACAAAGCTCTTCAACGTGAAACAGCCGGTTAAGGTGATCGGTCGGGGCGTGCTTCTGTTGATTTGTACTTCGCTGTTTTTCACTGCCATTGGCCATATAGGACTGGCCGAAGCGAACGCTATCATGTTCGTCTCGCCGTTCTTCGTCGTAGCTTTGTCGATCCCACTTTTAAAAGAACAAGTCGGTATCCGGCGTTGGTCCGCCGTGATCGTTGGGTTTGCCGGAATTCTGATCATTTTGCGTCCGGGTTTCCAAGAGGTACATTGGGCGTATCTGTTGATCCTGGGCGTTGCCTTTTTCTATGGGTTATTTACCATTCTCACCCGGACCCTCAGCTTGACCGAAACCGCCACATCAATGTGGTTTTACACCGCCCTGGTCGGCTTCGTTGGATCCTCGCCGGTCGCCTGGTATTTCTGGGAAACCCCAACACCAGAGCAATGGGCAATGCTGCTGGCCATCGGCTGCATCGGCGGCGGCTCTCACTATGTGGTGATCCAGGCCTATCGCCGGGCCGCGGCGTCGCTGCTGGCGCCCTTCCAGTATGTGCAAATCGTCTGGGCGACAATTTATGGCTATTTGTTGTTCGGCCACTTTCCCGACGGCTGGACCTTAGGTGGGGCGGCGGTGATCATCGCCAGCGGCCTGTATGTTTGGCTCCGCGAGCGTTCGCTGGGGGAAACCCTGCGCAGTACTAGCTGGCGGGGCGGCGGCCCGAAGTGAATACCGTCGCCATGGAGCAGAGCATGATCAAGGCGACGCCGTAAAACACCCATTCCGGGTGCGATTGATCAAGAATCCAGCCGAAGGCCGTGGGCGCAATACTGCCCCCGATACTAAACCCGGTGGTCACGAACCCGAACACCTTGCCGAACGCGCCCTCGGGGGTCACCGATCTGACGATCATGTCCCGCGACGGCATGATCGCACCGTGCATCAATCCCTGCGCCACCATCAGCACCACCACCAAGGCGCCTGGTAACAAAAAGGCGCCGATCGCGGCGATCAATATAGCGGTCGAGAAAAAGCAGACGGCAGCGACGAGATTGTGCCGGGTGGTCCGGTCGGCAATGAAACCGCCAAGCAGAACACCGACGCTGCTGGCGACCAGATAAGCCGTCAGGGCAAAGGTCGCGACCTTCTCCTCCATCCCATGCAGTTGCCCGAGGGCCACAATAAGGAAGCTGGTAAGCCCCGATGATCCAAGCGAGAGCAGGGTGAAAAATAGCAAACACATCAGGATCGGGGGCGTGAACAGCAACGACACCCCATTACCCCTACCGCCTTGCGCGGCATCAGTGCCCGAAGATGACGATGGTTTCGGCGCATCGCGAAAATGCCGGGAATAAAAGACCAGAAGCGCTGCGGTCGCAATGCCGGCGGCGCCGCAGATCGCCAAGCCGTTGCGCCAGCCGACCAACGCACTCAGAAACACAATGGTGATTGGCGCCAGGGCGAACCCGGCATTCCCGGCGAAGGTATGCAAACTGAACGCCTGCCCCATGCGCCGATTGGATACCGAAGCCGAGAGAATCGAATAGTCTGCCGGATGATAAACACCATTGGCGCATCCCGCGATCATCATCAGCGCCATCAGGGTCGTATAGCCGCTGGCGAATCCCATCGATAGAAAGGCGACCCCTTCGACGGCCAGCCCGGCAATCAGAATTTTGCGTGCTCCTAACCTGTCAACAATGAAGCCGAACGGCGTCTGTGTCAGGCCAGTTGTGGCGCTGAAAACCGTTAAAAGCAATCCAAGCTCAGTATACGAAACATCAAACTCAGCCTTCAGCTCGATGAACAGCGGCAACAGCAGATAAATGTAATAGTGGCTGAAAAAATGCGCGACGCCGATGAGGCCAATCACCTTGAAATCGGTGCGACCTTCCTCGGCGGGACCCACGCCTCCCGGTTCCTGAGCTGCAGCATCCATAAATCGTGAATTTTAGTAGGTTTCAGCGAAACAAACCTCCCTCTTTCATGGCACCGGGTCAAGCACTCCTCATCGAATGCAACGGCTGGTCATCTTGTGTTGCGGCGATAACGCGCCTAAAACCGCGCGACCGAATGGAGCCGTGTATACGGTTGATGAAGACTCTTGCTTTCATGATCTGGGCCGGCGTTCCACCCTATGGATCGTGGTCTGGCTCACCATCGTGATTTCAAGTTGGGATAAAGCGATGGTCGGGATCAATGCGTTCCATACTCTGCGGGTGCAGAGATGCGTATCGAATTACGCCGACATGGCGGTTGGAGAGCGCTGTCTCATACTGATAAATCTGGAAGAATTCCAAGGCCGCAGCGTCAGTCCTTTCAATTCCGCTCTGGGAATTGGGGAGCCACCGCTGATTGGTCTGATGGTCATGGTCTATCTGGGCCGTCGCTCTACATCCCCGCCGGGACGGAGACGCTGATGCCGCGCGGTTCCAAAGCCACTCCACCACGCGCTTGGCAACGCATGCTGAGCGGCCGCAGGCTCGACCTGCTCGACCCGTCTCCCTTGGATGTAGAGATCGAGGACATCGCGCATGGACTATCTCGAGTTGCGCGGTGGAATGGCCAGACCCAAGGCGATCAATCCTACTCGGTTGCCGAGCATTCACTGCTGGTCGACCATCTGGTGATTGAACTGAAGGAATCCACGCCGATAAAATGGCGCCTCGCCGCGCTTCTGCACGATGCGTCAGAATATGTCATTGGCGATATGATCAGCCCATTCAAAGCGGTGATCGGCGTTGAATACAAGTCGGTCGAAAGCCGGTTGCAAGGCGCCATTCACCTGCGTTTCGGTTTACCAGCGGAACTGCCAGTGGATATTAAGCGCCTGATCAAGCGCGCCGACCAAATCTCGGCCTACCTTGAGGCCACCCAACTCGCCGGATTCTCCGAAGCAGAAGCGCGCCGCATATTCGGGTACTCTAAGATCGGGACCGGCATCCGACTTGCACCCTGCTCTCCAGACGAGGCGAAGCACCGGTATCTTAAAAGATTTTCCCAGCTTTTCAGTTGAACATCCCCACAATTTCTGACCACCACCGTAGTCACCCGCTGGCTGACCTTCATGTCCACCGAGGGATTGCGAGCAGGGCCCCATCATCATGGGTATGAACATCGATGAGCCCCGGCGCGACGATGCGGTTGGAAGCATCGATGACGCGGCAGGCGGAAACTGCGCCGAGACCTCCTAGCTCAATGATGCGGCCACCCATGAGGCGGTATCGGCGCGAACACGGTTGGCGCCTTTTCAGAAGTGAAAACCTGGAACGACAAAGGTTCCGCGGCCATTCGTCAACCCGGCGGTACCTCGAGGCGGAAAACCCCGTCGGCGACCTCGGAAACAATCGGATCCAGCGTGGTATCAGGTTGTTGAACGGCGAATAAGGCCACCCGCCGTCGTAGCAACGGTAGATTTACTAGCCCGACCAAGCATTCACTCCAGTTTTCGCCCTTGAAATTTTCAATTCACCCCTAGGCCACAACATCTGCCTCCCGCACGACCGCTTCTTCACGGATAGGCCAATGCACGATAGCTGAGAACAACCCCAACGCGACCGCTACCCACCAGACAAGATCATAAGACCCCAACGTATCGTGCACGTAGCCACCGAGCCAGGCGCCGAGGAAGGCACCAATCTGATGGCTCAAGAAAACGATGCCGAATAGAGTGCTCATATATCGGGGGCCAAATATGTCCGCGATAAGTCCGGATGTCAGCGGCACCGTGCTCAGCCAAAGCAAACCCATGGTACCGGCGAACACATAAACCAGAAGCTCACTCGGCGGCAGCAGCACAAAGCCCGCCATTACAATCGAGCGCCCGAAATAAAGCGAACTCAGCAGATATTTCTTGGGGAATTTGTCGCCGAGCACACCGGCTGAATACGACCCAATAACATTGAACAGACCAACCAAACCCAGAGCCCAGGCACCAACCTGCGCCGAAAGGCCAATATCCACCACGAAGGATGGCAAGTGAACCGCGATATACGCGACGTGGAAACCACACACGAAGAACCCGGCGGAGAGTAACCAGAAGCTCGGATAGCCGAAAGCCTCGCGCAACGCCGCGCCAGTGGTCTGCGTTGGTCCCGTCGCAATCGAGGCGGCCGGTCTGGCTTTCAAGAAGACTAGGCCAAGCGGCAACATCAGCAGCGCGACAACGCCCATGATCAGCGCCGAATTGCTCCAACCCACTGCCTCCAGCAACGCCTGGCCGCCTGGGACGAACAGGAACTGCCCAAGTGAACCGGCGGCTCCGGTCACGCCAAGCGCCCAGGACCGCCGCTCTGGCGGGAATAACTGACCGACCGCGCCGAGAATGATGCCGAAGGACGTGCCTGCCAAAGCCGCTCCAACCAGCACGCCGGCGCTCAAATAAAACAATCCCGGTGTGTCAGCGAATGACAGCATGATCGTGCCGGCGGAATACAGAACCGTGCCAACGGCTATCGCCTTAAACGGGCCATATCGATCGGCCAACGCACCGGCAAAGGGCTGGGCCAGTCCCCAAATCAGATTTTGTATCGCCAATGAGAAGGCGAAAACCTCGAACCCATATCCGAACTCCAGCGAAATCGGCCCCAGGTAGAGGCCAAATCCCGAGCGGATGCCAAAGGCCAGTGCAGCGATGATACCGCCCAATGTCAGCGCTAAATAGGCAAGCCGCATGTTCACCTGAGCCAATTCACCCTGATTGACTCGACTGATGGCGCTTCGGGCCGGCGGCGACACGCTTTTGGGCACCTTCACTTGGTCAACGGCCGGCGCCAAATTCCCTAAAGTCGTCCCGCCGCTCTCGCCCTTGTCGGGAAAAGTCAGGGCTCGAATACGGTCGACGCCAGTGAGGTCGACAGTGCTCGGGTCGATATAGAACAATTGTTCGTATAACCAAGCCCCGGCCGCTTCGTTAAAGTTGGCGCCAACGATGCGGAGCCCGACGCCGCCAAGGGCCGCCATTCGATCGTTTAGGTGGCTCGTCAGCGTCGTAGCCGACCCCGATTGCTCAAGGGTCTCCCAGGTTGACCCATTATTTCGCTGCAAATAATAGTACTCGAACTGTCTGGCCATCGATCGGATCACCGAATGTTCAGGGGTTGGGCGACGACTTGCAACGTGCAGGAGAGTCGCTTCCGGTAGCCAAGTCCTTTAGTTGCTAGAGGGGCGTACTATAATAGGTCGGCTCAGATGATTGCACGGCATGTTCGAATCCCCGACAATCTCGCCTGAGCTCAAGGTCCATGGTTCAGCGCTTGATCCACAGCCCCCAAGGGCTTTACGCTCGAACTCTTAGGTGGCGGGGCCTGACTTCGCAACACCAGTGATCGCACGTCATACGTGCCCAATCAGCACGAAAGGATCGGCCCCATGGCCTCCCCGAAATACGCCTCGCTTGATGGAGAAATCGTCGCTTGGAATGACGCGCGAGTGCATATCGCGTCCGCCGGATTCAAATTTGGTACCGGCGTCTTCGAGGGATTGCGCGGATATTGGAATGCCGACGCCAAAGAAATGTATCTGTTCCGCATGGCCGAGCATATGAAGCGGCTGGAATTTTCCCAACGGTTCATGCGGTTTGATGAGATCATCACCGCCGAAACCGTAACCGAGAAGACCATCGAGCTGGTCCAGGCTAATAGTTTCAAGGGCGAGAACCTGCATATCATGACCACGGCCTATGTTTCAGGCATGGGCGGCCCCGGTGTCTGCGGGCCAGTCGGTCTGGCGATCACCGTCCAGGAGCGCCCCCGCAGCGACCGGGTGATCGGCGGCGTCACCGCCCAGGTCAGTTCCTGGATGCGGGTACCCGACAATGCCATGCCGATGCGGGTCAAATGCAACGCCAACTACAATAACGGCCGGCTAGCCACTGTTCAGGCGGTCGCCGACGGCTATGATACGGCGATCTTCCTGAACAGCCGCGGCAAGGTTTCCGAGGGGCCCGGGATGTGCTTTTTCATGGTCCGCGACGGCGTGCCGATCACCCCGTCGGTCACCAGCGACATTCTGGAAAGCATCACCCGCGAGACCGTACTGGAAATGATCGAGGAGGTATTTGGCGTCAAACCGGTGGAGCGCGATGTCGACCGCTCCGAGCTGATGGCCGCCGACGAGGCATTCTTCTGCGGCACCGCCTGGGAAGTCACCCCGGTCCTCGGGATCGACCGAGTTAACATCGGCGATGGCGCCATCGGCCCGATGACCAAGCGCCTACAGGACGCGTTCTTCGCAGTCTGCGACGGTAGCTCCGGCACCCATGCTGAATGGCGTCTGCCGATCTACGGCACAGCGGCGACGGTGAAGGCGGCAGAGTAATACCAAGAGGGATTCGCGGAAAGCCTGAGACGCCCCCTAATCCCGGCTGTCGCCGAGATCAGGGAAAAGACCAAAATCAGAACGGTTGACTGAAATGCCGCGACGGTGGACAAACCCGTCGCTCGCGAAGCCAACGAGTTGCTTCTCGGCACATGGCATGCGGACGTGGTGGAATAGGTAGACACAGCAGACTTAAAATCTGCTTCGCGCAAGCGAGTGCGGGTTCAAGTCCCGCCGTCCGCACCAGAACCCCGAGAATATTTGGGCAAAACCGATCTTCGCGATCCCCACAGCGTATCGTGATTGAACGCGGACACGTATTGTCCACACGAGATCACCTGCCGTGGAATGCCTTGCAGCCATAATCGACCACATCTCAGGTTCGACTGCTCCATAAATTCACCCCTATGAAGACCTCTCCGACGAGGTTCAGAGTGTTACTACTTTTCCGCTTGGGGACTGAGGGCAGCAGAGACCGGCGGTTTGGCCGGCGCACGGCTGCTAACAGCAAGCGCGCCCGCCAGGATCAACGCCAGGCCGATAAAGGCCTCGAGCGGCAACCGCTCGCCCAGCACCCAGCACCACCGCAACCACCGGAAAGAATAAAGGCACCAGCGAGCTGCGCGTGGCGCCGATCCGGCGGACGATCACAAAATAGAGGCTCATGGCGATTGCCGTGCAGAAGACGCCGGCGACGAGCATGGCGCCGATCGCCCCCATGCTCGGGTTCAGGCTGAGCGGCGACTCCGCCACAAAAGCCAACGGCACCAGGATTACCGCGCCGAAGATCATCTGGCCGGTGGCCATCGCAGGTGGCAGTAGATTGGTCAGGCGACGGGCATAGATGGCGCCCATGGTGTGACTCAACGGGGCGAGAAAGGTGATGGCGATACCCAAACCCTGGTCACTTGCGTTGGCCAGCACCGACGGACCGATCAACAAAATGATGCCGGCGAGCCCCGCCACGCCGCCAGCCAGACGCCTGGGAGTAAACGTTTCTTCGTCGAGGAAAAGAGGTGCCAGCACGACCGTCAGGATTGGCATGGTGCCAAACATAATGCCGCCCATGCCACTTTCGATATGCTGCTGGCCTCAGGAGATTGCGCCGAACGGGATCGCCCCCGTCAGCAGGCCGAGCCTGAAGAGCGCAATCCACCCCTCGCGGGCGCGAGGCAGACGCGCCCCAAAAGCCCGCATCACCCCCCAGCAGATGGGCGCCGCTATCAGGGTCCGAAGCGCGGCAGAGGTAAGCGGCGAAATTTCCTTGATGGCGATGTTGAGGAACAGAAAGGTACTGCCCAAAAGCAGAGCCGCCACCAAGAGCAGACTCCAGTCGGACAGTGTCATCGCACGGTTCATGGTTTTGACTTTTGCAAAGGTGAGCCAAATAACTTTCAAGATACAGTTATTTAACAAAAATACCTGTCTTTGGAAGGAATTTTAAGATTGATATGCTATTGGCATCAGCATCGAAGCCATAATCGATCAGCAGGTGCAGGGCACCCAGTAGCGCTCAGCCTTGCGCTGTGGCGCGTACCAGCCATCGGGCAGTTTGCTGGCCTCCCAGACGCCAAAGGCGATCCGCCGACCCGGCATAGTCTTGAGATAGGATGTCTGATGGCCCCAGTAGAACAGCAGGTTCGCCAGATCCTCGCCGCCCCAATGTTACTGCACTTCCGGCGCGCCCCGTAGTCTCTCGCCATTGCGCCTCGGCAGGGCAATTCGATAGACCGGCAGACACCGACCCAACGCATCGGTGAAATTGCAAGTGAGCGCATTGTATCCCTCCTCTCCCTCGAACCAACCGAAGATGTGAGCGGCGGAAATCGTCATTGGACGGTCCTATAATTTTGCTGGCCGGGAAATTTAGCGCGCCTGCCGCTCGGTCAAGCCGCAGTATAACCGCTCGAATCCTGTGGATTAAAATCAGCGTCTATCGGCTGTCTCGCCCCGCCATGTCTGCTAGACTCGGGTGAAACCTCTGAAAGAATTAACCCGCGGGACCCGCCGTCATGACAGAAACGATTTCAAATCGCCCTGCCGCCGTCAGCAGTCTTCGGGACTGGCTGGACCGATTGGACTCCAACGGACGTCTAGCCCGAGCCAAGCCTGGCATACCACTTGAATATACCCTCGCCGCCGTCGCCAAGCGTCTGGACGGCGAGAAGGCGGTACTGTTTCCGGAGCCCGACGGGCATCCGGTCTCGGTTATCTCCGGCATCGTCTCGCAGCGCGCCTGGATCGCCGAAGCGATGGGCAGCGATGACGCCACCCTGCTCGACCGGTTTCGCGACGCGGTCCTGAACCCGTTGCCTTGGACCGAGGTGGGCCAAGCCCCAGTGCAGGAGATCGTGCACCGCAATACCATCGACCTGAAGGCCGTGCTGCCGATCCCCACCCATAACGAGCATGACAATGGCGCCTATATCACCGCCGGCCTGGTGATCGCCCGCAACCCACAAACCGGTGATCAGAACGTCTCGATCAACCGCTTGCAAATTAGCGGTCCAAATCGGCTCGGTATCCTGATCCTGCCACGCGACCTGCACCGGTTCCATGACGCCGCCGAGGCCACGGGCGAGGCGTTGCCAGTGGCCATCGTAATCGGTGTCGACCCGATGACCCTGCTGGCCAGTCAGGCGATCCTGCCGATCAATTCGGATGAGCTGATGGTCGCCGGCGCGCTGATGGGTCGGCCGCTGGAGGTGAGTAAATGCATCACCAACGAGGTGCGGGTGCCGGCCCAGGCGGAGATCGTCATCGAGGGCCGGTTATTGCCGGAGGTGCGCGAACTTGAAGGACCGTTCGGCGAATTTCCACAATATTACGGCCCGGCCGGCATGCGTCAGGTGATTGTAGTGGACGCCATCACCCACCGGGTTAAGCCGCTGTTCCACACGATCGTCCCGGCGGCCATGGAGCATCTTCTGCTCGGTGCTATCCCACGCGAGGCCTCGCTTATCGCCTTCCTGCAACGGAATTTCCCCAGCGTCCTCGATGTGCATCTCTCGCGCGGCGGGGTCTGTCGCTATCATCTGTATGTAAAGATCGCCAAACGCTGGGAAGGCGAGCCGAAAAACATCATCATGGGCGCTTTTGCCGGCCATGCGGATATCAAGCAGGTGACCGTGGTCGACGAGGATGTCGACGTGCATGATCCAACGGCCGTCGAATGGGCGGTAGCGACGCGCTTTCAGGCGGCCAGCGATCTGGTCGTGGTACCCCGCGCGCAGGGTTCCCGCCTCGACCCTTCGGCCGAGGAAGGATTGGTCGACAAGATGGGGCTGGACGCCACCAAGCCGATAAAAGGGGACCCTTTCCGCTATACCGTCGTGCATGTACCGGGAGAAGACGATTCGGCGCTGGAGGCTATTTGGCTCAAAAAATAAACAAATAGGAACGAATTTTCTTACATTATTGACAATTGGGAATTTATTTTCTATAGAGAATATTCATTATTTCCTGGAGAGTCGACGGTGAACCAGATCCTTGGAACCTTCCGCGACTCCTGCACAAACGTCATCAACGAAACCTCGACCCCGGCCGATATCGTCCGCCGGCTCGCTCCGGTGATGGGAGAGTTGGCTAAGGTGGCGGATGATTTCCTTGAACCGGCACACCGCAGAAGCGATCCGAACGGGTATGCTCGCAATCTGATCTTCGCCGCGGAGGATGACACGCTGTCACTGTTCTCGTTGGTCTGGACGCCTGGGCAATGGACGCCTATCCACGATCACGGCACCTGGGGCGTGGTCGGGGTCGCCGAGGGATTGTTGGAAGAGCAAGCCTTCATGCGGATTGATGACAGTGCCGCAAAGCCCCGGAATACCGGTATCGAATTGGCCCCTGGCGGACTGGTACTGCTCCCGCCGGGCGCGGTCTCAACCTTTGTTCCAAACCCCGATCATATCCACGAGACCGGCGTCGCATCGGACCGCCCAGAAACCCTAAGCCTGCATCTCTATGGCCGGAGACTGAACAACTTCCATGTTTATGATCGCCAAGCCGGTACAAGGCGGTTGATCGAGGCGCATTACAAGGAGACGTGAGCCTTATTCGTAGCTGCGTGCATCCTCGATCACCTTGCCGTCATTGGCTAGTGCGCCCGACGCGGCGAAGACCACCTCACCGCGCAGCTTGGTCACCGCCTGAATCGATTGCTTCACCGCATCGTCCAGCCCCTCGCCTGCGCCCGCCACCTCGACATACAAGGTCATCACATCCTGGCCGGTGCGACCGGTCACCACCAGACGGGCCTTGGCGATCTCCGGATGGCGTTTGACCACCTCGGCGACCTGCCCGGGGTGAACGAACATCCCCTTCACCTTGGTGGTCTGATCGGCCCGCCCCATCCAGCCCTTGATCCGCGAATTAGTACGTCCGCAGGGACTGGCGCCCTCCATGATCGCCGACATGTCGCCGGTGCCGAAGCGGATCAGCGGGTAGCTCGGGTTAAAGGTGGTAACCACGACCTCACCAACCTCGCCATCGGCCACTGGATCGTCGGTACCAGGACGGACGATCTCGACGATCACGCCCTCATCGATGATCATGCCCTCGATGGCCTCGGACTCATAGGCTACCAGCCCCAAATCGGCGGTACCATAGCATTGCAGGACATTGCATCCGAGTTCGAAAAGTTCAGCCCGCAGGCTTGGCGGCAGCGCCTCGCCGCTTACCAATCCGCTTGCGAGACTGGCGGTATCGACGCCCATTTCGGCGGCTTTTTCCAGGATGATCTTCAGGAAACTCGGCGTCCCGGCATAGCGGGTGGGGCGCAGATGGCCAATCGCCTGGACCTGCATTTCAGTATTGCCTACGCCGCCGGGGAAAACCGCACAGCCGATCTGTCGGCAGGCCGTGTCCACCATCATTCCGGCGGGTGTCAGATGGTATGAGAAAGTGTTGTGGACGATGTCGCCGGCGCGAAACCCAGCAGCGTGGGCCGACCGGGCAAAACGCCAGGGATCGTCCTGCCGGCCTTCTCCCTCGAAAATTGGTCCTGGTGACATATAAATCCGGGCCAGGGCGCCGGGCGCAACCGCTCCCAAACCACCAAACGGCGGTGTTGCGGATTGCAGGTCGATCAACGCAGATTTCCGGATCACCGGCAATGCGGCAAGCGCTTCGGCAGAGGTGATGGCATCGGGATCGATATCTCCCAGGGCGGCGGTAAAAGCCGGTGAATTCGCTTTCGCGTGGGCAATCTGCTTCGGCAGGGCCACGGCTATGGCGTTGGCGCGTTGTTCGGCGCTTCGGGTCTCAAGATCATCGTAGAAATCACCAAACATCGGCGCGAACTCCTGTGGACTGATTGGCATCGACCAACCGTTCATCTGCGGGAGAGTGAGAATGCTGACATATCCCGACCAATTCAACTCTCCGGGTCAATGCGTCCATGATCTTCCTTGTGGTTTTCATCCCCCGGCTGATAGCGTTTAGGCTGGCGGCGGGATGTTTCGCACCCATAGTTTCGGGCACGACATCAATGTCTAACGGGAGGGCCAAATGAGCGATACGCAATTAACCACGTGGCGATAGCGTTTCCGGATCGGGCCTCCTGGCTGCGCCAACTTGCCTATCACCAGGAGCAGGGCGTTGCATTCGATCGTCAGGTCGACCACGGAATGACCCACAGTCTGTATATCCATGACCCGAATGGTTATGGCGTCGAACTGCTGCACGAGTTGCCATACAACACCTGGGGCGGTGATATCCAGGCCGCCCCCAACTACGTCAAGCCGATACCGACGGAAGAATCCGGCGTCCTGGAAGACGACCAAGAGGACGTGCCGGTCTTCACCAGCGCTGCTTCGGATTGACGGAAGGGAACGAAGCCATGGTCAAGAGCAAGAGCATCAATTTCGATGGCTATAGCCACGCCAACCCGATCCCCAATGCCAGCCGGGTCGGTAATATTCTTATGTCCAGCATCATCAGTGGCCGGGCGCCGGACGGAAGCGGTATGCCGGACGATCTCGACCAACAGATCGCCAATATCTTCACCCACATCGCGACTGCGGTCGCCGCGGCCGGCGGCACGCCGGACAATGTTGTCAAGGTAAATTTCTGGATGCACGACCCGGCGACCGGCCGCGCGGCGCTTAACGGTCAATGGGAGCACATGTTCCCCGACCCGGACTCACGACCCGCGCGCCATACCCTTGCGCTGGTTGGCGACGGGCCATCGAAGGTCACCTGTGATTTCATGGCGGTGCTGGCCTAAAGCCCGATTCGCCGTCGAAAGCATAACGAAAAAGCCGGGACCCAAGGGCCCCGGCTCAACCGTAATCTCCCGCCCGAAAGCAAAAAATCAATTTACGCTAGACAATCAGTCCAGGTAGGTCAGCTTCATAGACTGGGCATCACCCCAGATCTTGAACCCGGCACGGAAAGCGTAGTAGCTGTCCGCGAATTCCTTGAACAGAGGGTCGGTGGCCGAATTCTCGGCAACGACCTCAAGCCAAGCCTTCTCAAACACGGCCAGCTGAGAGTCTTTCCAGCGATGGATCTTCACGCCATGCTTATCCTGCATGGTCTGCATCGCCCCAAACTGCTCTGAGTCAGCCTTAGCGTGGGTATAAATGACCTGCGTGTAGGTCGCGCTGCGGATCATCTCTTGATAAGCCGCGTCAAGCCCCTCGAACTTAGTCTTGTTCATCAGGAATTCCGACACCGAAGACTGCTGATGCCAACCTGGGAAGTAGTTGTTCTTGGCAATCTGATAGAAGCCGTATTTGATGTCGTTAGTGGGCATCGAATACTCAGTCGCGTCGATCACACCACGCTCCAGGGCCGGATAAATGTCGGCACCGGCGAGCAGCTGAGTGGACACGCCGATCTTCGACATGACCTTGGCGCCCAGGCCGAAGAAACGCATCTTCATGCCTTTGAGCTGCTTAAGATCGGTAATTGGCTCTTTGAACCAACCCGAGGTCTCGGCACCATGCGAGAAGGCGTCGACCGCATAAAGGTCATGCTTGGCATAGACCCGATCCCGGATCGCGTTTCCGCCGCCAAACCACTTCCAGGCCATAAACTCGGAAATCGCTGGGCCGAAAGGCACCGTCGTCATGAACGACAGACCCGGATACCGACCGGCATGGTAGCCAGGCGTGGTCCAAGCCGACTCGATCGAGCCCTTAGAAGCCGCGTCAAACGTCTCGAGAGCCGGAACCAACGCGCCTGGATCGAAAAATTTGATGGTGAACTTACCAGCGGACATCGTGTTGACACTGTTAACAAAACGCACCCCGGACTCACCGGCGTTAGGCACCTGGGTGCCCCAAGCGCTCTGCATCTTCCATTTAACTTTTTTCGCCGCAATCGCATCGCCGGCAGCGGCAAACGCCACTGCGCCAACGACTGTGCCAATGGCCAATGTTTTGAAAGCTGTTACTGACTTCATTATCGTCCTCCCATCCACGCGTCCGCACAACGACGACCGCTGCACGCAGGCGTGTCTAACTTAACATTAGCGAATCTCCACACAATACACAATTCTAGTTTGACTCGGACTTTAAGGTCGCTCAGCGGTAGGATTTAAGACTAAGTCCCCTCCGCCTTAATGACCTTGGCGTCCGCCTTGGACCAATATTGCTGTCCTGGCCAATATCGGTGGTGCGATTCGGGATAATCGCCACACGAAATCGACGAAAATCGTCTTGAAAAACCGCGCAATGCTTTGGAATTTTGTTCCGTTTCACCTCTCGTTGCGCCGCCCCGAGGGCGTGATATAATCGACAGATGCATAGCCAAGCGAGGGACCGCCCGTGACCGACCAACCTGAAATTATGATCGTCAACGGCCCGAACCTGAACATGCTCGGGACCCGCGAGCCTCACATATATGGGCACGAGTCACTGGCCGATGTCGAAGCCATGTGTAATGAACGGGCCGCCATCCTTGGTGTGGCGATCGATTTTCGGCAATCGAATTTCGAGGGTGAATTAGTTACGATGATCCAAAGCGCGCGCGGCGCGGCGGCCGGCATCATCATCAATCCAGCCGGTTATACGCATACTTCGGTGGCAATTCTGGATGCCTTACGGTTGACCGAACTTCCGGTGATTGAGTTGCACTTGTCGAACCCGCACACCCGTGAGGATTTTCGGCATCGGTCCTACGTGTCGGCAACGGCCCGTGGTATCATCTGCGGATTCGGATCACACGGCTATGTGCTGGCCGTGGACGCGATGGCCCGGGTCATCGACGCTGCCTGACCAACCCGCTTAAGGAGGCTCAAGGTGGCTCAAGACGTTGACAGTCAGTTGGTCCATAAACTCGCCAAATTGCTCGAGGAAACCGGCCTTGGCGAGATCGAATACGCGACCGACACCTGGAGAATCCGTGTCGCCCGCCCTGCGGCGGCGGTAACCACCCTTGCTGCACCGCCAGCACCGCCAGCCACCCAGGCCATCGCCGAGGCGGGGCCCGCCGTCGACCATGCCGGCGCATTGAAATCACCAATGGTCGGGACGGCCTATCTGGCGCCGGACCCACAATCCCCGCCTTTCGTATCGGTTGGGTCCAGTGTTGTCGAAGGCGACACCGTGATGATCATCGAGGCGATGAAGGTGATGAACGCGATCCCGGCGCACCGGTCGGGAATGATCAAGGAAATCACGGTCACCAGTGGCCAACCCACCGAGTTCGGCCAGGTCCTTATGGTAATCGAATGAGCGCCGTCTCAGCAGCGTCGGGCGGTTTCTGGGTCCTTGCCACTCGAATGGTCAGCTAGGTATGTTCGAAAAGATCCTGATCGCAAATCGCGGCGATATCGCGCTCAGGATTCATCGCGCCTGCCGCGAGATGGGGATCAAGACGGTCGCGGTTCACTCGACGGCAGATGCCGGCGCCATGCATGTCAGGCTCGCGGATGAAAGCGTGTGCATCGGCCCTCCGGCGTCGCGCGACAGTTATCTGAATGTCCCCGCGATCCTTTCCGCCGCGATGATCACCGGCGCCGACGCAATCCATCCGGGTGTCGGCTTTTTGTCCGAGAATGCAGACTTCGCCGAAATCGTCGCGGCACACGGCTTCACCTTTATCGGCCCCAGACCCGAGCATATCCGTACAATGGGCGACAAAATCGCGGCCAAACGCGCGGCGATTGAACTTGGCATCCCCTGCGTCCCCGGGTCGGCCGGCGCTGTTTCCTCGGCCGAGGACGCGATGGGAATAGCTCAGGAGATTGGTTTTCCGGTGCTAATCAAGGCATCCGCCGGCGGTGGCGGGCGCGGCATGAAGATCGCGCTTTCGATAGACGAGCTGGGACAAGCGATCTCGATGGCGCAATCGGAGGCCGAGGCGGCGTTTGGGTCGGGTGAGGTCTATATTGAGCGCTATCTCGGCCGCCCGCGTCATATCGAAGTGCAGATCCTGGGTGATAGCCACGGCAATGTCGTACATCTCGGCGAACGCGATTGCTCATTGCAACGCCGGCATCAGAAAATACTGGAAGAAACCCCCTCCCCGGCGCTGAATGCCGCGGCACGCGAGGAAATCGCTGAGATCGCCGCGAGCGCCATGCGCAGGCTCGGCTATGAGAGCCTGGGAACCATCGAATTCCTCTATGAGGACGGCGCGTTTTTCTTCATTGAGATGAACACCCGATTGCAGGTCGAGCACCCGATTACAGAAATGGTCACCGGCATCGATTTGGTGCGCGAGCAGATCCAGGTCGCCTCGGGGGCGCCGATCGGCTTCTTGCAAGCCGACATAGTCTTCAACGGCCATTCGATCGAGTGCCGGGTCAACGCCGAGGATCCGGTCTCGTTCCGCCCCTCACCCGGACGCATCACGGATTACCACGCGCCGGGGGGGCTCGGCGTCCGCGTCGACTCGGCGCTCTATGCCGGATATGAGGTGCCGCCATATTATGACAGCCTGGTCGCCAAGCTGGTGGTGCACGGGACAAACCGAAATGAATGCCTGCTGCGACTGCGACGGGCGCTCGACGAATTCGTCATCGGCGGTATTGACACCACGGTCCCGCTGCACCAGCAACTGACGAAAGTGCCGGACTTCATCAACGGTGACTACGATATCCACTGGCTAGAAAACGTGTTTCTCACGCGCTGACCAAGCCCCCGCTTGACATCCCAACACAGACGATCGACCGCCGGAGAGACTATCCAGAGTGACCGAACTAAAACCGGAGCAGCTATTGCAGGCCTATGCGATCGGCGTTTTTCCGATGGCCGAGAGCCGAAACGATCTGCGGATGTTCTTCGTTGATCCGGATAAACGCGGTGTTATCTCTCTTGATCACATTCACATTTCCAGAAGCCTGCGCAAGGCAGTGCGCCGGAGCGCCTTCGATGTGCGTTGCAACACCGCTTTCGAGGCCGTCCTGGACAGCTGTGCGGAAGTTACCGGGGACCGACCGGATACCTGGATCAACCCGCAAATTCGCCGACTTTATCTGGAGTTGGCGGCGCAAGGACGGTGTCACAGTGTCGAGGTTTGGTCGGGAGATGCGCTGGTTGGTGGTCTATACGGGGTCGCACTTGGCGGCGCATTTTTCGGCGAAAGCATGTTCAGCCGAGTGACCAACGCCAGCAAAATCGCGATGGTTCATCTGGTGGCGCGGTTGCGGGCCGGCGGGTTCAGCTTGCTCGATTGCCAATTCATCACCGATCACCTGCGGCAGTTTGGGGCCGAGGAAATATCGCGGGCCGCCTACCACACGTTGCTTGAAGACGCATTACGCCGGCCAGCGACCTTCTATTCCTTACCCGACGAGGGCGGCGCCTTGGTCTCGTCGCTTTTGCAGTCAAGCAGCCAAACGTCATAGACCGGGTGCTCAAGCGCGTTCAGCGCCGGGCTCGACGCGAACATCCATCCCGAGAACAACGCCACCGGCGGCTCACCTGGTTTCTGGTCGGAAATTTCAAGGAACGCCGCACTCTCCGGCGGCTCCGTCGGCGGCCGCTTTCGGCAAGCCCGAACGGTGATCCTCAGGGTTCCGTAACGACCGGTATCCTCAACCCCGACCGCCAGGACCGAGACCCGCGCAGTAATTTTGTCGAGCCCCTGAAGAATGGCGATCGGCATGATCAACCACGGGTCCGACCGTCGCAGAACGCTTTGCGCGCCGGCCTGCTGGGGCAACAGGAACAGAAAAATAGCAGCCAGAAAAACGCGAACCGCCGCAACCAGGACAGACTCGGCAATGGGAAAAGCAACCATCGCGGAAGCGGGCCCGCCGGACAAACCGCGTTGACGATCGAGCCGCCTCATCAACGTCTACTTGGTCCCGCCGTCACCGGCTTTTTCGACGGAAAAGATGAAGCGGCCGAGCAATTGCACGATGTCCACCGAGTCCTGGGTGTATTCGATGCTTTCCCCTGGCCGGATCATTTCCGGAGAACCACCGGGAACCAACTCGATGTAATTGCCGCCCAGCAGTCCCTCGCTGGCGATCGAGGCGGTGGTATCCTCAGTGAATTGGTAGGCATCGTCCAAGGTCAAGGTGACGATCGCCCGGAACGTCTGCGGATCAAGCGTGAGGTCGGTGACGGATCCGACGTTTATACCGCTGACCCGAACATCGCTGCCAATCTTCACCCCACCGATCTTGTTAAACGGGGCCTTGATCTCGTATCCGGTGCTGGCCCGCAGATTGGCTGCGCTATAGGCAAGCACAAGGAACATCGCCGCGACCACAAGGACCACGGCCCCCATCAGCGTTTCGATCATATTGCGTTGCATGATTGCCGTCCGTTTGTCCTGAGACCGGTCCGCCGATTTGACCATCCCAATCGATCGTGGGAGAAAGTCACGCCCGGGATGGAAAGCCAAGATCGCTCAAGCGGGCGTCGATCAAGCAGGCGTCCAGGGCTCGTAATCACCAGTGGCGTGGTCACGCTTGCCGCCACGCAGGATATGGCCCGGGGGTCGGTAGGCATAGCGTGTCCCGGTAAGATTTGGCAGATGATCCTTTTGCCATTCAAAACGCTGCGGATCATCAACGCCCGGCACGTCGTTGACGCTGTAATGGAGCCAACCATGCCATTCCGCCGGCACCTTCGACGCCTCGACCATACCGTTATACAGCACCCAACGTGGATGCCGACCGTCACGCCGAGTCCGTGACTTGTGCTCGTAGTACCGATTACCAAAGGAGTCAGTGCCGACTTGCCGGCCATTCATCCACGTGTAAAGAAGCGTTCCGACGCTCATCAACCCGATCCTGCGCCCGTTCCAAAGAGGCCTGACTATGTCATCCGATCACGGTGACGTCCAGTCACCGAACACATCCGATGAGCACCCCCTCAAGAGCCCCGCGCTAAAGCCCGCAGGGGAGTTGACTGGTTTCGTCCTGCTCGGCGTGACGGCGCTGTTCTTCGGCGCCGCACCGACCTTCGCCAAGGTGGCGTTCGATGGTGGAATCGACGCTCTATCCCTGCAGGTGTTTCGCTTCACCATCACTTTCGCCGCCGTGCTTTTGATGGTGTTGGTCGATCGTCACCTGCCACGGATCAAGCGCCGACATCTGCCGCGCTTGCTGATGTTGGCGATCTGCACGGCAGTATCGTCATTCTGCTATATGACCGCAGTCCGCCATGTATCCGTCGCGGTGGCCAGCCTGACCTTCTTCACCTTTCCCCTGATGGTCGGGTTGATGTCGCATTTTCTGGGAACGGACCGGCTCGGATGGCGAAAATCTTTGGCGATCATCGTCGCTTTCGCCGGGCTTTGCCTGGTGCTTGGCGGCGACCTGGAGTTGAATTGGCGCGGCGTTTCCTTGGCTTTTATCGCCGGCAGCACGGTGGCGACATCCTTCGTCCTGTCCCGCCCCCTGACACGGGAATTGCCATCTCTGACAATCTCCGCCTTTGCAACCGGGGTACCCTGCATACTCTATCTGATCGTTGGCCTCACCAAGGCGACGCTGACGTTTCCCGACACCACCGCCGGCACGATCGGGGTCCTCGGCAACGCGCTCTGTTATGCGATCGGCCTGGTTTGCCTCTATGGCTCGATCGCTCGGCTTGGGGCGCTACGAACCGCCATCCTGATCAACGCCGAACCCCTGGTCAGTGTCGCCGCAGCGTTCCTGATCCTCGGCCAAACCATAGGCTTGCTACAAATGGCCGGGGCGCTGATCGTCATCCTGGGCATATTTTTGATAACCACGGACCCTGAATCCAGGTCGAACGCGAAACAAAGTGACTGATCCGCAACAGGTCAGCTGCTATATGTAGCGAAAGTAAGATTGTTACACACAAAATATATTGCATGGGCGCGGAGAGACCGGCATCATTGCAGCTTGGTCTCTTGGAACGGACCTCTTGAATCCCCGCCAGATAGATTCACAAGAAACATGGTGGGGCCCGGCGGCTCTCGAAGAGCATGAGCGGCATTTTGAATAGAGAAGACCCGCTCACCTTATACGGGTGGCGCGGACAACTTGGTCAATTGATATTTATTTTTATCAATTTGTTCCTGTTCTTTTTATGTTCCATATATTATTCCTTCGAATATAATTTTAGCACTTAACGAATATTTCACTTGCCTCGAAACCACCATATTCGGTACCCTCTCTCTTCTGGACCACAACATGCAGTCCAGCATCAGAAGCACATAGTCATTGACGGTGGGCAAGGGGAGTCCAGATGAGAATCGAACGCCGATTCACGACAGAAGAAGGTGGCCCTTACGCGGACATTCCTTTCCGGACGGGCACTAGTGAGATCCGCAACCCCGACGGGTCCGTGGTTTTCAAGAATGATGCCGTCGAGGTCCCGGCCGATTGGTCGCAGGTCGCCTCCGACATCATCGCCCAGAAATACTTTCGCAAGGCTGGAATCCCGGCGCTGGCCAACCTGGTCGAGGAGGCGGACGTCCCCTCCTGGCTGTGGCGCAAGGCTGCCGATGAAGCCGCTTTGGAGAAGTTGCCCAAGGCCCAGCGCACGGTCGGCGAGACCAGCGCCAAGCAGGTCTTCCACCGGTTGGCCGGCACCTGGACCTATTGGGGCTGGAAAGGCGGCTATTTCGATTCCGAAGGTGATGCCAAGGCCTATTACGACGAGATGTCCTATATGTTGTGCCAACAGATGGCGGCGCCGAACTCGCCCCAGTGGTTCAATACTGGCCTGCATTGGGCCTATGGCGTCGACGGACCGGCGCAAGGCCACCATTACGTGGACTACCGGACCGGCAAACTGACCCGCTCCAAGTCAGCATACGAACACCCCCAACCGCATGCCTGCTTCATCCAAGGCGTGAAGGACGATCTGGTGAACGAGGGCGGCATCATGGACTTGTGGGTCCGCGAGGCCCGGTTGTTCAAATACGGTTCCGGCACCGGCTCGAACTTTTCCAAGCTGCGCGGCTCGGGCGAGTCGCTTTCCGGGGGTGGCAGATCCTCCGGCCTGATGAGCTTCCTGAAAATCGGTGACCGCGCTGCCGGCGCCATCAAATCAGGCGGTACCACGCGCCGGGCTGCCAAGATGGTGACGGTCGACATTGATCACCCTGATATTGCCCAGTACATCGACTGGAAGGTGATTGAGGAGCAGAAGGTCGCGGCGCTGGTCGCCGGCTCGAAGCTCGCCAGCCTGCACATGAACGAAGTGATGCGCGCCTGCACCGAATGGGATGGCGCCGCCGACAGCGATGCCCGCTTCGATCCGAAGCAGAACCGAACCTTGAAGAAGGCGATCATCGCCGCTCGCAAGTCGATGATTCCGGAGAACTACGTCCAGCGGGTCATCCAATTCGCCCAACAGGGCTATAACGAGATTGAGTTCAAGACCTACGACACCGACTGGGATTCCGAAGCGTATCTCACGGTTTCCGGTCAAAACTCGAACAATTCGGTCCGGGTCAGCAACGAATTCCTTGCGGCGGTCGAAAATGGTGAGAGCTGGGCGCTGATCGGCCGGACGAACGGCGAAGTCTGCGAGACCGTCGATGCCCGCGAGCTTTGGGACAAGATCTCCTACGCCGCCTGGGCCTGCGCCGATCCGGGACTGCAATACGACACCACGATCAACGAATGGCACACGTGCCCAGCAGGGGGGCGGATCGATGCGTCGAATCCCTGCTCGGAATATATGTTCCTTGACGATACCGCCTGCAATCTGGCGTCGCTCAATCTGATGAAGTTCCGGCTAGAGAACGGCAGCTTTGATATCGAGAGCTACGAGCACGCCGTGCGGTTGTGGACGATCACTCTCGAGATCGCCGTTATGATGGCGCAGTTCCCCTCGAAGGAAATCGCCCGGTTGTCGTTTGATTACCGGACCCTCGGGCTAGGCTACGCCAATATCGGCGGCCTTCTGATGGCCGCCGGCCATGGCTATGACAGTGATGAGGGCCGCGAGATCTGCGGCGCGATCACCGCCATCATGACCGGCGTCGCCTATGCCACATCGGCTGAGATGGCCGGTGAGCTCGGCGCCTTCCGCTGCTATGAAGACAATGCCGAGCACATGCTGCGGGTGATCCGCAATCACCAGCGCGCGGCACATGGCGAGGCCACGGGCTATGACGGCCTGACAATATCGCCGGTACCACTCAATCAGCGGAACTGTCCGGATATCGCTTTGTCACAGGCGGCGCGGCGCGCCTGGGATCAGGCTCTGGCGCTGGGCGAGAAGCACGGCTATCGCAACGCCCAGACCACGGTGATCGCACCTACCGGCACGATCGGCCTGGTGATGGATTGCGACACCACCGGCATCGAACCTGATTTCGCCATCGTCAAGTTCAAAAAACTGGCCGGCGGCGGCTATTTCAAGATCATCAACCAAGTGGTGCCCGAGGCCCTACAGCTGCTCGGCTATGAAGAAGAGCAGATCGGTGAGATCACCCGCTATGCGGTTGGCCATGGCACATTGGTCGGCTCGCCGACCATTGGTCACGCCGCACTGGCCGCCAAAGGGTTCCCAGAAGCAGAGATCGCGATGCTGGAGGCGGCAATGCCTAATGCCTTCGACATCAAGTTCACCTTCAACAAATGGACCCTTGGTGAGGCCTTTTGCACCGAGACGCTTGGCTTCACGGATGCTCAGCTGAACGACATCTCCTTTGATATGCTGAGCGAGCTTGGCTTCACGAAGAAAGAGGTCGAACTCGCGAACACCTATGTTTGCGGAGCGATGACCATGGAAGGCGCGCCCCATCTAAAGGACGAGCATCTTCCGGTCTTCGATTGCGCCAACATCTGTGGACGGATCGGCACCCGGTTCCTGTCAGCCGAGAGTCATATCCGTATGATGGCGGCGGCTCAGCCGTTTATCTCCGGAGCTATTTCCAAGACCATCAACATGCCGAACAGTGCGACAGTCAACGATTGCGCCAACGCCTACATGCTGTCCTGGCAGCTGGGGATCAAGGCCAACGCGCTTTATCGTGACGGCTCGAAGCTTAGCCAACCCCTGGCGTCCAGCCTGATCGAGGACGATGAGGATCTGGACGACTTCATGGACGCGCCGATCGCCGTCAAGGCGCCGATCGTAGCCGAGCGGATTATCGAGCGGGTGGTCGAAAAAGTCGTCGAGCGTGGCCGCGAGGCCAAGCGGGACCGCTTGCCGCATCGCCGCAAGGGTTATACGCAAAAGGCCAATGTCGGCGGTCACAAGGTCTATCTAAGGACCGGCGAATACGAGGATGGCACGCTCGGCGAGATTTTCATCGACATGCACAAGGAGGGCGCCGCCTTTCGCTCCTTGATGAACAGCTTTGCCATAGCGGTATCGATCGGCCTGCAATACGGGGTGCCGTTGGAGGAATATGTCGACTCCTTCACCTTCACCCGGTTTGAGCCGTCCGGCTTGGTTACCGGCAATGATGCGATCAAGATGGCGACCTCGATCCTCGACTATCTGTTCCGCGAGGTGGCGATCTCCTATCTCGACCGTCACGACCTCAGCCACGCCGACAAGGACGACCTGATGCCCGACACCATCGGTGATGGCGACGAGGAGTACGGCGCCATGGAAAAACTCAGGGAGATGGCCAGCCGTGGCTATGTCCGGAATAACCTGGTGGTTCTGCAGGGTGGCGCTAACAAGGCAACCGGCACCGACGGCGTCGCCCGGGTAGTCGCCTCCACTGTTGCAACGGCGGTGAGCGAAAGCGCTGTCACCTCTGGCGAGGTTAAGGCGGCGCGCGGCAGCAGTCTTGCCGGCAGCGGCCTACAAACATCGACGTCGAACGGCGCCGCCAACCCGGTCGACGTCAGCGAAGCGGTGATGGAGCAGGTCGACACCAAGTTGGTGCAAATCCGCGAAGCCAAGATCAAAGGCTATGAGGGCGAAGCCTGCGAGGAATGTGGCAACTTCACCCTGGTGCGTAATGGCACCTGCATGAAGTGCAACACCTGCGGCGGCACCAGCGGCTGTAGCTAAGCCTCAATGCCCCGCCAAAATCGCATCGGAAACCTTCTCCGCGGTCATCAGCACCGGGAAGTTGGTGTTGGCGGAGGGCACCACCGGGAACACGGAGGCGTCGCAGACCCGCAGGCCCTCGACCCCCTTGACCCGGCCGGCGGTATCGACGACCGACATCGGGTCGTCGTTGCGGCCCATGCGGCAAGAACATGAAGCGTGCCAGACACCGACGGCGCCCTTGCGCACGAATTCCTCCATTTTTTCCTCGCTCTCCAACACATCCTGCATCGTGTAGGCATCAACGACGAATTTATCCATCAGGAATTTGCGCAACGGTTTTGGGCCATCGAGCAATTTGGCGGCAAGACCGGTAAACAGCTGGTTGATGGTGGTCTTGGTGCCAAACTGGCGCACCTTGTCGCCCCAAACCGCCGGAAATGCGGCGCTGGAGACCTTCGCCATCTTGGGGTGCTCGTGCAGCTTGGCCATCAGGCGAACCCCATCCATCAGGCGATCGAGGTCCCGCTTGTCGGAGAGAAGGTTGAAATCGACGCTCGGCTCGTCACGCCAATTCGGGCTGTTCAGCTTAACCTCACCGGTTTCCGAATAGGTTTTGTTGACGAAAATGATCATCGAGCCGAATTGTTTTCCAACATCGTGCCAGAAGGATTTACTGGCCCCAGCGACGAACATGTCGCCTTGCCGGGCATTCTCGATTTGCGAGGTGTAGCGCAAACCAACCATCAAATGGCGGCGGGTATAATCACCCATCCGGGCAAAAGGCTCCAGGAACGCGGCGACGGCGATCGAGGGATGATCCATCAAACGCTGACCAACACCGGGCAGATTGTTGCGGATCTCTATGCCCATCTCGTGCAAATGTCCGGCCGGACCGATACCGGCCCGCATCAGATGTGCCGGGGAGTGGATAGCACCCGAAGACAGGATCACCTCGTTGGCGCGGAACTCGATTTCCTTGCCCTCGACCCTGGCTTTCACGCCGACACATTTCGAGCCCTCGAAAAGCAACTCAGTGACCTGGGTAAAGGTGGAGATATGCAGGTTGTCGCGCATCCGGGTGCCAGGATCGAGATACCCAATCGCCGCCGAGACCCGCCGCTCGAAGGCGTTGGAGATGGTGATCGGGAAATGGCCGTCGACAAACTCGCCATTCTGGTCGGGGATATAGTCGAAGCCCATTTCCTTATAGACCTCGGAAATCGCCTTGGCGTGCTCACTCCACAGGTCCGGGAAAATCCGCCGGACGGGAATGCGGCCCTCCTTGCCGTGCAATGGTCCCTCAAAATCCATATCCCGCTCGACCTTCTTAAAATAGGGTAGCACGCTATCCCAGTTCCAGCCGTCAGCGCCCCGCTCCTCCCATTCATCGTAATCGCTCGGCGCCCCGCGGTTGGCCATCTGGCCGTTGATCGAAGACCCGCCCCCGAGGATCCGCGCTTGCTCGTAAACCCGGGCCGGCGGGCGCTTTGCCTCGGGATTATTATGCGAGATCACCTCGGTGGTGACCCGAAGATCGGTCCAGGTGAAATTCGGGTTGAGATAGGCAAGGCCGGGATAGCTATCGAGAACCTCTTCCGGCACCTTGCCATGCGGGGTGTCCTGCCCGGCCTCGCATAGCAGCACCTGGTTCGAGCTTTTCGCCGACAGTCGATTGGCGAGCACGGACCCGGCGGAACCGCCACCAACGATGATATAATCGTAAATCATTGTCTTCCCCCACGGCCGCTGTTACACGGCGATTCTTCATTTGGCCTTTTGGCGCCACGCCCGCAACCCCGCCGCATGCATGAGCGGCCACACCGCCTCACGAAAATAAGCAAGGTCCGGTAGAAAATCGTAGAAATTGATCTGCACCCCGTCAACGCCGGCTGCTTTCAACCGCACCATCCAGTCGACGATCCGTTGCGGCGAACCAACGAGGTGAACATTGCCGCCGATCGCCCAATTTTCCAGGCTATGGCCCTTCCAAGAAGACTGGTCACCGCCCATGAAGTCCGCGACGAAATTACCCACCGCCTGCTTATCGCGCTCAGCCAGGATGCGGTCGCGCCATTCCCAGGCTTCTTTGTCCGTCGGTCGGCAGATCACATGCGGATTGATCATCACTCGAATATCGCGCCCCTTGGCCTGGGCGCTTTGCTTAATCCGGGCGATATGATCCGGCAGTGATTCACAAGCTTTTTCAGGGTCAGCGCCGGTCGGCGATGTCGAAAAGATCAGATCCGAATGGCTGGTCGCGTAGTCAAGTCCGGCGCCCGAGGATGCGGCATTGACCAGCACTGGTAGGCCGTTCACTGGCTTCGGCGCGACAAAGGCTTTCTCGGTCGACCACCACCGGCCTTCGAAATCCAGATCTTCGTCGCTGGTCCACAATTGCTTCAAAAGCTCGGTGAACTCCGCCGCCCTGGCATAGCGTTCTTCCCGCTCAATTTTCGGCAAGCCGAACATCCGTGGCTCCTTGTCCTTATAGCCAGTGACCACGTTGATGCCCCAGCGCCCACGAGCGATATGGTCGATCACCGCGCCATATTTGGCAATATGCAAGGGGTGCCAACCGTAGAGGATATGCACGGTAGAGATCAGCAATATGTTGCGGGTGAGTGGCGCCAGACCGGCCGAGGCGATGAACGGATCCAACGTGTTCTCGCGAAATTTTATATCGCCGCCGTAGCCGCCCTTGCCCAGCCATTGAGCCAACGCGAAGACCAGATCAAAGCCCATCTCTTCGGCCTGGATCGCGCATTCCGCGTTATAGGCGAAACTCCAGTCGGTTCCGCGCGGCGCTTTGGACGGCGACCAGGCGCCCTGCTGGTGCGGCAGGAACAGGCCAACCATCAGGGGCTGACGCAAGGCGCGCTCGAACGACGTCAAGCCGTCGATAGCGGCCAAATCCGGGGCCGTGCTGATGCGTGGTGCCAGGGTGTTCATGCCGCTCAACTCCGCGAAAGCGTCAGGAACCCCTATCTTCCGCACCGCCCTATCCTGCGGCAAGACCCGAGACGGGTGCATCACCGTTGGATAGCCCGGCATTCGGCACTATCATCTACCCGAATGACCGCCAAATTTCTAGCGAACGACCGACGGAACGGTGCCCTCAGATGACCTTGCTCCGACAGCTACTAATCATGGGGCTGATCGCCGCCGTCGCCGCTGGAGCCTGGACTTATCTCGGACCGGTCCTGCCCCCCCCCGAGGTTGGCGTCGGCAAGCGTGACGGCAAGAAGCAACCGGCGATCGTGGTCGTGCAAGAGGTCGCCAGCGCCCATGAAACAATTCGCGTTCGGGTCGTCGGCACCGCCCGCGCGCTCCGCTCGGCGACACTGCATTCGGCAGCAGCGGGCGAGATCATCCGGGTCAATTTCACCGCCGACCAGCAAGTCACCGGCGGCACTGTCCTTCTGGAACTCGATAGCGAGGCCGAACAACTTGCTGTCGATCTGGCCCGGATCAGACTCGATGAGAACCGCCGGACCTTTGAGAGGTTGCGCCGGCTGAAATCCAGTGGCGCGGTCGCAAACTCCACCCACGACGACGCGCAAAGCGCCCTGGAAGCCGCCCGTATCGAATTGAAGCGGGCCGAGGTGATCCTCGCCGACCGACACGTGGTGGCCCCGTTTAGCGGGCGCATCGGGCTGGCCGAGCTTGATGTCGGGGACCGGGTGGATACGGACAGTGCAATCGCCTCGCTTGACCAGCGCGAGGCCCTGCTGGTGCGCTTTGAGGTGCCCGAGGTGCTGCTCGGCCGCATCGCCAAAGGCGACAAGGTTCGGGTAACCCCCTGGTCGGATCGCACCATTGTCACCGAGGGGTCGGTCTTTGATATCGGCAGCCGGATCAACGAGCAGACTCGAACTTTTCTGGTGCGCGCCCGGATTGCCAATCCAAACGATACGCTGCGACCCGGCATGAGTTTTCGAGTAGCCTCTGACGTCATTGGCCAAGTCTATCCAATGGTCCCGGAAATTGCCGTGCAATGGGGCGGCGACGGCTCTTTCCTTTGGCTGATCCGCGACGGCAGGGCGCGTCATGTAGAGGCGACGATCGTGCAGCGTCAGGAGGCCGACATTCTGGTTGATGCCACAATTCTGCCCGGCGATCTGGTGGTCGTCGAGGGTTTCCACCGAATGCGCGACGGCCGGGAGGTTTCTTACGCCAAAACCGTGCTTGGCGCCAAAGTAAAGGCAAAGACCGGATCATGAGCGAGCAACGGAACGATCTGGCATCACTCAGCGTCCGCCGGCCGCTGCTGGTGCTGGTGCTGAGCTTGCTGATCGCCCTGGCCGGGCTTGCCGCGTTGGCCGCAGTCGAGGTGCGGGAACTCCCGAACATCGACCGACCGATTGTCACCGTGCGCGGAATCTACCAGGGCGCCTCGCCAGAAACCATGGACGCCGCGGTAACCAGTCTGGTCGAAGGGGCCGTTGCCCGGGTTAATGGGGTGAAAGAAATTCGCTCCTCTAGCGAGGAGAATAATTTCCGCATGCGGGCCGAGTTCTCGCCCAGCACGAGTCTGGACATCGCGGCGGCCGATGTTCGCGAGGCGGTCAGTCGGGTCGAGCAACGGCTCCCAGCCGAGGTCGAGCAATTAACCGTGGTCAAGGCCGACGTAGATTCCAGCCCGATCATGCAGCTCGCCGTTCAGGGGCGTGGCCTCGACGAGGATGAGCTGACCCGGATTGTCGAGAAGGATATTATCCCTGCCCTAGTCTCGGTCGATGGCGTCGCTGACGCCACTTTGTTCGGCGACCGCCGGCGGCTCTTGCGCGTGGTTATCGACCCGCTACGGCTCAGTTCCTACCAG
This sequence comes from uncultured Alphaproteobacteria bacterium, assembly GCA_937776645.1. Taxonomy (GTDB): domain Bacteria; phylum Pseudomonadota; class Alphaproteobacteria; order Thalassobaculales; family Thalassobaculaceae; genus JADHLJ01. Next base: position 15,678 of record CALMRI010000014.1, on the reverse strand, counting down.
CTCACCGTCGGCGATGTCATAGAGGTGCTCAACACTGCCCCCTTCGACATCCCGACCGGCAGCTTCGTATCCCGCGATCAGGAGTTGCTGGTGCGGGCCGACGCCACTGTGGAAACCGCGCGCGAGGTTGAGACCATCGTCATCCGCGAGCCAGTCCGCATTGGCGACGTGGCCGATGTGTTCTTTGGTCCGGAGGACGCCGAATCCTATGTCCGAGTAAACGGAGAGCCGGTCATCGGCATCAGCATCATCCGTCAAGCACAGTCGAACACGATCAAGATTTCGGATGGGGTGAAACAGGCTGTCGAGCGCCTGAACGCGCGTTTCGAGCGGATCGAGATCCTGACGATATCCGATGAAGCTTTGTTCATTCGAGGCTCGATCCGCGAGGTGCTGATCAGCCTCGCCCTGGCGGTGACCATCGTGATCGCCACGCTCTGGGTTTTCCTCGGCTCGCCCAGCGCCACCCTGATCCCTTGCGTCGCCATCCCGGTGGCGTTGATCGGGTCGGTGGCCGCGATCTGGCTGCTGGGGTTTTCGATCAACATTCTGACCTTGCTGGCGCTTGTCTTGGCGACCGGCATGATCGTCGACGATTCAATCGTCGTTCTGGAGAATATTCAGCGACGCCGCGCCCAGGGACTACGGGCCAAGGCAGCGGCGGTTCTCGGCTCCCGGCAAGTGTTTTTCGCGGTGATTGCGACTACCCTAACCTTGATATCGGTCTTCGTGCCAATCTCCTTCCTGCCCAGCACCGCCGGCCGATTGTTCCGTGAATTCGGCTTTGTGTTGGCGGTATCGGTGGCGATCTCATCCTTCGTCGCCCTCACCCTAGTGCCGGCCTTGGCTGCCCGATTGGGCGAACCGAAGGCCCCCAGCCCTGGCATCCGGGCGGGAATAGTCTGGGCTGGCAACCGGCTTGCCGCGCTTTATGCCGTCACCCTGCGCTGGGCCCTGGCCGCGCCATTGATCATTTGCGCCGGCGCGATTGTCCTAGCCGCCGGAGCCTGGCTGGTTTTCGGCACCCTGAAGCAGGAGCTAGTGCCGTCGGAGGACCGGGGAAAATTCACCGTCTTCGGCACCGGTCCCGACGGCGTCGGTCTGGCCTATAGCGACCGCCAAGCGGACCAGATCGAGGCGATCCTGCAGCCCTATGTCGAGAGCGGCGAGGTCACCACGTTGTTCAACTTCGTCGGCCGCTACGATTTAAACCGTGTGTTCATCTACACGACGCTGGCGCCATGGGACCAGCGGGAGCGTTCCCAGCAGGCGATCATCCGCGAGCTAAGGAGCAAGATGGCCCAAGTGCCGGGAATGCGCGTCCGAGTATTCAGCCGCAACAGTCTGCGGCTGCGCAGCACGGCGGGCGGTCTGGAAGTAGCGCTGATCGGCAACGACTATCTGCATCTCTACGACGTGGCGATCAAACTTGCCGAGGCGATTGAGGACCGATTGCCAAAACTTTCCGATGTTCGGGTTTCCTACCAACCGACGCAGCCGCAGCTTTCGGTCAAGATCGACCGGCGCCGCGCCTCGGATCTGGGGATACCGCTTGAGGATCTAGCCTCGACCTTACGGGTGATGATCGACGGCGATGAGCTGGGCGATCTCAACATCAAGGACGAGGCTATACCTATCATGCTGGAAGCCAAGGGCGGCGCGATCCGTGATCCGACCGATTTGGTCAATTTGTATGTCCGCACCCGCGCCGGTGATCTGGTGCCGTTGTCTAGTCTGGTCTCGCTGCACGAAGAAGGCGTCGCGGCGGAGCTTGACCGGCATGTCCAACGCCGCGCCGTTGAGCTTGATGCCGATATCGGCGACGGCTACGACCTGAAAGCAGCGATTACCGAGGTTCAGGTGCTTGCCCGAGAGGTCTTACCGGAGGACGTGGAGATGATCCTGCTGGGCGAAGCCGAGGCCCTGGAGGAGGCCGAGCGGGACGTTGCGATTACTTACGGTATCGCCGTCCTTGTGGTGTTTTTGGTGCTGGCAGCCCAATTCGAAAGCCTAACCAGCGCCGCCATTATCGTCGTCACCGTGCCATTCGGGATCGCGGCGGCGATCTATGCATTACTGCTGACCGGAACCACCTTGAACATCTACTCGCAGATAGGCCTTGTCATGATGATCGGGCTGATGGCCAAGAACGGTATCCTGGTCGTCGAGTTCGCCGATCAACTGCGCGACCGGGGCTTATCCGTGCGCGAGGCGATAGAGCGTTCCGCAACCGTGCGGCTGCGACCAATCGCGATGACCATGATCTCGACCATCCTCGGCGGGTTGCCGCTGATCCTAAGCAGTGGCCCCGGCGCCGAGGCGCGCTCGGCGATCGGCTGGGTAGTGTTCGGCGGCCTCGGCATCGCCGCCGTCTTTACGCTGTACCTGACCCCAGTCGCCTATCTCGGCCTCGCCCGTTTTTCAGCCCCCCGGGCGACCGCCGCCGGGACGCTTGAGGAAGAGCTGACCCTAGCCAGCTCGATTCCGGATGCGGCAACATCAAACGCCTCCAGCATAAAAGACAAGACCCTGCCATGATGGCAGAGCCTTTCACCTCAAGACCCGCGCCGCGCACCATCGCGTCGCCGGCGGAACTTAACCCGGCATGGAACCGGTGACTTCCATATCGCCAGCTGTGTTTTATCGCCTTGCGGGCAGGTATTTCACCGCCGGATGCGAACAATTTTCTTTCAATTTCACCGTCAAAAACGATGGGTATTCGGAGCACCAGGATCCGGCTATTTTACTGCAGCGGAAACGGACCGCCTTACACCGGGGAAATATCGAATGACAAAACCCGGGAGCCTAGGGTCCCAGATATCACCTTCGGCACTTGCGCCGCCCGGGTTTGAGATCACTTCCGAAGAGCTTGCTGCTTTGACGCCGGTGGATCTGATCAATCGGTTACGCCGACTGATCGCGATGGAGCCCAACCTGGCCCGACACCAGGGAAATTTAGCGGTCACGCTATCCCTCGACAATTGCTCCGAGGACGCCGCGCAAACGTTGGAGCGGGCCGTTGTCCTGGATGTGGTACTGGCACGCGTGCACCACAATCTGGCCAAAGTGTATTCCGGATTGGGCCGCAGAACCGAGGCCTTGATCTCCCTCACCCGCACGCTCTGCCTCACCCCTGGCGATCCGGATGCGTTGGAAGCGTGGGCAGACGCCCAAACGTCCCGTGGCGATCAGCAGGCCATCCAAGCGGCCTTCCTGCGCGTTATCGCCACCGCGCCGGATCGGGCCGACGCCTGGATCACCCGAGGCCTGGCGCTCGCGGTGTTGGGAAGGCCGGTTGACACCCAGCGCTGTCTGGAGACGGCCGTGCAACTTCGGCCGAATGACCCGACATTTCATTCCAGCGTGATCACCACGCTCGACAACCTGTTGGATCGACCGGCGAGCGAGGGACAAGCTGCCAGACGGCGATGGTGCGAACAACACACGGCGACGCTTTTGCCCGCCATTTTAGCCCATCAAAACGAGCCTGCCCCTGAACGGCGTCTACGCGTCGGCTATGCATCAGCCGATTTTCGCAATCATTCCGCCGTATCGGTCTTTGCACCGGTGGTGTTGGGGCATGACCCGTCACTGATCGAACTGGTGCTGTATTCCAACAGCGCCCTCAAAGACGAGGTGACCGAGAAATTCAAACGGCGGGCCGACCTCTGGCGCGACGTGGCCAATCTCGACGACGTGGCTTTGGCGCAGCTGGTCACCGAGGACCGGATCGACATCCTGGTCGATCTTTCAGGCCATTCCGAAGGCAACCGACTGCTGGTGTTTGGGCGCAAACCGGCACCCGTTCAGGTTACCGCCTGGGGTTATTCGATGGCGACCGGCATGCCGGCAATCGACTATTTCCTAACGGATCCCATCGGTGTTCCCCATTCAGTACGCAACCAGTTCGCCGAGACCTGTGTCGATTTGCCCTGCATGGTGCCGTTTGACCTTCCCAAGCAGCCACCGCCGGTGGTCATACCCCCCAATCAGCGTGGCGACGGCATCACCTTTGGCTCGTTCAATCGTTGGTCAAAGGTATCGCCTGCGACACTCGGGTCTTGGGCCAGGATACTTCAAGCGGTGGACGGTTCGCGTCTGCTGATCAAGGCCGCCACCTTCGACGATGCCCGAATACGCCAGTCGGTTGCCCGAGACTTCTCGGCGCTTGGTATATCTGCCGATCGCCTGGAATTCAGAGGACGGACATCGCGCTATGATCATCTCGCAAGTTATGGCGATATCGACATCGCCCTGGACACGTTTGGCCACGGCGGCGTGACCACCTGGGAGGCGCTGTTCATGGGCGTACCCGTGGTGAGCAAACTTGGCGAAGGTGTATGCAATAGAGTTTCCGCGACTATTCTTCACGTTATTGGCTATACAGACTGGCTGGCGGAAACCGCTACCGGTTATGAGGCATTGGCCATTGACGCCGCGCGGTCCCCGGATCGGTTGGCGGCGCTACGCTCCGGCCTACGCGAGCGGGTTAGCCGAAGCCCCGGTTGCGATGCCACCAGCTATACCCGGCCGGTCGAGGTGGCATATCGGAACATGTGGCGATCCTGGTGTGCCGCTCAAGCGTGACCATTCCGCAAATCAGTTAGCCTCTCCAATCCACCGGGGAATCGGCGAACGAGATATCGATTTCCCAGCGTAACACCTTGGTCGTCGACCTATACGAACGGTTGGATTGGCAGTCACCTTCACTCAAGCAAAGATCTCAGGCGCTCCATCGTTACCTCAAGGACACGGTGGTTGGAGGTGACATGGCCTTTCTCGCGTTAGGGCTGGGTTTCCGCTTGCGACGATCGAGCCATTGTCGGCTATCTCGGCGTTGACGCGATCTCAACCCCGGCCCAACCCTCGACAAGCTTGGCAACCTCGCTGAGATCGCGCTTACCCCCGCCCTGGTGCATGGCAAGCATAAGTATTTGACGGGTCTGCTGGCAAACGAACTGCGGCACCCCCTGCTTTTCCCCTTCCGCCAACGCCAGATCAACATCCTTCATCAGAATTTCCAAAGCCGCGCCGAAGTCGAAGCTGCGGGTCATTACGCTTTGCGGAATGATCTGTTCGATAGCCGAGTTGCGCCCGGTGCCGGCTTGGATGGCTTCCAGCATGATCGCCGGATCGAGCCCGGCCTTCACCCCCATCGCCATCGCCTCGCTCGTGGCTACCAGCGCGGTGGCAAACAGAATGTTGTTGGCGAGCTTGAGCACCTGGGCCAAGCCCGGTTTGTCGCCGCAATACACCAGGGTCTTGCCATAGGCTCTGAGATAGGGCTCGACCTCGTCGTAAACTTTCTTGGGCCCGGATACCATCACCGACAGGGTCCCGGCTCTGGCGCCGGGCGGTCCGCCGCTGATCGGCGCCTCCAGAGTGGCGATCCCCTTGGCCGCCAAAGCCTCCGAGATCTCCGTCGCAAAGGCCGACCCGGTGGTGCCGGCGCTGACGTAGACGCGCATCCTGCCGCCTTCGATCAAGCCGTCCGGTCCCAGCAGCGCCTTACGGATCGCCGCGTTGGACGGCAGAGAGCAGATGACGATCTCAGCTTTGTCTGCCAGATCCTTCGCCGAACTCGCCGAATGCGCCTGGCGCTCCAGCAGCGGCGCCATCGCCACTTCACTGATATCGCGCACCACCAATTTATGACCGGCATCCAGCAACCGACCAGCCATCGGCTGACCCATATTGCCAAGGCCGAGATATCCGAGTGTCGTGGTCATGGCTTTGCCCCCAATGGGTAGATTTAATCGATTATCGAGATCATTAAGGTTTGCCAACCGCGCCCAGAAAAGCAGCGGTATCAAGGGTGCGTTGAGCCTTTTCGACGATCGGATAGTCGACGAAATACCCGTCAATTTGAATCGAAGCGACCCCGGCTTTCTCGGCCTCTGCAAAGGCCGCGACGACCTTGGTCGACCACGCAACGCTTTCAACGCTGGGGGTAAATACGTCGTTACTCACCGAAACTTGATCCGGATGGATGCACATTTTTCCCTGGAAACCCATGCTGCGAACAGTCTCGCAGGACGCTCGAAATGCCTCATGCTCCTTGAGGTGAATAAAAACCGTGTCCACCGGTGGCTCAAGCCGTCCCAACCGCGAAGCCAAAACCATTTCCGAGCGAATGGGCAGCAGTTCCGCCTCTCCCAAGGACCAGTCCATAGCGAGATCCCGGGTATAGTCTCCGGCCCCGAAGGCAAAGCGGCGCACCCGCGTGCCGGCCCTGACGAGATCGCGAATAGCGGCGACACCCCTCGCGGTTTCAATGATCGGCATGAGGTCGATGCTACCCGGCGCCACCCCCCGCTCGCGCTCAAGGTTAATCAGCAGCCAGTCGACGGATTTCAAATCCTCGACGCTCTCTAACTTTGGCAGCACGATGCCATCCAAGTCACCGGAGACGATGGCTTGGATATCGCCGTAGCAGTATTCGGTGTCATAGGCGTTCACCCGCACGAAGCCGGCGCAGTTTCGCGGTCGGGCCAGGGCTTGGCAAACTACCTCTCGTGTCGCGACCTTCGCGGCGATGGCCACGGCGTCCTCCAGATCGAGGATCACCGCATCGGCGCTAAGCCCGAACGCTTTTTCGACCCGCCGTTGGTGGTTGCCGGGAGCAAACAGATAGGTCCGGTTCGCATAACGTCTCATATCACACCGTCTTGGTTGAGTTTCCGTCGTTGCACGGCAGTGAGGCCCAGCTCTTCACCATAGATTGTGTCATTTGCCTCGCCGAGCGCCGGCCCCAGGGTCGCCACCTCGCCCGGGGTAAGCGACAGTTTAGGAAACACCGCCGGAACCGTGATGTCACCAACCCCCGGAACCTCCACGGTCGTCATGCTCTCACGCGCCTTGAAATGGGGATCGGCGAAGATATCGGCGATGGAGTTGACAGCGCCGGCGGGCACGCCGTTTTCGGTACAAAGTTCGATCATCGCGGCGCGCGGCATCGATGTTGTCCACGCCTCGACCTCCGCCAAAACCGTATCCCGACTGGCCAGACGAACTTTTTGATCACCAAACTTCTCGAGCAAGTCGGGGCGTTGCATGGCGATGCTCAACCGCTCGAACATCTTGTCGGTAGTGCAGGCGATGGCGAGAAATTTGCCGTCACCGGTCGGGAAATGTCCGTGCGGGCAGGCGTTCACCGTCCCCGAGCCTTCCGGCTCACGCACAAAACCGTCCACTGCATAGCGCGGGGCAAGTTCATCAAGAGCGCGGAAAACGCTTTCATACAACGAGCAATCGATAACCTGGCCCTGTCCCGTGGCGTCGCGATGCCGGAGCGCCATCATTATCCCGATGCAGCCGTTCATACCGGTCATATAGTCGCCGAGCGACGTCGAGCCCGGCGTCACCGGTGTTTCGCCGGGATTGCCCGAGAGATAGGTAAGACCACCATAGGCATGGGCGATCCGCGCGAATCCGGGGCGATCCTTATACGGACCGGTCTGCCCATATCCCGACACCCGCAGCAATATCAGACCAGGGTTAATCGCGCTCAACTCATCCCACCCAAGGCCCCATTTCTCTAATGTGCCTGGCCGAAAGTTCTCGCAAACCACATCGGCGTCCGTGACCAGACGCTTGAGCAGTTCAGCGCCTTCGGGTTTGCCGAGATTTAAGGTGATTGACCGTTTGTTCCGCGCCTCGGTCAACCAGGCGAGGGACTGGTTCGGCGCCGCGGTTCGCGTCCCATAGCGGCGCCACGGGTCGCCGCCATTGGGATGCTCGACCTTGATAACCTCGGCGCCGAACTCCCCCATGATCGAAGCGGCGTGGGGTGCGGCAATAAAGCAGGCAATGTCGAGGACACGGACCCCTGTCAGCGGTTTTTGCGGGCCAGTCATCGGGCCTGACGGCGCCGGGCGAACAGCGGCTTTAATCTTGAATTCATGAGTTGCCTCGCGGTTCGTTCGGCGAAAGTCCCGTCAGTCCCACCGACGCAAGACCAACATTAACTTCGCCACCAATATGCGTAGGCCCAAACTATAATCTTGGCAGGGCCCTGTAAATTGACCGAACGCTCGGATCAAGCTGGCGATAACAAACAGCGGTCACCGACGATCCATTGCCTCTCCCCGCCGCTCTTCTATCATGCCCCGGTCCTTATCCAGCCTACAGGTTGAACGCATTGGCACGGAGCATGACATGGCCTACGATATTCTGATTAAGAATGGATCCCTGGTTGATGGTACCGGCGCGTCGGCTTTCCACGGTAATATAGCGATAGTCGACGGCAAGATCGTCGGGGTTGGCGACGTCGATGGCCTGGCCGATAAGGTGATCGATGCCAGTGACTGCGTGGTTTCTCCCGGCTTCATAGATCCGCATACCCATTATGATGCTCAGATCTGTTGGGACGGCGCGGTTACCCCCTCGTCCTGGCACGGCGTGACGAGCGTAGTGATGGGCAATTGTGGCGTCGGTCTTGCCCCGTGCAAGCCAGAAGCGCGAGAGATCGCGATGCATGACCTGGTGAATGTCGAATCCATTCCCTACGAGGTTCTAAACCAGGGCATCACCTGGGACTGGGAGAGCTTCCCCGAATATATGGACGCCGCCGAGCGTCGAAATCCCTCGCTAAACCTTGCGTTCCTGGCCCCGCTCACACCGTTTCGCCACTACGTCATGGGCGAGGAATCCATGGAACGGGCGGCGACGCCTGAGGAAACCCAGGGCATCAAATCGCTGCTTGGCGAGGCGATGGACGCCGGTGCGTTCGGGATCTCCAGCACCACGCTGAACCAGCATCTAGGGTTCAATGGCCGCCCGCTTGCCTGTCGCATGGCCAGCAACGACGAGCTGAAATCCTATGCGAATGTTCTGAAGGAAAAGGACAAGGGAGCGATCGAGATCGCCCTGACCCGTCAGATCGCGGTGCTCGACGATGATCAATACGATACCCTGGACATGTTGCTGGCGGAAAGCGGCAGACCGGTCACCTTCATCGCCATGTTCGACCGTGATGACATACCGGAAGCGGTGCGGGACACATTGCGCAAGGCGGCTCCGTTGATCGAGCGCGGCGCCCGACCGCAAACCTCGCCACTGCCGCTGACCCGCGAGGTCAATATGCGCAGCCCGTTCTCCTTCGCCTCCTTTCCGTCGTGGAACCGGGTGTTCCAGGACAAATCAAAAGAGGCCCAAGCAGCAGTCTATGCCGACACCGCATTCCGCGATCAATTCCGAGAGGAGCTGAAGAAGCCGCTCAGTTTCGGCAATTGGGAACGGGTCACCCTGCACGAGGTGTTCAACCCCGAGCTGAAACAATACGAGGGCAGGACCGTCGCGGAAATCGCCCGCGCCCAAGGCAAGGATGGTGTGGATGCCTTTCTCGACCTAACTCTGGCCGATGATCTACGGCTCGAATATACCATGGCGACCTTCAACAACCGCACCGACCGGATGGTTGAGATCCTGAACAATCGGGACATGCTTCTGGGATTAGGCGATGGCGGTGCCCATGTCGATATGCTCTGTGATTCAGGTTACCCGACCTACCTATTGGGCACCTGGGTACGTGAACAAGGCGCCCTTTCGCTGGAAGAGGGCGTACGACGATTGACCACCGATCCGGCCGATTTTTTCGGCATCAAGGACCGCGGTCGTCTGCAAACTGGTCTGGCGGCGGACATCACTATTTTCGACCCCGCCACGATCGGCTCATCCAATCGCGGCGAGCGGCGTTTCGATCTACCCGGAGGCGGCAAGCGCATGGTCATGCCATCGCGGGGCGTGGAATGCGCAATCGTCAATGGCGCGATCACCTATGCCGACGGCATGCTTTCAGGCGCTCAGGCCGGAATGGTGTTGCGGTCCTAGTGGATTGAGCGCAACGGATCGAACGCGATCAGCCGACTAGGGCGCTAGAAGTTGTCATCGCATTGTCGTAAACCGGTCAGCGACGGGATTTATCACGACCGGGGCGAATAACACTATGGCTTATGAGAAAATTGCAGTCACCGGCGGCGCGGGCCTGCTCGGCTCTCACGTCATGCGCCGTCTCGCCGGGAAGGCCCGCCTGACAAGCATCGACAGAAAGCCGCCAATCGAAGGTAACGCCGCTCTCGGTAACCATATCGACGCCTCGATCACCGATTTCGAGGCAATGAAGGCGGCCTTTCGAGGCCAAGACGCGGTAATCCATCTGGCCGCGATCCCGAACCCGCGCGAGGCCACGGCAGAACTCACCTTCAGCAACAATGTCCACGGCGCCTGGACGGTATTCGAAGCTGCCGTCGAGGCCGGCGTGAAACGCGTCGTCGTCGCCTCCAGCGACTCGGTATTCGGCTTATCCTACAACCCGCCAGACTGGCCACCGCAATATCTACCAGTGAACGAGGCACATCCGATCCGACCAACCGAGGTTTATTCCCTATCGAAGAAGGTGACCGAGGCCATCGCCGAAAGCTATGCCGCCCGCAAAGCCTTGGAGGTCACGGCGATCCGCCCCAGCCACATCCTTTTTCCACGCGGCTATGGAGAGATCGAGGCTCGAGGCGCCGATCCACAGAATTATCATTTCTGGGCCTGGGTCGATCCCGAGGACGTGGCCCAAAGCTTCGATCTGGCGATTAACACCAGCCGCTACGACGGCTTCGAGATTTTCACCATCACCGCCGCCGAGGGGCTCAATCTTCGCCCGACCCTGCAGATGGCGGCGGAGCGTTGGGGCAAGCTGCCGACGCTCCAGCGCCCCGAGGTATACGAGAAACTAGCCACCGCCTCGGTACTCGACATCACCAAGGCCCGCGAGAAACTTGGATATGAACCGGTGGTCGACCGCGCTGCGCTAACCGAGAAAGCCCGGCCCCCTATCCAATCATAAAGTCAAAAAGCCGATCCTGCCCGCCTAGGAGAACCCATCCATGAGTGCCTCTTCACTGCTGCTCTCACCGTTGAACATTCGGGGTGTCACCTTCCCCAACCGGGTAGTTTTGTCGCCACTATGCATGTATTCAGCCAATTGCGGTGTTGCGACGGATTGGCAATTCGCTCATCTGAGCACCTTTGCCCGCGGCGGTGTCGGGCTGGTCTTCGCCGAGGCGACCGCGGTTGAGCCGCGCGGCCGGATCACCCCACGCTGCCTGGGCATCTGGACTGATGAGCAGGCCGAGGCGTTAAAGCCGGTGACCCGGTTCATCAAGTCAATGGGATCGGTTCCAGGCCTGCAAATCGCCCATGCCGGACGCAAGGCCTCGGCCAGCCCGCCCTGGGATGGCGGCAAGCCGCTGCCGGTCGGCGATACAAGTTGGGGCGACCCGGCCTGGAGCATCGTTGGTCCCTCGGCGGTGCCGCTGGCGGACGGTTGGCAGACACCGCATGCGCTGAGCGAAGCGGAGATCGCCGACCTGGTGACTACTTTTGCCGACAGCGCCCGCCGCGCCGTGACCGCCGGATTCAAAGCGCTGGAGATCCACGGAGCCCACGGCTACCTGATCCACAGTTTTCTCTCCCCCCTGAGCAATCAGCGCAATGACGCCTATGGCGGAGATCTGCAAGGCCGGATGCGCTTCGCTCTTGAGGTCACCGAAGCCGTGCGCGCCGCTTGGCCGCCGGACCTGCCGTTGTTCTTCCGTCTCTCGGCGGTCGACGGTAAGGGCTGGGAGATCGAGGAATCCGTGACGCTGTCTCGTGAACTGAAGGCGCGCGGCGTTGATGTTATCGATTGTTCGGCCGGCGGCATCACCGGCGCGCCGGCTTTCCGGGTCAAGGACGACGGCACCCCAGCCGCCTCGGGTGACCGCCCGCTCGGCTTCCAGGTCCCCTACGCCGAACAAATCCGGCGCGAGGCGGAGGTGAAAACCATGGCGGTCGGGCGCATTGTCGGTGCCCAGCAAGCCGAGGATATTCTGATCGCCGGGAGAGCCGACCTGATCGCGATCGGTCGCGAGCTCATGTACAATCCATTCTGGACCTTGCACGCGGCAGAAACTCTGGAAGCCGACGAAGCGCAGGCCAACTGGCCGGAGCAATATCGCTGGTCGATCGTTCGGCGCGCCGATCTCAACCAGCAATCCCGCCCGTAGCGCCGCCGGTTGCGGAAAGTTTCGCCGCTCCTTCTGGCTGCCAACCGACGCCGATACAGACAATGTAGCCGCGAACCAAAAGGATGCCTCGCTCACGATCGCCAAACTGGCGGCGGCTACATCACCACCAAAACGGATCACCGTGAAGACGGCGTGATACCTGCCGGCCAAGTAGGGGTTGCCGGAGCTTCCTCTCGGGTAAGCTTGGCGCTCGCCGCCGCCATCACAGACGCAATGGACAAGGCGTTTGGCCGACCGCGCTTGATATAAACGCCGCGCTCTGCCTGAATTCTCCCGATGGTGCCAGCAGCACGGGAGTCCCTTGAAATGATCGACCTGACCGAACATCAAAAAAGCCTCAAGGCCGAGTTTATCGAAAACCGTGGCTATTGGTTTCCGTTCTGGCAACAAGTTCTGGAGATGAGCCCGGATTTCTTCGAGGCCTATTGCAATTTTTCCTCGGTGCCCTGGAAAACCGGCCCGTTGGAGCCCAAGGTTAAGGAGATGATTTATGTCGCGATGGATATCGCGACCACGCATCTCTACCTGTCGGGCACCCGTATCCATATGGCCAACGCGCTCAAGCATGGCGCGACCAAGGAAGAGTTGATGGAGGTCCTACAAATCGTCAGCGTGTTGGGCATCCATTCGATGACCGAAGGTTTGCCAATCCTTATCGACGAGCTCGGCAAGGCGGATATGACCGGAGACCTGGAGGCCCTTGAACTCGACGAGAGCACCTTGGCCTACAAGCAGGAATTCATCGACAATCGCGGCTATTGGATGCCGATCTGGGAATCGCTGCTGAAACTCTCGCCGGACTTCTTCAAGGCCTATCTCGACTTGTCATCAGTGCCTTGGAAAACCGGCGTGTTGGCGCCGAAGATCAAGGAATTTATCTATATCGCCATCGACATCTCGACCACGCATCTGTTCCTCGCCGGCACCCGGATTCATATTCGCAATGCGCTTGGCTATGGGGCAACCAAGGAGGAGATCATGGAAGTGATTGCCCTGGTCTCGGTCTGCGGCATCCACTCGACCACCGAGGGTGTACCGATCCTGGTGCAGGAATTGGAGCGCTTTGCAAAAGCTGCGGAATAAACGCCGCACCGGTCACTTCATGACCAACGACGGCAGCCAGACCGCGAGTCCCGGAAAAGCCAGCACCAATCCGACGACCATCGCTTGCACCATCACGAGGGGCACCACACCACGGTAGGTGTCGGCCAGCGTGACTTCGGGCGGGGCGGCGCCCTTGGCGAAAAACAGCGAAAATCCGAAGGGCGGAGTCATGAACGAACTCTGTAGGACCAGGGCGATTTGCACCGCCAGCCATATTGGCACCAGGTTCTTCGCGCCCCCCACATGATCCGTGAAATCAAGGCCAAGTAGGATCGGCAGCAACAATGGCAGCACGATTACCGTGATCTCGATCCAGTCGATGAAAAACCCGAGAATAAAAATGATACCGAGGACGGTCAGAAGCATTCCCCAATCGCCCAATGCCAGACCAAGCAGAAAGTCCCGGATCTGGTCACCACCTTCGAAATAGTTGAAAGGGTAGGAGAAAACCGAGGCCGCCAAGATGATCAAAAACACCATGGAGCAGGTGGTCGCGGTGGTGACGATCACCTCGTGCAGATATTTACGTGTGGTGCGGCCGCGCAAATGCATGATCACCAGCCCCCCCGCCGCCCCGACGGCGGCCGATTGCACCGGGGTCGCGATACCCCCAATGATCGAGCCGAGCACGGCGGCAATCAGCAGCACCGGCAGCGTCAACCCCCGCGCGGCGGACAGAAGAATATCACGATAGCGAACCTTGGGGTCCCTGGGCTGCCGAGGCGCTGTCGCCGGATCGACAATGGCTCGTGCGATATAATAAACGATGAAAAGCAGCGCCAGCAGCAGCCCTGGCACAAGGGTCGAGACGAAGATCGGCCCCATGGGGATTCGCATCAGATCAGACAGGAAAAAAAGCATGATGCCGGGAGGGAGAATGATCCCCAGTGTTCCCGCCGCCGCGACCGACCCCACCGAGTAAGATCGCCGATAGCCCTGCGCCAACATGGTCGGCAGCCCGATCAGCGCCAGGGTCGCGACCGATGCCCCGACCAGGCCGGCCGACGGCGCCAACAAAACTCCCAGCACCGTCATGGCAACCGCCATGCTGCCTGGCAACCGCCGAACCATCCCTTGCAGACCCAGCAGCATTTCCTGGGCGACGCCACTTTTCTCCAACGCCACACCCATGAAGATCAACATCGGCACGGTTGGAAAAATCATACTGCCATTGATGCTTCCCCAAAGACGCGCCGGGATGTTGAAGAACGCAACCATCGGAAACTCGCCAATCAACACACCAAGGCCGGCGAACAGGACCCCAACCCCGGCCAGGACAAAAGCCACCGGATAGCCGGTGAAAAGCATCACCGCGAGGGTGGCGACCATCATCGCCGGGATATAATCCACAAGCTCCATTACGGTACGATACCCTTTTGCGATGCCGGCGCGCGTCGACCATCACGCTCCGGCGCCACCTTGCGGTGGACGCCTTTCAACAGACGCAGGTTACGCAAAGTCACCGTGGCGCCGGCGAGCAGCAACAGCAAAAAGCCGATCGGCAGCATGGCCTTGAAAAGGAACCCAGTCGGCGAGCCCAACAACGCACCGGAAGGTTCCTCGTCGACATAGGATCGCCCCACATAGTCGACGCCAAACCACATAACAATCAGGCAAATCGGCGCCAGGAGGACGAAAAAACCGGCGATTTCGATGACCGCTTGTGCCTTGGCCGGCAATCGCTCGCGAATGAGATCAACTCGGACATGGGCGTCCCTAAAATAGGCAAAGGCGGCTGTCAAAATAATGAAGGTCCAGAACGCCGACCACTCCACGGCCTGGAACCAAACTGAAGGCGGATTGGAGAACTGCTTGGTGACGATGTCGAAGACCCGCACGATAATCATTTCCAGGATCAGCACCCAGGCGACCCCGACCGCCAAAACCGTGATGAAGGTCTCGATCGGGCCGCGCGCCTTAAGCCGGCGAAAGGCCTGACGCATCCAAATTCGCCGCGTCTCTCGATTGGCATCGAAGCGAACGCGCAGCATCAAGAGGGCGGGCGTAACAACCAAAGTCATCAGGGTCGAGACGGCTAGGCCGAAAACAACCACCGTGGCAAGCTGCACCCAAAGCTGCGACGTCGGGCTACCGTGTTGGACGGTCCGGTCCAGGATATCGATATCAACCTGGAGAACCATCGGGAGCAGCGCCGCAATGGTCGTCGCGGTGGTGAGCAATATCGGTCGCAACCGATGCGCCGCAGTCAGCAAAAGCGCGTCCCGCCCGGACATTCCACTAACCTTGAGGCGGTCATGGGTGCTGATCAGCACAGTATTTTGGTTCACCACGATTCCGGCGAGTGCGAGAATCCCAACACTGCTCATGATGATTCCGAACGGCAAATCCATGATCAGCAACCCCAGATACATGCCGACTGTCGACAGGGCTATCGCCCACAAAATCACCAAAACGCTAAAGAAACTATTGAATTGGGTGACCAGGATGATCGCCATGAGGAACAAGGCGATACCAAGCGCCTCGGGGATAAAATTCTTGGCGTCTTTCTCCTCCT
>CALMRI010000013.1 GCA_937776645.1 uncultured Alphaproteobacteria bacterium | reverse complement strand
GCAGGCCAACGTCAGCCTTACCGACAAGGTTCCGGCCATCGGCCAATTCGACCACTACCTCAGCCTGCATCCGGCTTGGCAAGTCCTTGGCGACAATGGTGACCTTGCGCCGAAGCGCCACCAGATCGTTCCGATTGGCGACCTCGTCGGTATAGCTGCCCATCGCCCCGGTATCGATGCCAGACAGCGCCATCGCGGCGGTGTGGCGCATACTGAACTTTATTTCCAACCCAGTTTCGGGCTCGGGAATGTTGCAGACATTGAAATGGGTGGCCGGAACATGCTCACGCACCGCTACGATCTGGTCAGGAGAGAAGTCGGTCTCGCGCTGCACCTTGCGTAAGGCATTGATACCGGCGTGGGTGAGATAGCAGGCGGCATGGAACTTAAAGAGGTTTTCCTCGACCGCGAAACGACCGTTCGAACGGGGATGAACCGGCAGCGCCGCGAAGCCATCGGCCTGGGTATAAGCAAACCCGTTTTCGCACTCGATCGCGTCGTCACGGGTCGTGAAGTCCTGCGCCGCCAAGCGCGCTGCCAGCAGACCATTGGAGGACGCCTTGCCGGCATGCAGTGGCTTGCACATGGTGCCGAACATCGCCCGCAAGCCCGACGCCTGGGTTGACGCGATGCCTAGCGCCGCCGTGCACTGAGTGGCATCAAGGCCCATCAAATTCGCCACCGCGGCCGCCGCGCCAAACGTTCCGATTGTCGCCGTGGAATGCCACCCATTGTCGATATGTGCAACACCGGTCATGTCGCTCAACCGGGTTTCAACTTCATAGCCGGCGACAAAGGCTGTGATCAGGTCGATCCCAGTTATCGTCGACTCATCGGCTAACGCCATCAGCGCCGGAACCAGCGGCACCGTCGGGTGACCGAGCATGCGTTCGTTGACATCGTCATAGTCAAGAGCGTGCGAAGCCGCGCCATTGACCAGCGCCGCCTGCGAGCCGATCAGCGTCTCGGAGCGACCGATGATCCGGGCCTTGCCCGTCGCGCCGTCGGCCAGGGCAACCTCGATCAGTTTATCGGTCAGGGGTTCACGGGCGCCGCCAACGGTCACCGCAATCCAATCCAGGATACAGTGCTTGGCCCAGCGCCGGGCGCTCTCCGGGATGTCCTCGGGCTTAAGCCCGGCGACCATGGCGCCCAAATCTCGGGTCGGGGTCAGGGATTGGGTGTCGGGATCACTCGATTCAACGCTCGCCATGTCAAAGTCCTTCCTGGATAATCACATGTTAACCGGGAAGATACCCTCTCCCGCCGAACCGTCCTAGCCCGACGGCCTCCACGATTGCGATATCGGCATCCGGCGGAAACGCTCGTCGCGGGTTTTAAAGGTTGCGACGAGTGGCGCGAATTCTGGCTACTAACACGCCGCCGATCACAATGAACGCCGCCGCCGCTATCAGCCACCCGCCGGATCCGTGCTGAACGGCGTGCAGGGCAGTGCCCTCTGGTGCGTGGCCGGAATTGGCGAACGCGCCGCTAGAGGAAGCCAAAAGCGTGATAAGAGCGAGAGCCGATGCTTTCACGATGTTCTCCATTAGGCCGATACCGCAGGGACAGACACTATTGCTTAACTCCATGACTTTCTCAATACGATGGCCGGCAGCCTGGCGCCACCCCCTTCGGTAGGTTTTCACGCCGCCTCGCCGATGCGGCCGCGCAGATCCGATAGGGTGTCATATTTTTCTTCATAAGAAAGATTAGTCATGATTTTTAGTTAATTGTTTTCGAGTATTATTTTTCGATCGGAAAATCATAACCAAACAATTTCGCAATGATTGTCACCTGGTGGTCAAACATTGGCCGGCCATAATGAATACGACAACCTTTGGCCGTCGCTGCCCGCAGGATCGGGGTATCGACAGGGTTCATGATAACCTCGGCCATCAGTTGTGCGGGGGCCAGTAGCGCCGGGTCGAGCGGCAGCGAATCGGCTTCATTCAAGCCCAGCGACGTGGCGTTAATCACCGTCTCAAAGCCCCGCGGGTCGACCGCACAGACCTCAACCGGGACATTCGGATAGGCGGCACGGACAGCGTCGGCGAGTTCCACGGCCTTGGCCTCGGTCCGGTTGGCAATCCCCAGCCGTTTCACCCCGGAATCGGCAAGCGAGAAGGCGATTGCTCGCGCCGCGCCACCAGCGCCGACCATCAACGCCTCGGTTCCCTTCACCGCGTATCCCGCCGCCAGCATACCGTTGACGAAGCCGCTGCCATCGCAATTGTCGCCGATCAGTCGGCGCTGCGCGTCGAAGGCGACAAAGTTGACCGCGCCGACCAACTGGCCCTGCCGGCCGATCTCATCGCAATGTTTCATGATCGCCAGCTTATGCGGCAGGGTGACCGCCATGCCGCCGAAATTTGCCATCGCCCGAAGACCGGCAATGGCGGTGTCCAGACCCTCGGGCGGGACGTGCAGTGGCACCATCACTGCATCCACGCCATGCTTCTCGAAAAGCGGGTTAAAAACCGAGGGCGCGCGAACATGCGAGATCGGATCTGAGATACAGCCGAAAACGCGTGTCTTGCCGGATATGGTGAGAGTGGACTGCATGGCGGATCCTCGGCGGGGTCGATTCGTAGGGGCTTTTCCCTACACCCTCACCGGTTCTGGCGCAACGCGGGGTTAGCGCAAAACCCAAGGTAGCGCCGGTGATCTCGACGTTGCACCAGGACCCCGAACCTGCTCATGCAAAGATCCCATTGGCTACCAGTCGTGCCATTCGCCGCGATCATTGTCAGCGGCTGCGAAGGTAAGACCGTCCAGCAATCCGTTAGCCCTACCATTGCGAAGCTAAAGGTCAACAACACCGCACTCGATGAACAACCCAACCTAGTGGGCTTGAACAAACACGCCGTAAACACCGCGTCGACAACGTTCAGATCCGCCATCACCGGCTCTAGCAGGGCAAGAGTGTCGGCGATATCGGATGCCTCAGTCATTATACGATTCATTCACCGGCAGGATCAGTCACGGTCAAGTCCACCGGAGCCGTTCAGCCGCTCGGCGGTGACGTATTCCGGAGCGTCAAGCAACAGCCAAACCACCAGCTCGGCCATCTCCGCCGGGTCGGTCCGGCGGCCAAGCGGCACCCTGGCGGTGCGCTCGTCAAGATAAGCTTGCAGGTCATTGCGGCCCTCGATTTCGGCCATCATCTGTTCGGTCTTCGCCTGCATCACCGTATCCATCATCCCCGGCGCCATGGAATTCACCGTTACCCCAAGCGGCGCAAGAGCGATCGCGGCGGTTCTAGTAATCGAATCTACGGCCGCCTTGCTGGCGGCGTAATGGGCATAATTAGGCAGCGCCATGCGCGCCGCCGGCGAGGTTATGTTGACGATCCGGCCGCCCTGCCCGCAGCTCCCGGCGTCGACTGTATTGCGCGCCATCGCCCGCCCGGCGGCGGCACAAAGCAAAGCCACGGCGCGGATATTCACATAGTAGGTCCGGTCCCAGACCTCTGCCGTCATTTCCAGGAACGGTTCGACCGTCGCGAAGCCGGCATTGTTGACCAACCCATCAAGACGGCCGAACTGCGCCAACGCCTCGCGCACTGCCTTGTCCGGCCCGTCCGGCGTGGCCAGATCCGCGACGATGACCACCGCCGTCTCGTTGGTAATTTCGGCGCATTGCATCGCCGTGTGAGTGGCCCCTGCCTCGTCAATATCACAGACCGCGACCTGCACCTCGCGCGCCGCCAGCGCCAAGGAGATTGCCCGCCCGAGCCCCGCCGCCGCGCCGGTAACCAGTACTCGCTTGGACACCGCCTGCGATTTTTTTTCGGTGGCCTCAGCCATCGCCGAACACCGTCAGTGCGGTACGATTGTTCTCGATGAACTCCCAGTCGTAGATGACCCCCAATCCGGGACCCTCAGGCACCCCGACACAGCCATCCTCGCCGATACATTCCAGCATGTCGCTATAACCGCAGGCATAGACCGGCGGCACCGCGTTTGGACAGTCCGGGCCGACCAGGGCGACCTCGTAGAAGTTTGAGTTACGCATCGCCGCCATCACGTGACGATGCGCCGGCCCGCAGGCATGCACCTCAACATCGATGCCGAACGCCTCTCCCAGATGCGCGATCTTCATCCCCCCGGTGATCCCCATGTCATATTCCGGGTCCATGCGCAGAAAGTCAGTGCCGCCAGCGATCAGGAAGTCCGCCTTCGGCTCAAGCCCGCGGATATGTTCGGTTTGCAGCAACGGCGTCTTGATCATCTCGCGCAGCTTTTTGTGGGCAAAGGCCGAGACCCCGGAGTCCCTGTACGGGTCCTCATACCAAAAATACCCGGCATCATCGCAGGCCCGCCCAACATATAGCGCGTCGGCAAAGGTGCGTAGCTCGCAAGCCGGGTCGAGCATCAGGGTCATCTTGTCGCCGACCTGCTTGGCCACATGCAACACGTTCGCCGCCTCCTCGCGGGCGTTGCCGTCGTTCCAGCCATGCAGCTTGAAGGCCCGATAGCCGAGACCATAGCACTGCTCGGCGAAGGCGGCGAAAGCCTCCTTGCTGTCCAGGCCGCCATTGCGGTCGCCGTGATAGGTGCTGGCATAGGCCGGTAGCCGCTGACGATAGCCGCCAAGCAAGGTGCCGATCGAGCAGCCCAACTGCTTGCCGGCCCAATCCCAAAGCGCAATATCCAGCGGACCGTGGCCCATATGATCAAACTGTCGGAGTTCGCGCTTGAGATCGTCATAGATCCCCTCCCGATGCTCGGCGTGCCGGCCAATCAATTTCGGCGCCAGCATCTTTGATTGAGCGCAGGCCGAAGGCGAGCCCACCCAATGGGTCACATACTCACCCCGGCAACCATCTTCGGTCTCTATCAGCACCGCATACTTGTTGAACCGGGAGGTCACCCCCTTGGCAAAGCCCATAGCCCCCACCGTATCGGCGCCGGTCATATTACCGAGATTTTTGGCATCAAAGCCAAATTCATGGATCTCAATACGCGTGATCTTGGTCATCAGCTATATCCCTCTGGCGCCACGAAACCGCCGAGGTTTTGTTCGATCAACCGGGCGAAGTGGATGGTAGTCAGATCGCTTAGATGCGGGCCGATGATCTGTAGGCCGCACGGCAGGCCCGAGCGGGTGAAACCGACCGGCGCGCAGGTGCCTGGCAGGAACACAACACTGGGATAACCGGCCCAGAACATCTGGTTCAGAGTCGATTGGTGGCCGTTATTGACGGGGATCGTGCGGTCGGCGCGGTCTCCAACCTGATTATGTGGAAACGCCGCTGAGGCCGCCATCGGGGTGAGTACGAGATCATAATCTTCGAAAAAGCCAGCCCATTCCCGACACAGTAATTCACGCTCCTCGTTCCAAGAGAGCCATTCCTTGTGGCTCATCGTGACGGCCCGGTCGACGATGGTCTTGTAGCTAAGATCATCCGCGTCGCTGGCTTCGGCGCGGGCCCGGTGCGCGGCGATTACATCATTCTCCAGCCGTGCGCCGGTCGCGGCGCGCAGCAGCATCAGATAGACAAGATGCGCCCGCTTGCTGTTGGCTACCGGGCGGGCCTTGTCGTCGACCTGCACGCCGAGCGCGGCCAAACGCTCCACCGTCGCCTGTAATTGATCGGCATATTCCCCATCGATAGCGCAATTCTGGTCCTCAAGAACTAACGCAACCTTAAAATCCTTAAGCGCGGTCTTCGCCGGCTTGCCCAGGTTTAAGTCCCACCCCGCCGCATCTCGTCCCCCGGACCCGGCCATAGCCAGGGTCGCGACCTCCAAATCATCGGCGCCCCGGGCCAACGGTCCAATCACACCCAGATCCGGCGCTGTATTGTTTCCCGGCAGAGACTGACCGGTCGGTGGCAGGATGCCATAGGTCGGCTTATGCCCGAAGACACCGCAATAATGAGCCGGATTACGGATCGAGGCGCCGATATCGCTACCGGTGTCGATCCCAGTCAACCCGGCCGCCAGCGCCGCCGCCGACCCACCGGAGGAGCCGCCCGGCGAGCGTGTAACGTCCCAAGGGTTGTTGGTGGTGCCATAAATCGTATTAAAGCTCTGCCAGTCCCCCAACAGTAGCGGCACGTTGGTCTTGCCGAACAAAGTGACACCGGCGGCTTTCATGCGAGTGACCGACAGCGCGTCCTCGGCGGCGATGTTATCCTTATGATCCGGCACGCCCCACGTGGTCGGTGTCCCGGCGACATTGAAGCTTTCCTTGATAGTCATTGGCACACCGTGCAGCGGTCCCCAGACCTCGCCACGGGCCACGGCGGAATCGGCCTCGCGAGCCCGCGTCCGGGCTTTATCTTCCTCAAGTACGATGATCGCGTTGAGGGTCGGGTTATGCCGTGTCGTGCGCTCCAGAAAGATCTCCAAGATCTCCAGGCAGCCAATTTTTCCGCCGCGGATCTGTTTGGCCAGAGCGGTAGCGGTTTGATAGTGCAATGGGGTCATCGATCAACTCCTAGGAAGCAGACTGATGAAGCCTGCGCCATGCTCCATGGAGGATCAACCACCTATTCAGGCTTTTTGGCCACCGCATCGATCCGGCCATAGCGGATCTCAGGAACCAGCCAGAATAATGCGATACAGAACAGCGCCGAGATTATGGAGATGGAGAAGGTCAGGTTGTACCCGCCGGTTAAGTCATAGATCAGACCGCCGCCCCAGGCGCTGATCCCAGCGCCAACGCCCTGGCCCATGATCGTCATGCCATAGATTGCCCCAAGCCCGCGTCCGTGGAAAAGCTTGGCCATCAGCGTGGTGATGATCGGTCCGCGTGCGCCCATACTCAGGCCGTAGGGGATCACCCAGGCGAAAACTAATAATTTCTCCGGCACAAATTGTAAGGAAGCCAAGCCGCAGACGCCGATGATGGTCAGCACATAACTAATGGTGGCGACCAACGGGCGACCATAACGGTCGGCGGCGACCCCTGTCAGGAACATTCCGGCAAAAGACAGCATGCCGGCAATCCCGAAAGCACCCGCCGCTTCCAGCGAGTCAAAGCCCCGTTCGATCAAATAGGTGACGGATTGAATACTGACCCCGAAGATCGCCATCGAGGTCATGAAATAGATAACGAACATCGCCCAGAACACCCGGGTCCCGAGCGCCTCGCGCAGGCTGTATCCGCCCTCGGCCCGGCCCGCCTTGGTGCGGCGCGGGTTGCCCGGCGCCCCCTGCTCTATCCGCTTCCAGGGGATGATCGCCACCAGGGGCAGTAAACAGAGGATGGCGATCCCGAAATACTGATAGGCGCCCCGCCAACCGTGGCTGTGGATTAGCAGCTGGGCGATCGGCGCTAAGGCCAGCAGGCCGAAGCCGTAGCCGGCATAGGCAAACGAGATCGCCGTAGCCAGATTCTTGTCGAACCAGCGACTGATCAGACTTTGCGCCGGCACCTGCCAGATCAAGGCCGCACCGAACCCATTCAACAGCCCCATGCAAAGATAGAACTGCCAGAGCGCATTTAGAGAGCCGGTCAGGCAATACCCCACCCCAAGGCAGGCGATCCCGACCATATAAACGAAACGAGCCCCGTATCGGTCGAACAGATGACCGCTCAACGGGGAGAACACGCCCATCGCCATGATAAAAGCAGCGAATACCGACGCAACGCCGGCCCGCTCCCAGCCCATTTCACTGCTCAATGGCAGCAGGAAAACAGCATAGGTTTCCCCCATGCCGCGCCCAACCGCCGCCATCAACAGGCAAAACGTCACGATAAACGTGCCGATCATTACGGTGCGGGGCAACAGGGTGAGGGCAATGGGCATGCGGGTGCAATAATCTAACGAAAAGGATAGCCAGCCGACGGTGGCGATCCTAGGGCTGCTCCAGCGTCGCCGATAGCTCTAATCGCGTCGGAGAGTCCGTTATCGCCCAACCGATCGTGTTTATCGCTCCAGCGATCAATGTCCCACGCTCTTGGCCGCCGCTTCGCCCGCGATCCGGCCCAGGCTGACCGCCGTCAGCAAGCCGTTGCCGGAGAGATAGCCATACACCGAGGAACCGGACAGCCCGACCGCCGCGCCGCCGCCGGCAAACAGATTGGGAAGCGTGCTCCGGTCCCCTCGCAACACCCGAGCCGAGACGTCGATCGACAGGCCCCCCTGGGTGTGGAACAGCGCGCCGGTGACTTTTACCCCAAAATAGGGTGGGCCCTGGATCGCCGGAGCAGTGGTGAAATCGCGACCAAACGGGCAGTTTGACCGAGTGGCTGCGTGATCCGCCGCCGCTTTTAAGCTTTTGGCAACGGTCGTCGCCGGTATACCGATCATTTCGGCTAGAGCCTCAAGCGTATCGACCCGGCGCACCGCACCTGCCGCATCAGCGCCGCGGTAATCAGCAAATTCCAGGCCAAGCTGGTGCATCCTCTCGTCATAGACGTTCCAGGCGATCCCTCCGGGCTGTGCCAACACTTTCACCGATTGCTCGGAATAGCCCTCATGCTCGTTGGAGAAGCGGCGACCTTCGATGTTCAACTGGATGCCGCCCTGCATCATAATCGCCCAGGTAATCAGCGCCCCATGCGGCGTCGCGACCGAGCCGTGGCCCTGATAGCCGCCCATATGCAGCGCCTCGGCGCCCAGTGCCTCGCCCCACACGACCGCATCGCCCTGGTTTCCGGTATGGCCGAAATAAAGTGCATCGGTCATTTCCGGGATATGGCGGGCGACCATCGTCGGGTTGCCGCCAAAGCCACTGCAGGCCAGCACCAGAGCCTCGCAGCCTAGCGCGTCGGTGGTGCCGTCCGGCCGGGCGATCTCAACCCCGGTTACCCTGCCATCAGGTCCGCAATACAGCGCGGTCACATGGGCCGAGGTAACCACACCAATCCCGGCGGCGACGGTTGCCTCCAAAAGGCTGGCGACCAGCGCCGCGCCGGTTTTGTCCGGATGGGCGTGCATGCGCAGCACCGCGTGTCCGGGATAAAGAAATCCCTCAAGCAGCACGAAGGCCTGCCCATGACTGTCGGCGAGCCATTCCAGCGCCGGCCCCGATGCCGCCGCGACGGCTTGCGCCAGTTCAGGGTCGGCCTCGCCCTTGGCCTTGGCCTGGATATCAGCAGTGAACTGGCGAACCGGGTCGGCGACCCCGATTGCCCGCTGCCATCGGGTCGAGCAGGCAGGGATCAAGCCGGAGGAAAGCGCCGTCGAACCGCTGGGAATGACATCACGCTCTAGCACCATCACCTCGGCGCCGGCGTCAT
Source organism: uncultured Alphaproteobacteria bacterium (assembly GCA_937776645.1). Taxonomy (GTDB): domain Bacteria; phylum Pseudomonadota; class Alphaproteobacteria; order Thalassobaculales; family Thalassobaculaceae; genus JADHLJ01. The sequence goes on along the minus strand of CALMRI010000013.1, from coordinate 2,726 downwards.
GGGCGGCCAACGCCGCGATCAGCCCACAAGCGCCGCCGCCGATCACCAGCACCGGAACCGTTACCTCGAAGGTGCGGTTCACCCGGATGCGGCTCATTGGGGGATGGCTGCTGGGGTAATGGCGTCGAGGAATTCAGCACAGCTCAGCACTGTAGTCACCGGGCGTAGTGCCTCGACGGCAGTCTCATGCACCTCGATACCGAAGGCCGCGCAGCCATCGTTCAACAAAAACGTCGAAAAGTCGCGGACATGGGCATCACGCAGGGTCGAGGCGACGCCGCCATTAGTAACGATGCCGGTGAAGACCAGGGTGTCGATCCCTGCTTTCCTAAGAACCCACTCGAGTCGACTCATATAAAATGCTGAAAAAGCTACTTTTTCAACTATAATATCAGCGGGCTTTAATGCGTCGACAAGACCGTGCCCCCAGCCACCGGGGGCGAAATCCCCCTTCTTCAGGAACGGCCGCACCGACTTCAGGTGCGTCGAAATGAACGGCTCGCCATTCCGTCCTGGCACCAGAGTAAAATGCGTCGAGACTACCCAGCCGCCAGCTGCCCGCATCGCTCGGGCCACTGGCGCCACCCGACTGGGCACCGCAGCGATTTCCGGCGATGCCGGCCCGCCGCGACCATAGGCCCCGTCAGGATGCAAAAAGTCATTCTGCAGATCACCCAGGACCAACGCGGTGCGGGACAGGTCCAGGGTGCTCAAACCCTTACTCATGATGTAATCGCAATCAAAACGTTACCGAAGCGGTCAACCTCGCCGGACATGCCCGGTTCGATATAGATTGTCGCGTCGGGCTGCTCCAAAATAGCCGGGCCGACAATGATCGCGCCAACCGGTAGGGCCAGTCGATCATGGATGCTGGCCTCCTGCCACTCAGCGCCGGTATGGACCCGCCTGGTGCCACGCGCCGCCGCTTCTAGGCTGGCGTCCTGCGCCGGGGCCAGCAGCGACAGATCAAACCGGGGCCGCCGGCCAATCACCGCCGAGCGAAGGTTCATCACCCGCATCGGTATCCCCTCCAGCAACCGACCATAAGCCGCGCGGTAGCCTTGCTCGAAGGCTGCGCGAATGATCTGTCGATCGATGCCAGTGATTCCCCCAGTGGATGTCTGAGTGACACTCACCGGTAGCCGCACCGACACCGTATGGGTCTGGCCGAGGTAGAGCATGTCGAGCTCGAACTCCTCGGCCCGGCTCTCGAAGGCGACACCTGCCCCATCGAGCACCCGGTGCCCCTCAGCCGCCTGCCCGACCATCTCGCCGTCAAGGGTCGGCAGATCCAGCTCATCGAGCATCCGATTGATTGTTTGCACATGGTCATGGCGCATGTCGGCAATCACACAGCCAAGTGCGCTGGTGACGCCGGGAAACCGGGGTACGACAGCGCGGGACAGACCAACATCGCGGATCAGGGCGCCGGCATGAACGCCCCCCCGCCGCCGAACGGCATGGCGACAAAGCTCTTGGGATCATGGCCGCGCTCGATCGAGACCAGACGAATGGCGCTGGCCATCTTGGCATTGGCGACCCGCAGGATGGCGTCGGCGGCCTCGATCACCTCCAGGCCAAGCGGCTCGGCGATATTCTGGCGAATCGCCTGATTCGCCGCCGCCACATCCAGCCGGTCGAGACGCCCGCCGATCGGTCGATCGGCATTGATCCGGCCAAGCACCACATTGGCGTCGGTAACGGTCGGGCGATTATTGCCCTGGCCATAGCAAACCGGCCCCGGATCGGAGCCGGCCGATTCCGGCCCCACCTGCAGCAACCCACCAGCATCGACCCGGGCGATCGAGCCGCCACCGGCGCCGATGGTAATCGTCTCGATCATCGGCGAGCGCACGACCATGCCGAACCCGATCGAGGTTTGCGGCGCCAGGGACGCCCGGCCGTCGGCGACCAGGGACACATCGAAAGCTGGTGCCGCCCATGTCGCAGGTCACCAGATTGGGAAATCCCAGCCGCCTCGCCGATATAGGCCGCCGCTATGACTCCGGCCGCCGGTCCCGACAAGGCGGTGCGCACTGGCCTCGCCCTGGCGGTATCTACGGACATGACGCCGCCGTTTGATTGCACGATCAGTACTTCACCCGCGAAGCCGTCATCTCTCAGCGTTTTTTCTAATGCCCCCAGATAACGCCCTAGGATCGGCTGCAAGGTGGCGTTCAGGGTGGCTGTCGATGCGCGCTCGAATTCGCGAATTTCCGGCAAGATATCGCTGGACACGGTCACATGCTCGTTCGGCCAAATTGACTGCACCGCCTGTTTGGCGGCCCGCTCGTTCTCGGCATTGGCATAAGAGTTGATGAAGACGATCGACAGGGCCTCGCAGCCCATCCCCAGCAATTGCGCCGCCGCGGCGGACACCGCCTCTGGGTCGACCGCCTGGCGCACCGTTCCATCAGCCAAAACCCGCTCCTCCACCTCCAGGCGACGATCGCGCGGGACGATCGGCTCAAAAGTTCCCCATAACCCCCAGGTGCGCGGCCGGTCGCGTCGGCGCATCTCCAGCACGTCACGAAAGCCTACCGTAGTAATCACCCCGGTCCGCGCGCCCTTGCGTTCCAACAAGGCATTGGTAGCGACGGTGGTGCCATGAACTACGGTCATTACCTGAGCAAGATCGACAACCCGTTTACGAATACCCTCCAAGAAACCGCGGGATTGATCGTCGGGAGTCGTCGGAACCTTGGCGATCTCCACCTTACCGGCAG
>CALMRI010000012.1 GCA_937776645.1 uncultured Alphaproteobacteria bacterium | reverse complement strand
CTCCTCGCCCAACCGATAGTCATGTCGGGTCTTGCCAGCCGCCAGAGGCCCAAGCAAATCGAGATACAGACCATAGCCGACTAGATCACTGGCCGCGCCGACCATGCGCTCGACCTCGGGCGTGCGCCAATCGGCTGTGCCTGGTCCGGTGCCGACCACGAATAGCCGGCCGCGCGGCACGCCGGTCACTGACGCATCAATGATCCCCGGCGTCCTGGCGATGGCGCAGGTGGCGCGTTTGGAGCGTTGTTTCTCAACCAGCAATTCGCCAGCCGGGCCGACCGTCGCCAACGCCGCCGCTTCGGCGACACCGTGGCAGCCAACCTCGCGAAAGACGAGTTCGGAAGGGTTCGCGAGCCTGGGCGTCTCCATCTCGAGCGCCGCTGCTGTGAAGAACCGCGCGGGGCGACCAAGATCCTTGGCCAATGCGTGCACCGCGGCCTCGTCCATCTTCACATCGACCGAGACCACGGCGGCGACACTTTGGGCCGACAATCCGGCGTCGGCCAGGGTCTGGCGCGCCAACGTGATCAACTCTTGCGGGTCGACATCCCGCTCGCAGCCAACACCCAACACCAGACATTCGGGATGATAGACCAGCGTTCCGGTCGCAACCGGGCCATCATGCTCCGTCGCACAGATCAACAGGGCGGCATCCCCGCTGATCGGCAGTGTCGATCCGGTGAGCCAGGGGAGATCGCCCTCAACCCGCATTGCTTGCTGGGCTAGCAGCCGGGCCATGAATTCCTTGTAGGAAGAAGCGGTATTCGCCAGATGCCATCCCCGCGGCGGCTCATCCAGCGCGACGCCGAACCGCAGGTCGCTCGCAGTGGTAATTGCCGCCGCCACATCGAGCAGCACCGCGACCCGTCGGGCCAGATCGTTGGCGCCGTGATGGCCACCAAGCACCGGGACTACTGCGCTACCATCCTCGGCTACCACGACAACCGGCGGATCCTCGGCTTTATCACCGATCACCGGGGCCAGGAGGCGCACAAGCGCGCCCAGGGCGCCGATGAAGACGATTGGCGTGCCTTCGACGAAAAGCCCACGGAGATGGTCACCAAAGTTTTCGACCGGCACGTCAGTCCCGTCCGGGCGGCCATGCAGAGGCGCTTTGAGGCCAACCGCGACCCGGCGTGCTGTCCCAACGCCGGAGGCCGAAACAACGACTATCGCGGTCATATCCAGGCCCGCCCGCGCCGGTGCACCAAGATCATCGAGAAATACGGCACGGCCTTCTCGTCGACCGCCGAAAGCGCCAACACCCGCTGATTATCCATGGTCGCGCGCTCCACATAGCGAGCATCCTCGGCAAGGCCGGTCCGTTCCAGTAAGGTGCGGATCCGTTCGAAATGCCTGCCAATCTTGACGATGGCCACCGCGTCCGCCAGTCCCAGCCGAGCCTCTAATACCGCATCGTCAAGCGGCGCTGGTAGGACTATCAGCACGTCATTCCGGGCCGACAGCGGCGCCGACAGGGCCGCTGCACAGGCCATCAACGAGGACACGCCGGGGATCACCTCGACCGGGTGCCGATCCGCTAACCGGCCAAACAAATACATGAACGAGCCGTAGAAGAAGGGATCACCTTCGCACAGCACCGCCACTGATCGGCCGTGATCCAGCGCGGTGGCGATCCGCTCGGCAGCCTGATCATAAACCTCGGTCGCTGGGAACCGATTGACCAGCATCGGCATGCGGATGGCGAATTCCTCCCGTCCCTCCGGGATGTGTGGCGCGGCGATGGCACGGGCTAGGCTCGGGCCGGTTTCGGGCGCCGGATAGGCGATCATATCCGCGCCCTGCAGCACCTTCAGCGCTTTCAGGGTGATGAGGTCCGGATCACCGGGCCCGACGCCAACACCAAACAGCCGACCGGTCACACCGCCTCTCCCCATGGTTTAGTGACGCTCCACTGGGTGACTGGCATCAACGGCCGCCACCCCTGGAAGGCCCCAACCGGTTCGGCTCGAGAGATGACGATCCGGGTCAGGCTGCCGCCAAGGCGCGATCGCCAGGCTAACAATGCGGCCTCACCCTCCAAGGTCACGACGTTGGCGACCAGCCGCCCGCCGGGCTTGAGGGCCGTCCAGCACGTCTCGATCACCCCGTCGGCAGAGGCGCCGCCGCCAATGAAGATAGCATCTGGCGCTGCGAGATTGGACAGCGTGTCCGGTGCGGTGCCGGCCAGGATTTGCAATCCGTGTACCCCCAGTGCCATCGCATTTTCGGCGATCATCGCCCTGCGCTGATCCCGGGGTTCGATAGCTATGGCGCGGCAGCGGCGGTCGATGCGCAACCATTCGATGGCGATCGATCCGCACCCCGCGCCCACATCCCAAAGCAGCGCATGCGGCGATGGCGCCAAGGCTGAAAGGGTCGTCGCGCGCACCTCCCGCTTGGTCAGTTGTCCGTCATTGACGAACGCATCGTCAGGTAAACCGGGTATAAGAGGACGGATCACCGCGTCCGGCCCGGCGACAAGCTCGACAGCGATCGTATTGAAATCATCCCCTGGTGGATGCCGCCAATCCGCCGCCAAGGCCTCCAAGCGGCGTTCGGCCGGTCCGCCCATTCTCTCCAGGACCGTCATCCGGCTATCGCCAAAGCCACGCTCGACCAGCCGGTCCGCCACCTTGGCTGGTGTCTTGGCGTCATCGGACAGGATCACCAACCGAGCGCCAGGCTGCAAATGACTTTCCAACAACGCCAAGGGCCGGCCATGCAAGGTCAGGAGGTCAACCTCGTGTTCCGGCCAGCCAAGGCGCGCGCAGGTCAGCGCCAGCGCCGATGGCGCCGGAACAATCAACATCTCTTCACGCGGGATGCGGCGCACCAAAGTGCTGCCGATGCCGAAACACATCGGATCGCCGGTGGCCAGAACGCAGACCCGGCGACCGCGCATTTCCTCCAGCCGGTCAACCAACAAACGGATCGGTGAGGGCCAAGCCAGCCGTTCGCGGCCGTCCTTGGGCACCATGGCGAGGTGCCGTTCGCCGCCAATCAGCACGTCAGCCGTGTCGACCAGGGCCCGGATGCTGGGCGCCAGACCCTCCAGCCCGTCTTCGCCAATGCCGACGACGCTGAGCCAACGGCCAACCCTCGCATTCGTTATCGGCGGGGTCATATCTGGTCGCTCCCGGCGGCGATCCGGGCGATCGCATTGACCGCTGCCGCTGCCATGGCACTGCCGCCGCGCCGACCGAGCAGAGTCGCGTGTGGGATTTCCGGTGTTGCATCGACCAGCGTCTGCTTGGATTCGGCTGCGCCGACGAAGCCTACCGGAAAGCCCAGCACCGCGGCCGGCATCGGCGCGCCGGCTTGAATCTCTTCGATTAAACGGAAAAGCGCGGTCGGCGCATTGCCGATGGCGATAACCGCACCTGCCTGATGGTCGCGCCAGAGCGGCACTTGCGCGGCCGAGCGGGTGGTGTTTCCGGCTTTGGCGCGCCCGGCCAGTTCGGGGTGATCGAGGAACCCGAGGATCGGATTAGTAAGCCCCGTTGCACCCAGCGAGATCCCCGCCGCGACCATCCGGCAATCGCATAGCACCGGCGCTCCGGCAGCCAGTGCCGCCGCCGCCGCCGCTATGGCGCCTGCAGAGAACTTCAGATGACCGAGGATTTCAGGCATCCCACAGGCATGGATAAGCCGCACCGCGACTTCGGCCTCCTCGGCAGTAAATCCCGACAGATCCACCTCGCGCCGGACGGTCTCGAAAGACAGTCGGTAAATCGTGGCAGGGTCCTTCAGATAGTCCAACCGCATGGCTCAACCATCCTTGTTGGCGTCCACGCGGGGTGGGTCGCTGTCCATGCTGCGCGGCCCGAGCGGATGATCGGCATGGGGATAGGGATGGTGGTGATGCCCGTGACCTCCCTCGTAATCATGCCCATGGCTATGGCCGTGGTCATCGCCGTGATCATGTTGGTGTTCGGGGGCGGAATGATGGTCGCCGACCGGGCTGGTCCCAATGCCCTCGACGTGATGGTGATGGCTTTCCTGGGCCAGGCCGACCTCGGCCTCGAAGCCCAGCACCTGATTGCGATACTTGCACATCTGACAGTTCATGTTGCCGGTGCCTTCGAGGATCTCCTGGACCCGATCGACAAAGGTATCGATGACCAGCGGATGGTCGTTGAGATACCCCGCCTTGACGAATTCGACCCCCGGATGCCGCGCCGCCACGAGGTCGGTATAGTCATAGATCCGCTGTACCAGAATGCCGGTGAACAGGAAATACGGAAACACGATGATCCGCTTGTAGCCGAGTTTGGTGACATGCTCCAACGCCGGCTCGACCAGCGGAAAGGTGACGCCCGAATAAGCCGTCTCACCCCAACCGAACCCCATGCCCTCCCAGAGCATTCGCATGACCTTGGCGACATTGGAATTGGCGTCGGGGTCTGAGGCGCCGCGCCCGACCACCACCAGACAGGTCTCGTGGCGTGAGATATGGTCGCCGGCACCGGCAACCGCCTCCTCGACCCGCTCGGCCGCCGCCTTCAACATCTTCAAATCGATGCCAAGCTCGCGGCCATAACGGATATTGAGACCGTTCTGCGCCTGATAGGTGTTCAGCACCGAGGGAATATCGTTCTTGGCATGGCCAGCAGCGAACAGCATGCCGGGGATCGCCAGGACCTCATCGACGCCCTGCTCCTTGAGCGCGTTTAAACCGTCGCGGATCACCGGTGTGGCGAACTCCAAATAGCCATAATCCACCGGATATTGCGGCAACCGCTCGGTCAGCCTTTTGGCCAGCACCGCGAATTCACGCACCGCGTTCTCGTCGCGGCTACCGTGGCCGCACACCATCACGCCAAGTTTTCCAGCCATTACGCTCTCCCCTTCGTGTCCGCCGAAGCGGCCACGCGCAGGGGCGCGGGGAAGATCCCGTCCTCTAGCGTACCGCCACGGATATCCCTTTTGGATCTATCCGGTTTCGATCCGTGAAACACCTGTCACGCCTCGCGTGTCCCAGGTCGCGGATCGACATGTACGCTGGTTGCAGGGGTGGGGCAAGGGGATGTGGGAGGCTTGGTTTAGCCCATGTAACAAAGGATCCCCAGCGACAGCTGGGGCCCAGGCCTGAGAATTTCTATGCGATGCACGGCTGCGTACTCCCACGCTTGCTTGATAGTGACTTGGCAACCCGCCGCTGGCCATCGCCTCAGGCCTTGGCCCCGTATCAACTAAGGGGGTGTGCTTCTTCTTTTGGAAAGAACACTCCGCCAGAACGGCAACGGCGGTCAGCCGCGTCCACGATAGGGCACTACGCCGGAACCGGATGCCCAGGTCCCTTCCGGCGCCGCTACTTCAACGAAACTTAGGGCGATATCGATGGTGGTGCCCTCGTGAAATCCGAGATGTTTACGTTAGGGTCATAGATAAAATTTTAGCGGCTTGCTCTCCACCAGCCACTGGCCAGGAATATAATCGATCACCAGATGAGCAAAATCCGGCTGGCTGGTCACCGGATAGACGCAGGTGAACTCAGGTCAGGTATAGCGCGATGTAATCGATGCCCGGATGCGGGTTCGGGACGCATTCCAGGACTGATCCTGTGGTGACGGCGGCGTCTGCACGGTCTGGCCGAGTTGGGTGAGCGGGGGCTCGGTCATGGGCTAACTTTCCTAGGCAGAAGTGAAGAACTGGTTCTGTGGCCGCGGTAAACCGAGGTTTTCTCGCAGGGTCTTGCCCTCGTATTCGGTCCGAAAAATTCCCCGACGCTGCAACTCCGGCACGACCTTGTCGACGAAATCGTCCAGTCCCGCAGGCAAGTATGGGAACATGATATTAAAGCCGTCGCTGGCTTCATCTTCAAGCCATTCCTGCATCTGGTCGGCAATGGTCTTTGGCGTGCCGACCATGGCGAGCCCGGAAAACCCACCAAGCCGCTGTGCCAACTGTCGCACGGTCAAGTTCTCTCGCTCGGCCAATCGGATCGCCCGTTCACGGCCGCTTTTGGACGCATTGGTCTCGGGAATTTCGGGCAATGGGGCGTCCGGCTCAAAAGCTGAGGCGTCATGCCCAAGCGCGATCGACAGCGAGGCGATGGCGCTGTCGTAGTGCACCAAGCTATCGAGCAACGCCCGTTTCTCGCGGGCTTCGGCGTCGGTTTCTCCGACTACCACCAGACAGCCGGGCAGAATTTTCATGTGGTCGCGCGGGCGGCCAAGAACATCCATGCGGCCTTTCAGGTCGGCGAAAAGCCGCTTGCCGTCCTCCATCGTGGCCAGGCCGGCAAACACCATCTCGGCGGTTTCGGCGGCGAGCTGTTTGCCGGGCTCGGATGCGCCGGCCTGCACGATCACCGGCCACCCCTGCGGCGACCGTGCGATATTCAGCGGCCCGCGCACCGAGAGAAATTCCCCCTTATGGTTCAAGGTGTGCAAGCGCTCGGGATCGAAGAAGATTCCGGACTCCGGATCGCGGATGAAAGCGTCGTCGGCCCAGCTGTCCCAAAGCCCGGTGACCACATCGTAATATTCCCGCGCCCGGCGATATCGCTCGCCGTGCTCCATGTGCTCTTCCATGCCGAAGTTGAGCGCGGCGTCCGGGTTCGAGGTGGTAACCAGGTTCCAAGCGGCCCGGCCACCGCTGATATGATCAAGCGAGGCAAAGCGGCGGGCAACCACATAAGGCGGCTCGAAGGTGGTCGAAGCGGTGGCGATCAAGCCCAGATGCTCGGTCATCATTGCCAGCGCCGGCAGGAGGGTCAGCGGGTCGAAAGAGGTCGCCGTGGCGCTGCGCTTCAGTGCCTCGATCGGCATGTTCAGAACCGCGAGATGGTCGGCCATGAAAAAGGCGTCGAACTTTCCGCGCTCCAGGGTCTGGGCGTAGCGGATCAGATGTTTGAGATTGAAATTCGCGTCGGGCGTGCCACCGGGATAGCGCCAGGCGGCGGTATGAATGCTAACCGGGCGCATGAAGGCACCGAGACGAAGGCGTTTAGTGCTGGTCATGGTGGATGTCTCGCCCTGCTTGCGTCGGTACTTCCGGGACAACCTGGATGATGGCGAGCGCCGCGGCGTCAAGCAATTGAATTCCGGTCACGACAGCGAGCATTCCCGAGGATTACCCCACGTCTTTTGGCTCGGCAATTGAGGGGGCGACCATTGGCAGGTTCGGCACCGCCGCGGCCCCTTTGTCGGGTCGGGTTTCCAAATGTAATGATCCACCGTGGATCTGCACCAGGGATCTCGCGATTGACAGGCCCAAACCTGCCCTCTGATGATTCTGGGTGAAACTGGAGGAATCCTGTTGGAGTGGCTCGAAGACCCTATCCAGGTCAGCAATTTGGACGCCGACGCCAGAATCAATAACGGAAAGCCTCAACCATTGTTCTTCTGGTGCATTATCATCTGGTTCAACAACGGGCTGTTCAGATCCGAGGTCTGTTTGGCCAATATCAATTGAGAGATGGCCAGTCGTGCGGTGCAGACCCAGCCGACACGCAGCCCGGGGTTGAGGGTTTTCGAGAAGGTTCCGCAATATACTGCGCGGGTCGCGTCCACATGCCTGACGCGCGCCACCTCAAGCGCCATTACCGAGGGGATTGCCTCTCCCTCGTAACGCCGCGCGGTATAGGCAGTATCCTCAATCACCGGAATGCCGAGGTCAAAGGCCAACGCCAGCAGACCTTGGCGCTCTTCGAGGTTGAGGGTGGCGCCGGTCAGGTTGGCGAAGTCTGGGACGGCATAGGTAAAATCACGATGTCACCCGCTAGTGCTTGCGCGGCTGCGCCAGCGTAAGCCTCGGCGGTCATGTCCCGTCGCCCAGGTTGAGCTGATCATAACGGGGCTCATAGGCTTGGAAGGCCTGTAAGGCGCCAAGGTAGGCCGGCTACGAGACCAGGGCACTAGCAACAGTTGGCCTAAAAAGTCCAGCGCCTGCTGCGACCCGGGCGTGATCAGTATGTTCTTGATTGCGCAGGACACCCCAAGACCATTCATGTAAACCGTTATTCAGCCCCGCTGGGCCTGCTTGCCTATTGATCACCATGCCACGAACGTCCTGGAACGGATAAGACGATCATGACACCCGACACTGCGTTTCTCGGAAATCACTACGGTCGTTTCATCTGGAATATCGGTGGACGCAAGGAGCGGCCCTTCAAGGTTCTGGCGCCAATTCGAGCCCGCAGTTTCGGCGATGTCCTGTTCGGGTTCTCCAGCATCGCTCGGTTTGTTGCGAACTTCGACCATTCACACACTAATTTTATTATCGCCGATTCTCGCGCCTATGTGCGCGATTTTGCAGGATATTTCCCCTTTCCTAATAAAGTATTCGATTTGCGCGATTCGTTCGAGAAGCTGGCGGTGTCTCAGTTGACGGATGACCTCCAGAAGTACGACACGACTTCGGACGCCTATCATGATTTCGTCGCGCTTCCGTCCCTGCTTAACGCCGCTGTCTTTTGGGGATTGCCGCGGGTCGCTTTGCAAATCCCTGGCTCCGAGGCGGACAATGCGACGGAGAAACTGATCCAATTGGGCTTGGATCCCAATCGATGGTACTGTACCATTCATTGGCGAGAACCAAATTATGTCTATAAGCCAATTTCGAATATCCGCGACGCAAACCCTCAAACCTATTTAGCACTAATCGATCACATAATCGACGATCTAGGCGGGCAGGTTGTTCAGCTTGGTCATCCTGAAATGCACCATCACGCCGGTCGACCGGGTTATGTCGCGCTGTCGGGGATCCCAAACTCCTGGAAACTCCAAGCATTTGCCGTATCCCGGGCTCGATTTTTCGTTGGCTCAGCCTCCGGTGCAACCGCGCTCGCGCAGGTTTTTCGCACACCGTCCCTGCATGTCGATGTCATCGACTGGTACACCGGAGAGGAGCACGACTGGATATTGACGCCGACGATTGGCCTCCAAGACGGACGAAAGCTACGTCAGCGAGAGTTGTTTCACGCAGGATTGATGAACTCATTTGTATTGAACGCGATGATGGAAGCTGGCGAGACGGTTACTCTGGAACAATCCACCGTCGAGGAGATTTGCTTCGGTCTGAAAGGGCTTTTAACCGAAACCTCTGACATGCTGGGTTGGCGCGCTCCACTCGCCAATACGCACACACCGACAAATCAGGTGCTGCTGCCCGCATCCGCGCAAGCCGACCTTAAATTCCTTGAACTTTAAAGTTCAGCGCCGTCCCGAAATCCGTCAAGCACTACCAACTTTTTTATATAACGTAAGGCGTAGGATGGAACGGGATTGGCGGAAAAATTAGCCAATCGATTGATAAATACAGATTTAATCCATGGGTTGACGGGGCCGGAAGATTGACCAAGCTGTGACGCGGCCACACCCTGGACCTGGCGCGCTTTTTTCGCCCAGCCTTATCGACGGAGCAAAGTTAATGAGGACCGACCCGTCGATAGCGTCCCTGGCACCCGGCCATTTGTTCTGTTTCGGTCTCGGCTATACTGCAGAGCGCCTGGCTATCCGCTTGCTCGCCGAGGGGTGGACGGTTTCCGGCACGGTTCAAACCGAGGGGAAAAGGGCCGCGATGGCCGCCCTCGGGATCACCGCGCATCTGTTCGGTCCCGAGCACCCTTTGGCGGACCCAACCGGCAGCCTTGGCGAGGTGACCCATCTACTCTCGTCGATCCCCCCCACCGAGGCTGGCGATCCGGCCCTGATCGAGCACCAGGCGGCCTTGCGAGCGGCGCCCTTGCTGCGTTGGGTCGGCTATCTTTCGACCCCCGCGGTTTATGGCGATCGCCAGGGCGCCCTGGTGCAGGAAACCGACACGCCGAACCCCGGCTCTGCTCGTGGCCATCGACGGCTCGCGGCGGAGAATGCCTGGGTCGAGACATTCTCGCATCTCGATCCCGGCGAGAGCGCCGGGGGCTCCATCCAAATTTTCCGCCTCTCGGGTATCTATGGCCCCGCTCGCAATGCGATCGCCCAGGTCCGGGCCGGCACCGCGAGGATCATCGACAAGCCCGGACAAGTCTTTAACCGGATCCACGTGGATGACATCGCCACCATCCTGATGGCGTCGATGGCGCGGCCAAACCATGGCCAAATCTACAATGTCGCCGACACAGAGGCCTGTGCCAGCGGTGATGTGGTCCGCCACGCCTGCGCTCTGCTTGGGGTTAGCCCGCCGCAGCCGATCGCGTTCGATTCCGCCGCACTATCGGCCATGGCCCGCTCATTCTATAGCGAGTGCAAACGATTGGACACGCGGCGGCTTACCGCTGAACTCGGCGTTGAACTCGCCTACCCAACCTACCGCGAAGGTCTGGCCTCTATCATGAGCTCGGATTTCGCGCGGTGATGATGATAATGACTTGACCAGAGTGCCGGCGTGCAGCGGCTCTGGACCCCCGGTGCCAGTGTCTGCTCCGCGATCCGTCTCTTCTCGTCATCTTCCCAGATCCGCCGCCTGCGCCGTTCCAATGCCATCGATCAATCCACATAGTGTCCACCAGCGTTGGTGGATACCAAGCATCTCTATCCAAACGGACTAAATAAGGGCGGGTTCACCACGCGCTTACTTCGTTTTTGGCGCAGGGTTCGACGTAATAGACCGGGAAATACACCGGCCTCGCTTTAGCCGTGATCAATTTTTTGTCAGCTGAGCGCTCCTTAAAATCAAATTCCGCGAAATCGCTCATCTCGCGCCGATTGCTCGAAAGCGCTCCCGGCCTTGGCTGTCGCCTTTGGAATCCACTTCAAAGCCTGAAAATCGTCTCCGCCCCCTAACACGTCGCTAACAAGTGTTTGAAAATTCTTTCAGCCCATATTTGAGGAATCTTGGTAGTAAGTTACAATTGCACGCAGAAACATAAAACGGGAAGAAATATCCTGCTCTATGTTTAAAAACCGTTTCTGTGCCGTGATACAAAAATGATCCTCGGCACGACCAAAACCAGAACCGCTAGTAAATATTTAAGCGTGGTTGACCTGATCCAATTTTAGTAACGGGTTGCAATGTTAAGGGCATGCTGTTGGTTAGGAAAAACCAATCAGGCTAGCGCCCGCGGCATCCACTTTCCTGCCCGCTTTGCCTTTGCCGGCACCTCGGCCTTCACGTTAGTAAGTGTTCTAGATAATCTGCTTTGCGTTGGTGGTTTGGCAATCGCATTCATTATTTGTTAAAAATATATTATCTCCAATAATTATAATAGAAGTAATATTTTAAATAATAGATGGATTCTCTCTGCATATATTATTCTCGCGCTATATGAATTTGGTCAACCTGCATAAGGTGTTGCCACGTCAGGGCGGCGCTTGAGTGCGTGTGCGGGGCCATCGTCGGAGAGCATCATGCAGGATTGCGCGCACGCTCTAGTATTGTGGAAAACCACAATGCCCTGCCGTACGCGATGCGGTCGCCACCAGCGTCATATCCTCAGAAGCACGTAGCCTTGTCGACGATATTTCGCAGCGGTTCGTCCTTGGCGAACCGCCGGCAGTTATCGAGCAGGATGTCGAGCCGCCGATCGTCGAGATAGGGTCCAAATCCAGCCGTGTGCGGCGTCAGCAACACGTTCGGGGCCGACCACAGCGCATGATCGGCGGGCAGCGGCTCGATCTCGTACACATCCAGACCGGCGCCGGCGATTTCGCCGGCTTCAAGAGCCGCAACGAGATCGTCGAGACACACCGTCATGCCACGACCGATGTTGATCAAGAAAGCCGATTGCTTCATCCGGTGCAGCCGTTGACGGTCCATCATCCCCTCGGTCGCTGGCGTGTGTGGCACTGTCATGATGACAAAATCGGCACGCGGCAACAGGTCATCCAGGCGCTCGGGCAGGTGCATTTCATTGATACCCTCGGGCGCCTCGGTGCGGCGTCCATCCACACCGATCACGGTCATACCGAAGGCATGGCAGAGGCGGGCTGCTTCGCACCCGATGCCCCCGACACCGAGAATGAGAGCCGTCGCCTCAGGCAAGTGCACAACCCCGGTATCCTGGGGCCGGGGTGCATATTCCTGGCGTATCTGCTGCGGCAGGTAGTAGTGCAGGCCGCGCGCAAAGCCGAGCACGAAGGCCATGATGTGAGCGCCGATGTGGTCGTTGAAGATCTCGCGCAAATTGGTCACCACGACCGGATGCTCGACCAGCGCCGGATAGTAGAATCCAGCGGGCGGCGCGATCTGCGGCGCCTGGAGCCAACGCAGGCGCTTTGCCTGCGCCAGTACCTCCGGCGGAATGGCGCCAAAGGCTGCGTCCGCCTCGGCAATATCGCGCTTGGCGTCGTCGATGGTTTCGGGCTGCAGCACCCGAACGCCTATGTCCTCCTGGGCAACGCGCGCCGCCCAGCGACGCCGCACCGGGGTGTGCGGCGGCATCATCACCAAGGTGAACGCGACGTTTTTCATAGGTACGATCTCGCAAAGGAGTGGGCGGGAAAGGTCGAAGCCTTAACTCAGACTACATCGAAAGCATTGGCAATCGAGATCAATTCAGCTTTGCCGCGATTGGGCGTCGAGCACGTTCAACGCCGCGATATAGCCCCATGTCAGACAAGGCCCTAGCGTGGTGCCGGCGCCAACCCCCTTGGAGCCGAAGGGATTGGCCATGACATTGCCGGCGGCATAAAGCCCCCTGATGACCTCGCCTTGTCCATTTAGGACCTCTGCTCGTTCATTGGTCCTCGCCCCGCCCTTGGTGCCCAGATAGCCGGCCTTGAACGGCATGGCGTAAAAAGGCGGCCTCTCGATAGACCCCAAAGTCGGGTTCGGTTTATGGGTCGGATCACCGCCGCGATTGCGGTCCCAGAGGCTGGCTCCACGCCTAAAATCATCGTCGATGCCGGCCCGCGCGAACCTGGAAAACCGCCGCGCGGTTTCCGCCAAGCCGGCCGGATCGACATCGATCTGGACTGCTAGCGCCCCCAACGTGTCCGCCTCGAAACGATTGCCTAGTATAGACCCGTTCGGCATGGCGTGCGGGTACCGAGCCGCGAACTGGCTGTCATAAATCCGCCAGGCCGGCAGATGCGCCGGGGATCCAGTATCCGGGTCCAGCTCGGCGAAAGCCAAACCAATATTCATCTGTTTCTCGTTCACAAAGCGGCGGCCGTGACGGTTTACGATCATTGAATGGGGCAGGAAGTAATCCATCGCCGGCTGCCCCATCAGTCGGCCCTCATATGTCACCGGGGTGACCCCCATGACCAGCGCCTGGTCCATATGGTCAAGTTGGGCGCCGACTGCCGCCGCCATGCGCTGTCCATCGCCAGTATTGGTCGGTGGCGATGCCGTCCACTCCACCGGGCCCGGAAAATGCTCCGCCATCATCTCCTGGTTCCACTCAAAACCGCCGCTGGCGAGGATCACCCCCTGCAACGCTTCGATCGCGATGGAACGACCCTCACGTTCGGCGTCTAATCCGGTCACCCGGCCTTCGTGCGTTGTAAGAGCCGTGGCTTCGGTAGCTGGCCAGATCGTCACACCGTGATCCAAGCACCCCTTGAGCAGGCCAATCGTCAACGCGCGGCCCCTTGTGTAGGAGCCCGTCAGTTTTCGCCAAAGCAGACGCGGCAGCAGACGAGGCATCTGCTGTTTCGGGTTAGCGTAGAAAGACCGATCGACCACCTCCTCATAGTTGATCCGCATATCAACCGTCGAGGCGCGGACCTTATCGCACCAACGGCCGAGCTGGCGGATGCGGATGGGAGCCGGGGAGACATTGCGGCCACGCGCCATGCCGCCCGTCGCTTCGGCGTAGGGGTCGGGGTCGCGGTTCAGGTTGAAGCGGGTCGGGCTGTGCGCCTCGACGAACTTCAGCATCTCTGGTGCATGATCAACAAAGGCCGCCCAAAGCGGTTCCTCGGCATTGTGCCAACCGTCGGGAGAAACGGCGCGGATATAGTCCAGGGCGGCTTCACGGGAGTCCTGCAAGCCATGACGCGCCATATGGTGATTATTCGGAATCCAAATGCATCCCCCCGACATCGCCGTAGTGCCGCCGACCACCGGGGCTTTCTCCAACACCAATGTACGGGCGCCGTGCACGCTGGCGGTCAGGGCGGCGTTCAAACCAGCGGCGCCAGTTCCCACCACCACGACGTCGAACTGTTCATCGTCATTCATTCGTGTACTCCCAGAACTCTGGGTATCGGACGTGGCGATCCCCGGTTCTCGCCAGGTTTCCCCGCTTAAGGCGCAAGCGCCGCTACAGAACCCGTTCCACCGGAACGCCGCGCAGATCCATCTCGTATTCCAGCCCCTGGACCGGGGGGCGGGCGTAGTACCAGGTCAAGCCTGCCGGCGCCGCGCCGCGCTGCACGATGTCCTCGCCCAGGAACGAATGCAGATCGTAAACCGTATAGACCTGGGTGGTGCTGGCATCCACCCAACCGACGCCGAGCGCCGCCATCCGGATCTCCATCACGCCCAGCACGTGGCGGGCTTTGTCCCGCATGGCGTCCGTCGAGGTCTCACCGAACCGCACGATCTTATCGCTGTACAGACCCGGCGCGTCCCGCGCCTCGCCCGAGCCGGCGATGACGAAACTCTTGCGGCCGTTCACTGCAGCTCCCACTGGCGCGGCGCCCACGCCGGCGGACACGGGGACGGTATAGCAGAAAGCCTCGAAACTTGGTTCCAGCGGCGGGTTGATCTCGGGACAGACGTTTGAGCGGGCGACAGGGTTTTCGCCATCCTTGAAGATGCCCCATCGCTCCAAGGTGCCAACATAGACTCTGTTGAAGTCGATGAAGCCTTGATCGGTAAAAGGTGCTGGAGAGCGCAGTTCACAGGCGCAGAACGAGGTGCACGGCCGGCCAAGCTCGTCGAGATACGCTCCGATCCGGCGAAAGCCTTCAGCCAGGGGTACCGGTCGAGGAAACCGCACCCTTTCGATGGTAAAACCGGGCTCGGCCGCAACCCCACCGGAATACTGAAATGGCCCGCGCACATAACGGTACCCGCCCGCCTCGAACAACGCCGTCTCCACCACACCCGTTCTCCCAAGTCGAAGGTCTCTCCGCAGCGGAACCTCTCTCAGTCAGCGGCTTGCGCAACGCCTGAGCGGATCAGGTCCGCGATAGCCTCGGCATCATGGCCCAATTCCGTAAGAACTTCGCGTGTGTGTTCGCCCAACCGTGGACTGAGCGTGTACCGATCTCCCGTCACCGGCGCCGGTTGGCCAGGCAAAGTAGCCATCGGCACCGTACCCAGCACCGGATCGTCAACCCAACGGAGGGCGGAGACCGCCTTGACCTGATCATCCTGGAACACATCCTGATGGGTATGCACGGGCCCATGCAGGACGTCGATATCCGTGAGCAGGGCGCACCACTCGTCGGTCGTTTTGCTCTCAATCTCGGGGCGGATCAGCGCCAGCAGGACCTCGCGGTTTTCGACGCGGGCGCGCGGATTGGCGAATCGGCTATCGGCGATCCACTCGTTCCGCTCTAGTAGCTTGGCAAAGCGCTCGAATTGCGGCTGACGGCGCGCATTGATACTCATATAGCCGTCACCGGTGCGGAACGTGCCGACGGGCATGCCGATCGGCTCGACGGTGTCGCCTTGCAGTGCCGACTCAACCAAAGCCGCCTCTTGATACGCCAAGGAAGCTTCGAGCAGGCTGGTTTGGATGTGCTTGCCCACCCCCTTCATCGCCTTGCGGTAGAGCCCGGCGGCAACCGCCTGAAACGCGTAAAGCCCACAGGCGAAATCGATCGCCAGCATATTGATCCGCTGGGGCATCTCGCTGGCATCCCGGTTGATCGACATCAACCCGGTATAGGCCTGCATGACGGAATCAGTCGCCGGCAGACCCGCCCTCGGTCCGGTCGCCCCGAAGCCGGTGATCGAAAGATAGACGACGGCTTGATTGGTTTGCCGCACGGCCTCGTAATCAAGCCCGAAACGGTCGATCTTGCCGACCCGGTAATTTTGAATGATGACATCGCAGTCAGCGGCCAGGCGTCGCGCGATCTCGCAACCTTCGGGGGTTTTAAGATCAAGTGCCAGGCTGCGTTTGGCTCTATGGACGACCAACGAGTGGGCGGTGTGATCGTCGACCGTCTTGCCAAGCTGGCGGCTCCAACAGCCTGTGCCGGTCGGCTCCAACTTAATAACATCAGCGCCGTTTCGGGCCAACAGCATGCCGCAATAGGGTCCCGCGACACCTTGAGATAGATCAAGAACCCGTAATCCCTCGAAAGGCAAATCGTCTGTCATCGAGCGTCTACTCCTTTCGATTTACCCCTTCAGCAACACAGGGGGAGAAGCACAACCTTTCCCACCGCTCGTCGCTCCTCCACGATGGCGAGAGCGTCGGCGAATTGCTCCATCGGGAAAGTGCCGTGTACCTGGGGTTGAATTTTTCCATCTTTGTACATCTTGAACAGCGCGGCGAAACATTCGTCGACTCGACGGCGGGCCCGCAAGCTGGGCGCCAGTTTGGCCCACCCCATGTAGTAGCCCCAATAGACCCCGACCACCGCGATATTCTTGACTAACGCAATATTGGCCGGCACTTGGGGAATGTCGCCGGAAGCGAAACCGATCACCAGCAAACGCCCCTCGGGGGCGATACAACGCAGCGATTGTTGAAACACCGCGCCGCCCACCGGGTCAAACACAACGTCGGCGCCGCGACCGCCGGTCAGCGCCAGCACCTGATCGCGAAATGCATCGGAAGGAAGCGCATGATCCGCACCTGCCTTAAGGGTCGCGGCGCGTTTTGCTTCGGTACTGGCGCAAGCGATGACCGTGGCGCCCAGGGCACGGCCGATCTGCACCGCCGCCAAACCGCTGGCGCCCGCCGCGCCGTGCACCAGAAGGGTTTCCCCGGCTTCGAGCCGACCTTCGATCGCAATTCCCGTATAAGCCGTCGCCTGGATCGACGGAAACACCGTCCCCTCCGCATGGCTCATCCGATCCGGCATCACGAAGGTTAAATCGGCCCGCGCCGCCGCCATTTCCGCATGACCGCCATTCGAAACCGCCGCCACGACACGATCACCCGGCGCCAGCGCCGTCACCTCCGAGCCGACCGACGTGATCACGCCCGACACTTCTGCGCCGGGCGTGAAGGGAGGCGTGGCCTTGCTTTGATGCTTACCCGCTATCTGCAGGATATTGGCGAAGCTGACGGCGGTCGCGTGTACCCGGATCACCACTTCGCTTGGGCCAGGGCTCGGGTCCGTCTCCGTCTGGATGACCATATCTCGGTAGTGGCCGAATTTCCGGCAAACAACGGCTCGCATTTCTTAAGTCCATCTGCGCTGGTTAATGTGGCTGACCGAAACGACAGCGGCGTGCCGCCCCCGAGCTTTCGCCGCAACGCCGCAAACGAGGTCCCAGGTGGCACTGTTTTGTCCGAAAGGATAATCCGGTGCAAGCGGCGGCGTTGGAAAACCGAATAGGGGCGGAAGGATAGTTCAGCCCCTTGATATCCCCGAACCACCCCGCTATAACCCGCTGCCCCTCGTCGGGGCGACGTCGCGTCATGGCTAAAGGGCATGCCAGGCCGGCGGATCAGGATCTCGCGGATGAAGTGCCGCCGGACCGCTCATAGCAGCAACGGAGACCGAAATGCCCAAGATGAAGTCAAAGAGCGGCGCGAAGAAGCGATTCCGCGCCACGGGGACCGGTAAGATCCTCCACAACCAAGCCTACAAGCGCCATGGCATGAGCAAGCGTCCCAAGGACATGCTCCGCAATTCGCGGGGCACGGCGACGCTTTCCGCTCCGGACGCCAAGATCGTCCGCAAATTCCTGCCATATCTATAGGGGAGCCCCGTCATGGCACGCGTTAAAAGAGGCACGACGGCTCACGCTCGTCACAAGAAGGTTATCGACAAGGCCAAAGGTTATTATGGCCGGCGCAAGAATGTCTTCCGGGTCGCCGTACAGGCGGTCGAGAAGGCGGCGCAATACGCCTATCGCGATCGTCGGGTCAAAAAGCGGACCTTCCGGGCGCTGTGGATCCAGCGGATTAACGCTGGCGCCCGTGAATATGGGCTGACCTATTCGCAGTTCATGAATGGCCTGAAGCGGGCCGGGATCGAGCTCGACCGCAAGGTGCTCTCGGATCTGGCAATTACCGAGCCGGCATCGTTTAAGGGCTTGGTGGATCAGGCCCAGGCGGCGCTCGCCCAAGCGGAATAGCCTTCGACCGGACCCAGTCCGAGGCGGAGGTTGCAAGGGAAAGTGAAAAGGGGCCTGTCCTGCGACGGGCCCCTTTGTGCGTTCGGCCCGGGTGACGTCGCCAGGGTAAGGCAAGGTGGAAAGTTGGTGGATGAGATGCAAGACGCGGAAAGCTTGAAGCTTGAGTTGATCGGCGCCGTAGAGAATGCCTCGACGGTTGATGCGCTGGAAGAACTCCGGGTCTCGGCGCTTGGCCGCAAGGGCCGGATCACCGAGATGATGAAGGGGTTGGGCGCGCTGGATCCCGACCAGCGCCGCGAGGCCGGCCAAGCCCTGAACCGCTTGAAGGACGAGGTCGCCACCGCCATCGACACGGCCAAGACCTCGATGGGCGATGCCGAACTCGAGGCCCGGCTGCTGCAGGAACGGGTTGACGTCACCTTACCGCCGCGGCCGGAAAGCCGAGGCTCGATCCATCCGATCACCCAGACCATCGACGAGCTGACGGCGATCTTCTGCGAGATGGGTTTCACCGTCGCCGAAGGCCCGCATATCGAAAGCGATTTCTACAATTTCACCGCCCTTAACATTCCACCGGAGCATCCCGCCCGCCAGGAACAGGACACCTTTTACCTGCCGCCGGACGAGAGCGGCACGCCCCGGGTCTTGCGGACCCATACCTCGCCGGTGCAGATCCGCACCATGCAGACGACGACCCCGCCGATCCGCATCATCGTACCGGGCCGGACCTTCCGATCCGACCATGACGCCACCCATTCGCCGATGTTCCATCAGGTCGAGGGGTTGGTCATCGACAAGGCCACCCATATGGGCCACCTGAAGGGGTGTTTGATCGATTTCTGCCGCGCCTTTTTCGGGGTCGACGACCTGCCAGTGCGCTTCCGGCCCAGCTATTTCCCATTCACCGAGCCCTCGGCCGAGGTTGATATCGGCTGCACCAGGGCTGGCGGTGAGTTTCGCATCGGTAAGGGCGACGACTGGTTGGAAATTCTCGGCTCCGGCATGGTGCACCCTAAGGTCCTGGAAAACTGCGGCATCGATCCAAACGAGTACCAGGGCTTTGCCTTCGGGATGGGGATCGAGCGGATCGCGATGCTGAAATACGGCATCCCCGACCTGCGGCCGTTCTACGACACCGACATCCGCTGGCTGCGTCACTACGGTTTCGTACCGCTGGATGTGCCGACCATCGCCGGGGGGATCAACCGATGAAGTTCACCTTGTCCTGGCTGAAGGATCATCTGGAAACCACCGCCTCTCTGGAGGAGATCTGCGAACGATTGCCGATGCTCGGCCTTGAGGTCGAGGGGGTGGAGAACCGGGCCAAGGATCTGGCCGAATTCATCGTCGGCTATGTGATCGAGGCGCGCCAGCACCCGAATGCCGACCGGCTGCGGGTCTGCATCGTCGATACAGGGACCGAGCAGGTTCAGGTGGTTTGCGGAGCGCCGAATGCCCGCACCGGCATGAAGGGCGTCTTCGCGCCAGCCGGCATTCGCATTCCCGGTACCGGGGTTGAGTTGAAGAAGGGCGTGCTGCGGGGCGAGGAGTCCAACGGCATGCTCTGCTCGGAGCGCGAGATGGGTCTCTCGGACGAGCATGATGGTATCATCGAGTTACCGGATGACACGCCGATCGGCGCCAAGTTCGCCGCCGTCGCCGGGCTCGACGATCCGATGATCGATATCGCTATCACCCCTGATCGGGCCGATTGCCTGGGGGTGCGCGGGATCGCCCGCGATCTGGCGGCGGCCGGTCTCGGCACGCTGAAACCGCTGCATACCTCGGCTGTACCGGGCAGCTGCAAGAGCCCGATTAATTGGCGGGTGGAGCTGCCCGAGCAGGATCCGCCGCTGGCGCCGCTGGTGGTGGGCCGTTATTTCCGGGGCGTGAAAAATGGGCCAAGCCCGCAATGGCTGCGTGATCGGCTGACCGCCATCGGGCTCAGGCCGATCTCGGCGCTGGTTGATATCACCAATTACGTGATGATGGATCTGGGCCGTCCCCTGCACGCCTATGACGCCGACAAAGTGGCCGGCGACATCTTCATCCGGCTGGCCGAACCCGGTGAAAAATACCTGGCGCTTGACGGCAAGGAATATGCGTTCGATGAAGAGATGATCGTCATCGGCGACGATCACGGGGTCGACGATCTGGCCGGCATCATGGGCGGCGAGCGCTCAGGCTGCGGCGACGACACCACCAATATGTTCCTTGAAGCAGCGATCTTCGATCCGATCCGCACGGCGGCCACCGGTCGCAAGCTGAACGTGATTTCCGATGCCCGCTATCGGTTCGAGCGGGGTCTCGACCCGACCTCGCCCTATTGGGGTTCGGACATCGCGGCGCGGATGGTGTTGGAGATCTGCGGCGGCGAGGCGAGCGAGCTGGTGGTGCATGGCGGCGAGATGAACTGGCAGCGCAGCTATACCCTACGCCACAGCCGGATCATCGGCCTGACCGGCGTTGCAGTACCGGAAACCGATGCCATTCGCATTCTCCGAACCCTCGGTTTCGAGGTTACCGGGTCCGGCGAGGCCATCGTTTGCGCGGTTCCGCCCTGGCGGGCCGATGTGATCGGCGAGGCGGATTTGGTCGAGGAAGTCATCCGGATCTGGGGCTTCGATCATATCCCCAACACCTCGATGACCAACGACCATGTGGTGCCGGTGCCGGCGCTAACCCCGGAGCAGACGCGCGAGCGCATGGCCAAGCGGGTGCTGGCGGCGCGCGACATGACCGAGGCGGTGACCTTCTCCTTCGTTTCGGCCAAGCAAGCGGTGCTGTTTGGCGGCGGCGCCGACGCGTTGCGCTTGGTCAACCCGATCAGCGCTGATCTGGACATGATGCGCCCGTCGATCCTGCCGACCCTGCTGGCGGCAGCGGGGCGCAATGCCAATATGGGCATTGCCGATCTGGCGCTATTCGAGGTCGGCCCGCAATACGCCGATGCCACGCCCGAGGGCCAACAGACCCTTGCGACCGGCATTCGCACCGGCCAGACCGCCCCGCGCGACTGGACCAAGGCAGCGCGCGCCGTCGATGCCTTCGATGCCAAGGCCGATGCCATGGCGTTGCTCGAGGCTTTGGGCGCGCCGGTCACCAACATGCAGGTCTCGGCCGATGCGCCGTCCTGGTATCACCCAGGACGATCCGGAACGCTGCGCCTTGGAGCCAATGCCTTCGCGCATTTCGGCGAGGTGCATCCCAAGGTCCTGCGTGAGATGGATGTGCGCGGCCCAGCCACCGCCTTCGAAGTGTTTCTGGCCAAGGTTCCGGAGCCTCGATCAAAGGGTCCGGCTCGATCCTTGCTCAAGCTCTCGCCATTCCAGCCGGTCAACCGGGATTTCGCCTTTCTGGTTGATATGGACATGCCAGCGGAGAAGCTGATTCGCGCCGCGCTGGGCGCTGATCGGAAACTGGTGAGCCAAGCGCGATTATTCGATGAATATGCCGGCAAGGGCATGCCCGAAGGCAAGAAGTCGTTGGCCATCGCGGTGACCCTGCAACCGACCGATGCGACCCTGACCGACGAGGATTTGGAAGCGGTCTCGAAGAAGATCGTCGCCCAGGTGGAGAAACACACCGCCGGGGTGCTGAGGGCTTAGGCGGGAGGCGTTATCTCAGCCCCTCTCACCGGCTATCCACCGTCACGAACCTGAGTTTGCTCCCGAGAAACTCTACCGCCGTCAAGACGCCGGTGGCGAACGCGCCGGTGTCGATGCCGACGCGGTGCGGGTGGATTTCCGGTGGGTCCAGCGGCGGGTCAATGGTGTGACCGTGGACGACCAATACCTCAAACGGCCAATCCTCGGCATAGAGGAAGGCGTCACGGATCCACAGCTGGGCGTGCGGCGTCTGGTCCTCCAGCGACCGACGCGGGTCGATGCCGGCATGCACAAACAACAGATCGCCGATCCGGTGGCTGTAGGGCATTCGGCTGAGCAGACCGGCAATTTCGGCCGGCAGTTTGGCTTGGATCGCCGCCGATAATTCCGCTGCGTCGGTTAGCGTCGGGATGCCCAAGCTGGTGAACGTCACATCGCCGCCATTACTGACCCAGACCCGGACATCCTGGTCGTTTAAGCTTCCGTCCAAGGCTTTTTGCAGCCACTCGTCGTGATTGCCAAGCAGCACCACATCTTCCACCGGCTTGCCGCGGGCGAAGGCGGCCAATCCATTCAGCGCCAGCCCTAGGCAGTCGAGCGAGCAAGGCCCCCGGTCCACCAAATCGCCGAGCAGCACACAGGTCGTCTGGTCAGACTTGAGCCGCGCCACGTCCTTGGCCAAGGCCTGGAACATCGCCTCAAGATGCTCGGCGCAGCCATGCACATCGCCAACTGCGATCGCCAATCGGCCATCCAACAATGGTTTGGGATTATTTCGCCAATTAGTTCGCTCGACCCGCACGTCGGTTCCCTTTTATTTTATGAGCTGCGCCAATATGATAGCGCTAATTTATATCCGGAAAATTTAATCTATATCTCGGACCGACGGAATAAATATTGATCAATCGATTCATCACTATTTTGATTGGGTTCCGTGACGGCCAGACGGTAATATGGTCGATAGATACAATGTGGACGACACCAATCGTGCCAAGGAGGGTTGGATGAATCTCACCCAGGAACAGATAGACGCGTACAAACGCGATGGCTTCCTCGTCTTGCCGGAGCTGTTCAGCCCGTCGGAAGTGAACATCCTTCGCGCCGAGACCGAGAGACTGCGGCATGTCGAAGCGGATGGTATTTTCCGCGAGGGTGAAGACGACAAAGCCAAGACTATGTTCCGCATGCATGAGCCGGACGGCCCGACCTATTCATCGGCCTATCGGGCGCTGTCGCGCGTCCCGCGCTCGCTTGGTGTCGCCCAGCAGGTGCTCGACGATACACTGCTCTACATGCATCACTGCAAGGTCAATATGAAGCCGTCGATCGAGGGAACGGTTTGGCATTGGCACCAGGATTTCGGCTCCTGGCATCTCGACGGTATAGCCAAGCCGACCATGGCGACGATGATGGTGATGCTGGACGAGGCGACGGAGCTTGGCGGCTGTTTGTATATGCTGCCGGGAAGCCACACCGATGGCCGCTTCACCCCGTATTATGACGAATCCACGGCCTACAAATTCTGGGCCACGCCGGCGGCCCAGGTGAAGGCGCGGATGGCGGGGGCTCCCGACCCGGTGGCGATCATTGGCAAGCCCGGGACCGTCGCGATCTTCGACTGCAACACCCTGCACGCCTCGGGACACAATCTGTCGGCGCGGGACCGATGGCAGATTTATCTCTGCTACAATCTCTGTGCCAACCGACCGGGCGATATCGAAAAACCACGCCCGGACTATGTACGGTCGCGAAATTGGGCGCCGATGGATCTGCTCGAGGATGACGCTATTCTGGCTGGCGAACGTCTAGCGGCGGAATAAAGGGTGAACCGTCGACTATTCCACAGTCGAGCGGGTCACTTGTTCAATGTGATCCATTAGCCCGTCATCAGCTTGCATCGCCGCCGGCTCGTCATTGGCTGCAATCGCTCGGGCAACGGCGGCATGGGCGGCAGCGCTTTCTTCGAGATCACTAGCGGACTGGTAATGTAAAAACCAGAAGCGTCGTGACAACGGCTGCATTAGTTGCAACGATTTCACCGCATAGGGATTGCGTACGGCAACCAAGCAAAGGTCGTTGAATTCACGATCAAGGCGCAAGAAGGCGACATCGTCACCGTGCCGCGCGGCCTGATCCATGTCCGTGGCGATCCGGACGAAGGCTGCACATTCAGGCTCGGTCCCCCGTTTAGTGGCGCCGCGGACAACCACCCTCTCCACCTCGCGGCGAACCTCCAGCAGCAGCAATTTCTCGCCCACATTGATATCGGAGATCAACAGACCGCGCCGGGGTGCGCCCGATGCCGGTCATCTCACTTAGTTTTCGTTCGGTGACCGCCGTGCCCGGGGCCAGGCGCAGCCAGACGATATCCTCCTCCAACTGTCGATAGCCGCGATCGGTCAGGCTTTCTCTGACACCCGTGCCGTTGCCGATATCGCTGCCGGCGGCGGAGAGGTCGTCAAAGTACGGCACATCGCTCATCATGAATGACCATCACGTTAATTGCCGGATAGCTAAGCATAGGCTCGGCCCCCGGTCAGGCCGTCTACGGATGGCCGATGCGAAAATCATTCTTGCCGCATTGATCCTTGCCGCGCAGCAACATCAGCGGCCGTGTGTGATGCGCCGAGCCGTATTGGTCCGAGAAGGCCCGCTGACGATTGGCTTGGTCATGGTGATCGAAATGACTGGTCGTCGGCATGTAGCGCATGGCGAACCCGGTCCGGTGCCGGCCGCTCTTGTTGGCGTTCGAGCCATGCGCGGTATAAACGTCGAACATCACCATTTGGCCGGGTTCAAGCTCAATATCGATGGCGTCCGCTTCGTCGAACTGATCATTGCGCAGGGTTTCTGGAATGGCGTTTTCCGGGCTGTTATCCGAAAAATGTTCACCGAGCTCCCGCGCCACGTGGCTGCCCTTGATCATCCGCAGACAGCCGTTCTCGATCACGCTCTCTTCGACCGCGACCCACACGGAAACCGTGGCTAACGGATGGATTGGCCAATAGCGTCCGTCCCGATGCCAAGGCACGACCCGACCAACGCCCGCCGCCTTGTGGAAGAACGTGGTTCCCCAAAGCACCACATCCGGGCCGACAATCGACCCGACCCTGTCGACGATCGGTGTGTGGGTGGGGAATTCGATCCATCCGGGGTCACTTTTCATTTTCTGGACACCCGACCCCGGCACATGCGCACAGGCGATCGGCTCGTCGCCGAGATGCGCATTGTCGGCGATGAGCTTGCGGGAAAGCGCCTGCAGCCGCTCCAGCGCGTCCTCCGGCAGTCGGTAATCCGGGACTACAAAGCCGTCGCGCCGGAACGCCTCGATTTCCTGCTTAGATAGGCCCTTGGGCATGGCGACCTCCACTCCGGGATGGTGCTTTGGGATAGCGGAAAACACAGCCTACATGTTCCGAACTATATGGGCGATCAAGGCCGCGATATTTGCCTTTCAGCTCGGCGTAATTAGTCAACGCGTCTTTCATTCACTCCGCGAGCGAGGCAACTCCTGGTTAGATCTTCACCGCCTCACGATTCCGGCTGAGCAAGGCCGCACGGACTGTCGGAATTAGGCTATTTTCCCGACTTCAGCCAAGACTAGGCCCAAACTTCGGTCCTATACAGGGCAGAACGTGTACGCTACGATATTGTCCAGAAACGGTTTGGGTAAATTTTCGATTTAAGCTAAATCGTTGATTTCGTCTGAGCGGGGCGGCGCAGAGTGTCGGAATCAGGCTATTTTCCGGGCGCCAAGCTAGGGCCTCGCTATGGCAAAATATAGATGATGAATATTATGAAACCATAGGGAGGCCTAATCCATGAGTGACAAAAACATCCTGATCCGCGACGCACGGCGCTACATGCTAGCGACAGACCGCGAGTACGGGGCAGAGATTCACAGCTATCTTCCGGAACTCTGTAACCAGCTCAAGGCGAAGAAGATCGAAAGGCGTGATTTTCTGCGCCAGGCTTGCCTGTTGGGCATGACGGCGACGACGGCCTACGCGATGGCCGATGTGTTGACGGGCGATGCACCGATTAAATCGGCGATGGCGGCGACACCAAAATCTGGCGGCACCCTCAAGGTCTCGATGCGGGTCCAAGAGATGACTGATCCGGCGAGCTTCGATTGGGCCGAGAAATCCAATGTTGCGCGGTTTATCGTCGAGCATCTGACCCGGACCCAGGCCGATAACGTTACCGTTCCCTATCTCGCCAAGAGCTGGGAAGCCTCCGACGATCTGAAGAGTTGGGTGTTCCATCTGCGCGATGACGTGACTTGGTCGAATGGCGACAAGTTCACTTCTGCCGATGTCGCTCATACGGTCAACCGCTGGCTTGATCCGGCGAACGGCTCCTCCAACCTTGGCCTGTTCGGCGCCATGGTCGAGGAAGGCGCCGACGGCAAGAAGCGGGGTATTGCCAACGCGGTCGAAGTGGTTGACGGTCAGACTATCAAATTCAACCTCAAACAGGCCGCGCTGGCCATGCCGGAGAATTTCTACAATTACCCAACAGCGATTATGCACAAGGGTTTCGGCAAAGATTACGCAGCTGATCTATCGAAGACCCCGATTGGCACCGGTGCGTTCAAGCTGACGGATTTTTCGATCGGTGAAAGGGCGATCCTGAAGAAGGAGCGCGATTGGTGGGCTGGCCCGTTCTATCTGGACGAGATCCACTATTACGATCATGGCGAGGATACCAACGCCTGGGTCGCAGCGCTGGCATCACAGCAAGTCGATATGATCTATCGGCTGCCGAACGACGCCATCGAGACGGCCAAGCGTCTGCCCTTCGTTAACATCCATGAGGCGACCACGGCGCAAACCGCCGTCATGCGCTTCCGGGTCACCGAGAAGCCGTTCGACAATCCCAAGGTGCGTCAGGCGATTGCCGCTTGCATGGATCACCAAGAGATCTTGGACAAGGCGTTCAAGGGTCTCGGCCAAATCGGCGAGAATCACCATGTCTGCCCGATCCATCCGGAATACGCCGCCTTGCCGCCGTTAAAGCAGGATATCAAGAAGGCCAAGAGACTGTTGGCCGAAGCTGGTTACCCGGACGGGATCACCGTCGAGATCGCTAATGGCGATACCGAGGGGTCGTGGATGACCGATGCCTGCGCGATCTTCAAAAGTCAGGCCGCCGCCGCCGGCATCACCATTAATATCAACAAGATGCCATCCAGTCAGTATTGGGAAGTCTGGGACAAGGCGCCCTGGGGCTACACCGCTTGGACCCATCGTCCGCTCGGCACCATGGTTCTCGGCCTTGCCTATCGCAAGGGTGTGCCGTGGAACGAGGTTGCCTATGACAACCCGGCCTTCGATGCCGCGCTGGACGATGCCGAGGGCACCCTGGACGTCAACGAGCGTAAGAAGAAGATGGCTCTTTGTGAAAAGATCCTCCAGGACGATGCGATCATCCCTCAACCGTTCTGGCGATCAGTGTTCAAGGCGTCCAACAAGCGGGTCAAGGGGTTCCAGACCCATCCGACCCTCTACCACCAGTTCCAAGACGTCTGGCTGGATGGCTAATCACGGTAAGCACGGGGGCCTTCGGGTCCCCGTGTTGCTTTCGATTGAGCGGACCGACACCTGTCAGTCCACTAACATATTGTTCCAGTGGTGCGACCGAGACGATTGAGTGGGCGGACGTCGTCTCCACTCGGGGGAACCAGGAAACTAAAATGCCCCAAATGATTTTGCGGCGCATTGGCATGATGGTTTTGATCATGCTGGTGGTTGGGCTACTGCTTTTCATGATCAATGAAGGTGATCCGAGATTGATCGCGCGTAGTGTCCTGGGCCCTTACGCGCAGGATGGACAACTCGACGCCTGGATTATGCAACACGGCTACGATCGCTCGATGTTCATCCGTTATTTCGAGTGGGTCGCGCGGGTAGTTTCCGGCGACCTTGGCGATTCCATCATCTATAAGCGCCCGACAAGTGAGATCTTTTGGCCGCGCCTGGCCAATACCGGCATCCTCGCCGGTGTCACCTTCGTCATCATGGTTATCATCGCGCTGACGCTCGGCGTGCTAGCCGGCATGAAGGAAGGGTCACCGCAGGACCGGATTATCTCGGTCATATCGATCGCCACCACATCGATTCCTGAATATGCCAGCGCCGTCGTCCTCGCCGGCATCTTTGTGTTCTGGTTGGGTTGGTTGCCGGGAACCTCGTCGATGACTTCGGGTTTCAACGTCGTCGAGTTGATCCTCCCGGTGATGGTGCTGACGCTTTACGGCTTTGGCTATATTGCCCGCATGACCAGGGCCTCGATGGCCGAGGTGATGACCACCCCGTATATCCGCACGGCGATCCTCAAGGGTCTGCCCTATCGGCACATCATCATGAAACACGCGCTGCGCAACGCCCTCATCGCACCGTTCACGGTGATCATGCTTCAGATCAACTGGTTGCTTTCCGGCGTGGTCGTGACTGAGTTCGCCTTCGGTTACAAGGGCTTTGGGGCGCTGCTGCTGGAAGCAGCGCTGCGCCGCGATATCTTCGTGATCGAGGCTTGCGGCCTTGCCGCCGTGTTCGTTGCGGTCTTCACGCAAACCATCGGCGATATTGGATACACCTATCTGAATCCGAGAATTCGGTTCAAGTGAGCAACCGATCATGACCGAGGAAACCACCGACCTCCCGATCGTACCGCCGGATTCGATGCTGACGAACATGCTCAAGGCTATCGGGCTGCTGCGGGAAAGCCCGGTCGGCATGGCCGGCGGGCTAATCGTTTTAATGTTTGTCGTACTGGCGATCTTTGCGCCGATCTTGGCGCCGTTCGACCCCAATGCTCCGACCCTGCCGTTCGCGTTCCCTGGAACGGCGTCGCCGGATGGCGGGGTGTTCCTGCTCGGGACCGACCATCTTGGCCGCGACATCCTCTCGAGGATCATCTGGGGCGGGCAGCGGGTGTTGTTCTATGCGACCGCAGCCACGGTCAGCGCCTATATCATCGGCATCTTGATGGGCCTAGCGGCGGGATATTTTCGCGGCTATCAAGACGAGATCATCTCGTTCTTCGCCAATGTGATCCTCTCCTTCCCGATCATGGTGCTCTATGTGCTGATCATCGCCAAGGTCGGCTCATCGGGGCTTAACATTGTCTTCGCCGTGGTTTTCGCCTCCTCCCCGGGAGTCATGCGTATCGTGCGCGGGGTGACCATGGACATCGCGACGCGGGATTATATCGCCGCGGCGAAGACACGCGGCGAGGGATCCTGGTACATCATGCTGGTCGAGATCCTGCCCAATGCGCGCGGCCCGCTGATCGTCGATTTCTGCCTGCGCATGGGCTACACGACGATCACCATCGGGGCGCTTGGTTTTCTGGGTCTTGGCCTGCCACCACCCGATCCCGATTGGGGCGGTATGATTACCGAGACTCGTTCCTACATGACCGGCGGTTTCGCATACATGGCGATTTTCCCAGCCTGCGCCGTCTCACTCCTGGTGTTGGGTTTCAACCTGCTGGCCGATGGCCTGCGCGAGGTGTCCCTCAGGGACTAGTGGAGCGACTCACCGAGACGGATGATTGCCATCCGTCTCGGTGAGTCGCTCCACCGGATCAATATGTTGGTGGTCTGATTCACGAAACGGATCCGGTCCATTGCGGCTCGATCAGACCACTAGGAGGCCAGGATGCCCGATCAAGACGAAGTCCCCGTCCTCGAAATCACCGGGTTGAGACTGAGCTACTACACGCGGGCCGGAGAGATCCCGGCGGTCATGGATTTCGATCTGAAGATCGCCAAGGGAGAATCAGTCGGCCTAGTCGGCGAGTCCGGCTGCGGCAAATCAACGGTCGCCAACGGCATCATGCGCTATATGGGCAATAACGGCGGCATCGTCGGCGGCACCATCAAGTTCAAAGGCCGTGACATGGCCGAGATGTCCGCGGAAGAGGTCCGCCGTATCCGCGGCAACGATATCGCCATGATCTATCAAGAACCGATGGCTTCGCTCAATCCAAGCCTAACCATCGGCGTTCAGCTTATGGAAGTGCCAATGAACCATGAGGGGGTGGACGAGGAAGAAGCGTTCAAGCGTTCCTTCGACATTCTCATCGCTGTGCACATTCCCGATCCCAAACGGCTGATGGATTCCTACCCCCATCAGATCTCCGGCGGGCAGCAGCAGCGCGTTGTCATCGCCATGGCGTTACTCTCGAAGCCAGCATTGTTGTTGCTCGACGAGCCGACAACGGCGCTGGACGTCACGGTCGAGGCTGGGATCGTCGAGTTGATCGCCGAGTTGAGCAAGCAGACCGGCACGTCGTTGCTCTATATTTCCCACAACCTTGGTCTGATGCTTGAGGTTTGCGATCGGATCTGCGTGATGTATTCGGGCGAAGTGGTTGAGGAAGGTCGCATCGATTCGATCTTCTCGTCGCCGACCCACCCTTATACCCATGGCCTGTTCGGGTGCATTCCGCAGCCGCATGCGAATAAGAACGCCCGTCCGCTGAGCGCCATTAGAGGACAGTTGCCACTTCCGCATCAGCGTCCGAAAGGTTGTTATTTCGGGCCGCGTTGCGACTTCTTCGAGCCGGGGCGTTGCGACCAAGAGTTAATTCCCATGGACTTCGTGGATGCCGATGACGATCCGGCTCACCGGGTGCGCTGCACGCGCTGGGACGAGATTGACCCCAAGGCGTTCGTCAGTGCCGACGTTGCCGAGGCGCGCGAGGTCATTCCGGTCGGTGAGACGGTTCTCGAAGTCGACAACATGCGGAAATACTACGAGGTCAAGGACAGCTCCTTCGCCGCGATGTTTACCGGCGGGGGTAACGTCCAGCAGGTGAAGGCGAACGACAGCATCAGCTTCCGGGCCGGCGAGGGCGAAACCGTCGCCATCGTTGGCGAATCCGGTTGTGGCAAGTCGACCTTCGCCAAGGTGCTGATGGGGTTGGAGACCGCGACCGATGGTGAGGTGCGGCTCAGCGGCACCGATCTCGGTAGCATTGCGGTCGGCGACCGAACGCCGGCGCAGCTCGCATCGCTGCAGATGGTGTTCCAGAACCCAAACGACACCCTCAACCCGTCGCATACGATCGGCTATCAGATAGGTCGGGTGATCAAGCGCTTCGGCATCGAATCCGATCCTGCGAAAATTCAGGAACGGGTATACCAGCTTCTCGACACGGTGAAGCTGCCGCGCGCCTTCGCCACCCACAAACCCCGTCAGCTTTCCGGCGGCCAAAAACAGCGTATCGGTATCGCCCGGGCTTTCGCCGGCAATCCAAAGACAGTGATTGCCGACGAACCGATCTCGGCCCTGGATGTGTCGGTGGCGGCGGCGGTGACCGAATTGCTGATGGATATTCAGCGCGAGCACCGCACGACGCTGGTGTTCATCAGCCATGACCTGGCGGCGGTGCGCTATCTCGCCGACCGGGTGGTGGTGATGTATCTCGGTCGGGTCATGGAGCGTGGCTCGACCGACGAGGTGTTCGCGCCGCCCTACCATCCCTATACCGAGGCGCTGCTTTCGGCAGTGCCTATCGCCGACCCGCAGGTGACCAAACGGCGCATCGTGCTGACGGGCAACCTACCCAGCCCGCTCAATCCACCAAAGGGTTGTCCATTTTCCACCCGCTGTCCGCGCTCGCTTGGCAGGCTCTGTGACGAGCAGGCGCCGCCGGTGCAGTTGGCCGCCGACCGTCATGCGATCGCTTGCCACATTCCGCTTGAGGAGTTGCGCAAGGTCGAGCCGGTATTTTCCACCCCCAACTGGGACCTGGGCGCGGCGGACTAGCGGCGGGCCTGGGCCATTGGTAACCAGTTTATGGTCGCGTTAGCGCTTGAAACCAGCCCTTGTTCAGAACGTTCCTGGTGTTATCGCGGTGCGCCCGCCATCG
Source organism: uncultured Alphaproteobacteria bacterium (assembly GCA_937776645.1). Taxonomy (GTDB): domain Bacteria; phylum Pseudomonadota; class Alphaproteobacteria; order Thalassobaculales; family Thalassobaculaceae; genus JADHLJ01. Next base: position 146,414 of record CALMRI010000012.1, on the reverse strand, counting down.
AGAGTGATGACACTGCCGTTGACGTAGGAAGACTGGTCGCTGGCCAGATACAGCGCCACATCAGCGGCTTCCTCGACAAAACCTGGACGCGCCATCGGTGTTGCGCGTAGTTGTTCGGCGCTCATGGGTGCGCCAGCAAGATTGTCGCGATTAAGTCGTACGGGGATGCCCTCCTTGCTTTCGCGCAGCGCCCCCGAGTTGATACAGTTCACGCGAATGTCGTGCCGAGCCAACCAAAATCCCATCACATGAGTCAACGGTTGCAGCCCACCTTTGGATGCAGAATAGGCGACCAGCGTCGGGTTGCCGAGCACACCATCGATGGAGCCGTGGTTGACAATGGCCCCACCGTTCGCCGCCTTCAGTGCGGGCAGTAGCTTTTGGCTACACAGAAAGGGCGCGGTGAGGTTCACCGCGACTTGTTGATCCCAGTCCTCAAGCGTAATGTCCTCGAACTGCGCACGCTCGGCAACACCGGCATTGTTGAACAGAATGTGGATGACTGCGCGCCAATCCATGCACGTCTTCGCCATGCGCTCGATGGCGGCGGGATTGCTAAGATCGGTCTCGACAAACACCGCCTCGCCGCCTTCGGAGCGCACCATTGCCGCCGTCTCCGCGCCCATCTGTGCGTCGACATCGACGCAGGCGATCGCGGCGCCTTCGCGCGCGAACAACAAACTTGTCGCCCGCCCGACGCCCGACGCAGCGCCGGTGATCACCGCGTTCTTTCCCTGGAGTCGTTTCATCGTCCATCTCCCGCGTCGTTAAGAATTAGCGTACTAGGCTTCGCGCCGTGCGTGTGCGAGCCCCCTGGGGGCGTCTTAGAAAGCGCACTCGAGGCTCCACCAATTCCCTGATCCGCGTCGGCCTCCAGTACCGCCGTGCGCAGACCGAGATCGACCAAGCGCTTGATCGACATTGACACATTAACTGGATTGGGACGCGAGAATTCCGCCGTGATCCAATCCCTCACGCCGCCACGACTGCCTTCGACCATGTATCGAACACCATCGCCAGCAATCGTTGGAAATTTTCCGGCTGAGAAGCTGATGTTGGACATTGAAGGTGTGGTACACAGCGACCTGGATCGAGAGGAAACGCTGAGCTGATCCCAGTGATTTAAAGCGCTGTATCTTCCGTTCTCGGCGACGAACCGGCTGATGGGAACTCTCCGGCCGATTTTTAGCTCGAAAGCTCTAGTCGTGATCACAGCCAAGAACAACATCTCGGATTGCCGCCTGATATGATCTTAGTTTAGCCGTGGCGATCCTGGTTGGCACAAAGCCGTGCTTCTTTAGCAAATTCCGCAGCATTGTTTTGCGGATCGAGCGTTAACCTGTGATGGAAAAAATGATCCCGGGAACGACAAGAGAATTGAAAGTTGGCCCTGGATTGGCGCGTAATATGACCCCATTGTTCGAGCGAGTGTGTGCTACCGTTATCTCTAGTCAGAAAAACCTGAGCGTTGCCCAACTGAAGCTGGTCTGAGAGACCCCAAGCCACGAAAGATACCACCAATGGCCCATACCCAGCAGGTCGCGATCGTAACCGGCGGTTCCCGTGGCATAGGTCGCGCCATCTCTACCCGTCTGGCTACCCAGGGCGTCTCTATCTGCGTCAACTATTCGGCTCGGCCGGAGCCCGCTGAAGCCCTGGTCAAGGAACTTCACACCGGGGGCACATCTGCGATCGCGGTGCGCGCCGATGTGTCTGACCCCACCCAGGTTGAGGCCCTCATCGCCCAGGCGGAGGCAGAACTCGGTCCGCTAACCATCTTGGTCAACAATGCCGGCATCTCTGCCCCAGCCACCTTGGAAACATACGACGAAGCGGCTCTGGACCGCATGCGCCGTGTTAATGTCAACGGCGTCATCAACACCATCCGGGCGACCATGATGGGCATGAAGGCGAGAGGCTACGGCCGTATAGTTAACATTGCCTCCAACGCCGCCATCGGTACCGCATTACCTGGCACCACCTTCTATGCCGCGACGAAGGCCGAAGTGTTGATTTTGACTAAGCGCTTCGCGCTTGAACTTGGCCACACCGGTATCACTGTGAACGCCGTCTGCCCCGGCTGGATTGTCACCGAAATGGCCCGTGGCACTGCGACAGAGGAGGAATTTTCGGCGCGCGTCGCCGAGATGCGGGAGCGAACCATGGTCGGCCGCGTCGGTGCGCCGGAGGACATCGCCGCCGCCGTCGCTTTCCTCGCCAGCCCAGAGGCCGGTTTCACCACCGCGCAGGTTCTCACCGTGGATGGCGGCCGCAAGGATTATATCGGCCATAGTTAGGTGGAAGATGCTGCGCTGCGTTCGTAAAGCGTCAAGGTACCGAATCGCAGGATGCAGAGCGTCGCTATGGCGATTTGGGAATTAGATTCCCCAAGACCCACCCCATCGACCTCGCTCGCCTCCAACCCGGCATCCGCCCCGGTCCATACGTCATGGTCTTTGTCCTTTTGAGCTTAGCGCGAGCGTTCAGGTTGGATTGAGCTGATAGTCTAATGCTATTTCTACTAATCTAGGTCATCCCCCGCATCGCCCGCCAAACCCGCTCTGGTGTAGCCGGACCATCGAAGTCTATCACGCCGAAGGGCGCAAGCGCGTCGACGATGGCATTCTGGATGGCTATCGGCGCGGCGATGGCCCCGGCTTCGCCGCAGCCCTTAACGCCGAGCGGGTTGGTCGTACAACGGGTCGGATTGAACCGTAGGTTGAAGGATGGCAGATCATCTGCGCGCGGCATCGCATAATCCATGAAGGAGGCGTTCAACGGCTGGCCCGAGGCCCGGTCGTGGGCGACGAATTCGAGCAATCCTTGGCCGACGCCCTGGGCGATGGCGCCGTGAACTTGGCCGGCGACGACCATCGGATTGACCATCACGCCGTAATCGTCGACGGCGGTATAACGGTCGAGATGTACCCGGCCAGTATCGGGCTCGATTTCTAACTCGACCACATGAGCGCCGTTGGGAAAAGTCAAATTCTGGCGTTCCCAATAATGATAGGTATCCAGTGGCCGCTTGCCCTCGCGACCCTTTGCAGCAACCTCCAGCAAGGAAATTGAGCGGTCGGTGCCAGTGACCTCGAAGCGACCGGTGACAAAGCGGATGTCGCCGGCGGCCGCTTCCAGCGCGTCGGCGGCGACCTCAATCCCTTTGACGATGATCTCTTCGGCGGCGCGCCACATGGCGGTGCCGCCCATGTAGGTTGATCGCGAGGAGCCATGCCCGCCTCCAGTGATGATCAGATCGGTATCGCCCTGGCAAATTTGGATGCGACTGTCGTCCAATCCGAGTTTATCGGCCAGAATCTGCGGGAAGGTTGTCTCGTGCCCCTGGCCGATAGTTTGGGTGCCCGTAATGATGGTCACTCGGTCGTCCGCCTCGAAGCGAATATCGACATTCTCGAAGGGTGCTCCTCCGGTGCCCTTGATGTGATAGCCAAGGCCAAGCCCACGCAAGCGGCCGCGCGCTTCGCTCGCCGCCTTGCGCGTCGGAAAGCCTGCGATGTCGGCGGCGGCGAGCGCTTGGTCTAGGCTGTGGGCGAAGGCACCGCTATCGATGCTCTCTCCCATGGCATTGGTGCAAGGCATGGCCTCGGTGGCGAACATATTGCGCCGCCGTAGCTCGAAGCGGTCGATGTCGACCTCCCGCGCCGCCTTGTCGATCAACCGTTCGATAATGGCATTGGCCTCGGCGAAACCGGGCCCGCGCGTGACACCGATTGGGGCTGTGTTGGTGTAGGCAGCACGGACGTGTAGTTGGATTACCGGGATGGCATAGACGGTGCCCGGAAGGTGGGCGTATTGGTATGTTTGAACAGCACCCGAGGACCCGGCCATATAGGCGCCGAGATTGGCGATGGATCTTACCCGCAGGGCGGTGAACCGACCCTCCGCATCCAGTGCTAACTCAGCCTCGGCCAGGTGGTCGCGGGCCTGATGATCGGCAAGGAAAACCTCGGTTCGGCTAGCGATCCACTTGACTGGGCGAGCGGTCCTCCGCGCCGCCCAGGCGATCAACGCCTGTTCGGCGTAAATGAAGTTCTTGGCACCGAAGCCGCCCCCGACATCGGGGGCGATGAAGCGGACCTCGGCGGGTAGAACGCTTAGGACCTTGGCGATATTATCCCTGTTGAGATGCAAGTTCTGGCTCGAGACATGCAGGACATAGCGCTGTTCGGCCGCATCCCACATGCCGATGACGCCGCGCGGTTCCATTGGGTTCGTGACCACCCGGTGATTGTCGATACGCAGGCGCGCCACATGGGCGGCGTTTGCGATTTCTGCTTCGACTGCGCCTTCATTCCCTACATGCCAGTCGAGCGCCAGATTACCGGGTACGGCCTCGGCCAACTCGGGGGCTCCGGGGGCTAGTGCCTCATTCGCTCGAATGACGGCGGGCATGTCATCGTAGCTCACGTCGATCAACTCCGCCGCGTCCATCGCCTGTGCTTTAGTTTCGGCAACGATGACAGCCACCGGCTCGCCGACGAAGCGCACTTTGTCCCGAGCCAGTACCGGTTGCGGCAGGAAGGCGAAGGGTTCGCCCGTGCGGGTGTTGGCCTCGACGGTGGGGCGCAGAGGTTTTAGCCCGTCGGCGTCGGCATCCTCGTGGGTTAGGATAGTCAGCACGCCGGGTGCTGTTTGAGCGGTGGCGCTGTCGATGGAACGAAGGCGTGCGTGAGCGTGCGGAGAACGCAGGATGACCGCATGGCTCAAATTTTCAATGCTCAAATCATCCAGGTATCGGCCCTGGCCCATCAGAAATTTCCGATCCTCGCGGCGCTTGGGCGAATGGCCGATGGTCGAGCGGCTGTGGGTCACGATCAGGCTCCAAGGCTGCAGAGTAGGGGACGGTTAGATTAACAGTCTTTTCAGATCGGCCAAGAGGGAGACGTAGCGGTATCGAACACGCCCGCGCATGGTTAGCGCCCGCTGGTCCGATGCGTCCGGCTATAGAAAAAACTTGTGCGCCATGCGATTCTGCATGCATGTCGGCGCTAAGGGCTCTGGTAATCCATGCGGGGAGCATACCTATGGCCATTACGCCAAAAAGATGATCGGACGGTCGCAAGGAATGGAAGGTCGCGGCGGGAGGACTAGACCGACGACGCCGCATGCAAGAGGAGGAACCGCCAGCCGGCGGTTTGTCCTGGTTGCCTGTTATAAAGATGAATAAGTTAGGAAACCTGGAGTATATGGACACTAAAAAGTTTGTCGGGATCAGATAATACGTCTAGAACGCTAAAACCTCCATCATTTGCTAGATGTATGAAGTTATCAATAGTATATTTGTGAGAACTTTCAGTATGAATTGTTTCTCCTATATCGAAGTTGAAATAGCAATCATCAACTCTTACTTCATGTTCCCGTATACTCTCCAGATGCATTTCGATCCGGGATAATTTATTATTATATAATACTTTATGACGAAATAGATCAAGCGCAAATGTTGCAGCTAGTTCGTAATTGATTCGGGTCAGAATATTGAGGTTAAACGCTGCCGTCACGCCCAATTTATCGTCATATGCAGATATTAATTTTTCTATATCCTTTTCTAAATCGACTCCAATTATTAAGAAATTTCCCGGTCCAAGCGTTTTCGCTGCGTACCGTAGGAATTTGAGCGCTTCAGAATATGTGAAATTTCCAATAGTTGAGCCCGGAAAAAAACCAACCCGGGGGGAATTGTCGAGTATATCGTCCAATTCTATGACATTAGTAAAATCAGCGCAGATTGCTCGTACCTCAATCGATGGATTATCTCGAGCGTAGGTGGTAGCCGTCTGGAGAAGGTACCCACGCGAAATATCTATTGGAACATAAGATTTTATTGTGGGCAGCGCGTCGCTTAATAGCTTTATTTTTCTTGTCCCACCACTCCCAAACTCGATAACGGTGGCTCCAACGGGTAATATTGTTCTGATTTTGGACGCGTATTCGACCAAAATTTCGCATTCGGTACGCGTTGGATAATACTCATCTAAGTTGCAAATCTGTTCGAATAGGTGCGATCCAATATCATCGTAAAAAAATTTTGCAGAGCTAGTTTTGGGCGTAGTTGATAGACCGGAAAGTATTTCAGTTCGAAAATCATCAGGCTTGGGTTCAAGGTCAACGAACTCGCGGAGTACGCCGATCAAATCAGATCCTCCGCCAACCGAAGTCCTGAAAATACCCAACGTTGATGGGGATGAAAAAAGTTCCGGTATGTTGCGCTTATATGATCGTCTGGGGTAACACATGCACCCCCACGAAGCACCATTTGGCCACTCATAAATTTACCATTATATTCGCCAACGGCACCTTCTGGCGCGCGATATCCTGGGTATGCAATATAAGGGCTAGAGGTCCATTCCCATAGGTCACCAAAAAATTGCCCCGGCCCGCTATTTTCTGCTCCTGCTGGCAACGGATGGAGAAAAGCACTACCTAGTGTATTCCCGCAAGGCATCTGCCTCCCGGCGGCAATTTCCCACTCAGCTTCCGAGGGTAACCGCTTGCCAACCCAACGGGAATACGCATCGGCTTCAAAATAGCTCACGTGGCCAACTGGGTCTTCGGGATTAATCGGCCGTTCGCCGTGGAGTGTCATTTGGCGCCAATCTATTCCGTTATCGTTAAACCAATAGAGTGGAGCTCGCCAGTCATGGGCACGTGCTGTTGCAATACCATCAGATAACCATAATTCCGACCTTTCATAGCCACCGTCGGCCATAAATGCCAGCCATTCCTTGTTAGTTACTAACGCGTTGGCGATTAAAAAAGGCTTTACAAAAACCTTGTGGCGGGGACCTTCGTGGTCAAATGCGAAGCCGGCCCCGTTAAAGCCGATTTCATATAAACCACCTTCGAACTCCAACCAATTTTTTCTCCCGAAACCGACGCTAAAGGGAAGCATTGTAGTCGCGTAAGACGGCCTCATCGGATTCCGTGAAAATAAATTCAGGATATCCATGAGCATCAGTTCCTGATGTTGTTGCTCGTGGTTTATCCCCAATTCGGTCAGCTTCTTTACTTTTCCGTCACATAATCCGTGTGCAAGTAGGTTTTCCATGCCGGCATCGACATGTTGACGGTATCGCATGACCTCGTTGAGGCTCGGGCGGGTTAAAAGACCACGGTCTGTACGCGCGTGTCTTGCACCTACCGCCTCATAATAGGAATTGAACAAAAACGTAAACGTTTCGTCAAAGACAATATAATCGGGGCTGTGTGGCAACAAGATAAATGTTTCAAAGAACCACGTAACGTGTGCTAGATGCCATTTTGTTGGACTTGCATCGGGCATTGCTTGGACGACTTGATCTTCTGGTGACAACGGCGCAGCAAGGGTGTTGCTTAAGTTCCGAGTATTTCGAAAGCTCGCAACGAGGTCCTTTCCAGGCAAAGGAACCACAGAACCAGCCCCTTCTAAATAGGGCATCTTTAACTGCTCATTCTGGACCATGCTATATCAGCCAACCTAAAGAGACCCACTTTGTAGCAAGTCAATGGATTTAAGGGCACCTATTTTTACAACTCTGACGCACTCTCGTCACCGGGCTGGGGCTGGGGCTCAGGCGTAGCGATGTTACCCGCACGACATTTAATTCATGGAGTAATAATCGGCCATATCTACGTCTCTAGCGGTTTGATCTGCTGGAGGTGCGAGATGTTCGGTGTGGATCTAATTGGGCGTGTTCGTCTGGCGATTCTGGGCCAGGGTCTGAACCAACGCCCAGTGCCTTTGAGACAGAATAGGATTTTTCCCAAGGGAAGATTTTACTCTCATCGGAATGATCGTAGGGAACGAAGATGAGAGTAAAATAGTCAAGCCAGCAGGCTCCCGCCGAGCGGGTTGTTAAGGACAAACGCCGCGCAACGAGAAAACTGTATCCCGCGATCGATGTATTATGTCTGGTCGAAGGGGTTCCTCGAAGTTGGTAACCGCCGGTTGGCGGGCGATCCGAAGCCGGATCGTCGAGCTGGCTCTGGGGCAGACGGAGCTATCGCCTCGTGAACTGGCGGTGCGGTCCACCGACACCCAAGGCTACTTCGTGTCGGAAGCCACGGTTTACCGGCTCCTGAAGGCACATGACCTGATTACCAGCCGGGCCTTCATCGTGATCAAGGCGGCCAAAGAGTTCACCGATCCTTGGAAATGACGTTGGCGGCGTTTGGCTGTGACCAAGCCCATGTCCTACCACGACTGCTGTCGGATAACGGGTCCAGCTACATCTCCGGCAATCTTGCCGAATGGCTCGATGCCCGGGAGATGACTCATTTTGGAGGAGCGCCCTATCATCCCCAGACCAGAGCAAGATCGAGCGGCAGAAAGAAGAAGGGCATCAACCCCTGAAAAACATGACCCCGGCGCTTGCCCGAGGCGCGGTGTCGGATAGGTCCGGAGTACCGATCCTGGTGAGCTATCGGTCTTCACGGCCCCGACAGACGGTTAGTCGACCCTGCAGATTACCTTGGCCACGGTGAGGTTCTTGCGCAGTGCGGCGCCGATCCGTGGAAATTTCTGTGGGTCAACCGTCTGGTTCACCGCGCCGTAGCTTGAGGATCGGGCGGGTGTTCCCGCGAGGGTGAGCATATGGCGCAGTCCGGCAGGCGCGGTGGTGAAAATCCGGCCCCGACGGGGGGAGCCGGCGACGGTCACGCCGATCACCTTGCCGTCGGCGTCAACCACCGGTCCGCCGCTTATCCCGCCCAGCGAGCCGGTGAACGCCGGCACCCGCTTGACCTCGGCCCAGGCGATAACCGGCTCCTTTGTCCGCGGGCCACCGATACCGCGTCTGCCTCTGCCGCCCCAGTGGCCGCCATGGGTAACGTTCATCCGGCCCAGCAGGGTTGATCGTACATCCGCCGGCTTGCCTTGGGGGTAGCCGAAATGAAAAGCGTCCTGACCGCGCTTTAGCGCGGCCTGCTCGAAACCCAGCGGGGCTGTCTGGCGCTGGGTGTGAAACACCGCGAGGTCATGGCTTAGGTTCAGCATGGCGCGTAACCCGCGTTCAACCCGTTTCGGTCCGGTGATGATGCCGAAGGCCGTGCAGCCCTCCAGCACATGGCGGGCCGTCATCCAGATACCATCGCCGATCGAAAACGCCGTACCGGTGCTGTTACCTTTCTTACTCGGTTCGATCTGCACCGTGGGATCGTTACTGGAGATTGGCGCTAGGTCCCCAGCCGGGCTTCTGTTTGGGGTCGGTCGACCGACCTGTGCCTGCTGCACGATCGGTGGTCGTCGCTGTGCCTCACGCCGGCTTGGGTCACCGCCGGCATTGTCACCCATGCCATGGAAGACGAAGGCCAGGATGAAGACCAGGGCAAAGCCGACTAGGCCGAGGCGCTCGGGACGAAAAATCATGACGCCCCTTCATATTTGCGGGTGCCGTTCGGATATAATGGATCCTCATCCGGGATGCTGAACGCCGGTAGGTTGATGGGTTGGGAATAGAGCGCTGCCAATGTCTCGGTCAGGCCCTGGCGTGCGCCACGGTCCTCGATCAAGGCGTTGAGCCAGTCGGCGAACGCCTTGGGCCCGGCCACACTGGCATGTATTCTAGCCAGCACTTCGGGCTGGCTCAGCGATCGAAGCCTCCGGTTGGTTGCATGGATCTCGGTCAAGGCCAGCGGCGCCTCGTCGAAGACAACTGCCCCGCGCCGACCCAGATAACAGCCGATCGGCACCGAAGGACGTCCGGCGACCGGCTCGATCGGCAAGCCCTCGGCGACGGCGTAATCGTAATTGATGCCGACCGCCTCGGTCTTGTGCATATGGTGCAGTTGTGCCGGTGTCAGCCAGGTCAGCGACACGGTGACCACGGTGCCGGGCGACGGGGCCAGGGTCGCCGGGATCGACCCATAGGACGCCATATGCGCTGAGTAGACCACGTCGTGACCCGCCAGCCGCGCTACCGTCACCGGGACCACGGCGTGGTCACCAAACTTGCGCCGCAACTGTTCTGGTGCCCGGTTAGAGCCAACTGCGAGGACCGGCGTTCGGTCGGTCAGCGAAACTCTCGAATCAAAATCCTCGGCCACGCCAGCCCGCAGGATGAAATCGTCGGTGGGCGCCGGGTAAGGATACCCAAGAGCGCGCGCGATATCGGATTTGAGAGACATGGGTGTTTCCGAGGGTTGCCGGAAGATTTCTTAGTGTGCCGATCCGTACATCCGCGGCCAATAGACTCGGCTATCGGTGCTTGATGTGGGAGGCCGGCTTGGCCATTGTTAGCAGTGCCTGTGCAAAGGAATATAGACCATTCTCCGGGAGAAACCCATGCCAGCAGGAGACGCTGACACCAGCGGCGCCTATAACGCCGCCGCCGATCTTATCGGCCGCAACCTGGACGCTGGCCGTGGCGGCAAGACCGCCTTTATCGACGCATCGGGCCGGCACAGCTATGACGAAGTTGCGTCACGGGCGTCGCGTTTCGCCAATACGCTCGCCCGGCTCGGCATTCAGCCCGAGGCGCGGGTGGTGCTGGTGATGTTGGACTCGGTTGATTTGGTTGCCTGTTTCCTCGGCGCAATCAAGGCCGGAGTGGTGCCGGTTCCGTTGAACACCCGACTTACATCGCACGACTATGCCTACATTCTGGCGGATAGCCACGCTGCCGGTCTGGTGGTCTCGGACTCGTTGGTTGCGACAGTGTTGGCCGAAGCCGAGGCGCCGCCCGTGGTGCTTGTTGATGGGGTTGATGGGCAGGGGCAAGCGCTGCACGATGCCATCAAGGATGCTCCGCACGGCCATGTAACCGCGTCGACAAAAGCCGATGATATGTGCTTTTGGCTTTACACCTCTGGCACCACCGGAGCGCCGAAGGGCGTGGTGCATCTGCACGGGCACTTGATGGCGACGGCTGATCTCTATGCAATCGAAACGTTGAAGATCGCCGAGACCGACATTGTCTATTCGGCCGCCAAGATTTTCTTCGCCTATGGCCTAGGCAATTCCCTGACCTTTCCGATGGCGGTCGGCGCGACGACGGTGCTGTTGCCGGGGCCGCCGGATCCGGTCTCGGTCTGTGATATTCTCAAGCGTGAGAGGCCGACCCTGTTTTTCGGCGTGCCGACGCTCTACGCCATGTTGCTGGCCAGCGACGAGTTGCCGACCGGCGAGGAGCATTCGCTGCGGCTTTGCGTGTCGGCGGGTGAGCCATTGCCGGTCGATCTGCTGCGCGGCTGGCGCGAGCGGATCGGGGTGGAGGTTCTTGATGGCATAGGCACCAGCGAGATGTTGCACATATTCGTGTCGAACCGGATTGGCGAGGTGACACCGGGGGCCACCGGCCGCGCGGTGCCGGGCTACGAGATAAGACTGGTCGACGAGGATGGCGCGGTTTGCGCGCCCGGCAAGATGGGGCTTCTGGAAGTATCGGGACCGACCTCGGCGCTGATGTATTGGAACCAGCGGGAAAAGACCAAGGACACGTTCCGCGGCCCATGGACCCGGACCGGCGACAATTTTGTCATTGATGAGACCGGCGTGCTGACCTATGGCGGACGTAACGACGATATGCTCAAGGTCGGCGGCATCTATGTTTCACCTTTTGAGGTTGAAGGCGCGCTGGTCAAGCATGAGGCGGTATTGGAGGCGGCGGTTGTTGGCCATCCCGACCAGGACGCGCTAATCAAGCCCAAGGCCTTCGTGGTTCTGAATGCCGGTGTCACCGGCTCGCCGGCGCTGGTGCAAGCCTTGAAGGATTTCGTGCGCGTCAATCTCGCCAGCTTCAAGTATCCCCGTTGGATCGAGTTCGTCGATGAACTGCCGAAGACCGCGACCGGCAAGATCCAACGCTTCAAACTCCGAGCGGACGGGTGAGCGGCAGGTTTACAAATTCCACGGTCACAATCAACGGCATTGACCTGGAAACCGCCTTCCAAAACGGCAACTCTCCGGATGCCCCAGTCATCGTCTTTCTGCATGAGGGGCTTGGCTGCGTTTCGCTATGGCGCGACTTTCCGGCCCGCCTTGCCGCCGCGACCGGATGCGCCGCGCTGGTCTATTCACGCTATGGCTATGGTCGCTCGGCGGTTTGCCAGCGAGGGTTTGACCCTGACTACATGCATCGCGAGGCGTTGGAGACCCTACCGGCCTTGTTGGATCATTTTTCGGTGTCCAACCCGATTTTCTATGGCCATAGCGATGGTGCGTCGATCGCGTTGATCCATGCTGGCGGCGCTGAACGGGTGCTGCGCGGAGTGATTGTCGAGGCGCCGCATGTCTTTGTCGAGCCGGAATCGATTAGCGGCTTGGATATGGCCAGAGAGGCGTTTGACACCGGCGCGCTGAAGGAGGGACTGGCGCGTCATCATAGCGATGCCGAGCGGACTTTCCGGGCTTGGAACGATGTTTGGCGCGGTCCGGCGTTCGAAAACTGGAATATAGAGGCGTATCTGTCGGCAATTACCGTCCCGGTGCTGATGATTCAGGGCGCTGAGGACGCCTACGGAACCTTGGCGCAACTGGATGCGATCGCCGCCGGCGTGGCCGGCCCGTGCGACCGTCTGGTGCTGACCGGTTGCGGACACAGCCCGCATCGTGAGATGGCGGACCGTGTCCTCGAGCGGGTGGCAGATTGCGTCACCAGTCTTTCTTCAGCGCTCTAAACTTTCTGATTGGGCGTTGTCGCTTGGCGGGTGATGGAACGTGAACCCGGCCGATATTAGGTTTATTGTCAATTGGGTATGGACCGGTGTGGCGTCAGTTTCGTTGTGAAGCGACTTTATATTGACCGTCGGCTGCTTTGGCGGGACCGCAGATGCCGATCTTGGATCATCACCCGATCGAGAGCTTCGGGGCTGAGATCGATGGTGGATTCAGTCGAATCATTGCGATATTGATATATTGGAAACTTCGGTTTCGATTGCAAATTATTTTCCCGCTTATCAACAGATGAGTGCGGAAGTTTTGGATTTAATGTTGAAATATTCCATGAGATAAATCTCAAAATGGCGTCAATAAAATATCAATCGGTTGGCGACACAGGCAATGCTTGGTCCGGGCTCGTGGTTTTGTCTTGCAGTTCAATTGGTCAGACTCCGAAACTAAACCTCATTCACCTATTGATCATTAAGAGTTTTATATAGGTCGGTGAAATTTAATCTAGAAAATGCGATAGAATGCGTTCCTCATTTGCCGGGGAATCTTCCCAGCCGCCGCTGGGAATGCCGGTCGTCGAGATTTTTATGGAGTAGTGGATGCAACCGTTAGCCGGTGTGCGGGTTCTGGCTGTCGAGCAATATGGCGCCGGCCCTTTCGGCACCATGTATCTCGCCAATCAGGGCGCCGAGGTGATCAAGATAGAGAACCCGCGCGATGGCGGCGACATGTCCCGTGCGGTCGGGCCGTACTTTCTGGGTCCGGATGACAGTGAGTTTTTCCATAGCTTCAACGCTAATAAGCGCAGCATAACCCTGGATTTGCAGACACCGGAGGGTCAAGCTGTGTTTCATGATTTGGTGCGCGGCGCCGACGCGGTTTCGAACAATCTGCGCGGCGACGTGCCGGATAAGCTCGGCATCGACTATGCGTCGTTGAAGGCGGTCAATCCGAAGATCGTCTGCGCCCATTTGACCGCCTATGGCCGTACTGGGTCACGCCGCACCTGGCCGGGCTTCGACTATCTGATGCAGGCCGAGGCCGGCTGGCTCTCGCTGACTGGCGAGCCGGGGACGCCGCCGGCCCGTTTCGGGCTTTCCGTTGTAGACATGATGACCGGGTTGGCAATGGCTTTCGGTTTGGTCTCGGCCGTGGTGGCGGCCCGGGCCAGCGGCACCGGCCGGGACATGGACGTCTCGCTCTTCGATTTGGCTTTGCACAACACCAGCTATCTCTCGACCTGGTACCTGAACGAGGATGTGGTGACCGAGCGGCTGCCGCGTTCGGCGCATCCCTCGCTTACCCCTTGTCAGCTCTATAAAACCGCCGATGGCTGGATCTTTATCATGTGCAACAAGGAGAAATTCTGGCCGGTTCTCTGCAAGAAACTGGGCCGCATGGACTGGATCGAGGACCCTAAATTTCTGTTGTTCAAGAACCGGCTTGAACATCGCGACTTGATCCAAGAAATGCTAGACGACGCGCTATCGGCTAGAACCACTGAGGCATGGCTGGAGGTTTTTGCCGGCTCGGTACCATCTTCGCCGATCCACGATATTGGCCAGGCGATGAACAACCCCTTTGTTGCCGAGCGTGGCGGCATCCAGAAATTTCCCAATCCCGCCAATCCGGGCGAGAGCTTTCGCATGGCGGCGCATCCGGTCCGGTCCTCGGGGGCGGAGCCGTTGAACAAGCCGGCCCCGGCGCTCGGCGCCGATACCGATGATGTGCTGAGCGATATAGGTTACGACACGGCACGACTGGCGGCGCTGCGGTCCAAGGGGGTGATCTGACGGCTTCGGGTTATTCCACCACGGCTTTACGGGGTACCGGTTGCGGCGCGGCGCCAAGGGCGAGGGTGAAAACGCCGGCCATGAGCAGCATCGTCGCCGCGACAGCCAAACACCCCGGTCAATCCAGCCCATTGATAGGCAATCCCCGACAGTAGGGTTCCCAACAACCGGCCGGTGGCGTTGGCGCTGTAGTAAAAGCCTACCGACATCGCCACCGCGTCCGTCTCCGAAAACGCCAGGATCAGGTAGGAATGCAGGGCGGAATTGACGGCGAAGCAAAAGCCGAAAATACTAAGCCCGATGGTCAGGGTCCAGGCCGGCTGGTACCCAGCGTGGATCGCGCCAGCGACCGTCACCGTCACCCCCGGTTAAAATGAAAATCCAAATTCGCGCTGCCCGTATCTCGCTGGAACGCCCGTCCCGTGAGCTCTTCAGGATCATCGGCGCCGCCGCCTGCACGACGCCGTAACCGATCACCCAGAGCGCCAGGAATGCGCCGACGGAGGTGAAGCTCCAGCCCAATACCTCGGCGAGGAAAACCGGCAATCCGACGACGAACCAGACATCGCGGGCGCCGAACAGAAACAATCGGGCCGCCGATAGAAGGTTGATCGCGCGGGACTTGGAGAGGATCTCCGACAGGATGGTTTTTGCAGCCTTGTCTTTCGACCCCAAGGTTATCGATCTGGTTTTACCCATGCCGCCCGGCAGGAATATCGCCGAGGCGGCCAGTACTGCGGCCAGGCATCCAGCCATCAGCCAGAGAGCGTGAACAAACCCAAGCGTGCTCAGCAGCAGGCCGCCAAGAAAGAACCCGACCCCCTTGAGCGCGTTCTTCGACCCGGTCAGCAACGTCACCCATTTGAACAGGGTGGAATGCGCCCGCTCCGGCACCACCAGCTTGATGGCGCTTTTGGCGCTCATCTTCGAGAGGTCCTTGGCGACGCCGGAGAGTCCCTGGATCACCAGGACATAACCAACCGACAGCGCCAATGGCCAGGCTGGATCGAGGGCAGACAGAGCCAACAAAGCCGTAACCTGCAGGCCGAGGCCGGCATGTAGCGTCACCTTGACCCCGTATCGCGACCCCAGCCAACCGCCGACCAGGTTGGTGACCATGCCCATGACTTCGTAGAGCAGGAACAGGACGGCGAGCTGGAACGGTGAATAGCCGAGGGTGTGGAAATGCAGCAGTACGAGCATGCGCAACGCGCCATCGCTTAGCGTAAAGCCCCAATAGGCCACCGTGACGACCGTATAGTCGCGGATGCTGGTCATGCCCGCCTTCACTTTCCCATCCTCACGGATCATCAGCCCTTCAGTCACATGCGACCGGCGACCTTGGCTACCAGCTCGATCATTCGATGCACGTAACCCTGCTCATTATCATACCACGCCAGGACCTTCACCTGGGTGCCATCGACCACCATGGTGGATAGCGCGTCGATGATGCCGGAATGGGTGTCGCCGCGAAAATCCGTGGAAACCAGGGGGCGTTCCTCATAGCCAAGGATGGACGCGAGCTCGCCCTCGGCGGCTGTTTTGAGCAGGTCGTTCACCTCTTCGATCGAGGTAGCCCGTTCGACCTCCAGGACACAATCTGTCAGCGAGGCATTGAGCAACGGTACCCGGACCGCGATGCCATTCAGCTTGCCTTGCAGGGTCGGGAAGATCAGCCCGATTGCCGTCGCCGAACCGGTCGAGGTGGGGATCAGATTCAGCAATGCGGAGCGGGCCCGGCGCGGGTCCTTGTGCGGCTTGTCGAGGAGGACCTGGGTGTTGGTCACGTCATGGATCGTGGTGATCGCGCCATGGCGTATGCCAAGCCCCTCGTGCAGCACCTTGATCACCGGGGCCAGGCAGTTGGTGGTGCAGGAAGCGGCGGTCACTAAATGATGCACCGCTGGATCATAAAGATGGTCATTCACCCCCATGACGATGTTCAGCGCGTTGCCATCCTTCACCGGACAGGCGACGACGACCTTTTTCACCCCGGCGTCGAAATAGGGTTGCAGGTCCCGGGCAGTCTTGAATCTGCCGCTCGCCTCGACCACCAGATCGATCCCCAGTCCAGCCCAGTCGGTGTCAGTGAGGTTGCTGTTTCTGCTGTGGGAGAGGGTTCGCGCGCCGGCCCGGATCGTACCGTCCCCGGCGGATGCCGACACCGGCCACCGGCCGTGCACGCTGTCGAAGCCAAGGAGATGCGCCGAGATTTCGGCATCTCCGTTCGCCTCGTTGATATGCACGATGTCATGCAGGCCGGCGCCCCAGAGCCCGGTCGGGTTGTCGAGCGAGCTGGGATCGCGGGGATCATGCCCCCAGGCGGCCCGCAATCCCAGCCGACCCATCCGCCCAAATCCATTTATCGCGATACGAACGGTCATGAAATCAGCCTTTTGAAATGCAGTCGGTTCAGCGGAATCACTGAGCGACAAAGTTCAATCATCGATTCGGCTTTAAATTTTAACCACCATCCTGTCATGGGCGCATTCCTCGGGAACTGAATTGGCATGGGGAAGCATCTCGCGGCTCATATGGGTAAGGATGACCCGCTTGGCCCCGAGCAGCGCGTCGGTCAGCAGGAACGGAATGCCGCCGCAGTGATCACTGCGCAGGTGGGGGAGGATGATCGCATCGATCGTGTCATGCTCAATTCTCAGTTTGTTATGAGCGAACAAGCTGGTGGCGTCAAAATCTACCGCGAACCGAATTCCGGAGGCATCAATAAGAAGGTGTGTCTGAAACTGATCACCGGAGCCAGAGGCATCACCGATGCCGACGAAAGTAATATGCAAGCTCATCGGTCGCCCCATCAGCCGGTTCGCCGGTGTGTTATCACATTGGGGCAGGTCGCCGCATCACCACCGCCGCTATGTGTGTAGACCCGGTAGGTCGTTGAGCTTTCATTGATGAAAATATTGATCTCCGGGCCAAGCGTAAGGTCTTCGATGAGCGACATATTCCTGGCGTAGGCGGCAGGGAACCAGTCAGTCGCGAATTTGGCGACCTCGCCGCCGAGGCGGCGCAAACGGTCTTGTCGGCAGGCCCGCGCGGCTTCCTGGTCGAGCTTTGCGGCCTGGCTCAACAGGCCGGGTTCCTGAACTATCAAACCGCGATGTTGGCTTTTCACGATGACCTTACGCGGCGGTCGACCCGAGCCCATGAACCTGCCGCTGGAGCTCCGTCCTTGGCCACGCGAATAGTATTTCCCGCCGGTGGTTCTCATATCGGCGGCGTTGGCGATCGTGACCAGGGTGGACGGCGTGGCCAGCGCTATGAATAAGCCGAAGAACTCCATGGCGATCAGTTTATGCATTGCAACTGATCTCCCATTTCTCGAAACCTACCGAAAAACCACGCTAAAATGAAAACTGGATATCCGAATGTCTCACGGTGGTTGATCCGTGGCAGGCCTGCGGTGTTCACTATTACGATGATTCGGACATTCGATTGAAGGCGGTTTTGCATGCGAACACTTGACCCGATTGCCTTGCCAACATGGTCCCAGGACGTTGGCCATCTCGAGCAGGTGATGGCCCAGCCACCGGTCTGGCTCGCCGATAAGCATGCGGCGGCTCCGGGTGACGTCATGATTTTGGGTGTCGCCGGCAGGATGGGGCCGACCATGGCGCGCCTGGTGAACCAGGTGGCGCCGGAGCGCCGGATCATCGGTGTGGCTCGGTTCAGTGATCCGGTAATCAAGGACGACCTGGAGTGCCATGGCGTCGAAACCATCCAGTGCGACCTGCCGGACTGGACCGCCATTGCCGCGTTGCCCGATCTTGCCGATGACAACTTTGTGGTCAAGAGCCTGACCCGTTGGTTTGAGGGTGCGACACCGAAGCGATTCTGGCGGCGCGCCCAATGATTGATAAACCAGTGACCTATAAAGTCGTCTGACCGTGAGCAAACCGCCGTTCAATCAGCTGGCGCTGGCGCTCGCTGGCGCCAATGTGGAGTGGCGCGACGATGGGGCCATTGTGCTGTCCTCTCAGGTTGCCATCCCCGCCCCGCCGCGTTCAACCGGCGTTTGGCTGGAGGATTGGGCGCGGCGAACGCCGGAGGCGACCTTTCTGGCCGAACGCCGGGCGGACGTTACTGGCGATTGGCGCCGGTTATCCTATGGCCAGGCCTTGGCGTCTGCGCGGGCGCTGGGTCAAGGCTTACTGGACCGCAAGCTCGGCTCGGCGCGCCCGGTGATGTTCCTGTCCGACAATAGTATCGCCCAGGCATTGCTCACCCTGGCCGGGCTGCATGTCGGAGTGCCGGTGGTCCCGGTCTCTCCGGCCTACTCCCTGCTATCCCAGGATTTCGCCAAACTTCGCTATATTCTTGGGTTGACCACGCCAGGGCTAGTTTTCGCCGAGCAGGGCGGCCCCTTCGAGCGGGCATTGCAGGAAGTGGATTTCGGAGCGGCGGAGATCGTTGTGGCCGGCGATGCACCACCCGGCGCAACCCGCCTTGATGACATGCTGGCGATCAGCCCGACCGGTAATGTGGACCGAGCCTTCGCGGCTGTCGGCCCTGAAACCATCGGCAAGATCCTGTTCACCTCCGGTTCGACCGGGACGCCAAAAGGAGTAATCAACAGCCAATTGATGATGACCATCAACCAAGAGCAGATTGCGGCGGTCTGGCCGTTTCTCGACCACCGCCGACCGGTCATCGTCGACTGGCTGCCCTGGAGCCATACCTTTGGCGGCAACCATGACTTTAACAAGATCCTGCGCAATGGCGGCTGCCTGTATATCGATTCCGGTAAGCCGGCGCCGGGCCGGTTCGAGCCTTCGGTGCGAAACCTCAGGGAGATCGCGCCGACTCTGGCCTATAACGTGCCTCGCGGTTTTGAGATGCTGATCCCCTATTTGGAGGCGGATACCGATTTTCGCGACCACTATTTCAGCGAGTTGGACGTGATCTTCTATGCCGGTGCGTCCCTACCGCCGCATCTGTGGGGGCGGCTTGAAGATCTGGCGGTGGCTGCGCGCGGCGAACGGGTGCGGATGTTCTCTTCCTGGGGGACGACGGAAACCGCGCCGGCGGCGACCCGGGTGTATTACACGATCGAGCAGGCCGGGGTGATAGGCCTGCCCCTGCCAGGTACTGAGCTTAAGCTGATTCCGCATGGGGACAGTTTCGAAATCCGGGCGCGCGGCCCGAATATCACGCCGGGTTACTGGAAGAGCGCGGCTCTGACCAAGACAGCCTTCGATGCTGAGGGATTTTACATTGCCGGCGACGCGGTGCGTCTTGAAGATCCGGACGACCCGGCCAAGGGATTGATATTCGATGGCCGTCTGGCTGAGGATTTCAAGCTGACCACCGGGACCTGGGTGCATGTGGGTAATCTGCGCTTGGAAACGATCGCCGCCGCCGACCCGGTCATTCAGGATTGCGTGGTCACTGGCCATGACCGGGGTTTTGTCGGCCTTCTGGTGTTTCCCGATCTCGCGGCATGTCGTCGTTTATGCCTGGGTCTGGCGATCGATGCGCCGGTGGAAAAGGTGCTGGCCGACACCCGTGTCCGCGCGGCCCTGGTCGCCGGCCTGCACCGTCATAACACCGCCAACCCGGCCAGCAGCACCCGCATCTGCCGCGCCGTGCTGATGGCCAGCCCGGCGATGATCGATCAGGGTGAAATCACCGACAAAGGCTATCTCAATCAGCTCGCGGTCCTGACGGTCCGGGCCGCCTTGGTGGAGCGGCTCTACGCCGAAGTCGCCCAGGCTGACGAACTGGTGATCGAGATCTGTTGATCGCCCTCTATCGACTTTATTGAGAGTCGGATCGCATCGCCACTTCTTGGTGAGGGCGCGGATAACGGTGGTCGAGCACTCGTCGGCTAGTCCCATGCGGATGAGCTTGTGGTTCAGCGCGCGTACCACCGTTAAAAGCGGCATCGACGGGCCAGTTGCGCCGGCCAGGGCCAGGTCCTTAACATTGACACTGTTCTTGCCGAGTGCTTCACCACCGGGATTGATCATCCTGGCAAAGCTCTCCTGGAGCAGTCGGGAATCGGCCCGGCCACCGGAAAGCGCGCCGGGGATCCGCGCCGCGTCGATACCGGCGTTGATCGCCAATGCCGCTGCTTCTGCCACCGGTGCAAAACCACCGAGCACGAGAACCTGATTGATCATTTTGGTGCTTTGACCGGCTCCTGTCGGCCCCATCAAGGTGCATTGGCCCGACAGGGCGTCCCATAGCGGGCGAGCCGCCTCGAAATCTTCGACCGCGCCACCCGCCATCACCGTCATTGAGCCGGGCAGCGCCGCCGCCGCCCCACCAGAGACCGGCGCATCGATCCATCGCATGCCGGTCTCGTCGGTTAATCGCTGCGCCATCTGCCGGGTTTTTGTCGCGTCGATGGTCGAGGTATCGATGAACAGCTGACCCGGCTAGCCGGCGCTGGCGAACCCGCCGGGGCCAAAGATGATCTGGTGAACCGCTTCGGTGTCGGTCACACAGGTCAACAGAATATCGCATTGTTTTGCCAGTTCGGCCGGCGTGTCAGCTATCCGCGCGCCGCGTGCGGCAAGTGGCGACAGGGCGGTCGGTGTTCTATTCCACGCGGTGACCGCAAAGCCTTCTGCCAGCAGTCGGGTGATCATCGCCGATCCCAGCTGTCCGACGCCGGCAAAACCGACGCTGGGGCGCTCAGCCGCCATCACGCCGTCTCGGCGTGCCGGATAACCGCGGCACGCAGTTCGTCCGGGGTCACGGGTTGGATGCCGACTTTCTCGCAGATCAGGCCGCCGCCGTAATTGGCGATGCCCATTGCCTCCAGTGGTGTCGCTCCAGCGGCCATCGCCGAGGCCATGACGCTGATAACCGTGTCGCCGGCGCCGGCCGGGTCATTCACCACCCGCACAAAGGCCGGCAGTGTGGAGAACGTACCGGCAGCATCGACCAGGGCCACGCCATCCTTGCCCAAAGTCACCATGACGTTGTCGCAGCCCATGCGCTCGCGAAGGGCGCGCACGGCGGCCTCGACCTCAGTGCTATCGGTGACCCGCATGGCTAACGCCTCCGAGGCCTCGCGGACATTGGGCTTGAAGACCGTGACCCCGTGATAGGCGAAGAAATTGTCGAACTTTGGATCGACTAGGACCATCAGATTGTGGCGCTTGGTGATCGCAAGGATTTCGGCAATGAATGGTTCAGGCAGCAGCCCTTTGTTGTAATCTTCAATGATCAGGGCCGAAAGGGTCGGCGCGATGTCGTCGAGAATAGTCGTCATCTTCGACCAAATGGCCTGGCTGACCGGGTCGCGCGATTCGAAATCAGCTCGGGCGATCTGCCGGCTTTGCGCGAACATGCGCATTTTCACCGTGGTTGGACGCGAGGAATCAGGAAAGACAAATTGCTCACCTCGGGTGCTTTTGCCGACCAGGTTGAGCAAACGATAGCCATCCGGATCATCGCCCACGACACTGAACAGCACCGGGTCCTCGCCGAGCGCGTTCAGATTGTTGACGACATTCGCTGCGCCGCCCAACTGGAAGGTCTCCTCGGTGACGTCAACGATGGGGATCGGTGCCTCGGCGGACAGCCGCTCAACCGAGCCGAACACCGAGCGATCCAGCATGACATCGCCGATAACCGCGATGCGCCGACCGCCGAGGGCGGCAAGCAGATCAAGGTAGCGTTTGTGCAGGGGCATGACGATTTCAATTTCCTGATATACTCGAATCCCTTGGCGGTAGCACCAATAGGCTTTTAAGGAAAGGCTGATAGAGTGGGTTTTTGGGAGAAAAGAGCACGTAATTAGAAGTGTCTAAAATTTTGTGGGGGATTAATCTTTCGAACGCAACTGACTCACGATGCTTGCATTTTTGATAGCGATGACTCTCTGGTCAGCAAGCATCCGCTCCAACTGGAGGAGTTGGTCATCGAACGGGCGTGCCTGTTGGCGATAAAATTTGAAGGCGCCGATTAAATGTTTTCTAGTAAGCATGGCATTCGCAGCAAAAGATTGCGCACTCTCTAAGGCGGGAGTGGCTTTTCTTAAGGGGTCACCTAGGCGAAAAAGCCCCTCGGCGAGAATGTCTTCAATATTCAGCACTTGGTGACTGGTTTTTATATGGCCAATGCCAGTTTGTAGATCGAGCTGCGCCGTCCTGTTCGGTTGAGAACAGTAGAAATTTTGTGGCAGGCTATATAACCAAAGGCTTATGTGCATGAGTATTGATATCGGAAGAATCGTCACGATCAGCGACGTGGTCCTGGCGGACCAATCGCCGACTGAATTCTCCCAGGGATAGGAGGTGGCGATATGGATAAGCGCTGGATGGTTCTCGCGTTGTTGTTTGTGTCCCGCGTCGGCTTGGGGTTTCAATTTCAGACATTGGGTTCAGTCTCTAGCGAGTTGGTTGAGGCGCTTGAACTAAACTACGCCGAGATTGGAAGTTTAATCGGCCTGTTCATGTTGCCTGGAATGTTTCTGGCCATTCCAGCTGGGTTCGCGGGGCATTTTGTGTCAGATCGATTTATTGTTGGCCTGGGACTGTTAACCCTTGGGGCGGGCGGCGGCGTTGCGTCAATCGCAGAAAGTTTTGAACTATTGGCGGCCGCTCGGCTAATTTGTGGCGCTGGATTTGTCTTTTCCACTATCTTCTTTGTAAAAATCGTTGCGGATTTATTTGCCGGCAAGGAACTGGCAACGGCCATGGGCGGGTTGGTGATGTCTTGGCCCTGCGGTATTGCAATGGGACAGATCAGTCATGGTTGGTTGGCGGCCAATTTCGACTGGCGAATGGCGTTTATCGTCGCATCAACGTACTGCGTAATAGGCGCTTTATTGGTGATGATTTTCTGCCGAGACGTCCCTGGTGCTACCAAGCAAACGGAGGGCTTTCGATTTACCTTGAATCGGAATGAGATTTTTCTGACGGTGATCGCCTCGCTGGTTTGGTCTCTATTCAATGCCGGCTACGTCGTCTATCTCAGCTTTGCCCCAAGCGTCTTGGTTGCTGGTGGATACGATATGGTTTCCGCATTAGGCGTGATCAGCCTTGCCAGTTGGCTGATGATAGTCTCCGGCGTACTCTGTGGTTTGATAGCAGACCGAAGCGGCAAACCGGATTTGATCCTCTATTTTTGTATGGCTGCGGCCATCGTTGCCCTGTTGATCTTGTTTATTATCCCTTTGGCGATTCCCTCAAGTCTGTTGTTTGGTTTGATGGGCATGGCGCCAGCGGGGCTGATCATGGCGTTAACAGCACAGGTTACGAAACCGGAAAACCGCGCAATCGGTATGGGGCTTTTCTTTACCGTATATTTTCTTGTCCAAGCGCCCGCGCCGGCCATCGCGGGCTGGCTTTACGATCTGACGACTGACGAAATTTGGCCAATACTTTTTGCTGTCGCGCTCTTTCTTTGTACCGGGATCGCAAATCTCGTGTTTAGGGTTGCGCAAAAGCGATTGCCGCTTTGAAGGTGTGCCGGGCTCTGGCGCTTAGCCGTTCCCCATACCAGGGCATCTTCTGCTCTTGTCGTGGCAGCGAGTGTTAGGTTCTGACGATCCGTGTTGTTCGATGGGGCGTGTCCTACACATACCAGGCATTGGACCGTCGTCGAAACACCGGCGATCGCGGGCGAACCCGAACCGGGGCATCGGGCACGTTTACCATGATCGACGGTGCATACTATATCAGTCGGTACGGCTGGTGACTTCAAGTAGGTGAAAGCCAAATTGGGTTTTAACGGGGCCTTGTACTTCGTTGACCTTGGCGCTGAACACGACCGAGTCGAACTCCGGGACCATTTGGCCTGGGCCGAATGATCCGAGATCGCCGCCGCTGGCGCTGGAAGGACAGGACGAGTGCTCTTGTGCCAATTTGGCGAAATCTTCACCGCCGGCGATTTTACTTTTGAGTTGTTCGCAAAGCTCCTCAGTATCGACCAATATATGTCTTGCAGTGGCGCTGGCCATCGATCCGCTCCTGTAGGAAATGAGTGATTATGAGTTGCTGGGCCGTAGATACCTGGACTCCGGCTCAACATCAACATTTCCAAGCTTTGCGTCGCCCAGGACGGATGAAAGTTCGGCGGAAGGTACGAAATGATAATCAATGAGCGCACCTTCCTGCATTGCCGTGGGCGCCAAGTGTTAAATTTTGACCCTTAGACTGGTTATCCGGAGCTGATCGCGGCAAGGATTTCGTCGATCCTCTCCAGCAGATTACTGCCGGAAAAAAGAAACCCCCTGATGCCGGCTGCCTGCGCTGCCTGCACGTCGGTATCGCGATCGCCGATCATAAAGGACGGCTCCGTCAGGACCGACCAGGTCCGTATCAGGTCGATCAGCATTCCGGGCTCCGGTTTGCGCCAATCGGCGAGATGGCGATATCGACCGTCGCCGAAGTCGGGATGATGCGGGCTGAATCGAAAATCATCGATCCGGGCGCCATGTCGCTCCAATTCTCTGTTCATCCAGGTATGCAGTGCGCGGACATGGTCTTCGGTATACAGACCACGGGCTATACCCGCTTGGTTGGTCACGATGAAGACCAGGAAGCCGCGTTGGTTCAGCCGTTTTACCGCCTCGATGGCGCCGGGGATCCAGCGGATCTGATCGGGTCGATGTGCAAAGCCGAGATCCTCGTTTAGTACCCCGTCACGATCGAGGAAGGCTGCGGGTCGCGGTTTAGCAGGCAAGCTGCCTAGAGGGGATTGACTTGGGGATCGGGTCACTGGCGCCTCGACGAGATCACAGATCGATCACGATATTGCCGAAACGGTCGAGCGATGCGGTGCTGCCTGGAGGGATCAGGCAAGTTGCGTCATACTCCTCGACGATTGCGGGGCCTACGACCCGGTCGGCGAGGTCGGCGCGGGCGATTACCGGGGTTTCTAGCCAGCCATGCTCGTGGCCGAAATAGGCTTGTCGGGAGGTGTCGGTGGGCCGCGCCGCCGCGTCGGCGAATAGCTCGTCGGGAACCCGGCTGGTTTGCGAAACACCGCGCCCGATGACCGCGATGTTCACTAGTTCCACCGGCTCCTCCGGCCCGGCGCGATGGCCATAGACCGTTTCGTGTTCCTGGCCGAATCGCTCGGCCAACTCGACCAGTTTTTCTGCATCTAGGGCGCCGTCCGGCGCCGGCACCGCCAGCTCATAAATCTGCCCCTTGTAATGCAGGCTGGCCGAGCGTTCGATTACCGCGTCGGCCCCGGTGAAGCCTTCATTTTCGAGTTGGCTCAGCGCTTCACTCGCGAGTTTGTCCCAGGCCTCGGTCATCTCCGCCGGATTGGCTTGTGATAGCAGCCGGCGGAAGGTGCGAGAATAGTGGTGCTCAACATCAGCATAAAGCAGGCCAAAGGACGAGAACAGGCCGGGCGACGGTGGCACGACCACACGTTTGATGCCAATCGAGGCGGCCATCCCGGCGGCGAATAGCGGGCCGTTGCCGCCAAAGGCGAACAGCGCGTAACTGCGTGGGTCGCGGCCCCGCTCCGTTGAAACCGCCTTGATCGCCCGGATCATGTTCGAGGCCGAGATCAGATGTGCCCCGTAGGCGGCGACATCGACAGGCAAGCCAAGCGGGTCGGCGATCTTTTCTTCAAAGATCCGGGCCGCCTTGTCCAAATTTAACTTCAAGGCGCCACCGACCAGATGGCGCGGGTTGATGTAGCCAAGCAGGATATTGGCATCGGTAATCGTCGGATCCTCGCCGCCCATGTCGTAACAGACTGGTCCCGGCGACGCGCCGGCGCTATGTGGCCCGGCGCGCAGTGAGCCGCCGGCATCGATCGACAGGATCGAGCCACCCCCGGCGCCTACCTCGGCCAGATCGATCGCTGGCACCTTCAACGCATAACCGGAACCGGTCAGCAGGCGCGAGCCGTGCAAGATGTTGCCCCCGACCTGCATGTCGAGCGCGCGGGTGACCTCGCCCCGGGCAATCATCGAGGTTTTCGCCGTCGTACCGCCCATGTCGAAGGTGATAACGTTCTCCAACCCCGAGGCGCGTGCGATCGCCTGACTGCCGATGACCCCGCCGGCGGGGCCGGACTCGATGATATGCATGGGCAATCGCGCTGCCGTCTCCGAGGTGGTTAACCCGCCATTCGATTGCATCAAATAGATCGGCGCGGTGATCCCGTCTTCGTCCAGTCCCTTGCGCAAAGCCGCCAGATAGGCGCCAACGACCGGCAGGACATAAGCGTTGATCACCGTCGTCGAGGTGCGCTCATACTCTTTCATTTCCGGCAACACGTCTGCGCTGATGCAAAGCGGCAGGTCCGGCGCCTTTTCTCGGATTACCGCCTCGATGAGCCGCTCGTGGGCTGGATTGGCATAGGCGTTGATCAGACAGACTGCGATCGCCTCGACCCGCTCCTCCAGCAGCTTGTCTACCGCCTGCTCGATATCGGCCCGGGTCGGCGCCCGCTCGACCCCACCGTTACCGTTGATACGCTCGTCGACCACCCGGCGCAGATAGCGCTCGACCAGGGCCGGGGGTTTTTCCCAGGCCAGGTCATAGAGCCGTGGCATGCGCAGGGTTCGGATCTCCAACACATCGCGAAACCCGGACGAGGTGATCAGCCCAACTCGCGCTCCCTTATGTTCCAGGATCGCGTTGGAGGCGACTGTGGTGCCATGGCGAATTTCGTGGATGCTGTCGGGACCGATCCCGGCATCGGCGAAAACCTCGGCCACGCCTTCGACAATGGCGCGGGCATAGTTGTCGACGCTGGACGGGACTTTCTTGGTGAACAGCCGGCCCTCGGCGTTCAGAAAAACGATATCGGTGAACGTGCCGCCGATATCGACGCCGACGCGAAAGGTGCTCATATCGGTGCTCCTAATTTGTACCAGCTACTCGGCCGCCTGCTCGGCTCGGGGCCAGTCTTCCCAGAGCACGGCTTGCGAGGCGCCAATGCGCGTTGCACGAATTTTCGATCTCAGTGTCTCGGTTGCCGCCAGATCGACGCTCCAGGCCTCAGTGTCGACGATGACGCCGTAGTCGTGGAGCGCCCGTTCCGGGCTGACCAACTCGTTTCGCACATCGCGCAACACCATGCCGGGCTCGCGCTCCAACGGGTCGCCCCAACCGCCGCCGCCGGCCAACTCGTGGCTGAACACCTCGCCGGCAAACATCGTCATCGTCAGCTTGGAGTCGAGGGGCCGGTTGTCGGTGGCGGGGTTCATTGCATTACTTGAGGGCGCGCCGGGATTACCGCCATAGAGGCCGTAGGGCCTGAAGACATGCCGGTCCGAGCGAACCTGCAGGACCGCTTCAGTCTCCAACAACCGGTAGTCCCGCCGGTACGGGGCGCCACCGCGAAACTTGCCGGCCCCGGCCCGGTCTTGCAGAAACTCGTAGGCCAGAATCTCGATTGGGTTCTCCGCCTCGCAAACCTCGATCGATTGCGACGCCATGTTGGCGAACAGATTCGAATTGCCTGACAATCCATCGGCCCAGGGCCGGGCGCCCCAGGTGCCGCAGGCGAAGTCGACATAAATGAACGGATTGCGCTTATCATCATAGCCGCCGATGGACACCCCGGTATTGCCACCGTCCGAGGCCGCCATCACCTTGTCCGGCAACATCATCGCCAGCGCGCCGAGCACGCAGTCAACCATGCGGAACCCGGTTAGCCCGCGCGCCGCGCAGGCTGCCGGCAGCACCCCATTGGCGATGGTGCCGGGCGGCGCCGTCACCTCGACACAGCGGAAGAACCCCTCGTTTGCCGGCACGTCATTAGGTAGCACCGACTTGACGCCGCAATAGGTCGCCGCCTTGGTGAAGGACAAGGTGTTGTTGATCGCGCCCCTGACCTGGTCCGAGGTGCCGGCCCAGTCGGCGAACATCCGGTCCCCCTGCTTCTTGAGGGTTACGAATAGCCGGATCGGTTTGCCGACATCGACACCATCATCGTCGATCCAATCCTCGAAACTCCATTCGCCGTCTGGCAACTCAAGCAGCGCCGCCTTGGTCACCCGCTCAGTATAGTCGACGAAATCGACTAGGAAATTGGTCATCGTGTCGACGCCATGCTCGGTCACCAACTCCAGGAATTGTCGCTCGGCGATGTTGCAGGCGGCGAGTTGGGCGCGGATGTCGCCAAACACTTTCACCGGGACCCGGACATTGGCCTCGATCAGACTGAACAGCGTCTCGTTCCGCTTGCCCTGCTCGAACATGTACATGGGCGGGATGCGGAGACCTTCCTGGTAGATCTCGGTTGAATCTGAGGCATTCGAGCCGGCGACTCTGCCGCCGACATCGGTGTGGTGGCAGATCGTGGCGGCAAAGGCGATGCGCTGGCCGTCATGGAAGATCGGCTTAAAGATGAAGATGTCGGGCAGATGCATGCCGCCGGCAAACGGATCGTTGAGGCAGAACATGTCATCCTGCTTCATCACCGCGCCGAAGCGCTCGACCACCGCGCCCAAAGCTGTTGGGATCGATCCCAGATGGCCTGGTAGGGTGAGTCCCTGGGCGACCAACTTGCCCTCGGCGTCACAAAACGCGGTGGAGAAGTCCATGTTGTCGCGCAACACACCGGAATACGTCGTGCGCATGATCGTCAGCGCCATCTCGTCGGCGATTGACACCACGGCGTTCCGCAGTAGTTCGAACTCGATCGGATCCCAAGTCTTTCCGCTCATCACTACCCCCAGCTCTTGCATTCGTTGCGAAGTGTGCGACGGCGGGCCCGCAATGGAAAGGCCCAGCAGGGGTGTTCGGTGAATTAATCGAATTTCTCCGATATGTGCTGATACCCCGGCACCGCTTGCCAAGGCACCGCCTCACGCTCCAAGATTGCCGTCAGCAACAGCCGATTCACTTAAGGGAATAGCCACCATGGATTTGCATCTCACCGGTAAGACGGTTCTGATCACAGGTGCCTCCAAGGGTATCGGTCTCGCGTGCGCGCATGAATTCGCGGCCGAGGGCTGCAATCTGCATCTGGCGTCACGCACCGAAGCGGACCTCGCGGCGGCGCGCGATGCGATTACCGCCAAGCATGACGTCGACGTCACCATCCATGCGCTGGACCTGTCGGACTCGACCAATGTTGACACGCTGGCGGAGCGTTGCGCCGATATCGATGTTCTGGTGAATAACGCTGGTGCCATCCCGGCCGGCGACATCCAGGCGGTCGACGAGAAGACTTGGCGCGAGGCTTGGGATCTCAAGGTGTTCGGTTACATCAACATGACCCGGCGATTCTATCCGTTGATGCAAAACAACGGCGGTGGAGTGATCCTTAACATCATTGGGCTAGCGGGCGTTCGGGTTGACCGCAATTACGTTGCTGGTTCGGCGGGCAATGCTTCGATCATCGGCTTTACCAACGCCATGGGCGCCCATGCGCTGGAAGATGGGATGCGAGTTCTGGGGATCTGTCCGGGGGCGGTGCAGACCGAGCGTATCGCCACGATTCTGAAGACCCGCGCCAAGGCCGAGAAAGGCGACGAAAGCCGTTGGCAGGACTATTTCGCCGGGATGCCGTTGAATCGTCCGGCGACGGTCGAAGAGGTCGCGGATGTCACCACCTTCCTGTGTTCCGACCGGGCCTCCTGGCTGACCGGCATCACCATCAATGTCGATGGCGGCGCCGCCAACCGTTAGGCCGTCGCGGAAGTTGGCAGATAAGGACAGGAGACGGGCGATGGTGCGCGGGATAGACCATCTGGTGATGGTGGTGAATGCTTTAGAAGCGGCCCGGGGCGTCTATGAGCGTCTCGGCTTCACCACCACGCCGCGGGCCTTGCATCCTTTTGGCACCGAGAATTTCCTGGTTCAGATGCAGGGTAATTTCCTTGAGGTCGTCGGGATTGCCGATGCCGAGATCATCCCACCGCATGGCCCCGGGGTGTTCAGCTTCGCCCGCGGCAACGCGGATTTTCTGAGCCGCCGCGAGGGGATGTCCTCGTTGGTATTCCAGACCCAGGACGCCCGCGCGGACCGCCAGGACTTTCTCGCCGCCAACCTCGATGCCTTCGAGAATGTCGACTTTTCCCGCAAGGCCACCCTGCCCGACGGCAGCGAGGTGACGGTTGCTTTTTCCCTGGCGTTTGTTACCGACTCGACGATGCCGGAGACAACCTTCTTCACCTGCCAACAACATGCGCCGGAGCATTTTTGGAAGCCGGCCTATCAGGTTCACGCCAATGGTGCCCACCATGTCACCGAGGCGATCATGGTCGCGCCGGATCCTGCAGCGCATGCAGGCTTTTTCCGGGGAACGCATGGCGCCGAGGCGGTCACGATCAGTGGTGATGCTCAGAGTGACGGGCTTTGTGTGGCTACCAATTTGGGCTCGATCGTCATGCTGACGCCGACGGCGTATCGGGAGCGGTTCGGCGCCGATACGGTGGGACCGATCCATTCCGCGCATTTCGCTGGCTTCCAGATCCAGGTCGAGGATTTGGCGCGGCAGCGGGCGATCCTGGATGACGCCGGTATCGCGGTGCGGGAAGTATCGGGGGTTTTGCAAATCGGCCCAAGCGAATTGTTCGGTGTTGTGATGGAATTCGCAACGGCGTGACTAAACGTCGCTTGAGCGATAGTGAGGAGGAGCGAATATGCTGGAACAAGACATTCTGAAGCACCCCACCTCGATCCTGAGCGCTGCGCAGCGCGAGCAGTATTTCGAGGAAGGCGCGGTGCTGGTCGAGGGGGCGGTTCCTGAGGTCTGGTTGAAACGTCTTCGCGCTGCTTCGGACGAGATCATCGAGCGCAGCCGAGCGATCACCGAGTCCGATGGTGTCTATATTCTGGAGGCTGGCCATTGCGCCGCCGCGCCGCGGCTAAAGCGGCTGTCCAGCCCGATCGACCATCACCCCGACTTCTGGGATTTTACATCGAGCTCTCCAGCCGTCGAGGGCGCCGCCGATCTGGTTGGGCCGGATGTGAAATACCATCACTCCAAGCTCAACTTCAAATGGTCCAAGGGCGGCATGAAGTTCGACTGGCATCAGGACATTCAGGCTTGGCCGCACACGGATTATAGCCCGGTGACGGTTGGCCTCTATCTTGAGGATTGCCAAGCTGAGCAGGGGCCGCTGATCACCATTCGCGGCAGCCACAGGGGCCCGCTGCACAGCATGTATGACGTTGATCGGAACTGGGCCCTGCGGATTCCCGAAGACCGGATCGACATGGACAAGGCCAATCACATGATCGGGCCGGCCGGTTCTCTGGTGATGCTCAACTGTCGTACCATTCACGGCTCGGCCCCGAATATGTCGGATCGCTCGCGGCCGTTTCTGCTGATGGTGTTTTCCTCGGCGGATTCTTTCCCTTACAGGGCGAATGCCATCCGCAGCCCGCGGGCCGGCACGATCGTGCGCGGGCAACCGGCGCGCATGTCGTGCCACGACCCCCGGCCTTGTGAAGTGCCTCCGGACTGGTCGAAGGGTTATGTCGGCCCGTGGGCGCATCAGGCCGGAAAAACTCCCAATCAAGCCGCCGAGTGACGAGGCATAGCCGAAACCAGGAGAAACCATGACTAAATCTGCTGCCACCGCCGGTTTTATGTCGATGAAAGGCGGTGGCTACTATGCCAAGGTAACCACCGGCGCCAAGCATGTGATCGACGGTGCCACGCCGTTGATTCTAGCGGCCGTGGACCGGATGGCTCCAGCCGATGACGGGTCCACCTTTACCATGTCCGATATGGGCTGCGCCGATGGCGGGACCTCGGTTACCATGGTTGGGACGGTGCTGAAGGAGATCCGCCGCCGCGTCCCGTCGCGCCCTATCCAGATGGTTTATACCGATCTGCCGCGCAACGATTTCAGCCAAGTGTTCCAGAATATCCACGGCCAAACCGACATCGAGACCTATATCGACGAGATCGACGACCTCTCTGTGTTCGCCTCGGCGACGTCGTTCCACAAACCGATCTTTCCCGCCGGTTCCCTTAATCTCGGGTTTTCGGCGACTGCGTCCCATTACATCAGCGAAAAACCTGGGGTGATTTCCAATCACGTCCATATGGTCGGTGCCGAGGGCGGGGAACGCGCCGCTTATGTCGAGCAGGGACGCATCGATTGGGAGCGGATGCTACTGAATCGGGCCCGTGACCTGGCGCTGGGCGGGCGTCTGGCGCTGTTCAATTTCGGCATCGACGGAGAAGGTCGCTATCTGGGTTCGACCGGAGAGATCAGCATGTTCGACACCTTCAGCACGCTCTGGGCGGCGCTTCGGGACGATGGGGTGATCACGCCAGAGGAATTCGTCAACACCAACTTTCCCCAGAGCTATCGCACGGTGGAGCAATTCACCGCGCCGTTCGACGATCCGAACAATCCGGTGCATCGCGCCGGCCTTCGGGTGGAGCATGTGGAAACTCGAGTGGTCGGCTGCCCCTATGCGGCGGATTTCAAGATCCATGGCGACGCCGCGCGCTTCGCCCACGAGTATATTCCAACCCTGCGGTCCTGGAGCGAGGCGACCTTCGCTAACGGTCTATCACCGGCCCGGCCGGCCGAGGAACGCCTATCGATCATCGATCGGTTCTACAACAGTTATGAGACCCTTGTCTGCGAGGCTCCCGAGGGCCACGCGATGGATTATGTTCACTGCTATCTCATCGTCGGGAAACTGGCGGGATAGGGCCACATCCGATGCGCCTAGTCGCCTGGAATTGCGCCCCGGTTCGAGCCCCGCCTCTTGGCCATGTCCGGATCGGGTGGTAAAGCAGATAACCCTTAACCAGCGACCGGAGATGCTGCCATGGCTGCCGACGCCAGCCTTTTCAAGAAGACCGCGACCGAGATCCTGGTTCTGCTGAAATCAGAGGCGGTGAGCCCGCTTGATCTGCTTGACACCTTGGAAGCGCGCATCGCCGAGGTTGACGGCGCGGTGAATGCCCTGCCGACTCTGTGTTTCGAGCGGGCCCGGGACAATGCAAAGGCGACCATGGCCAAGCCGGTTGGCGAGCGCGGCATGCTGGCCGGTATGCCGGTGGCCATCAAGGATCTGGACCCGGTGGCCGGCGTGCGCACCACGTGGGGTTCGCCTATCTACCAGGATTTCGTGCCCGAGCGCTCGGACTGTCTGGTCGAAACCCTGGAGGCCAACGAGGCCATAGTCTACGCCAAATCCAACACCCCGGAATTCGGCGCCGGTGCCAATACCTTCAATGAGGTATTCGGCGCCACGGTGAACCCTTGGGACACCTCGAAAAGCTGCGCTGGTTCCTCCGGTGGCTCGGCGGTGGCGCTGGCGACGGGACAGGCCTGGATGGCCAGCGGCTCCGACCTTGGCGGCTCGCTGCGCAATCCCGCGAGTTTCTGTTCCATCGTCGGTTTCCGGCCCAGTCCGGGACGGGTCGCCCACGGCGCCGGCGGCCCCGGCTCCTATCCACCGGATCTGCTTGGCATTCCTGGCCAACCCTTGAGCGTCGCCGGACCGATGGCGCGCAATGTGCCTGATGTGGCGCTGATGCTGGACGCCATGGTTGGCGATCACCCGGCCGACCCGATCTCCCTGCCGCGAGCGCGGGAGAGTTATGTCGAAGCGGTGGCGGCCCGTAAGCTGCCCCGCAAGGTGGCGTTCTCGCGCGATCTCGGGATCACGCCGGTCCATCCCGAGGTGGCGGCAATCTGCGAGATCGCGGCCAAGCGGTTCGAGGATATGGGCTGTATCGTCGAGGAGGCGCATCCGGACTTCACCGATATCCAAGACATCTTTCAGACCTGGCGAGCGATATCGTTCTATGTCGGCAAGAAGCTGTTGCTGGACAACCATCGGGATCTGCTCAAGCCCGAGGTGATTTGGAACATCGAGCGGGCGGCAGAACTCACGGTTGATGATTTTGCCCGGGTCGAGATTGCCCGAGGCCGATATCTGGCGCGCGCCGTGACCTTCTTCGAGGAATACGACCTGCTGGTGTGTCCGGCGACCATCGTGCCGCCCTATCCGGTCGAGAAGCGCTTTGTTGAGAAACTCGGCGATTATACGTTCTCGAATTATGTAGAATGGCTGAGCATCGCCTACGCCATCACTTTGACGGGCCATCCGGCGATGAGCGTGCCGGCCGGGTTTACCCAGGATGGATTGCCGGTCGGCTTGCAGATCGTCGGCGGGCCGCGCGGCGAAGCGGACCTGCTGTCGGCGGCCAATCTTTACGAGGAGGCGACCGGGTTCGCCGACCTGGTGCCGATCGATCCGCGCGCACCCAAGGCATAGGCATATTAGAACCGCAACCAGCCGGGAGAGCGACTCATGACAACCAAGCTGACCTCGGCGGCGCGAGCCAAGGCGCTGGCGTCGCTGGAGCGATGGAGCGACGTCGACGGCCGGGATGCGATCACCCGAAATATTCAATTCGCCGATTTTAACCAGGCCTTCGCCTTCATGACTAAGGTGGCGCTATTGGCCGAAAAGATCGATCACCATCCCGAGTGGTTCAACGTCTACAACCGCGTCGAGGTAACCCTGGCCACGCATGATGCCGGCGGGGTGACCGAGCTGGATATCACCATGGCTAAATTCATCGACCAGGCAGCGGCCTAAATCAGCGGCGCTCGTCATTGCAAGGCGTCGTCCCTCAGGCATCGTTTCAGCACCAGAAGCAATCCAAGCAGTAGCACGCAAACGATACTCAACATCGCCAACGCCGCCGAGAAACCGCCGGTCGCGTCGTGCACCAGACCGATCACCACTGGGCCGGAGACGCCCCCGATTTCGGCGGCGGTGAAGAACAGTCCGCCGGCGGTTCCCGCGCGTTTCGGGCCGACCCCGGGAACCTCGACTAACAATAGCAGCGAGACGGTCATCATCGCGCCGCGCGCCAGACCCTGCAACACCAGGCCGGCTGCTAGAGGGACGCCGGGTTGCAGATGCAACAATACGGTGGTGATGCCAGCGCCGACGATCAGCAGCGCCAGCACCCTGAGACGGCGCTCCGGCGTTGCCCATCGTGGGATCAGCAGCGCCGCCAGCACGCTGACACCGGTTGGGATCGCCGCCCAAAACCCGGCCTGTGCCGTTTCCAGACCCTTGCTGCGTAAAATCTCAGGAAGCCAGTTATTCAGGCCGTGATTGAAAAAGAAGATGCCTATGCTCATCACCAGGACGATCCGCACCGTCGGGATCGCCGCCAGACGGGCAAAGGTCGCGAGCAAGTGGCCGCGCGGTTCGGCGGCTATTCGGGTCTCCAACGCCCGGGCCGCCGGTGTATCGAAATCAACAGCCAGATCAGCCCGGCCAGGATGGTGAAC
Organism: uncultured Alphaproteobacteria bacterium; assembly: GCA_937776645.1. Classification (GTDB taxonomy): domain Bacteria; phylum Pseudomonadota; class Alphaproteobacteria; order Thalassobaculales; family Thalassobaculaceae; genus JADHLJ01. The sequence goes on along the minus strand of CALMRI010000012.1, from coordinate 110,833 downwards.
CCGGCATAGGCCGTAACCACGAGCCGCCAATCGCCGCCCAGCGCCGGCATCATCACGCTGTTGGTCAGCGATAATGCGGCGACGCCGCCAAGCCCCGGCCCGGTGATGTAGATGCCCATGGCGGTGCCGCGCTCGCGGCCCTCGAACAGCAACGCGATCAGTTTTGGCGCGCCGATCGAGATCATCGGTCCGCCCAGCCCGAATACCGCGACCGCCAGGACCAGACCGAGATGCCCGTCGGCAAGGCCGCGCAAGGCGCCGGAGGCGGCCATCACCAGCGCCGCCAGCAACAACGCCTTGGCCGGTCCGATCCGGTCGAGCAATATGCCGCAGGGCAAAGAGGCCCCGATATAGACGAACGGCCAGGCGCCAAGCACCGTGCCCATGGCGCTGAAACTCAACCCGAGATCCCGGGTGATCGCCGGCACCAAGGGGGCAATCGAGGCAACTGTCACGCCAAAGCTGCAATAGATCAGCCACACGCCACCCAGCATGACCCAGCGATAGGCATGATGTGCAGGATCCACAGGCGGGATGGCGGCGTGTTCGGACGAGGTTTGCAAGGACGGGCGCGCGGTCGATTGAGGAGGGGCGGCAGACATGCACTGGTTTGCCGGCCTGGGCAAGGGGGGCGATCCCGACCCTCAATCCCGCCGCGGTCCCGATAGGGCGCTTTCCGCTTTGCAATCGGACCTGATTGGCTACACTGCCGCCCTGATCCACATTCAACCTTTTCCTGTCCGATCGCTTGAGGAGAGTTTCCATGCAGTACCTGCACACGATGGTGCGAATCAGCAATGTCGAGGAGTCAATGGACTTCTATTGCAACAAGCTCGGCATGGTCGAGGTTCGCCGGAGCGAGAGCGAGGCTGGCCGCTATACCAATATCTTCCTCTGCTCGCCCGACGACGTGCCGACCGCCGAGGCCAAGGATTGGGCACCGACCTTGGAGCTGACTTATAATTGGGACCCGGAGGCGTACACCGGCGGCCGTAACTTCGGCCATCTCGCCTATCAGGTCGACGATATCTACGCGCTTTGTCAATCGCTGATGGATGCCGGCGTGGTGATCAACCGGCCGCCTAAGGAAGGCCGCATGGCCTTCGTGCGCTCGCCCGACGGCGTCTCGATCGAGTTGCTGCAAAAGGGCGGCGCGCTGGAAAAGGCCGAGCCCTGGGTGAGCATGGGCAATACCGGGGTCTGGTAACCGCCCCTCGCACCACTACCGTCATCCCGCCGCAGAATGGGACCCATTCGACGGGACCGTCTGGGTGACGCGGTGTTTCAGAGTTTGGTACATCGAGACTCGACATAATGCTGGCGGAATGGGTCCCGGCCCACGCTGGGAGGACGGTTTTTTGGGGAGCCTCCACCCCAAACTTGTTACAACACGAAAGAGGCCCTCATGCCCGACCCAGATATCTATCCGGAAATCGCTGCGGCCCATGCCGAGCTGACCGCTATTCGCCGCGACATCCACGCCCATCCCGAGCTTGGCTTCGAGGAGGCGCGGACCTCGGCGATCGTCGCGGAGAAGCTAAAATCCTGGGGGCTGGAGGTCACCACGGGCATCGGCAAGACCGGTGTCGTCGGCACGCTCCGGGTGGGCAATGACACCCGCAGCATCGGGCTGCGCGCCGACATGGACGCCTTGCCGATCCCCGAGGCGAACAGCTTTGGGTATGTCTCGACCAACCCCGGCGTGATGCATGCCTGCGGCCATGACGGTCACACCACGATGCTGCTCGGCGCGGCGCAGTACCTAGCTAAGACGAAGAATTTCGAGGGCTGTGTGCACTTTATCTTTCAGCCGGCGGAGGAAGGCGTCGGCGGCGCCAAGGCGATGGTCGAGGATGGATTGTTCCAGCAGTTCCCCTGTGATGCGGTCTTCGGCATGCATAACCGGCCCGGTGCGCCCAGAGGCGCGTTCGGCATGCGCGCCGGCGCGGCGATGGCCGGAGGGGCATTGTTCGATATCACCGTGCACGGGAAGGGCGCCCATGGCGCGCGGCCGGAATCTGGCATTGATCCGACGATCATCGCCGCGCATATCGCCACCGCCTCGCAGACCATTGTCTCGCGCAACGCCAATCCGCAGGAAATGGCGGTGCTATCGATTACTCAGATCAATTCCGGCGACGCCTATAACGTGATCCCACACACCGCTTATATGAAGGGCACGGCTCGGACCTTCTCGAACGAGATCATGACCCTGCTGGAAACCAACCTGAAACGGGTCGCCAAGGGCGTCGCCGAGGGGCTGGGCGCCACCGCCGAGGTCGATTTCCGGGTCGTCTTTCCGCCGCTGATCAACAACGCGGAGCAGATCCAGTTCGCCGGTGATGTCGCCGCCTCGCTGGTTGGCGAGGAGAACGTCAACCGGAGTGCCGATCGGATCACCGCCTCGGAGGATTTCTCGTATATGTCGAACGAGGTCCCGGGCGGCTATGTCACCATCGGCCAGGGCACCGGCGAGGACGGCTGGGCCTGCGAGGTGCACAACCCGCATTATGACTTTAACGACGAAATCATCCCGATCGGCTCCAGCTATTTTGCCAAGCTGGTGGAGACGCGGCTGGGGCAGGGCGAGTAAGGAACGCTCCGGCCTAACGGCTACGTCGCTGAGCCACCCGTCCGGTACGCCGCTAGCGGCTGCAGCCCAAGCGCCTCGCGATAACTGTTGTGATAGTGGTGCAGCGCCGGCTCGTTGCGGCCGAAGATGACCGTCTCCAGTGCGCCGCTTTCCGCGGCTTGCTGGATGCGCTCGCCCATCGCATAGTCTTCCTGCTCGATGGTGCTGTCGAAAACGGCGTTGACCACGGCGAGGTTCAGCACTTTTTCCTTGCGCGCCTCGAAGTCATAGACCTCGGCCAGGGTCAGCGCGTTGCCGGTGGCCAATGCTTCCTTTTCGGTCGCCAGGGCGTTCTCAGTGAAATAGTGGCCGATCCGGCTGGTTGAATGCGTCGGGTCGCCTACATGCGGATAGATCTTAACCAGGTTGGTGGTACCGCGGCCGATGATCACCTGAATGTTCGGGAAAATATAATACAGCAAGGTCGCGCCCATCGGCAGCGCCCATTCCTCTTCCGGCATCTCGCGCAGGGCATCGATGAAGCGGCTGGCGAAGACGAAGCGGTGATTGCGCCCAAAAGTCTCGTAAGCGAGGTTGTCGCCGTAGAACAATTGGCCAAGCGTGTTCCGATGCAGCTTCTGGAAATGATAGGTCTCGCCGAAGGTATCGTTGGCGAGCTTCCAGTTTAGTCGCTTGGATATCGTCGTCTCTCCGGTGCGGATCATCCGCTCGAACTGCCAATTGGCGATCTCCGGCGCCAGGTCGCCCAGCATCGCGTCGACATCGATGACGCCGTCGCGTTTCGGATGGACGAATAACAGTCCGTATTTTTCCACCGCCGGTAGTTCAATCATCCCCATCGCAGATTTGTCGACTGCCCCGAAATGGCCGGGTTGCGGGATCGCCAGCAAGGCGCCGGAATTGTCATAGGTCCAGGCATGAAACGGGCAGGAAAACCGTGCCTTCTTGCCGCGCTCCTCGGTAACCAGCTTGACGCCCCGGTGCCGACAGGCGTTCAAAAAGGCGCGAAATTTGCCGTCGGTGTCGCGGCAGGCTAGCACAGGGGTACCGAAATCCTCGACGGTCATGAAACTGCTGGATGTAGGAAGATCCCCGGTCAATCCGATAATCTGCGGATGGTCGCGAAAGAACGTCTCCCATTCCCGCGCGGCCATATCCGGGCAGGTATAGCTAGCGACCGGATTCTCGACCATGACGCCGGCATCGACGTTTCGCTTCTCGTCGATCTGCGACATCAATTCCTTGAGGATCTCAACCTGCTTGGCGTGTTCCATCGGTCGCTCACTGTCCGGAGTGCTGGATTTCGGATCGTCACGACGATTGCATTAGTGATCGACCGTCCAAGGCGTATCCCTTAGCATCGTGTTTTGATCCTGGCGATGAAAACTAGCGCTACGCGCCGAAAGCGAATGGAACGCCGCATCATGTCTTCCTCGAAGCCGATCCTCGATCGCGCCCAGGGCTTCTGCGAGACCTTTGGTCTGCAACTACCGGTTTTGATGGCGCCGATGGCTGGCGCTTGTCCGGCGCCGCTTGCTGCTGCTGTTGCTAATGCGGGGGGGCTGGGGGCTTGTGGGACGTTAATGATGAGCCCCGAGGCGATCGGTGAATGGGTGACCAGCTTTCGGGCCAGCAGCAATGGCAGTTTTCAGCTGAATCTGTGGATTCCCGACCCGGCGCCGCTGCGCGATGCCGGTCGCGAGGCGATGCTGCGAGACTTTCTCGGCCAATGGGGCCCGGCGGTGAGCCCCGAGGCCGGTGACGCCGGCCCGCTGGATTTCCTGGCGCAATGCGATGCGATGCTGGCGGCGGTGCCGACGGTGATTTCCTCGATTATGGGGCTCTATCCCGACGCATTCGTCGTCAGGATGAAGGATCAGGGCGTCAAATGGTTCGCCACCGTCACCACGGTTGCCGAGGCCCGTGCCGCCGCCCAGGCCGGCGCCGATGTTATTGTCGCCCAGGGTATGGAGGCCGGCGGTCATCGCGGCGCTTTCGAAGCCGGGCAGGCCGAAGGCGCCATGGTCGGCCTGTTCGCGCTTTTGCCGGCGGTCTGTGACGCCGTCGCGCTGCCGGTGGTGGCGACCGGCGGCATCGCCGATGCACGCGGGGTCGCAGCGGCGCTGATGCTTGGCGCTTCGGCAGCGCAGATAGGCACCGGTCTATTGCGCACGCCAGAAGCGGCGCTGACGCCGGCATGGGCCGACGCGATCGGCGGAACCGCGCCAGAGGACACCATCGTGACCCGGGCTTTTTCCGGTCGGGCCGGACGTAGCGTGGCTACTGCCTATGCGCGGGCCGCGAACCGTCTGGACACACCCGATCCGGCGCCCTATCCGGTGCAGCGCGGCCTGACCGGTGCCATGCGCGGCGAAGGGACGAAGAATAACGATATCGAGCGGATGCAGGCCTGGGCCGGCCAGTCGGCGAGCCTGGCCGAGGCGCGGCCGGCCGGCGATCTGGTGCGGGACATCTGGGCTCACGCCGAGGCGCTGCTCGCAGGCTCGTGATCCGATCTCCCAACCCCCGCGTGTTAACCGCCTGGCCGTCCGATACTACCGGCCGCGACTGCATGGGCAACGCATCCGTCCTGGCCAGGGATCATTCCATGGAGTTTTTAGTTACCAGTGTCGGGATCGGCAACAGCGCCAATCTGGCGAGTGCCGCCGGCTTGAAACGGTGGACCTAGCCACCCGTCCCAATTTTGCCAACCCTTAAGCGCGTCTCATCAACCTTTAAGCGCGCTGGCGGTCCTGACCACCGCGTCGGCCACTGCCTTCACCGCACCGACCTGGCCTGCATCGGCGATTGAGCCGTCATCGTTAAAGCCCTTGGCGGCGCCGCTCATCGCGGATTGCTGCGGCACCACGGTGACCCCGATATTGCCGAGGATCGAGCGCAGGTGCACCAAGCCGCGCAGTCCGCCAAGCGCACCCGGTGAAGCGGAGATCAGGCCGGCGGTCTTGCCCTTATAGGCCGCCACCATGGCGTCATCGCCATCCGGCCGTGAGACCCAGTCCAGCGTGTTCTTTAGCATTGGCGCGATCGAGCTGTTGTATTCCGGCGAGGCGATGATGAAGCCGTCATGCTCCAGAAAAATCTTGCGCAGCGCCTTGGCTCCAGCGGGAACGCCTTCGCTGGCCTCAAGATCACCGTCATACATTGGCAGGCGGTGGTCGGCGAGGTCGAGCAGGGTCACCTCGGCGCCGGCTGCCTTGACCATACCAGCGGCGGCGGCAGCCAGTTTTTTGTTGTAGGACGCGCCGCGGGCGCTGCCGGCGAAAACGAGGATCTTGGGGGCGTTGGCCATATCGAGGTTCCGGGGTGTCGGTTTGAAATGGATTTAACGGCGACACAGTAAGCGCTGCATCCCTTATAGGGCAATGGGCCGCCGAATCACGTATGCAGCATCATTGCTGGCTTGCTGCAGCGCTGGGTTTCCCGCTATCTAGACGTAAGGTCAATTTTAAACCCTGCCACTCTCTTTGGAACTCAACTGATGTATGTCGTCACCGTTGAATTCGGGATCAAGCCCGGCTCCGTCGCGGCTTTCCGTCCGGCGATGCTCGAGAACGCCAAGGCCTCGGTCACTGACGAGCCGGGATGCCGACAATTCGATGTGTGTTTCGACACCGAGGACCCGAGCAAATGCTTCCTTTATGAAGTCTATGACGACCGCGCCGCCTTCGAGGTGCATCTGGCGATGGCGCATTTCAAGAGTTTCGATGCTGCCGTGGCGCCAATGCTGGACAGTAAACTCGTAAAGATCTGGGAACTTGTGCAGGGAAGCGTGTTACCATGAGCGACAATTCGGCGTCTTCGCGCTTGGCCGCAGCGACGGCACCAAGCCCTTTACCGATACGGTGATCGCCGAGATCGAACTGGGTTTCGCCCAAAAAATCGTGCAAGGTGAGGTGAATCATGGACGCTGCAATTCAAAGTTTTCTGACCGGAATCCCGTTTCTGCTGACCCATTTCGGCGTCACCGTGCTGATGCTGGTGGTTGGCGTCTTCGTTTATATGTGGATGACGCCGCATGATGAGCGGGCCCTGATTCGCGACGGTAACACGGCGGCGGCGGTCTCGCTCGCTGGCGCAGTCGTCGGGCTGGCGATTCCACTGGCGGTTTGCATGGCCAACAGCGCCAGTGTCTGGGACATCGTTCTTTGGGGTGTCGTCACCCTGGTGATCCAGATGGCCACCTTTCGGATCATTGACCTGTGGCTGCGCGATTTATCCAAGCGCATCGAGGCCGGCGAGATCGGTACCGCGGTCCTTTTAGTTTCGGTCAAGTTGGCGGTCGCACTGATCAACGCGGCGGCGATTTCGGGTTAACCGGGGCGGGGCACCCGGTGGAAATCACCCTTAAAACCGCAGTATCCCGGACTACTTTGTCTTCCAGCGCCAGCGGCGTTGGTACCGCGTAGCGGCCGACTTCCTGGATGGCGTCGGCGGGAGCATAGGCGCGGCCCGGATCGCCGATCAGAACTAACGCGCCGGCATCGGCGTGACGCCGTAACCAGGCGAGCATGCGGCCGGCCATTGGCTGCTCGTAGCAGACGTCGCCGGCCAGAACCACATCCCAGAGTGGCCCGCCGTCATTGGCCAGGACCGGCTCGTCCAGCATGTCGCGGGTGGTGATCTCGAGCCCGGATGACAGATTGTTAGCCTCGGCGTTCAGGGCGATCGCGGCGACGGCGAAGGAATCGATCTCATTTGCCGTGACATGCGCCGCCGAGGCCCAGAGCGCCGCCAATCCGGCGATACCGCCGCCCGCCGCTACATCCAGGACCCGGCGCCCGCCGACGGTGGCCGGCGTGTCGATGACGAATCGGGCCAGCGCCTGACCGCCGGCCCAGGCGAAGGCCCAAAACGGCGGCGGTACACCGGCCCTGGCAAGTTTGGTCTCGGTCATTTCCCAAAGCGCCATCGCGTCGCTCGCCAGATGCAGCGTCAACTCTGGCACGAGGGGTGGATGAGCCAGCGCGGTATTAGCTCGGATGAAGGCATTGGCGGATGTTCCAAGACTGGTGGCGCCTGGTGGCAGCATCTCAAGCCACGATGATCGCGGCGGTGACGATCAGGCCGAACAGCCGGTTCGATTTGAATTTCTCCAGGCAATCGTGGGGATTGTTTATATCAACCCGCCAGGCCTGCCAGGCCAGCTGGGTCGCCGCCGGGGCCAGGGAAAGATAGTACAACGGGCTCAGCTCGGCGCTCCAACCCATCGTCAGCAAGCCGATCATGGTCAGGCCATAGAAGCCCCAAAGGAACGGTCGGGTGCGCGCGCCGAGCGCGAGGGCCGAGGACTTTATGCCGATCATCGCGTCGTCCCCCTTGTCCTGATGCGCGTAGATCGTGTCGTAGCCGAGGGTCCAGACGATCCCGGCGGCGTAAAGCAGCAGGCAGGGAAGCGCCACCGTATCGGTGACGGCCGCCCAGCCCATGAGGGCGCCCCAATTAAAGGTCAGGCCAAGGACGAATTGCGGCCAATAGGTCACCCGCTTGAACAAGGGATAGGTGAAAACCAGGGCCAGAACCGCAACCCCCAGCATCCAACTGGTCTGATTTAGTTGCAGCAGGATCCCCAGACCGATCAGTAATTGCGCTACCAGGAATATCAGCGCTTGGCGGACGCTGATCGCACCGGCGGCGATCGGGCGATCGGCGGTGCGGGCGACCTTGCGGTCGAAATCCTGGTCCCACAGATCGTTGACCGTGCAGCCGGCGCCGCGCATCACCACTGCACCGACGCTGAACAGCAGGTAAAGCCGGGCAATTTCTAATAGATCAACGGCCTCGGGCCCAGTGCGCCAGCCGAGCGCCAGCCCCCACCAACAGGGTAGCAGAAGCAGCCAGGTACCGATTGGCCGATCCAGCCGCATCAGCCGCGCATAGGGCCGCCACGCCGCCGGTAACAGGCGGTCGACCCAGTTGTCACTCGGGATATCGCTTGCGGATGTCACCCCTTCTGCATAAACCGGCGAAGATAAGCGGGCAAGAGGCGCAATGCCGTCCACGCGCCCGAGGCCCTCGGAGGTAGCGGTGCGATGACGACTGACTACGAGACCCGGTTGTTCGTCGAGGATGGGCTTGGCGTTGGCGTCTCGGCCGTTCTGGATGCGGATCGGGCGCATTATCTGCGGAACGTGTTGCGTCTTCGGCCTGGCGCCAAGGTGGCGCTGTTCAATGGCCGGGACGGCGAATGGTTGGCCGAAATTACCGAACTGGCAAAACGATCGGCGACGCTTGGCGTGATTGAACAGCGCCGCCGACAAGGGGTCGAGGCCGATATCTGGCTCGCCTTCGCGCCGATCAAGCGGGCGCGGATCGACTTCATCGCCCAGAAAGCAACGGAGCTTGGCGCCACGGTGTTGTGGCCGGTGTTTACCCAGTTCACCGCGATGGAGAGGGTCAATCTGGGTCGGCTGCGGGCCAACGCCATCGAGGCGGCTGAGCAGTCGCGCCGGCTGAGCGTGCCCGAGGTCCGTGAGGTGGTGAGATTCGACGCCCTGCTCGACGCATGGCCTGACGACCGGCGGTTATTTTGTTGTGACGAGACCGGCGGCGGCATCCCGCTTCTCCAGGCTTTCACCAGCCCAGGGCCCGGCGGGGCGGGATTGCTGATCGGACCGGAAGGCGGTCTTGCCAAGGTGGAACTTGACCGGCTCGACAAAACACCCAATGTTTGCCGCGTGAATCTGGGGCCACGGGTCCTCCGAGCCGATACGGCGGCGCTTGCCGCTCTTGCCTGTTGGCAGGCGGCGGCGGGGGATTGGGCCGTGGGCCAGCCAGCCGAAAACAATTGAGTGCCACTCCCAACCCTTTTCATTTTCGCGAAAGCTAACGCATGTCACGTCCCCCTGACGCAGCAGGCGCCCCGATTGAGAGCAAGGCTCAACTGATCGAGGACCTAGAATCCGCCTGCACGCCGCGCGAGCATTGGCTTATCGGCACCGAGCACGAGAAATTTGCCTTCCGACTATCCGACCACACCCGGCTGCCCTATGAGGGACCGGATGGGATCGGTGAGATTCTGTCGAGGCTGGGCCGCTTCGGCTGGGAACCGATCCAGGAACAGGGCAAGACCATCGCGCTGACCATGGACGGATGCGCGATCACCCTGGAGCCGGGCGGTCAGTTCGAGCTGTCGGGGGCGCCGCTGGAAACCATTCATCAGACCTGCGACGAGGTCCATACCCACTTGGCTCAGGTCAAGGAAGTCGGCGACGAGCTTGGGGTCGGTATGCTCGGCATCGGCTTCGATCCGTCCTGGCGCCGTGATCAGGTTTCCTGGATGCCCAAGGGTCGCTACGCAATCATGAACCGATGGATGCAGGAGAAGGGCAACCTTGGCCTCGATATGATGCTGCGGACCTGCACGGTGCAAACCAATCTGGACTTTGTCGATGAAGCCGACATGGTCGAGAAATACCGGATCAGTTTGGCATTGCAGCCAGTGGCGACAGCGCTGTTCGCCAATTCGCCGTTCGAGGAAGGCAAGCCCAGCGGGTTCCTCAGCCTGCGCAGCAATGTCTGGACCGACACCGATCCCGATCGCTGCGGCATGCTGCCCTTCGTCTTCGAGGAAGGGTACGGCTTTGAGCGGCACGTGGACTACATCCTCGATGTACCGATGTATTTCGTCTATCGCAACGGCATCTACCATGACGTGGCGGGCAAGAGTTTCCGGGACTTCATGGCGGGCAAACTTGAAGGCTTCGAGGGTGAAATACCGCATATGGGCGATTGGACCGACCATATGACGACGAATTTCCCTGAGGTCAGACTGAAGAAATTTCTGGAGATGCGCGGCACCGATGGCGGCCCCTGGCGCAGCCTGTGCGCGCTGCCCGCCTATTGGGTGGGCTTGCTCTATGACGCCGACGCGCAGACCGCCGCCTGGGACATGATCAAGGATTGGACCGTCGAGGAGCAGGCCAAGATGCGCGATGACGTGCCACGCCAAGGGTTAGCGGCGCCTTTCCGTGGCGGTAGGGTCCAGGATCTTGCCAAGCAATCCCTGGCGATAGCCAACTCCGGTTTGAAACGACGCGCTAGGCTCGACTCGGCCGGAAACGACGAATCCGGCTTCCTCGACCCCCTGCGAGCCATCGCCGAGAGCGGCCTTACCCCGGCCGAGGAACTGTTGGAAGCCTACGCCACCCGTTGGGGCGGCACAGTCGATCCGGTTTACCAAGAGCTACGCTACTGACCCGGGGAACGTCCCCTGACGGCACACACCCCGACCGGGCCATCGCGCTGTCGGTAAGCGGGTTTCTCTGCGTCTCGATAATGGACGCGATCATCAAGCAGATGTCGGAGACCTATGGCGCCATGGAATTGGTGCTGTTCCGCTCGCTGTTCGGGCTGATCCCGGTCGCCGCCATGATCATGATGACCGGCCGGCTCTCGATGCTGGTGACCCGTCGACCGGGGTTGCAGGCGCTGCGTGCGATTCTGGCCACGGTGACGACGTTTCTGTTTTTTCTGTCGCTGCGATATTTGCCGCTGGGCGAGGCAGTAGCGTTGGTCTTCACCGCGCCGATCTGCCTGACCGTGCTGGCCGGCCCGGTGCTTGGCGAGAAGGTCGGGCCGAGGCGCTGGTTTGCCGTGGCGGTGGGCTTCGTCGGGGTGCTGACCATCCTGCGGCCGGGAAGCGATGTCTTCTCGCCCTATGCCTTGCTGCCAGTCTCGGCCGCCCTAACGTTCTCGTTGACCATGTTGCTGGGCCGTAAATTGGCGCTGACCGACAACAGTACGTCGATCGTGTTTTACACATCTGTCGGCGGGGTGCTGGCCAGCGCCGTCCTGGTGCCGATGGACTGGATCACGCCGCGTTTGGATCATTTGCCGTGGCTGCTGCTTATTGGGATTCTCGGCGGCGTTGGTCAATTGCTGATCGTTCAGGCGTTCCGATACGCCGAAGCCTCGATGCTGGCGCCATTCGAGTACACCTGCATCGTCTGGGCGATCCTGTTCGGCTATCTGATCTGGTCGGAACTGCCGGACCAATGGACTGTCGTCGGCGCGGCGATTGTCATCGCGTCGGGCCTGTACATCGCCCAGCGCGAGTCGCGGGCGCGGCGCGTGGGTTGATACCCTCCGTCGCGGGCCACCGCCCTAAACCTGGGTCCCGCCAACGGTGACGCCGCGCATCTTGACGGTAGGTTGGCCGACACCGACCGGCACGCCCTGGCCGTCCTTGCCGCAAGTGCCGATCCCCTCGTCGAATTTCAGGTCGGTGCCGATCATCGAGATCTTGTTCATCGCATCCGGACCATTGCCGATCAGGGTGGCGCCCTTGACCGGGGCGGTCACCTTACCGTCCTCGATCAGATAGGCCTCGCTGGCGGAGAACACGAACTTGCCGGAGACGATGTCGACCTGGCCGCCGGAGAAATTGACCGCATAGAGGCCCTTCTTTGTTGAGCGGATGATCTCTTCGGGGTCATGCTGGCCGGCAGTCATATAGGTGTTGGTCATTCGCGGCATCGGGTGATGCGCATAGCCCTGACGCCGGCCATTGCCGGTCGGTTCGTTCCCCATTAGCCGTGCGTTCTGGCGATCCTGCATATAGCCCAAGAGAATGCCGTCCTCGATAAGCACGTTGCGCCGGGACGGCGTGCCCTCGTCATCGACGGTGATCGAGCCGCGCCGGTCCGCCATGGTGCCGTCATCGACTACGGTGACGCCGGGAGAGGCGACCCGCTGGCCGACCATGCCGGTAAAGGTCGAGGTTTTCTTGCGGTTGAAATCTCCCTCGAGACCATGCCCGACCGCCTCGTGCAGCATCACGCCGGGCCAGCCGGGGCCAAGCACGACTTCCATCTCGCCGGCCGGGGCCGGGGTAGCGTCAAGATTGACCAGGGCGATTCTCAACGCTTCGTCGACCTGGGCCTGCCAATTCTCGGGATCGATATAGCGGTCATAGCCAAGCCGCCCGCCGACCCCAGTACCGCCGCTCTCCATGCGATCGCCGTCGCCGACCACGACAGAGACGTTGAGCCGAACCAGTGGCCTGATATCGGCGACCCGCTCGCCACCAGCGCGCAGGATCTGGATTGCCTGCCAGGAGCCGGCAAGCGACGCCGAGACCTGGCGGATCCGTTGATCCTTGGCCCGGGCATAGGCGTCGATATCCTGCAGCAGCTTGACCTTGGCGGCAAATTCCATCCCACCTATCGGGTTCTCGTCAGTGTAGAGCGTTTGGTTGGTGCGAGCTGGACCGTCGGCCGCGGTGCCGCCATGGCCGGCCTGGACCGCCTTGACGGTTTGCGCCGCGCGCCGGATTGCTGCTTCGGAAAGATCGGCAGCATGGGCGTAACCCCGCGCCTCGCCGACGATGGCGCGCAGACCGAAGCCTTGGGTGGTGTCGAAGGACGCGGTCTTTAACCGGCCGTCATCGAAGGCGAAGCTCTCGGACTGGCGGTATTCCAAATACAACTCGCCATCATCGGCGCCGGCCAACGCGTCATCGACGATTCGTCTGACCTGGACTTGATCGAGGCCGGCGCGTCCATAAAAAAGCTCGTCAGTGATGCTGAGGTCGGTCATGTGCTGATCTTTCGTGCCGCGGCATTGGGTAGGAAACGATTTCTCTCGATACCATAGGGCGCGAACAACGTGGAAGTCAGCAACGGTTTATCTTAGACTATCGCTAATCGGCTGTTAGAGATGATTTGGCGCGACTTTTCGCTGCGCAAAACCGGCTTGTGAGTGAAGCAGCCTGGGGGTAGGGTCTCGCCGAGCACGGTGGGAGCCGTGGATGGCGTGTGTTCAGTGGTTTGCCCAGTGCAGTTTGCTGGCGACCTCCGGAAGCGGCGTGGGACGGAGTCATGAGAGTCGAGATGGAACAACTCAAACATTTCGTTGTAAACGCCGGGAGGTCTCTCGGGCTTTCGCTGGCGATATTCCTGGTGACGATATCAGGTGCCATGGCATCCCTGGCGAAGCCCTGGCAACTGGGGACGCAAGACCCAGTCAGCCCGGTGGCGGTGCGGATCTTCGAGTTTCATGATTATCTGCTGGTGTTGATCACCATCATCACGCTCTTCGTGCTCGGGTTGATGGTCTATGTCTGCATTCGGTTCAGGGCTTCGCGAAACCCAACCCCGTCACGGACGACCCACAACACGTTGATCGAGATTCTCTGGACGGCGGTGCCGGTGATCATTTTGGTGATCGTCGCGGTACCGTCCTTCCAGACGCTGTATTACGGCGACCGGACCTACGAGCCGGACATGACCATCAAGGTGACGGCCAATCAATGGTACTGGACCTATGAATATCCGGACCAGGATATCACCTTCGACAGTTATATGATTCCGAAGGAAGAGATCGACCCGGCGACTCAGACCTATCTGCTGTCCGTGGATAACCCTCTGGTGGTGCCGGTGGGTAAGAAAATTCAAATTCTGGTGACCAGTAACGACGTGATGCATTCCTTCTTCGTCCCGTCGGCGGTTGTGCAAATCTACGGCATGATCGGGCGGATCAACGAGACCTGGATGCAGATCGACAAGGAAGGCACGGTCTTCGGCCAGTGCAACCAGATCTGTGGCATCGATCATTCCGGCATGCCAATCGCGGTAAAGGCAGTCTCGCCAGAGGCCTATGCCACCTGGTTGGCTGAAGCCAAAATCAAGTTCGCTGCCGCTCCGGCGCCCATCCGGGTCGCCGGCGGCACGGTTAACGAATAAGCAGCGGGGAAGACACCATGAGCGCGGCCCACGCCCACGAACACGACGAGCACGCCCACGGCACCCCAAAGGGGTTCCTGCGCTATCTCTATTCCACGAATCACAAGGACATCGGTACGATGTACCTAATCTTCGCCGTACTGGCGGGGCTGATCGGTGGAGGGATCTCCATCTATATGCGGATGGAGCTGCAGAATCCTGGCGTTCAATACATGGAAAGTGGCCACGTCTGGAACGTCTATGTGACGGCCCATGGTCTGATTATGGTGTTCTTCGTGGTTATGCCTGCATTGATAGGCGGGTTTGGTAACTGGTTCGTGCCGCTGATGATTGGCGCGCCGGACATGGCTTTTCCGCGGATGAACAACATTAGCTTCTGGCTGCTGATCCCGGCCTTTGCGCTTTTGTTCTTGTCGATGTTCGCCGATGGCGGGGCCGGGGTTGGATGGACGATCTATCCGCCGATGTCGGGCAAGGTTGGTACGCCAGGTCCGTCCATGGACATGGCGATCCTGTCGCTGCATCTGGCGGGTGCGTCCTCTATTCTGGGCGCCGCCAATTTCATCACCACGATTTTCAATATGCGCGCGCCGGGCATGACCCTGCACAAGATGCCGCTATTCGCTTGGTCGATCCTGATCACCGCGTTTCTGCTGCTGCTGGCCCTGCCGGTTTTGGCGGGCGCGATTACGATGCTACTGACCGACCGGAACTTCGGCACCACCTTCTTCGTGCCATCCGGCGGCGGCGACCCGATCCTGTTCCTGCATCTGTTCTGGTTCTTCGGGCATCCCGAGGTCTACATCATGATCCTGCCGGCCTTCGGCATCGTCAGCCATGTGATCTCGACGTTCTCCCGCAAACCGGTGTTCGGTTATCTGGGCATGGCCTATGCCATGGTCTCGATCGGCTTTGTTGGTTTCATCGTCTGGGCGCATCACATGTACACGGTGGGGCTAGATGTTGATACCAAGGCCTATTTCACCGCCGCGACGATGGTCATCGCGGTCCCGACGGGGGTGAAGATCTTTTCGTGGATCGCCACCATGTGGGGCGGATCGCTTAAATTCGAGATCCCGATGTTGTGGGCGCTCGGCTTTATCTTCCTGTTCACCGTTGGCGGCGTCACCGGCGTGGTTTTGGCCAATGCCGGCGTCGATATCATGTTGCACAACACCTATTACGTGATTGCACATTTCCATTATGTGCTGTCGCTGGGGGCGGTGTACGGCATCTTCTGCGGCTTCTACTACTGGTTTGCGAAGATGACTGGCTATACCTACCATCAAGGACTGGCCCAGGTGCATTTCTGGGCCACCTTCATCGGCGTCAACTTGACCTTCTTCCCGATGCATTTTCTGGGGCTGGCCGGAATGCCGAGGCGCTATATCGACTACCCGGAAGCCTTGCACGGTTGGAACCAGGTAGCCTCCTATGGTTCCTATATCGCTGGCATCGGCACGCTGATCTTCGTGGTCATGGTCCTTGAAGCCTTCATGAGCAAGCGCCAGGCTGAAGACAATCCTTGGGGTGAGGGGGCGACGACACTGGAATGGACGCTATCGTCGCCGCCGCCGTTCCATACTTATGAGGATTTGCCTCGGATCAAATAATCCGCTGCGGTTGAACTCGGTCGGTGGAATTGGGCCGACTGAACTAGGGGGAAAAACGATCGTGGCTGACACATCGATCGGCGCACAATCGGCGGCGCGAGCCGCCGGTTCCGTCTTGACGGCGCTCATCGACTTCACCGCGCTGCTCAAGCTGCGGGTGATGTCGCTGGTGGTGTTCACCGGATTCGTCGGACTGTATCTGGCGCCAGAGTCGGTGCATCCGGTTCTCGAGGCGATCGCCATACTTTGTATTGCGATCGGCGCCGGCGCGGCGGGGGCGATCAATATGTGGTATGATCGCGACATTGACGCGATCATGACGCGCACTCAAAATCGGCCGATACCGGCGGGATTGGTCGGCGCCGAGGAAGCGCTGACCTTCGGCGTCGTCCTGGCTGGCGGCTCGGTCATGGTGATGGGGTTGGCAGTGAATTGGCTGGCTGCCGGGTTGCTGGCGTTGACCATCGGATTCTACGTCTTCGTATACACCATGTGGCTAAAGCGCCGGACACCGCAGAACATCGTCATCGGCGGCGCCGCCGGGGCGCTACCGCCGATCATCGGTTGGGCGGCGGTTACCGGAACGGTCACCCTGGAATCGATTGCTCTGTTCGCCATCATCTTCATCTGGACGCCGCCGCATTTCTGGGCGTTGTCCCTGTATCGCAGTGACGACTACCGGGCTGCCGGCGTGCCAATGCTGCCGGTGGTCGCCGGCCGGCGCGAGACGCAGAAACAAATCCTCATCTACAGCTTGATCCTGGCTCCCCTGGGCTTGGCACCCTATGCGCTGGGGACGGTTGGCCTCCTATACGGGGTGGCGGCCGGGGTGCTCGGGGTGGTCTTCGTGTTAGCCGCCTG
The DNA here is from genome assembly GCA_937776645.1 of uncultured Alphaproteobacteria bacterium. Taxonomy (GTDB): domain Bacteria; phylum Pseudomonadota; class Alphaproteobacteria; order Thalassobaculales; family Thalassobaculaceae; genus JADHLJ01. Next base: position 94,064 of record CALMRI010000012.1, on the reverse strand, counting down.
GCGGGTTTGGCGCGAGGCATCGGACAGGCGCTGCAAACAGCTGTTTGGTTATTCGATACTCTATCTCTTCCTCATCTTCCTCGCGCTGATCGTCGACCGGGCGGTTGGCATGGCGAGCCCCTCTTGGATTGGGTCATGAGCAGATGAGCGAGCCGGAAAACCAAGCCGCCCCGATCCGCGCCGCCGATATGCTTCGCCGCATGCGCGGGCGGAATCTCGCCATGCTCGGCGCGATCTTCGCGTGCAGTGCGTTATTCTATCTGATCACCATTCTAAGAATGTTCTGATCATGACCGACGGGACCCAAATATCCAGCCACGCTGGAAAGAACCGCAATGCCAGGACATTGGCGGTGTTGGCGGTGCTAATTGCCGGTATGGGCGGTCTCACCTATGCGTCGGTCCCGTTGTATCAACTGTTCTGTCAGGTCACCGGCTATGGTGGCACGACACAGGTCGCGGCCCAAAAATCCGAGACGGTGATTGACCGGGTTGTGAAAGTTCAATTCGACGGCACGGTAAACCCGGCCTTGGCTTGGTCGTTCAAACCGGCCCAGCGTTCGATCCGTTTGAAAGTAGGCGAGAACGGTTTGGCCTTCTATCGGGCGCGAAACAACAGTGATGAAACCATCGTCGGAACGGCGAGCTTCAACGTGACACCCGATAAGGTGGGCTTGTATTTCAACAAGGTCGAATGTTTCTGTTTCACCGAGCAGGTGTTGAAGCCAGGCGAAGAAGTTGACATGCCGGTAAGCTTCTTCATCGACCCGGAAATTGCCGATGATCCCAACTTAGATGATGTGACGACGATAACGTTGTCGTACACATTCTTCCGGGCGGAAGATCAGTCAGCAGGAGAGGTCGTCGCGCAGGCGAACGCGGGTAATTTAGTAGGCGATGTTGCCGGTGGCACCATCACCGTGGACCGGGCGACAAATTGGGGTATTGTTTGGGGGGTCGCCGAGGCGACCGTTGAAAGAAAGAGGAAGCTATGAGCGGCGGACACACTCACTCCTATCATCTCGTGGAGCCAAGCCCCTGGCCGGTGGTTGGCGCCATGGCGACCTTCATTCTGGCCATCGGTGGGATCATGTTCATGCATGAAATGCCCTTCGGTGGTCCAATCGCGATCGTCGGTTTTCTGCTGATCCTATTTATGATGTTCATGTGGTGGCGCGATGTGATCAAGGAGGCCGAGTATCAGGGCCATCACACGCCGATCGTCCAGATTGGCATGCGCTATGGGATGATCCTGTTTATCTCCTCGGAGGTGATGTTCTTCCTGGCGTTCTTTTGGGCATTCTTTGACGCCTCGCTTTATCCCGATACCGGGGTCTGGCCACCCGCTGATGTCGTGCCGTTCGAGGCGTTCGATATCCCGCTGATCAACACGTTGATCCTGCTGTTGTCAGGCTGCACGGTGACCTGGGCGCACGCGGCGTTGCTCAAGGGCGACCGGAAAAACCTGATTAGAGGCCTGGGCATCACGATCATTCTCGGCGCTGCTTTCACTGCGCTGCAGGCCTATGAATACGACCACGCCTCCTTCGGCTTCACCGACGGTATCTACTCATCGACGTTCTATATGGCGACGGGTTTCCATGGCTTTCATGTGATCGTTGGCACCTGCTTCCTGACCGTTTGCTGGTTCCGGGCGCGGGCTGGCCACTTCACGCCCGAGCATCACTTCGGTTTCGAGGCGGCGGCTTGGTACTGGCATTTTGTTGATGTCGTGTGGTTGTTCCTGTTCATCTGCGTTTACTGGTGGGGTGGACCATAGCAGTCTAACCGAGACGGGTCGGATCCGGCTGGGCAACGCAAGATGAGGAGCCGGATGGGTCCGGCTCCGCTGCCGTGAGCCACTACCCGCAACTGTCGGTTTTCTCGACCGGACTGTCCTGCCGTTGCCCGCTCTGTGGCCAAGGGGCCTTGTTCCAGGGCTATTTGACCGTTCGCGAGACCCGCGGGGTCTGCGGTTTGGATCTGTCCAAAGAAGACAGCGGCGACGGCCCGGCAGTTTTCATTATCTTTATCCTCGGCGCCACGGTAGTACCGCTCGCGCTATGGGCCGAGGCGCGCCTGGAACCCCCATTGTGGCTTCATGCCATCGTGTGGTCGGTGGTCATCCTGGGCGGTACGCTGGCGCTATTGCGCCCCCTCAAGGCGATAATGGTCGCCCTGTAATATCGCCACCGACCTCCCGGACAATAGCGCCGGACAAGGCCAGTGGGACGAAAGGACCACGCTACCCATGCCCGCATGGCGCCGTTTCCGCCCGACCCTCTGGCCAACCCTGTTCACTGTTCCAGCATTGTTGGTACTGATCGGTCTTGGGACCTGGCAGGTCGATCGACTGCAATGGAAATCCCATCTGATCGGGACCTTTGACGCCCGTATGGCTGAGGCCCCGGTGCCACCGCCGGTGGCGATTGAAGATATGGAGAAATGGCGGTTCCGCCGTGTCGAACCGCAGGGTGTGTTTCAGCACACCAAGGAAATTCTGCTAACCGGGCGCACCTTTGAGGGCAGCGCCGGTTTCCACGTCCTCACCCCCCTATTGCTGAAAGACGGTCGGATTGTCATCGTCAATCGCGGCTGGGTGCCGGAAAAACTCCACAACCGCGACAGCCGGCCGGAGACCCTGCCTCAGGGGCTGCAGACGATCCAGGGCATTGTGCGGCAGGATAAGCGTCGCGGGACATTCGTGCCGGATAACGAACCGCAAAACGAGGTGTGGCTTTATGTCGATACCGAGCAGATGGCCAAACACCGGGAAATCTATCCGGTTGCGCCCTACTACGTGGACGCAATCCGCCCACCCGGCCCCTATGTCCTGCCGATTGGCGCCAGCACCATGGTCGCCGTGCGCAACGAGCATCTGCAATATGCCCTGACCTGGTATCTCCTGGCCGCGACTCTGTTAGTGATCTACGTGATCTATCACTATCGCCCCGAGGACGACCTTGCCGGCGGCAGCGACGGAGGAGAGAGCGAGGCATGAGCACTGATCCCGTATCGTCATCCTATCAAGCCTTGCATGAGCGGTTTCGGCGAATTGCCGCGTTGGACGACGCGCTATCGGTTCTGTCTTGGGATCGTCAGACGATCATGCCGTCGGGCGGCGGCGCGGCGCGGGCCGAACAGATCGCCACCCTCCAGGTTCTAAGGCACGAGGCGATGACTGCCGACGATATGGCGGATCTGATCGACGCCGCTGCGGCGGAGGCCTTGGATGACTGGCGGGCGGCGAATGTCCGCGAGATCCGCCGCGCCCATGGCCATGCGACCGCCCTGTCCGGTGCCTTGGTCGACGCCCAGTCCCGAGCTGCGGCGGCTTGCGAGACGGTTTGGTTGACCGCGCGTCCGGCTAATGATTTTGCTGCCCTTGTCGAACCGTTGGACGCCCTGCTCGCGCTTACCCGCGAGGTGGCGGCGGCCAAGGCCGATGCGCTTGGTAAAACCGCGTATGATGCGCTGCTCGATCAGTATGAGCCGGACGGCTCGGCTGAACGGATAGACTCGCTGTTCGGGAGGCTGGAGCCTGCGCTGCAAAGCCTCCTGCCGGAAGTCCTGGAACATCAGGCGCGGAACGGTTTCCAGTCGACGGCGACCGAGATTTCCATCGACCGGCAACGGGCGCTTGGCTTGGAGGTGATGCAAACTCTCGGCTTCGAGTTCGAGCATGGCCGGCTCGACACCAGCGCCCATCCATTCTCCGGCGGGGTGCCGGACGATGTCCGGATTACCACCCGTTACGACACCGCCGATTGGGCCGGCAGTCTGATGGGGGTAATCCATGAGACGGGGCATGCGCTGTATGAGCGCGGCTTGCCAAAAGCCTGGCGCGGTCAGCCGGTCGGCGCAGCGCGGGGGATGACCATCCATGAGAGCCAATCTTTGTTGATGGAGATGCAGGTCAGCCGGTCCCGGGCGTTTCTGGATCACGCGGCCCCCCGGATCCGCGAGGTGTTCGATGTCGAGGGCGAGGCGTGGCGGGCGCAACCGCTGTATCAGGCGACCACCCGGGTCTCGCGCAGTCTGATCCGGGTCGAGGCGGATGAGCTGACTTATCCGTTCCACGTGATCCTGCGCTATCGGTTGGAACGGGCAATGCTCGCCGGTGACCTTGCCATCGCCGATCTGCCGGGCGCATGGAATGATGGGCTGGAGGCCAGCTTGGGAATCCGGCCGCCAGACGATCGCCAGGGATGTTTGCAGGATATTCACTGGTATGACGGCGCTATCGGCTATTTTCCGACCTACACTATGGGCGCATTGGCGGCGGCGCAGCTATTCGCAGCCGCCCGCTCGGCGTTGGGCGATCTGGATGAACAGATTGCACGTGGGGATTTCACCCCGTTACTGGCCTGGTTGCGAGAAAACGTGCATCGCTGGGGCAGCTATTACGATACCGACGCGCTGCTGCAACAGGCGACAGGCGCGCCGTTATCGGAGGACGCGTTCCTCCTTCACATCCGCAACCGCTATCTCGGCCAGAATTAAACCATCAGTCCAGGTGGTTTTGATGGGCCGGCCGAGGCGTCTCACCGGTATAGCGTGTGCGCGGCCGGTCCCGCCTCGTCAAAAAAATGCTGCAAACGCCAGGATTTTCCCGTCATAGTGCGGGCCTTGTAAAGCCATTAGGCCAGCGATCACCACATTGTAGAGACTTGCCCCCGGTCGAGGCGACGCCGCGACCCGCGCGCCGCCGTTCTGAAATTCGTTCTTGCCAGATTTGGTGCCCGTGACGACAACCGGGTCGCCGGCTGGACACCAATATCGAATTTTATACCGCGTTGCTGTTGGAGGCGGTGGCATGGATCGCCGGTTCTGCACCCCGCTATTCGCCGCCGGCCGGATGCTTGGCTGGAACGCACATGTCATGGAGCAGCAGCTGGTCGGTCGGCTGATCCGGCCGCTAGCGCGTAAGGTCTACTCCGCCGCCGATATGATCGCCGAGGATGCGGGCGACCTCTTCGGCGGTCTTGCCGAGCTTGCGGTCCTCAACCACTTCGGCGCCAAGCGGCGAGGCTTCGACCATGCTGTAGATTTTGGCGGCGCCAATAAACATCTCACCCGGCAGACCGCCATCGACATGGGTTTTGGAGATCTCCTCCATCTCGCCGACCCAACGATAGGCCTTGGGGCACATATCCGGCAGGCCGCGCTCCAGATGTCGGAGCAGATCCTTCTGGCTGGACCCGAGTTCCACCATCAACGCCTCTTCGACCCCCTCGAGGCGGGCGGTGACCATCGAATGAATGCCGATCGCGGTCAGCCCCTTGGTCAGCGCCGCATAACACATCTTAATCGCTGAGCCGGCCCCGATCCCATCGCCGAGGACCCGAAAATCAAGGCCGGTCTGGTTAAGAATCACCAATTCTCCGGCCTGCGGGCCGGAGATATAAAGTCGGGGCGTGCTCTTCGACCCCGGGCGCGGCGGGCCGCCGATGATGCCGCCATCAATGAAATCGAATCCGGCGGCTTCGGCCACCGCCGCGGCCGTGCGTCCGGTACCCGGTGCGACCGCGTTTAGATCGACGATCATCGGCCGGCCGGAATGCGCTGGGGCCAGGGAGGCTAATGTCTCGACAAAGCCCAGGGCCCGGTCCGGGCGCATGATCGAGAGAATGACATCAGCTTGCCCGAGGAGGTAGCCAAGCCCACCGATATCTTCGATTCCGGCGGCTTTCGCTAAGCCGCGGGTACGCTGGGAACGGCCCTCCAGCGCCGAAACGGTACGATACCCCGCCTCGGCTAAAACCCGGCCGATGCCATGGCCCATATCGCCGGGGGATTGGATCGCGATGGTTTTGATAGCCATGGTCTGCCTCCTAAATTGTCTATTTAGGCCATTGTTGCAAGAACCAGGGGCCATCGCTAGAGTGCGCCCGGTCCGGGCGAAATGAATTTGTCGGGTAAATTACAGGCGGTGGTTTGCCCTCTGAATAATTAAATTCCAGGCTGATTTACGATCGATCTTGATCAACGGCTGGCTGGATCAGGTTCGCGCTTGGTCGCGCTCACTAAATGGAGATGTCCGTGCGTTATGTCAGCACGCGCGGGGCGGCGCCGGAACTTGGTTTCGACGAGGCTCTGCTGACCGGTCTTGCTCGCGATGGCGGGCTCTACGTGCCTAAATCCTGGCCACGGTTTTCCGCGTCCGAGATCCGGTCGATGAGAGGCCTTGGCTATGCCGAACTTGCGACCCGGATCATGGCGCGGTTCATCGGTGGATCGATTTCCGAGGATCGGTTGCGGCGGCTAGTGCACGACACCTACAGCAGCTTCGACCATCCCGCCGTGGCGCCACTGAAGCAGCTAGATGGCGGGCTGTGGCTGATGGAGCTGTTCCATGGCCCGACTCTGGCGTTCAAGGATTTTGCGATGCAAATTCTCGGGCGTTTGTTCGATGACGTCCTGCAGCGGCGCGGTGAGCGGTTGACGATTGTCGGCGCGACCTCCGGCGATACTGGTTCGGCGGCGATTGAGGCCTGCCGGGGTCGCGATGCCGTCGATGTTTTCATTCTGTTTCCCAAGGGCCGGGTTTCGCCGGTTCAGCAGCGCCAGATGACGACGGTCGATGCACCGAACGTGCATGCCATCGCCATGGAGGGCACGTTCGACGATTGCCAGGACATGGTGAAAGCACTGTTTAACGATCTGGCGTTTCGCGATCGCTACCGCCTTTCGGCGGTTAACTCGATCAACTGGGCCCGGTTGTTGCCGCAGATCGTCTACTATTTCTGGGCGGCGCTGGCCCTGGGGGCGCCGGACCGCAAGGTCGCGTTCACCGTGCCGTCGGGAAATTTCGGCAATGTGTTCTCGGCCTATGCGGCCCGGGCGCTGGGTTTGCCGATTGAGAAGCTGGTGGTCGCCACCAACGCCAATGATATTCTGTCGCGGTTCTTCAATTCCGGGACGATGGAGATCCGCGGGGTCAAGCCGTCGCTCTCGCCGAGCATGGATATCCAGGTCTCCAGCAATTTTGAGCGCTTATTGTTTGACCTTTACGATCAGGACGGCGCAGTGACCGGCCGAACCCTTGATAGCTTTCGCCAGACCGGCAGCTTTAGCGTCTCCCAGGCCATGTTCGGTCGAGCCCGTGCGCTGTTCCAGGCGACCGGCGTCGACGATATGGCGACCCTGGACCGGATCCGGGCGATCTATGCGGCGACCGGGGAGGTCCTCGACCCGCACAGCGCGGTCGGGATCGAGGCGGCGTTCCGGATGCGTGCCGCCGGAAGCCTGGACGCCGAGGCGCCGGTTATCTCCATCGCCACGGCGCATCCGGCGAAATTCCCGGACGCGGTAGCCGATGCCATCGGCACACGCCCCGCCCTGCCGCCGCGAATGGCGGATTTAATGGACCGAGAGGAGCATGTAACGGTGCTGGCAAATGATTATGAAATCGTCTCGGGCTATATTGCTCGCCACACTAATGCGCGCGAGGAGGTAGCATGAGTACCGCTGATCCGGTGACCGGAACTGGCCTTGGCTTTACCGAACTGGCCAATGGTATCCGCATTGTTAGTGACCCGATGTCTACGGTGGAAAGTGTTTCGCTTGGGGCCTGGTTCGGCGTCGGCGCCCGCAATGAGGCGCCGCAGGTTAACGGAGTCGCCCATTTCCTTGAGCACATGGCCTTTAAGGGCACCAAGCGGCGTGGACCCCGTGATATCGCCGAGGAAATCGAGGCGGTGGGCGGGCATCTCAACGCCTATACCTCGCGCGAGCAGACGGCGTATTACGCCAAGGTGTTGAAAAACGACGTTGGCCTGGCGGTGGATATCCTTGGCGATATTCTGCAGAACTCCACCTTCGAGGAGGCAGAGTTGGCGCGTGAGCGCACGGTGATCTTGCAGGAAATCGGCCAGGCGGCGGATACTCCCGACGACATCATTTTCGATCTATTTCAGGAGGTCGCTTATCCGAACCAGGCGCTTGGCCGGCCGGTGCTTGGCCGCGCCGAGGTGGTTGGCGAGATGTCGCGAGACGCCATTGTCGACTTTATCGGCTCGAACTACGGCGGCGACCGGATGATCTTCGCTGCGGCCGGTAATGTCGATCACGACACCCTGGTCGCCAGTGTCGAGGCCGGCTTTGGTGGATTGCCGAAAAGACAACTCGCCGCTGTCGAGCCGGCCCGTTATGCCGGTGGTGAGCTGCGTGAGGAAAGGGATCTGGAGCAGGTTCATCTGATCCTCGGCTTCCCCGGCGTCAATTTCCATGATCCGGATTTCCACGCTCAGCAAGTGTTCTCGGTGCTGCTTGGTGGTGGCATGTCCTCGCGATTGTTTCAGGAAATTCGCGAGAAAAGAGGCCTGGTCTATTCGATCTATTCCTTCACCTCGGCTTATCATGACGATGGCTTGCTCGGCATTTATGCCGGCACCGGCGAGGATCAGGTCACCGAATTAGTGCCGGTGGTTTGCGAGGAATTGGCGAAACTCACCGATGCTGACCTTGAGGCCGAAGTGATCCGCTCGCGGACCCAGATGAAATCGGGCCTGCTGATGAGCCGCGAGACGACCTCGAACCGTTGCGAGCAGATAGCCCAGCATATGTTGGTCTATGGCCGGGTCATGCCGGTCGACGAGATCGTCGCCAAGGTGGACGCGGTCGATGCTGACGCGGTGCGCCGGGTCGCCCGGCGCTTGCTGGAGGGAAAACCAACCCTGACGGCGATAGGTCCACTCTCCAAGTTGGAATCCTATGACACGATTTGCGGTCGTCTAGGGTAGGGCGGCGAACGGATCAACCGTGAATGTAATCGCATTGGCGTTAAAATGCGCTTGCACGACTGCCCCCACATTCGGCAAAATGTGGATAGCTTCAGGCGCTGGGTGAGGCATCGTGGTTCTAACCTTCTTTCCGTCGGCGCGTACCGAGCCCAAGGTCATGCTGCCTCGGCTCTATTTGCGCCCCCCGGTGCGGTCCGATTGGGCTCCCTGGGCCGAGCTTCGGGCCGAGAGCCGTGAGTTCCTGGTGCCATGGGAGCCTACTTGGCCTGATGACGCGTTGACCAAATCCGCCTTCCGCCGACGGCTTGCCCGCTACTCTGAGGATTGGAGTCGGGATCTCGGTTATTCGTTCTTCATCTTCCGGCGTGTCGACGATGCAATCGTTGGTGGGATCACCATCGCCAATGTCCGCCGCGGCGTTGCCCAGACCTGTTCGTTCGGCTATTGGGTCGGCAAGCGTTATGCCCGCCAAGGCTATATGACCGAGGCGGTGCACGGGGCCTGCACTTTTGTCTTTGATCAATTGTCGCTACACCGGGTCGAGGCGGCATGCCTGCCGATCAACGAGCCGAGCAAAGGCGTGCTGCGCCAATCCGGCTTCCGCTATGAGGGCTTGGCGAAACGTTACCTGAAGATTGACGGACACTGGCAGGACCACATGCAATTCGCGTTGTTGCGTGAAGAGTTCTACCCGAACCTGGGCAATTAACTCCCCTTCAGGCGCAGCAGGCGTCGCCTTGCTGAATCGGCGGGCAGGGGACGGTGCCGTAGGAACAGTAGACACAGCAATCACCGGGTTTCGGCTTGAGCACCACCGCACAGCCCTTGCAGTCGTAAAAATACTGGCAGGCATCGGTGGGCATGACCTCGGTCTCGGCCTGGCCGCAGTTCGGGCAGGTGATGGTGGAGCGCAGTTCTATCACAAACCCTCGTCTCGGTTGCGGCGCGAGAATGCCCAGAAGGTAAACGCTGCGAAGAACACCAGCACGGGAATTAAAATAGGGTCGAGCCGGGGAATCAAGCTCGCCATTCCCAACGCCGTCAACGCAATCACCAGGATCGGCGTGAAACAGGACAGGGCCGCAAGAACGGTCCCGGTGATCCCGACGCGCAGAAGCAGTTTATTCGTCATCCCCCAATATAGCCCGGCTCCCCCGCCACCACCAATAGCCGGGTCGATATAGGCGCTACCGGTGACGCAGTAGTGATTGCCACACTGGCAAACCGCCGGTCTTTTAGGGGGAGATGAGTAGAGGTGCTCGACCGTGAAACACTCTCTCAGGGGTTGTCCCGGTCCTATTATCCCGCCGCAGGGCGGGATGGCTGGCGATTGAGCCTTCATCGCGCCATGATACCGACGCAACGGGTCGTGCGGGCCTACGTCTCCAACATCACCTGAATAGCGGCGCTGGCGATCACCGCGATATCGCCGGCCGCTTCGTCCGGCACGTCGAGACCACCCTTGACCACCTCGACGGTGACGACGCCGACCGGCAGCGAGGCTTTGACCGCCGCGGCGTCGACCTCATCCGGCTTTTGGACGCCGATGGTGACGTTGACGAACAGCTTGGACTTGTCAATGCCCAGGGTTCTGACGAAGCTGAGCGAGCTGTGATGCAGAGCGTCCTGGACCGCCCGGAGCGACGCCTTGGTGTAATCGCCGCCGTGCAGATCGTTACCCATACCCATTTCCAGTATGGCGCGTTTCAAGGTCATGATGCGGCGCCCCCGATACCAAGGCCGGGCGGAATGTCGAGGTAGACCACGGCGGCGGCATGGGCGACCAAGGTGGCGTCGGCGCGCGCCGGGTTCTTGATCTCCAGCCCACCCTCGACGCAGGTGACCGTGCCAGTGCCATGTGGCAGCACCGCCAGCACCTGGGCTTTGTCGACCTGGTCCGGTTTCGGCACGCCGATGGTGACCTCGACCCGCATCGAGTCGGTCGCCAGACCAACGATATCGGCGATCCCCAGTGAGTTGTGCCAGAGCGCATCGCGAAGTGCCCGGACGGCGGCCTTGGTGTGATCGGTGCCTCGGATATCGGTGCCCATGCCGATTTCCAACACCATGCGTGTCCATGCCATGGGGTTTCTGCCTTCGAGGTTGAATCGCGGGGTTGGTTATTGAACGCCAACAGGGTACGCAGCCGAACCGAGCGATGCTAGCCCGCATTTCGCACTACAGCCCGAACAAATACGGGAGGCCCGCCCCAATGGCTGCCGTCACCCCGCCGGAGGGCGGGGCCCATTCCGGACGCGGGGATCACGGCCTCGCCGGTTCAGAACTTTCCACACCACCACTTTGCAGCCGCCGACGGCATGGGCCCCGCACTACGGCGGGATGACGGCTGGGATAGAGTGTTTCACGATGTGCGTGTTGGTGCGCTTCAACAGCCCCCAACGACCGGCTGCGTGTTAAAGCTTGGTGTGCTTCAACCGCAGGGCGTTCGATATCACCGAGACGGAGCTGAGGCTCATCGCCGCCGCTGCGATCATCGGGCTCAGCAACAGGCCGAGAACCGGATACAGCACTCCCGCCGCGATCGGTACCCCGAGGGCGTTATAGGCAAAGGCGAAGAACAGGTTCTGGCGGATGTTCCACATCGTCGCCCGACCCAGCCGGATCGCCCGGACCAGACCGTTGAGATCACCGCGCACCAGGGTGACGCTGGCGCTTGCCATCGCGATATCGGCGCCGGTACCCATGGCGACGCCGACATCCGCCTGGGCCAGGGCCGGCGCGTCGTTGATCCCGTCGCCGGCCATGGCGACCACCTTGCCTTCGGCCTGCAGGAGCTGGATAATCGCGTATTTATCTTCCGGTAGGAGATCCGCCTCAATCCGGGTGATGCCGAGCTTTTTGCCGACGGCGGCGGCGGTCGCGGCGTTGTCGCCGGTCAACATGATCACCTCAATGCCGGCCGCGTGCAGGGCCGACAGCGCCTCGGGCGTGGTTTCCTTGATCGGATCGGCGACCACCAGCAGCCCGGCTAATTTACCGTCAACCGCCGCAAACATCGCCGAGGCACCGGTCGAGCGATGGGCGCCAGCCTGTTTAACCAGGGCTTTGTTTGGAATCCCATGGGCGTCGAGGAACTGTGCATTACCAAGCAGCAGGGTTCGACCCTCGACGGTTCCTTGGACGCCCTGGCCGGTTACCGAGGTGAAATCCCCCGGCGTGTCAGGAAGCGAGATGCCCCGCGCCTCGGCGCCGTCGACGATGGCGCTGGCCAGTGGATGCGAGCTGCCACGCTCCAGCCCGGCGGCGAGGCGAAGGAATTCCGCTTCCTCGAATCCCGGCGCTGGTATCGCAGCGACGAGCACCGGCCGGCCTAGGGTCAGCGTACCGGTCTTGTCGACGACAACGATGTCGACCTTGGCTAGCTGCTCCAATGCCTCGGCGTTGCGGATCAGGACACCGGCCTCGGCGCCTCTGCCGGAGGCGACCATGATCGACATCGGCGTCGCCAGGCCGAGCGCACACGGGCAGGCAATGATCAGCACCGAGACGGCGGCGATCAACCCATGCGCCACCGCTGGCGGCGGCCCCCAGATCGACCAAGTGGCGAAGGCGACTAACGCCGAGGCGACCACCGCCGGGACAAAGTAGCCGGCGACCCGGTCCGCCAGAGCCTGGATTGGCGCGCGGGAACGCTGGGCGTCGGTGACCAATTGCACGATCCGCGATAGCAGCGAGTCGGCGCCAACCTTTTCCGCTTGAATGACCAGCGACCCGTTGCCGTTCAGGGTGCCACCAATCACCGCGTCCCCGACCGCCTTCTCCACGGGAAGCGGCTCGCCGGTCACCATCGATTCATCGACTGAGCCCCGCCCTTCCAGCACGATGCCGTCAACCGGCATGCTGTCGCCGGGGCGCACCCGAAGCCGACCGTCGGTCAGGATGGTCTCCAGAGCGACTTCGCTGTCGCTGCCATCTTCATTGATCTGGAGCACGGTCCTTGGCGTCAGATCCAGCAGCGCCCGCAACGCGCCGCTGGTTTGCTCGCGGGCCCGCAACTCCAGCACCTGGCCAAGCAAAACCAGGGTGATTATCACCGCCGAGGCCTCGAAATAGAGGCCGACGGCGCCGGACTCGTCACGAAATGACGCGGGGAAGATCCCGGGCGCCAGAACCGCGACCATGCTATAGGCGAAGGCGGCGCCAACGCCCAAGGCGATCAGCGTGAACATGTTGAGATTCCGGGTCCGTATCGAAGACCAGCCGCGTTCCAGGAAAGGCTTGCCGCCCCACAGGACGACCGGCGTCGCCAGCAGTAGTTCGGCGAAATCCAGCATCCGGGCCGGCGCCGCGGCGAACAGATCGGGCGCCATGTGCCGACCCATCGCGACCACCAACAAAGGCGCCGAGAGCGCGGCGCTGATCCAGAACCGGCGGAACATATCGATCAGTTCCGGGCTTGGCCCTGCATCGGCGGTGATCGCCACCGTCTCCAGCGCCATGCCGCACATCGGACATGCCGCCGGTACCGGACTCCAGACCCCGGCGCACATCGGGCAGATATAGCCGCCGTGCCGCTTTTCCACCTCGCTCGGTTCCCGGTGGGTATGCTCACCGTGGTGGTGGCAATGTTCCGCCCCGTGCCCCGTATCTTCGGACCCGATGGCGGCGTGGGAACTGTGGCTTTGTCCCGGTGCCGATAGCTTCGAGCTATGATCGTTCGAGGCGTTGCTCATGAACATTCTCCAGACCTGGAAACCAAAGATAGGGCTTCCAGTGGCCGGAAGGTCAAGGCCGGCAACCGCACGTACTCGATTTTGTCGCGGCACCGGACGCATGCGCCAAAATTTGTGCCATCCTTGAGATTAGCGACGAGCCAAGCGGGGGATGCGACGATGAACAGCTTACCACAGCAACCGATGGTCACGGCGCGCCGTCACATGGTCGTCGCTGGCCATTATCTGGCGGCCGAGGCCGGGTTAAAGATGCTTGAGGCTGGCGGCAATGCGATTGACGCCGGCGTTGCGGCGGGGATGGCGCTCTCGGTGGTGCATAGCGACCAGGTGCAGTTCTCCGGTGTTGCGCCGATGCTGATCTATCTGGCAGAACAGGACGAGGTGGTCAGCATCGCCGGGCTTGGATATTGGCCGAAGGCGGCAAGTCTGGGGATGTTCCGTGATCAGCATGGCGGTTCTATCCCGCTAGGTTTGTTGCGCACCGTCGTGCCGGCCGGCCCGGATGCCTGGATCACCGCTCTGTCCCGCTTTGGAACGATGCCCTTCGCCGAGGTGGCGGCGCCGGCGATCCGCTATGCCAGTGAGGGGTTCACCGTGCATCCGGTGATGGCCAAGTTCATCGACCGCTATCAGGAAAATTACCGCCGCTGGCCGAGCAACGCGGAGATCTGGTTGAAGGATGGTCAACCGCCGGCGGTGGGCGATCTCCTGGTGCAGAGCGATCTGGCGGCAAGTATGCAATACATGGCGGACGAAGAGACCGGCGCCGCCGGTCGTGGTCGAAAGGCGGCTCTCAAAGCAGCGCGTGATGCGTTTTATGTTGGTGACATCGCCCGCAAGATCGTCGCTTTTCACGGCGAGAATGGCGGGCTGATGACGGCGGCGGATCTGGCCGGGTACCACACGCCGGTGGAAAAACCGCTCAGCATCGATTTCGCCGGGGTCCAGGTCTATAGCTGCCGGCCCTGGTGCCAGGGCCCGACCCTGTTGCAGATGCTAAAGGTTTTGGAGACGATCGATCTGCCGACACTGGGTCACAACTCGGCCGATTACGTCCACACCCTGGCCGAAACGATCAAGCTGGTCTTCGCTGATCGCGAGCGGTTCTACGGCGATCCCGACGTGATCGACATGCCGATAGAGCGGTTGTTGTCATCGGCGTTCGCCGCCGAGCGGCGCGACCGGATCGATCCCGCGCGGGCCTGGCCGGGGATGCCGCCGGCGGGCGAAATTCCCGGTTTCGGCGGCGTGCCCTTCACTCCCGCTGTCGATCGCTCGCCATCGGTCGCGGCGGCCGACACGTCCTATACCTGCACGATGGACCGTGCCGGCAACGTCTGCTCGATCACCCCAAGCGACGTGTCCTTCGAAAGTCCGGCGATACCCGGCCTTGGGTTTTGCCCCTCGGCCCGGGGCTCGCAATCCTTCGCGCTGGACGGCCATGCCTCGGCGGTGGCGCCGGGCAAACGGCCCCGGCTTACCCCGAACCCGGCGCTGGTGCTGGCAAAAGACCGTCTGGCGATGCCGTTCGGCGCGCCCGGCGGGGATGCACAACCGCAGGGCATGTTGCAGGTGCTGCTCAATCATCTAGTGTTCGACATGGACATCCAACCGGCCATCGAGGCGCCGCGCTTCAGTACCCACAGCCAACCGAATTCCTTCGAGCCGCATGCCAGCAAGCCCGGCAGACTGGCGATCGAGGCGGGGATCGACCCCGGGGTTGGAGAGGATCTTACGGCGCGTGGCCACGATATCGAATGGCTCAGCGAACGCTCCGACGCGGTGGCCGGGGTCTGTGCGATCAGCGCCAATCTTGAGACCGGTTTGATCTCAGGCGGTGCCGACCCGAGGCGCTCCGGCCGGGCGATGGGATTTTAGCAGGCTGTGGGATTTTAAAATGCCAAGATCAAAGAAAAACCAAGCGGGCGGTGTTGAATTGGCGCCCGGACCGCTTGCCGGGGTCCGGGTGCTCGACTTCACTATGTATGTCGCCGGGCCGTATTGCTCTCGCCTGCTGGCCGATATGGGAGCCGAGGTGATCAAGGTGGAGCCGCTAGGCGGCGAGATCATGCGCAACGCACCACCGTTTCAGGGCACCCAAAGCGCCTATTTTGGGCACCTGAACTGCGGCAAGAAAAGTATCGAGCTTGATCTTAAAAACCCCGCGGCGATCGAGGCGATTAACCGACTGTTGCCGAGCGTCGACGTGGTTCTGGAAAACTATCGTCCGGGCGTGATGGCCCGGCTCGGCCTTGACTACGGTAGTTTAACCGAGGCGAAACCCGATTTGATCTATTGTTCGATCTCCGGCTACGGCCAGATCGGTACCGATTCCAAAAACCCGGCCTTCGCCACTATCATCAATGCGTCCAGCGGCTTTGACATGATGATGATGGATTACGAGACATCGCTGGACCGCCCGCTCCGGCACCGCAGCAACGCACCGGATTTCATGGGCGGGGTGCATGCCTGCGCGGCGATTTGTGCCGCCCTTTTCGGGCGCGACCGTAATGGCCGGGGCCAACGTATCGATGTCGCGATGATCGACGCGATTCACAACATGATGGCCCATGAATATCAGGCAGCGCAGATTGAGAATCCGGAAAAGGCGCCGATTTTCGCTCCCATCCGAGCCTCGGACGGCTTCCTGATGGTGGCGCCGGTCAGTCAGGCAAATTTCGCGGCGCTGGCCCGCGCCATTGGTCGCGAAGAACTGATCGAGGACCCTCGGTTCGCCGAATCCCGACCCCGTATCGATAACTGGGACGAACTCTTGATTGTGATCGAGGGTGAGGTGTCCAGGCTGACCGCCGAGGAGGCGGAACGCCGGATCAACGACAGCGGCTGCCCCTGCACGCGCTATCTCACTCTGGTGGAATCAATCGATCGTCCGCATGTCGAGGAGCGCGGCGCGGCGATTAGGATTGTCGACGGCGCCGAGACCTATCGGGTCGCCAATACCCCGATGCTGTTCACCGCGACCGATGTCGGCGCCCGATCCTGGGTGCCGACGCCGGGCGAGCACAATGAAGAAATTCTCGGCGCGTGGGCTGAGCGGTAGCGCTGGTATCGCGTGGGTGATTTGCTGGTGTGATCGACGAGGGATTGCTCAACCCAGCCGAACATCCTTGATCCACGCCGGGTTTCGCGGGATGAAAGCCGGTCTCTGTCCCGTTGGGGGGCCAAGCGAATCGAATCGGAGTTCCCCGTGCTGCGTCTTTCCGTTCTTGATCAGTCGATCGCCGTGGCCGGTCGGTCGCAGGGCTCGGCGATCCGCGAGACCGTGGCCCTGGCGCAACATTGCGAGGCGCTGGGCTATCACCGGTTCTGGGTCTCCGAGCATCACAACCATCCGGCTATCGTGGGCACTGCGCCAGAGATCGTCATCGCCGCCATCGCCGCGACCACCGAGCGGATCCGCATCGGCAGCGCTGGGATCATGTTGCCGCACTACGCGCCGTTCAAGGTTGCCGAGCAGTTTCGGGTGCTCGATGCCCTGGCCCCCGGGCGGATCGATCTAGGGCTCGGCCGGGCCCCAGGCTCGGACGGTCTGACCGCCTATGCCCTGAACCCTAACGCTGCCGAGCGGCCGAACCAGTTCCCCAACGACGTGATGGACTTGGATGCCTGGCTGCATGGCGAGCCGCTGCAGGAAGGGCACACTTTCGCCCGCCTGAAAGCGCAGCCTCAAGGTGAGACGGCGCCGGAGATCTGGATCCTTGGCAGCTCCGCCTATGGCGCCCAGGTCGCGGCGCATTTCGGCCTGCCCTATGCCTTTGCCTGGTTTTTCACCGATGGCCAGGGCGGCGAGCAGGCGTTGGCACTTTATCGTGATACCTACAAGCCGAGCGAACGCTTTCCCGAGCCGCGATCGAGCATCTGCGTCTGGGCCCTGGCGGCGGAGACGCATGAGGAGGCGCAGTACCATTTCAGCTCCCGCGCCCGTTGGCAGCTGTACCGGGACCGCGGCCTGCATCTGACCTTCGAGACGCCCGCTGACGCCATGGCCGCAGCGTATAATGAGCGCGAGGAAGTACGGATCGCGGAATTGCGCCGCACCACCTTCGTTGGCACCGGGCCCGAAGTGGTCGAGCGAACCCGTGAATTGGCCGACCGGCTTGGGGTCGACGAGGTGGCCATCGTTACCTGGTCCCATAGCAATGAGGCGCGCCGCACCAGCTATACCGAGATAGCCAAGGCGTTCGAGCTGTAGCGGGTTGCCGTAGGAGGGCCCGCTCGCTTGAAACCATCCTCTGCCTGCTGTTTTTGGCGCGGTGATTGACGATTTAGGCGCAGCGGAGGAGACTACTTGCGAAATTCGCCTCAATGTCACCCTTAACTCACCTCAGATTTACCCCAAATTCACCAAAAGATGCGGGAGCGGTCGATGAACTTCGTATCAACAAAGTCTCAATCTCAAGGCCATACCGATGAACAGTGGCAGGCTCGGATCGATCTGGCCGCCGCTCATCGCTGTGCGGTCATGCATGATCTGCATGAGGGGATCTTCAACCATCTGACCCTGCGGGTGCCGGGCTCCGAGGATCGCTACTATCAGATCCCCTTCGGCCTGCATTGGTCCGAGGTCACCGCCAGCTGTTTCATGGAGGTTGGCTATGACGGCGAGGTGAAGCGCGGCGAAGGCATTGTCGAACGCTCAGCCTATTGTATTCATGCGCCAATCCATCGCAAGAAGGAAAACGCCGCCGCGGTGTTCCACACCCACATGCCCTATGCCACCGCCCTGACCCGTCTTGAAGATCAGCATATTCAGCCGATCGGCCAGACCGAGCTCGGCACGATGATGCGGACCGGCTACGACGAAACCTATGATGGCCCGGGGCTTGACCCGGCCGAGGGTGACCGTCTGGCCGAGGTCTGCGGTGACAACACGGTTCTGCTGATGGCCAGTCACGGCGCGTTGACCCTCGGCGCCAATGTGGCCGAGGCCTATGATCGGCTGTATTATTTGGAGCGGGTTGCCCAGGTGCAGCTCTACGCCATGTGGACCGGTCGTCCGTTGAAGATGTTACCGGAACCGGTGGTCGAGAAGACGTATGCGACTTATCGCGGCTCCTCGATGCGCTATGGCGGCAAGGCCAACTCGGAATGGCATTTTGACGCGCTGAAGCGAATTCTTGACAAGAAAGAGCCAGATTACGCCGACTAGAGTGCGATCGGTTTAGTCGGAATCGCGGAGTGATGAAGACTAAGGTGTGAATCGCCCTCTATCGAATTGATTCGGCTCTGAGGCGCGTTCTTAACGCTACCGCCTTTCTCTACGTCATCCCCGTTAATGGAGGGGCGGCGTTAGAGTTTGGGCGCCGGGCTCAGCCCGGCGTCTCCAGCGAGGCTAGCAACGCCATGTGATGCTCGACATCGCCAAACTGGCGCTCGATCATCGATAGCCGCTTGAAATAATGGCCGATGGCGTACTCCTCGGTGATCCCGATACCACCATGTAATTGCACCCCGCTCTGCCCGACCTCGCGGGCCGAGACTCCGATCTGCGCCTTGGCCGTGGCCATGGCCTGGCGGCGCGCCACCGGGTCCGCTTCGCCGACCATCATTGCGGCATGAATAGCGATGCTGCGGGCCTCTTCGACCGCCACATACATGTCGGCGGCCCGGTGCTGCAGAACCTGGAACTCGCCGATCGGCCGGCCAAACTGAGTGCGGGTTTTCAGATACTCAACCGACATATCCAGCGCCGCTTGCATCAGGCCGACGGATTCGGCGGCGACCGCGGCGATGCCATGCTGCTCGACGTGCTCGATCACCGGATAGGCCTCGTCCGCTTCGCCGAGCAGGGCATCCGAAGCCAGGGCGACCGATGCGAAAGTGATATCGGCGCCGCGCATCCCGTCGAAGGTCGGATAGGCCCGCACCGTGACCCCGGCGGTGTTTGCCGGAACCACGAACAGACTGATGCCGCCCTCGTCATCCTTGCCGCCGCTGGTGCGGGCGCTGACGATCAGAGTATCTGCCGGGCCGCCATGGATCACCGTGGTCTTCTCGCCATCCAGCACCCAACCATCGCCGCCGACGCGTCGTGCCGTGGTTTCAACCTGGCGCAAGCGATAGCGCGATAACCTTTCGCCATGGGCGAAGGCGAGGAGACGTTGCCCCTCGGCGACACCGCCAAGGATCTCGGCCCGGCGCTCCGCCGATGCCGCCAGGGCAATGGCGCTTCCACCGAGAATGACTGTCGCCAGATAGGGTTCGACCAGCAGGCCCCGCCCGAACGCCTCCTGGATGATCATCTGCTCGACCGGTCCGCCGCCGAAACCACCATCCTCGTTAGAAAACGGCAAGCCGAGGAGCCCGAGATCAGCCAAGGTCGACCAGATCTCTCGGCTCCACCCGGCGTCGCTTTCCAGGATCTTGCCGCGCGTCCGGAGCTCGTAGCGGTCAGCGATCAGACGGTCGACACTGTCCTTCAGCAGCTGTTGCTCGTTGGAAAGTTCGAAATCCATTTCGATTTATTCCGTCTTCTTTTGGTTGTTCACTGGCGATACCCCGGCCCTAGTAAGATAGGAGGCCTAACCCCCGTAGATAGCATCCCTGGACTTGACCCAGGACCCATGCCTGAGACTGTTCAGCGTGACCCGGGCTGGGTCAATGCGAGGGCTCGCTACCGGCACTCTGTTAGCTGTCACCGGCCGATGCCGTAGACTTCGGCCCTGGATTTCGCCTGGGATACGGAGGGGAGGGTCGCAGAAAATCATATGGTTGATCCCTCCTACAGTCCCAAAACCGCCTTGGCGATGATGTTCCGTTGGATCTCGTTGGAGCCACCATAGATGGTTGCGGCGCGGGAATTGAAATAGTGCGGGATGATGCCCAGGGTTTCTTCAAGCTCGGTTGGGAAGTCACCTTCATAGGCGGCGCGAACCGCGTCGGTCGGCGCGACCATCGGTCCGGCGACATCGGCCAACAGCTCCGCCGTCGATTGTTGGATCTCCGCACCGCGCATCTTCAGCACCGAGGTGGCCGGGTCCGGCGTCGAGTCGTTGCGCCGCCGCTGCCGGTCGAGCACCCGCATCACCGTGATTTCCAGGGATTTTAGCTGCATCTCGATGGTGGCGCATTTGCGGCGGAATTGTGGATCATCGGCCAAGGCGCCGTTGAACGCTGGTAGCTTTTCCGCCAGCCGCTTGGCGCGGTTCAACCGCTCTCGCGACAACCCGACCCGGGCGATGCCGGTGCGCTCGTTACCGAGCAGGAACTTGGCATAATCCCAGCCTTTGTTCTCCTCGCCGATCCGATTGCTAATCGGCACCCGGACATTGTCAAAGAACACTTCGTTGACATGATGGGCGTCGTCGATGGTCTTGATCCCACGCACCGTGACACCCGGCGAGGTCATGTCGATCAGCAGGAACGAGATCCCCATCTGCCGCTTCGGGGCGTTTGGATCGGTGCGCACCAGGGCGAAGATCCAATCGGCGCGATGCGCCATCGAGGTCCAGATCTTCTGGCCGTTGACGATATAGTCGTCGCCATCCGGCACCGCCGAGGTTCGTAACGAGGCAAGATCCGATCCGGCGCCGGGCTCGGAAAAACCCTGACAGAACCAGAGATCCAGATTGCGCAGCTTCGGTAGGAAGAAATCCTTCTGCGCCTCATTGCCGAAAGCACAGAGCACCGGGCCGACCATGTTCACATTGAACGACAACGGCTCGGGCGTCGGCGCCAGCAACAGCTCCTCGAGGAAGATATAGCGCTGCACCGCCGACCAGTTGGTGCCGCCATGCTCCTCCGGCCAATGCGGCACCGCCCAACCCTTTTTGTTCAGGATGCGTTGCCAAGTGACGATATCGTCCTTGCTCCAATGCGGCCACCGACCGCCATTGGCCGTGGCTGATGGCGGCAGGTTCTCGGCGATGAAGGCCCGTACCTCATCGCGAAACCCAAGTTCTTCAGCGGAAAAGGCGAGCTCCATGGGTGGCAATCCTTGTTGTTCTTAACCAGTCGTCATTGTTACGCGCGTCGAGCCTACGGCCAGGTGTTGTCCGTAATTTTATGGCCCCGCTTCTCTCTGAATCTCCGTCACCGTCGCCCTGGCGAACGGCTTGGCCGATGCCTGAGGATCATCGACCCGGGTTGAAACCGCCGAACTCGGATAGGTCTTTAAAATTGCTTCGCCACGCGCCACTGGCGACCTATTTAGGTTTTGGTCCTGGCGTTCGCTATGAAAACGAATTTTTGTGATTTCCAGACCTGAGGCCAATTGACCCGCCCACTCAGGCGACCGTGTTTCTCGGCACGTCCTTGAACGGTTTGTCGGCGTCGAAGCGGGTTTCCTTCGGCATCTTCAAGACCCGTTCGGAGATGATGTTCCGTTGGATCTCATCGGTGCCGCCGGCGATCGAGGAGGCGGGGAAAGAGATTAGGATCTCGGCGATGGTGCCGTTCATCACCCCGTCCGCGCCCGAGAGCATGGCGTCGGCGCCGGAGACCATCGTGTGCACCCGCGCCGACGCCCGCGCTACGTTGCTGGAGGCTAGCTTACCGAGCGAGCCTTCCGGGCCCTGCGGTTTGCCTTGCTCCTGGGCCGAGCGGGCCCGTCTTGCGGTCCATTCGGCGGATTTGTGCAGGACCATCAGCTTGGCGATCTCCTGGCGCATGGCCGGATCGTTGATCGCCCCGGTTTCCTTGGCCCGCTGCATGATCAGGTCGACCCGACCGGCGCGCTGCGGATACCATTTATAGGGCGCCAAGGTGGTCTCCACCTCGGCCCGTTCTTCGTCGTAGATAGATCCCTCGAGATCCGGCACCTGACCCCAAGAGCGCAGCGAATCAGCGCCCCGGCGCTCATGCATCAGTGTCGTCGTCGCCACCTTCCAGCCATCGCCAAGCTCGGCGACCTGAAAGTCCGGCATCACCTCGGCATCGGTCAGGAACACCTGATTGAACGAGGCGTGGCCGTTCATCTGCTTTAGCGGCACCGCTTCGACGCCCGGCTGATGCATGTCGATGATGAAATAGGACAGGCCCTGGTGCTTCGGCACGTTCATGTCTGTGCGGGCCAACAGCAAGCCCCAACGCGCCTTATGGGCGCTGGTGGTCCAGACCTTCTGGCCGTTCACCACCCATTTGTTGCCGACCATGACCGCCTTGGTGGTGGCGCCGGCGAGATCCGAACCGCTGCCGGGTTCGCTGAACAGCTGGCACCAGACATCCTCGCCGGTGAGGATTGGGCGCAGGTATTTTTCCTTATGCATGTCGGAGCCGTGATTGAGGATCGTCGCTGCGGCAAGCATGCGAATGCCAGATTTCGGGATCGGTAGGGCGCCGATGCGGCGGAATTCCTCCTCGACGACCGGCACCAGGCCGACCGACAGATCCTTGCCGTACCACTCGCTTGGCCAGTTCGGCATGCCCCAGCCGGAATCTGCCAGCTTGTTGCGCCATTTAACCAGGCCGAGATTAACATCCCAGTTTGCTTCCAGCCAAGTGCGCGCCTCGGCGCGGACGGAGTCTTCAGTATGATCGGTCATCGCTCCGTTCCCCTCAATCTTTCCAGCCTTGCATCATTAGCTCTCGGTGGTGATTCGGATCACCGAGAAACACCTCAGAGCTTTTGGCCCGCTTAAACCACAGATGCGTATCGTTATCCCAGGTGAAGCCGATGCCGCCGTGCATCTGAATGGCATGAATTGCGGTCTGCATATAAGCCTCCGACGCGGCGGCCTTGGCCAACGAGGCAACCGAGGCAATATCCGCGTCGCCCTCGTCGAACGCGGCGGCGGCATAGTAGGCAGAGGATTTAGCCAGCTCGACATCGGTCAGCATGTCGGCGGCCTTGTGCTTAGTCACCTGGAACGAGGCGATCGAGCGGCCGAACTGCATCCGCATCTGGACATAGGCCAGCGCATCCTCGCGCAGCCGATCGGCGCCGCCGACCATCTCATTGGCCAGACAGATCGCGGCCTGCACCAAGGTCTTGCCCATCGGCCCGGCCGCGCCGCCGTCATCACCAAGCAATTCCGCCTCGACATCAATAAAGTTGAGCCGCGCCAATTTGCGGGTCTCATCCACACTGGTCAGTAAACTGCGTTCCAACCCCGCCGCATCCGCCGCGACGGTGAACAGGCAAAGCCCTTGGTCCCCGGCGCTTCCTGGTTTGCGGGCCAGCACGACGATCAGATCGGCGGTGTGGCCATCAAGCACGAAGCTTTTGACGCCATCGAGTTTATAGCCCGCGCCGTTGGCGCTCGCCTGCATCGCTACGCCGGCGTTATCCCAGCGGCCGTTTTCCTCGGTGAAGGCGAGGGTGGCGACGGTCTCCCCCGAGGCGATGGCCGGCAGCAGCGCCTGCTTCTGCGCCTCGGTCCCGGCATTCAGGATCGCCGAGGCGGCCAAAACCGTGGAGGAAAAATACGGCGCGCACAGCAATGCCCGACCCATCTCCTCAAGCACGATACATTGCTCCGAGACGCCAAAACCGTGACCGCCATAGGCTTCGGGAATCGCTACTGCGGTCAGGCCGAGCTCGGCATTGATTTGCGACCAGCGTTCCCGCTCCCAACCAGTGTCGGTGGCCATCAGACGACGCACCTCGGTGGTCGATGAACGGTCCTCCAGGAAGCGCCTGAGGACCGAACGGAACTCATCCTGCTCCTCGGTGAAGCTAAATTTCATACGCTATATCTCCTGCTGTCCGGCAACGCCCACCTGTTGTTAGGCATTATACACGCGGTGGCTGGTCAGTATCGAACGCTTCGAAACCGCCTTTTATCCTGTTTAGATCCTCGATCAGATCGGGTGGAAAATCCTCGTTTAGACCGGTGGAGATCACATCGGACACACCGCCGAACCGCGCTTCGATGGCGCTTGCGATTTCGTCATGCCGGCCGATCACACAGAACAGATGCAGCAGATCATCGGGGATCTCTTCAGCCAGCTTGTCCCACTCACCGGCCTTGGTCATTGTGTTGAGTTTGCGGCCCAGATCACCATAGTCATGGGTTTCGAAAACCGGCCAATAGGCTGGGGTTGAGCCATAGAAGCCGACCCGATAGCGCATCATCTCGGCCGCCGTGTTGACCGCCTCGTCATCGGCGCCGGAGGCAACGAAACCACCACCGGAGACCTCAAAATTTTTCCGGCTTCGTCCGGATTTTTCCAGCCCGCGGTCGATCCGGGGCATGATGGTTTCCTCGATATATTTAGCCGTGCAGAAGCCGTGCAGACGGACCCCGTCGGCGACCTCGGCCGCGACCTGGATCATCACCGGCCCGACCGCCGCCAGGGTCACCGGCGGCAGCGGCAGGTCCGAGGCCTCCGGGGTGAACTCCGGCGTCATCAGGGTAAAGCGATAATGCTCGCCTTCGAAGGCCAGTTTCTTACCATGCTTCCAGCATTGCCAGATAGCCTTAAGGGATTGAATATATTCACGCATTCTTGGACCGGGTGGTGACCAGGGGGCGCTGAAGCGTTTCTCGTTATGAGCCCGGATCTGGGTGCCCAGACCGAGCGTGAAACGTCCACCGGACGCCTCCTTCAGATCCCATCCGAGATTGGCCACGGCCATCGGACTGCGCAAAAAAGACACCGCTATGCCGGTCGCCAGGGTGACGGTCTCCGTGCAGGTCGCGGCGACGGCGAGCGGGAGAAACGGGTCATGCTTCAGCTCAGTCATCAGCAGACCATTATATCCCGCCGCCTCCAAGCCTGGCGCTACCTTGGGGATGTCGCGCAGGGCGGTCTCGGTGATGTTTCGATAGATCTGAATCGGTCAGCCCCCGGTTCGTCAATTTTGGTCTTTCATTCCTGGATCAGAGTGCCGGCCACGCCGGCGTCATGCAATGCCGAGATCTCCGTATCCGAGAACCCAATCTCGGTCAAAACCTGATCGGTGCTCTGGCCTAATTTCTCGGCATGACGATAGAGCCCGCCTGGGGTTTTCGAGAAACTGACCGGAACCTTGATATGGCGAATCCGGCCCTCGGTCGGATGGTCGACCTCCGGAAACATCCCGACGGCTTGGAGATGCGGGCAGTCGAAAAGATCTTCCGGCGTGTTCATCGGGCCGACCGGCACATCAGCCTTGGTCAATTCCTCGATCCACTCGGCGGTGGTGCGGGTCTCGACCACCTCGGCGACGATCCCATAGAGCGTGTCGATATTCTTGGTGCGCTCGGTCTGGGTGCTGAAGCGCGGGTCATCGAAAAGCTCGGGCCGGCCAGCCAGATCGAAGAAACTCCGCCAATGCTGCTGGGTATAGGGAACCACACAGACATAGCCGTCGGCGGATTCGTAGGGTCGGCGGTGCGGCGTCGTCAGCCTGGAATAGCCGGCCGGGCCGGTTGGCGGCACGAAGGCCTGGCCCTGCATATGCTCGGAGATCATGAAAGCGGCGAAGGACTCGTACATCGGCACGTGCAGCTTTTGACCCTCGCCGGTACGCTCGCGATGAAACAACGCCATGGAAATGTAGTTGGACAGGAACAGCCCGGTGGTCTTGTCGGCCATGACGGTGGGCGCATAGCGAGGCGTTCCGGTCACCTGACCGAACAGCGAGGCGATGCCGGACGCCCCCTGGATCAGGTCGTCATAGGCTGGCTTGTCGACAAACGGACCATCCTCGCCAAACCCGGTTGCCACGGCGTGGATGATGTCGGGTTTCAGCGCGCGGATTGTCTCGTAGTCGATCCCCAGACGCGCCGCCGCTTTCGGGCGGATATTGTGGACGAAAACATCGGCGGATCGGATCAACCGCTCGAACGGTTCGCGCGCCTCGGGACGTTTCAGGTCCAGCACGATATGCCGCTTGTTGCGGCCCTTGATCAGCTGGCCACTCGACATCCCAGGTGAGCGCGCGGCGCCGGTCCATCGGTTCACGTCACCATCCGGCGCCTCGATCTTGATCACGTCAGCACCCATCTCGCCTAGGATTTGCGTGCAGAACGGGCCGAGCATCACGGTCGTGAGATCGATCACGCGGATACCCTGTAGCGGTCCTCTTGGTTGCTCTGCGGCGGGCAATGCGGACATCAACTTCAACTCCCATGGCGAGACGGTCAGTCCGAAGACCTAGACCAAGCCGCCCCTGGTTTATCGTCTGACACGGGTTTGCCAAGATCCCGTTGATGACTGATCAGGTTGCCGATGGTCAATTCGACCGAACCGGCCTAAATTCCCGTCTCCGTATCCCTATTCTGCCGTTGGAGATTCCATGCCGAGTGATCAGGACTTTATTAAATCGGTAGAGGCGTTGGCGCCTTATGTAGGCACCGAGCGCGTGGTCGAGGACGAAATCGGCCTATCGGTTACGCGGCGGATCGCCGCCATGCTTGACGAGGACCCGGATGCCTATGTCGTCGGCACGCCGCTGCCGCCGCATTGGTTTGGCATGTTCTTTCCAAACATCACCAGACAATCCGACATCGGGCCGGACGGTCACCCCAATCCCGGCGTGGTGCTGCCGCCGATCCCATTGCCCCGGCGCATGGGCGCCGGTCGACGGGTTGAGATCATGGGGCGCCTCAATGCCGGCGTGCCAGCCACCCGAACCACCGAGGTGGTGGCGATCACCCCAAAGATCGCCCGTACCGGACGGATCGCTATCCTGACCTTGCGCGACGTGATTGAAAGCCAGGGCCAGGTGATCGCCACCGATGAGCTTGACGCGGTCTATCGCGAGATGCCGCCGCCGGGCCAGAAAAGCAAAGTGACGTCATTGACCCCGGCGCCCGACAATGCCGCGTGGTCGGATGAAATCAAACTCACCGAGGCCCTGGTCTTCCGATATTCGGCGGTGACCTGGAACGCCCATCGCATCCACTATGACGCCGACTATTCCCGCGACCAGGAGGGCTATCCGGCGACCGTGCAGAACGGCGGCCTGACCATGACCTTGTTGTCGAGCGCCGCGTTGAAGCGGGCGCCGGGCGAGCTGAAACGTTTCAACGTGCGGCTGACCCGGCCGGTCCATGTCGGCGACACCGTCAGTTTTCAAGGCGCCGAGCCGGTCGACGGGGTGGTCAAATGTTGGCTCAAGGATAAAGACGGTGGGCAATGTGCCGTGATGGAGCTCGGGTTTACCTGATGGCCGGCGGACCGTTGGCCGGCGTCCGGGTCATCGATCAGACGACGATCGTGGTTGGGCCGATCTGTTCGCGCACCCTGGCGGATCATGGCGCCGACGTGATCAAGGTCGAGGCGCCGGGAGGTGACTTGCTGCGCACCATGGCGCATGGCAGCCGTAATCCCGGCATGTCGGGCAAATTTCTCAACTTCAACCGTAACAAACGCTCGATCTGCCTGGATCTGAAACAGCCGGACGGCTTGGCGGCGATGAAGCGCCTGATCGCTGAGGCCGATGTCTTCGTCTCCAACGTGCGGCCTCAGGGCCTGGAACGCGCCGGGCTCGATTATGAAAGCCTGTCGAAGACCAACCCCCGGCTGATCCATTGCTCGATCGTCGGCTTCGGCAAGGGTGGACGTTACTATAATCGCCCGGCCTATGACCCGATCATCCAAAGCGTTTCCGGCGTCGCCGCGACCTTGCATCGGGCCACCGGCGAGCCACGCTTCGTGCCGATGGTGATGACCGATCACACCTCCGGCCTGATCGCCGCGCAAGCCATTGGCTTCGCCCTATTCCGCCGCGAGAAAACCGGCATCGGCGAGGCCATTGAGGTGCCGATGTTCGAGAACATGGCTTCTTTTGTTACTTCCGAACATATGGGTGCGGCGACTTTCGAGCCGCCGGTCGGCCCGACCGGGGATGGTCGGTTGTTGAGCCCGCATTACCGGCCGCTGCCAACCAAGGATGGCTATATCACCGTCGGCCCGAACACCGACGCCCAGGCCTTTGCCTTTTTTGACGCGATCGGACAGCCGGAACTGAAGACCGATCCGCGTTTCGACAGCGCCGCCAGCCGGACTGCCAACGCCGAGGCCTATTTTCAGGTGCGCATGGCCGGACTGGCGCGCAAAACTACCGACGAATGGCTGGTCATTTGCGCCGAGATCGACGTTCCCGCCGCCCGCTACAACACGATCGAGGATCTGCTGGTTGACCCGCATTTGCAGGATGTCGGCTTCTACACATACGAAGACCACCCAAGCGAGGGTCAGATCCGGCGCACCCGAACCGCCAACAGCTTTAGTGGCGGCCATCGCGAAGACCCGCGTCATGCGCCGTTACTTGGCGAAAACACTGCTGATGTGCTGGCCGATGCGGGATACTCGGAGGCTTCGATCGCCGCGATGCTGGAGAGCGGGGCGGCGAAAGCTTAGAAGGGGTAGGATCTCTTGGACGGGCAGGTGTTGGACGAACAGTCAAAACATCGCATCGCTGGTGTAAGCCGCGGGCCAAGCCTGAGGCCTTTGCTGGTGACCGGTAGTGGGAACATGATGATCCTGTTGCTTTCATGCGGAATCGCCCGCGGCGTGGGCCCTGGTTTGCTCCAGAAATTCGGCGGAACATTAGTGTCGGTATGTTAACGGCCAAAGGGGAGTTGCACCCATGACCCAACATCGAAACACCATTCGCATCGGTTGCGGGGCCGGGCAATCGGACGACCGTGTCCCGCCAGCTGTCGAATTGGCCAAGCATGGCGCGCTCGACTACCTGGTTTTCGAGTGCCTGGCGGAGCGGACTATCGGTCGCGAAACCCTGAGCAAGTTGCATGATCCGGATAAGGGCTATACTCCATCCCTGCATGAGAGGCTGCGCGCGGTTCTGCCGATTTGCCACGCGAATAACATCCGTATCGTGAGTAACATGGGGGCGGCTAATCCGGTCGCCGGCGCCAGGGCGATGCGGCGCGAGGCCCAGGATCTGGGGCTTGGTGACATCCCCTGCGCCGTGGTGCTGGGCGACGACGTTGCCGAGGTGGTGCGGGCCCGCCCCAATCTGACGATCCTGGAGACCGGCGAGCCTTTGGAATCAATCCTGCCGAACCTAGTCTCGGCCAATGCCTATCTCGGCGCCGATGTGGTCGCCCAGGCGATTGGCACTGGCGCGCCGGTGGTGCTGACTGGCCGGGTCGCCGATCCCTCGCTGTTCCTGGCCCCGATGCTGCATGAGTTCGGTTGGTCCTATGATGACCTGACCAAGCTGTCGGTGGGCACTATCACCGGGCATCTGATGGAATGCTCTTCCTCGGTCACCGGCGGGTGCTTCGCCTGGCCGGGCCGCAAGGCGGTACCGGATCTGGCCCGACTTGGCTATCCGATTGCCGAGGTTTCCGCCGATGGTTCGATCCGGATCACTAAGACACCTGGCTCCGGCGGGCGCATCGACGTGATGACCTGTACCGAGCAATTACTTTATGAGATGCATGATCCGACCGCCTATATCACCCCGGATTGCGTGCTCGATATCACCGACGTCGAACTCACCAATGACGGCCCCGACCAGGTCGCGGTGCGCGGCCCCAGGGCCAAGCCACGCACCCCGACTTACAAGGTCGTCGTTGGCCATACCGACGGTTATATAGGCGAGGGCGAGGTTTCCTTCGGCGGCATTGATGCGGTGGCGCGGGCCAAGATGGCAGCCGAGACGGTGCGCGAGCGCTTGGAAATGCAAGGCCGGGTCTTTCAGGATTACCGGGTTGATCTGATCGGCATGTCGAGCTTGCATGGCGCCGTGGACCGCCGGCCTGAGCCTTACGAGGTGCGGCTACGAGTCGCTGCCCGGGCCAAGGATCGCAAGGCCGCCGAGGCGGTCGGTTTCGAGGTTCGGTCGATGCATATGCACGGTCCCGGCGGTGCCGGCGGTGGTAAGGGACCGATGGTCCGCGAAGTGCTGGCGGTGAAATCCCTGCTGCTGCCTCGTGAATTGGTCCGCACCGAAGTGGTGATGGAGGGTAGGTTGTGAATGATACGATCAGGGTCTATGACCTGGCCCATTGCCGGGCCGGCGACAAGGGCAACACATCAAACGTCTCGGTCATCGCCTATGAGGAAACCGACTGGTCGTTTCTGCGCGACACGCTGACCGAAGAACGGGTGATGGCGGCTTATGCACATATCGCCGAAGGGCCGGTCACGCGTTACGAAGTGCCGAAGCTCAAGGCGCTCAACTTCGTCATAGAAAAAGCGCTTGGTGGCGGGGTGACAATCTCATTGGCCCAGGACATTCACGGCAAGGGTCTCAGCAATGTCATGCTGGCGATTGAATTGCCGGCGGGTGGCCGGAACCAAGCGAGCCTAAACACCTAGGGAAGCGCGGGCGGCCCGAGACAAGTGGTCCTATTCTTGGCGGGTTCGCCAGGCGCCGATGATCGCTAATAGCGCCGCCAATGGAATAGCGATGGTCAACAAAAGCACCAGATCATAACCGCCGACCCGCCAGAACAGCGAGGCGACGGTCGGTGCGAAGGCGGAACCCGCGACGAAGCCAACCGCGAGCATGCCTGAGACCACGCCGAAATCCTTACGCCCGAGCAACTCGGCGACGACGGTCGGCCGAATGATGCTGAGCACGCCGGCGCCGGCGCCTTGCAAAATGATGAACGGAACGATCAGTAAGGCGAAGGAGGTTGTCAGGTAAATTGCCGTCCCCGCAAGCGACATCGAGATGAAACAGGCACAGCAGATCGCCAGAACTGAGACATGGCGCTCGGCGGCGATCATCGCTAGCCGCCCGGCCACCTGCATTGGCCCGATCATCGAGGCGGCGAAGACCGCCATGTCCTGGCTCAGGCCTCGGTTTGCCAGGATGGGCAGCAAATGGCTGAGGATCAGACCGTGATCCAGCGCCAGCAAGCTGAAGGCGATGGCGATCATCCAGAACGTCAGAGTGCGCGTTACCCCCATGGCCTGCCGGGCGTTGCTGCTCGCCCGGGGGGCGGCGGTCAGGGCGCTGCTGGCGGCGTGGCGGCACCCGTAAAAAATGAGCGGCACGCAGACCGTCACGACAACGAGTGCGAAGACGATAACCGTGACTCGCCAACCGAACAGGCCGGTGAGGATGTGGGCGCTGGGAAACGAGACCGTACCGGCGAAACCAGCCGCCAGGGTGACGAGAATGATTGCCCGCCGCGCCTGACTTCCCATGGAATGAGTGATGATCGCGAAGCACGGCTCGTAGAGTGAGCCAGCCATGCCGACGCCGATGCCAACCCAAACCGCGTAGAACTGCCACACCTCGGTGACTTGCGCGAGCAGGAACAGCATGCCGGCGGCCAGTACCGCGCCGCCGGCGAAGACTATTCGGCCGCGGCCATGATCGATTTGCCGCCCGGCCATTGGCGCAAGCACCGCCGAGACAATGAGCGAGAGCGTGAACGCGCCGGTCAGCTCGGTCTTTGAAAATCCGAGCTCGACCTCCCAAGTTGGCAGCAAAGCCGGGAAGGAATAGTAATAACAAGCCCAGACCAGGGTTTCGGCGATGGCGAAGGGCCAGACGATACGAGCAAACGGCGCTGTGGACCCAGGAAAGCCAGATCCACGAATGGTTGACCCGTTGGGCGTTTCCGGCGCCATCGTTGGTTACCGCCGTTCGATATTGGCGCCGCGCACCGGCACCCCGAACTCCCGATGGCAGATCTCGGCCAGTGCCTTCACGCCGTCGCGGATCTCCTCGGTTGTCGGGCTGCCAAAGCACAGCCGGAACCTGGAGCGCGCCGGCTCGGCGTCGGATGCCCATTCCGGACCGGGATTGATGGCGATACCCTCTGCCGCCGCTGCCTGGGCCAGTTTCATGGTGTCGACAGTATCGGGCAGGGTGATCCACAAGAAAATCCCGCCTTTCGGTGTGACGAATTCCGCTGCCGTGCCGAAATGTTCCGACACGGCCTCGGTCATCGTGTCGAGTTTGCCTTTCAAGGTTACGCACAGGGTATCGATGTGATTGTCGAACTTCGTAGCGCAATACTCGGCCAGCATCATCTGCTCCAGCGCCCCGGTACCGCCGTCATTCTTGCAGGCCAGCATTTGCGAGATCACCGCCCAATCAGCGGCGACGTAACCGACCCGCAAGGCTGGTGCGATGCTTTTCGAGAACGAGCCGACATGGATCACCCGGTTGCCGCCGTCCAAAGCGGCGATCGCCGGTGGCCGTTCGCCATCCCATAGCAGATCGGCATAGCACTCATCCTCGAGGATCGGCACGGCGTATTCCTCGGACAACCGGAGCAGTTCGTGCCGGCGCGTCTCGGGCATGATGCTGCCGCTGGGATTTTGCACCGTCGGAATAACGTAAATGTATTTCGGCGTCACGCCCTGGGCTTTCAGTTCAGCAAGCTTGACCGCCAACAGATCCATGCGCATGCCGCTATCATCTAGCTGGATACCGACCGGCGTGGCGCCATGCTTGCGCAACCGACCAAGGGCACTGCCATAGCTGAACTGTTCGACCAGGACCGTATCGCCCGGCTGACAAAGGATAAGGTTCACCAGCTCCAGACCGTGATTCGAGCCCGAGGTGATCAACACATTGTCGGGCGAAACCGTCATGCTGCTGCGCTTGGCGAGCTTGTTGGCGACAAACTCACGCAAGGGCTTGTAGCCAAGCGGGCCGCTTTGCATTCCGTAGGTCGCCAGGGTCGTACCCTCGCGCCGCAACACCGAGGCGGTCGCTGCGATCATATCCTCGACCGGCACGCTGCCGGCGTCATTGTTGCCACCGACGAAGTTAAAGGGTGGGAAGCCGCCCCAACGCTTGGCCGGGGCCGGCAGGTTCGAGCGAAGCAGGGAACTGTAATCCAGATCAATGGCCACGGGGCATTCCTTCATGACAAATAGCGGACGAAAAGACTGGCGAAACTATATCCCAGGGATGATTGACTCGCGCCCCTCTTCCCGTCGCCATGGTTAAATCAGCAAACTGGCGCTAACAGTGCGGTCCGAAGCCGCTTCTCGTTTGACACTTCAAGGATCGTTCATGCCCTCCGGCCAAAACCCGCTTCACGGCATCCGCGTCCTGGATATGACGCAGATTTACAACGGCCCCTACGCCACCTTCCTGATGGCGATGGCAGGCGCGGATGTGATCAAGGTGGAGCCGCCGGGCGGTGAACATCTTCGCCGACGCAACGCCCGAGGCGGCGCGCTTTATCCGTTCAAGATGCTAAACCCGAACAAGCGCAGCATCGTACTTGACCTGAAAAATCCCGACGACCGGGTGATCTTCCTCGAGCTTGCCGAGACCGTCGATATCGTGATTGAGAATTACGCACCCGGCGTCGTCGACCGGCTTGGCGTCGGACATGCGGCGGTTAAGCAGGTCAATCCAAACGTGATCTATGCGTCAGGCAGCGG
The DNA here is from genome assembly GCA_937776645.1 of uncultured Alphaproteobacteria bacterium. GTDB lineage: Bacteria > Pseudomonadota > Alphaproteobacteria > Thalassobaculales > Thalassobaculaceae > JADHLJ01. Next base: position 60,404 of record CALMRI010000012.1, on the reverse strand, counting down.
CTATGGCCAGGACGGCCCCTATGCCGGCTATCAGGCGATGGATATAGCGGTGCAGGCGATGGGCGGGGTGATGAGCCAGACCGGCTTTCCGGAGAACCCGCCGGTCAAGGCCGGGGTTGCGCTCTGTGACTTCTTAGCTGGTATCCACCTTTATGGCGGGGTCATGACGGCATTGGTCAAGCGCGAGCGGACCGGCGAGGGCTCCTTTGTCGACGTCTCGATGCAGGAGTCGGTGTTCCCCGCCTTCGCCTCCAATCTCGGCTTGATGTTCGACAGCGACGGGGTGCCGAAGCGGGTCGGCAATTTCCATGGTGGCCTATCGATCGCGCCCTATGGGGTCTACCCGGCCAAAGATGGCTACACGTCGATTATCTGCAATAACGACACCCACTGGCGGCGGCTGCTCGACGCCATGGGCAAGGGTGATCTGAAGGACGATCCCCGCTTCGAAACCATGGCGGCTCGGGTACAGAACCTGGAGGTAATCACCGAGCTTATCTCGGCATGGTCGAAGACCCTTGAGCGCGCCGAGATCATGGAGCGGCTGAACAAGGCCCGGGTGCCTTGTGGGTCGGTCAAGGATCTTGATGAAGTGGTCGAGGACGAGAACCTGCACGCCCGCGGTATGATCCGCTGGATCACCGACGCCGAGGGCTGCCGCTCGCTCGCCGCCGCGAGCCCGTTGCATATCGACGGGGTGAACCAAGTGGACTATCAACTACCACCGGGGATCGACGCTGACCGTGAGGAGATCCTGGCGGAGCTCCGGGCGCGTCCTTCGAGAAGCTCAGGATGAGGGGGCGTTTTTAGAACTTTGGAATGACAAAAATCGCCCCAGCGAACCAGCCCTAAATCAGTTTTGAATTAATGATGGAGGAGTAGGCCATGACATCAGACCTCAACGACAAGGTCGCCATCATTACCGGCGCCAGGCGTGGACTGGGTCGGGAATACGCCGTGAAATTGGCGGCGGCCGGGGCCAGGGTGGTGGCCGGCGACGTGCTCGATTGCGCCGAGACCGTGGTGACGATCCAGGCGGCGGGCGGTCGTGCGGTCGCCGTTACCCTCGACGTCCGGGATCAGGCGAGCTGCAACGCCATGGCGGAGCGGGCGATGGTTGAATTCGGGCAGATCGACGTGCTGGTCAATAACGCGGCGCTATACGGGTCGCTCAAAGGGGGGCGCTTCGACACCCTGCCCGAGGACGACTGGGACGATTGCATGGACGTCAATGTCAACGGCATCTGGCGGTGCTGTAAGGCCGTGGTCGGCCAAATGAAGGTCCAAAAATCGGGCTCGATCATCAATATGTCCTCACTTGCCGCGTTGGCTGGGCTACCTTACGCGCTGCATTACTCGACGTCGAAAGCGGCGGTAATCGGCATGACCCGATCGCTGGCCCGTGAGCTTGGCCGTGACTGGATCCGGGTGAATGCGATCGGCCCATCGGCGGTGATGACCGAGGGTACGGCCGAGTTTTTCGGCGACAAGCTCGACAAGGCGGCCGAAGTGATCGCCGCCGGCCAGTCCCTGAAGCGCAATCTTGAGCCCGAGGATCTTGCCGGCACGGTGCCTCTATTTAGCCAGTGACGATTCGAAGTTCGTCACCGGCCAGACCATCATGGTCGATGGCGGCACGGTGTTTCTCTAAACGCCCGGTTGGTGGTTCAACAATCCGGAGGCCCTCATGCTCCATGCCACGCAAGTCACGCTCTCGAAGCGGGTCCTGGCGCATCTCGACGCCAAGACGACGGATACGACGGCGACGCTGGCCCATAATGACATTACCGCCTTCACTAGCCCGGACCGGGCGGCGCGGGAATGGGAGCAATTGTTTCTTGGCCGGCCGCAATATCTCGGCCTCTCCTGCCAGATCCGCGGGGTCGGAGACTATCTTACCAATGACGACCTTGGCGTGCCGATCCTGATGACCCGTGACGAGGCTGGAAAAGCCCGGGCCTTCCTCAATGTCTGCCGGCATCGCGGCGCCCGCCTGGTCGACGGTTGCGGCAAAACCGGCCGAAGCTTTTCCTGCCCGTATCACGGTTGGACCTATGATACGTCGGGCCAATTGATCGGCATTCCCGACCGGCGTAATTTTGACGGCGTCCAGGAGGCGACATACGGGTTACGCGAGCTTCCGCTGGAGGAGCGCCATGGCATGCTTTGGGTAGCGCCTCGGCCGGAGATCGCCGCTAGCCCGAACCCGGAACTCGAAGGGCTGGATGAGGAGCTCGCCAGCTATGGTTTTGGTGAGTACCACCACTACAAGACCCATGCCCGGCGCTGGAAGATGAACTGGAAGATCGCCATCGACACCTTCCTGGAGCCCTACCATTTCCCGGTGCTGCACAAGAATACGGTCGGGCCGGTGTTCTTTCCCAATCTCTGCGTCGTCGACGGGTTCGGGCAGAACCTGCGCGAAGTTCTGCCCCGACGCAGCATCGTCGAGATGCACCACCAGGCCGAGGCCGACTGGGATTTGGTCGAGCACTCGGCGATTGTTTACGTCTTGTTTCCAAACATCGTCGTCGTCGTCCAGATTGACCATCACGAGATCTGGCGGATCTATCCCGTCGGGGGTAAGGCGGACGAATGCATGGTCTATCTGGAATTCTATATTCCCGAGCCGGCGACCACCGACAAAGCGGTTGAGCATTGGCGCAAGAATATTAACCTGACCTTGCGTACCGTCGAGACCGAGGATTTTCCGGCTGGCGAGGGCATTCAGGTTGGGCTGCTGTCGGGAGCCCAGGACAGTATCGTTTACGGGCGCAATGAGCCTGCGTTGCAGCATTTTGAAAAGGTCGTCGGCGAGGCGGTTGGCGCACGGCCCCTTGTCGGCGAATAATACACGCGGCGAGACGCCGCTGAAGAGGGAGTAAGAGATGACGGTTACCCATGATTTTTCTGGCCATGCGGCGGTGATCACCGGCGGCGCCCGGGGCATTGGCCTGGCTGCCGCCCAGCGCCTGCACGCCAGCGGTGCCAAGGTCTCGCTTTGGGATATGGACGCCGCGCGGCTGGCCGAGGTGGCGGCGGATTTCAGCGGGGGTGTCGATATCCAGGTGGTCGACATTACCAATTGGAGCTCGGTCGAGGTGGCGGCCACCTCCAGCCACGCCGCGATGGGCGATTTGGATATTCTGGTCAACAGCGCTGGCGTCGCCGGCCCGAACTTCAAGACCTGGGAGTTTCCGGTCGACGAATGGACCAAGGTTATCGATATCGACCTCAACGGCACCTTCTTGTGCTGTAAGGCGGTGGTACCCTATATGCGCGCGAAAAATTACGGTCGGGTGGTCAATATCGCCTCGATCGCCGGTAAGGAGGGCAACCCGACCGCCTCGCCGTATAGCGCCGCCAAGGCCGGCGTCATCGGCTTGACCAAGTCGCTGGGTAAGGAACTGGCGGACACACCGATCACTGTGAACTGCATCACCCCGGCGGCGGTGCGCACCGAAATCTTCGACCAGATCAACCAGCAGCATATCGACTTCATGCTTTCGAAGATCCCGATGGCCCGCTTCGGCCTGGTCGAGGAAATCGCGAGCCTGATCGCCTGGCTGGTGTCCGAGGAATGCTCATTCAGCACGGGGGCGGTGTTCGATATCTCAGGTGGCCGGGCGACGTATTGACGCACGGTGGTCGCTGACCAACCACCGGAATTCCGATATCATCGCCTGACATTTCATCGGATAGGAGACCTGCAGATGAGTGAGGAAGCGGCGGTTCTCTTTGCCAATGACACGTTCTACAACGCCTTCACCACGCGCGATCTGAGGGCTCTGGAGGAGCTTTGGTCGCGGGAGGTGTCGGTGGTTTGCGTGCATCCGGGGTGGGCGCCGCTGCTCGGGCGTGATGCGGTCATGGAGAGTTGGGCGGCGATACTATCCGGGCCGTCCTCGCCGGACATCGCCTGCCGTCAGGCCAAAGCGCATTTCCTGTCCGATGATATCTGCTTTGTCACCTGCTACGAGCTGATCGGCGACGGCGCGCTGGTGGCCACCAATATCTTCGTCAAGGAAGCCACGGGATGGCGGTTGGTGCATCACCAGGCATCGCCGGCGGCCGGACCGCCTAGCGATCCGGGGACCAGGACATCTCGCAGACTGCAATAGATCTTCTTGAACAAAACGGCTGGTTCAGGCGCTACGCTCACGCAATGTTCAATAGGAGGACTTTGGCGACTGGCTCGATGATGGCGGGTGTTGGATCAACCCTTCGGGTGTCGCTTTGAAACCGGTTCTCGCCATTTTCACCCTGCTCGTCCTACACGTCCGCTTACCGCGTCGGCAGTCGCCGCCAACCCGGAGCCTTATTCTGGCCTAGTGATGGTGAAGATTGAGAGACCTTTCAAGGCTTTCGTCAAAGTGATTCCCTCGGCGCTGAAGAAGCACAAGTTCAATATCGTCGGTGTCGCCTACGCCAATTGCGCGGCGAAGTCGCTTGGCAAGACCATTCCCGGCAATCGGGAGAACCTGTTCTTCGCATCGTGACACGCGGTGCGAATGTTGGCGGTGAGTACGGCGGCTGGAATGGAGGTGCCGATCCGCATTTATGTCACCGATACGGCCAAGGGTATGGCCAAGGTCACCTACCGTTTGTCCAGCTATGCTTTCAGCGCTTACGACGTCGAGGATCTGACCTCCATGGGTAAGGAACTCGACGGCATGAGAACCACCATCCTGGACACGGCGGTGGCGGGGACGAAATAGCGGGCTGGCGATGCGGTCTCTAGCGCTTCGGCCCGACCTCCCTCAGGAACGCCAGAAGCAGCCGGCTGGCCTCTTCGGGTTGTTCCTGCTGCACCCAATGGCCGGCGCCGGTGACCAGATGGAAACCAAGCATATTGGTGCAGACGGTGCCACGCATCGTCTCGGCTACCCCCGGGCGCTGATAGACTCCCCAGTCGCTGGTGCCGGAGATAAAACAGCTTGGAACATCAATTGTCCGGCCGGCAAAGATCTGTTGCTCGGCAGTGTCGAAGCCGGTGGTGCCGCGCCGATACCAGTTGAGGCCGCCCTGAAAGCCGTTGCGGGTGTATTCGGCGACATAGACCGCGAGTTCATCATCCGGCAGCCAGGTATTGGCAACGATTTCAGCTGGGCTAGGCATTTCCCTGGCCACGGCCTGGGGCATCGTATCGGCCAGGTCCATAATGTAATAGGTCGGCATCAGCGCCAATTGATCGGCGCGCCAGGCTTCGAGTTTATGCGGTTTGTTGGGGTTCCAGTCGGCGCTCTTGTGGTGGTAATACGCGCGTAGAAAGTCGTGCAGGCCTTGCGGACATTCGGTCATGTCGGTGTTGGCCGGCCGTGTCGAGTAATACCAGTGATAATGCTTGCGTGGTCGCTCAAGCGCGGCCATTGCCTGGTGGATGTCTGGTCCGATAGGGGCGGTGGTGGCTTCCGTTGTGGCGGCTGGAAGATCTGGCGGGCCATCGAAGGGCGCGCTCATCAGCACGCATGATTTGAACACATCCGGGCGGACCAGGGCGGACCAGGCGGCGACCGAAGAGCCATAGTCATGGCCGACAATCGCCGCTGCCGTCTCGTGGCCGCAAGCCCGCAGGATCCCGAGCGCGTCGCGAACCGTGTTCAGCAGCCGGAACGAGCCGAGGTCATCGTCGTAGCTCACCGGTCCCCATCCCAGGGTGCGGCCATAGCCCCTGAGATCCGGGGCGATCACGTGGTAGCCTGAATTGGCCAGGATGGGCATGACCTTGCGCCAACTGAACGCCAGCTCGGGAAAGCCATGCAGCAGCAGGATCGCCGGACGCCCCACTGTCTCGAAGCCGGCCTCCAGAACATGCATCTCCAGGCCATTGGAATTGTCGACAAAGCGTGAGCGTACACCGGCCGGTAGCACGGCGGGATCGTAGGGAACCTTCAAGGTCATCTGTTTTTCCTTCTGGCGGTTACCTGCTGGTCTCGCGCCGCTTCCGCGAGGGCGCCGAACAATAGCGGCTAGAGCGATTGCGGATCCTTCAGCTTGCCATGCGGGTCTTGTGGATCGCCGCCTTCATGGCATCGGCGATCCGTTTGACGAAGTCGTCGGGAACATGCGGGGCGACCGGTAGCGAGATTGTCTGGGCCGCTAGCCATTCGGCGACCGGAAACTGGCCGGCGCGGTAGCCGTATTTTTCCCGGTAATAAGTCATCAGTGGCACCGCGCCGGGATAATGCACCGAGGTGCCGATGTTGCGGGCCTTCAGTTCGGCGGCAATGGTGTCGCGGTCCAGGCTGCCATCGCGCGGCAGCACCGCGTTCAGGCAGTAAAAACTCGATTGTGCCTTACCCTGGGTCGGCTCGAACACGGTGATCTCGTCGAGTTCGGCCAGCGCATTCTTCAGGGCGTGGTAATTGCGACGGCGAATTTTCAGGCGCTCGTCTAGCTTGCCGATTTGGGCTAGGCCGACCGCCCCCTCGACCTCGTTCATCCGGTAGTTATAGCCGAGCATGGTGACGTCATAGATGCCCGGCTTCACCCGCGCCTCGTGGCTGCGGTCATAACCGAAGGCCTTGCGCTGGCGGATAGAACTGGCGAGGCCGGCGTCGTCGGTGGTGACCATGCCGCCCTCGATCGAGGTCATATGCTTGATCGGATAGAACGAAAAGCAACCGGCCCTGGCCAGAGTGCCGGCCTTTTTGCCGCCATAGGTGGCGTCGACGGCAAGCGCTGCGTCCTCGATCACGAAGGCACCGACCTTGGCCGCGGCGGCGTTGATCGAGTCCATCTCGCAGGGCAGGCCGAGGAAATGCACTACCATCACCGCGCGGGTGCGTTCATTGAGCGTCGCGGCGACGCCCTCGGGATTGATATTGCCGCTGGTCGGGTCGACATCCACGAAGGCCGGTTTGGCGCCGCAATATTCCACCGCGTGCGCGGTGGCGACATGGGTGATCGCCGGTACGATGACCTCGTCGCCCGGTCCAACAGTATTGGCGAATAGGCAGAGATGCAGCCCGGCGGTCCCAGAGGAAACACTGATCGCGTGCTCGGCCCCTGCGCGGGCGGCGAAGGCGTTTTCGAATTCCATGCATACTGGACCGTGCGCTAGGATCGGACCGGAGAGCACCTTGACCACTGCATCGATCTCGGTTTGGTCCAGCAATGGTTGGCCAAAGGGAATCATCTCGTCGCTCATGGTGTCCTCGATCTTGCGTGGATCAGATAGCTCATTTAGATCAGATAGCTCACCGCCACCGTGCGCCGGGCCTCCAGCGAATCGTAACAGGCGAAACAGACGTCCATCACCCGAAAAATATCCTGGATCGAAACATTCGGCTCGCGCCCCTCACGGATGGCGTCGATGAAGTCCGGCAACAGGTCGAATTTCTCGATGCCCGGATACGGGGTCTCGACTGCTTGCTCGTTCTCCGGCTGATCACCGTCGAACAGTTTGGCGTGCGGCTTGTCGTTAACGAAAGTTTTTTTGGAGCCATAGACAGAAAGCGCGTGCAGTTGCGTGCGCTGTGGGCCCAGGTTCGACATGGTCCGTCCGATCGCACCGCCATCGAAGCGCAGTAAATTCATGATAACGTCGTCGTATTGATAGTCGGAGCCGCGGGTAAGAATTTTGTTGCCCATCCCGGTGACCTCGACGATCTCCTGGCCGATCAGCCAGCGCATCAGATCAATCAGATGGATGCCGCCGCCATAGGTGACGCAGTAGAAGTCCATCTTCCCGCGCCAACCGTCGGTCAATTTCCAGAGGATCTGGTGGATATAATCGCCTTCGATGGCGACAATTTCGCCGAAGTCGCCGGCCTCGATCCATTGTTTCAGCTCCTTGAATCGCGGCGAGCGGCGCAGGATCAGGTTGGAAGTCATCAGCCGGCCACTGTCCTGCTGGGCCCGCAGCAGACGTTCGGCGTCGGCGCGGTTGAGCGCGACCGGTTTCTCCAGCATCACGTGCTTGCCATGGCGGAAGGCGCTTATCGCCTGTTCGACATGATGGTCGTCATGACTGGCGATGCTGACCACGTCAATATCCGGGTTCTCGGTGACCCGGCGATAGTCGGTGTGCCGGCCAGACACTTGATTGCGCTCGCCGACCTCGGCCAGCTTTTCGGCATCAATGTCGCAGATATCGGTGACCTCGACCCCGTCAATGGCGTTGTAACCAAGCAGATGCTGCTCGCCGACTCCGAGGCCGACCACGCCGGCGCGCAGCCGCGGGCTCATGGAAATTCCTCGTTGGCCACCTGGGAGCGCCGCTCCGAGGTTTGATCTGCCGGGTTTTGATTCGCTGGGGTCCAATGAAAGGTGACCATTTCACTGCTCCGGGTGAAGCCATTGGCGCTATAGATTGATTTCGACGCCTCATTGGTGGTTTGGGTTCCGACCCGCAGCACCGGGACTATGCCGGCATAATGGTGAATGGCGGCCTTGACCAAAGTCTTCCCGAGGCCAAGGCCCTGTGCCTCGGGCGCGACCGCAATCAGGTCGATAAGCGCCCAATCCGCGTCCCGCAGGCAGAGATTGAATGCAACGACTTCGCCCCGGAACTCTGCCAGAAATCCCGCATCACCGCGTCCCATTAGGTTGTTGCGAGCCCAGGCGCGCTTGCTTTCGTCAGCTGCCGCGTTGTCAATTTCCGGATCGACGTGATAACGATCGAAACTGAAGCAGCGACCGGCGATATCGGCGCAGGCCTCGGCGTCATTGCTGTTAGCCAGACGCACCCCATCCGGCAAGGGCCCGCCTTCGGACGCCGATAGGGGGCGCTCGAAACTCACCAGCCTCTCGATTTCCCGGAATCGGGTCATCGCCATCACCTCCACCCAATCCGGCCGCACCCGGGCCGTCACCAAGACGGCATCTGCCGGTACAGACGATTCCAGTAGCGGAATTTGTCCGACCTCGGTCACTTCGGCCCGATAGACGGGGCCACCCAGAATGCCGCTGTCGAACGGCTGCGGTGTCATCGTCAGCATCGTCATATGCCCTCTGCAACGGCGGGCCGGGCAAACACGCGCAGGGTATATTTTCCACTGGGCTCTCGAACCCGCTCAACCGACAGAGTATCGAATCCGGCGGCGCGGATCAGCAAGGCGATTGATGCGGCGGAATAAGCGTCGAAATGCTCGACGAAGAACTCCTCGCGATCCGGCCCGGCATCGGCCAGAGCCGCCTCGCCATCCGGGAGCTCCACATAGACCGCGCCCCGTGGCGTCAGGAACGCCTTGGTCCGCGCCAGCATCGCTACCGGCTCACGGACATGTTCCAAAACCTTGTTGAAGCTCACCAGATCAAAGCGCCCGGGGGTGTCGACGATCATAAAATCGCCGGTCAGCACCTCGACCCCGGCCAACGACTTAATCATGGCAGTCGCCATCGGGTCTGGATCAAGCGCCGTGCAAATCCAACCGTTCTCGCGCATGGCTGCCGGGAACACCCCCAGACCGCTGCCGACGTCGAGGCATGAGCGGGCGCCGCTCCAGCCCATGGTATCGGAAAACAGGTTCATCCGGGTGACCCGCTGTCGGTTATCCGAACGTTCCGGCGGCAAGGCCATGATCTTGGCGAAAGTCGCGCGCATCCGCTCGCCATAGGTCGCCTCGGCATAAGGTCCCTGGTACAGCGTTGCCTCGAGGTCGAAACCATACAGATTGATTACATGGCCACAGCGACCGCATTGCCACAGCGACCGTCGATAGGGCGAGATGCCAAAATTGGTTTCGCCTTTCGGCGGCGCGTCATAGCCGGCGACGAAGTGGTGCTCCCCGCCACAAAACCGGCAAGCTTCCGCCTGCTCGCTGCCAATTTTCTGGGTCACCCCGCTGCCCAGTCCCAATCATCGATCAAAAACCCCGGGATCTTCCAGGTCTCGCCTTCAGCCTGCCAGAAGGTCTCGTCGCGAAAGCTCTCCGCGACTTCCCAGAACCAGCGCGTCGGTTTGCCGACGAAGTCGCAAAACCGGGCGATATCCTCCGTCGGCGCCCGGAAGCCAGATTGCCGCAAGGTTTCGATCGCCTCGTCACGGCTGGTCAGGCCATAGCGGATTTGCACTGAGAGATTATCGAAGCTGCGCAAGATGCCAAATTTGTACCATTTCAGGAAATGATGCAGAGCGATGAAATGGCAGTCGATATCGGCGAAATGCCAGACCCCGGTCTTCAGGTGCCAGGCGCCGCTCTCAAACCCATGCTTGGTCGAGGTCTTGGCGTTGTCGAAGGAATTCCATTTAACGAAAGAGCCGAGGAAGACCGATTTGGGCGCAAAAGCCTCGAAGGCTTCCGGCGGCGGTAACCGGTAGGCGGCAAGATCGGTGTCGGATAGACCCTCAGCGCCAATCCAATCCTCGCGGCTGGTCTGATTGGTGACTCCATGCTTGGCGATCCAGTCGAGGTTGAGTTCGGTCGCCAACCGGTCCGCCTCGGCACCGCCGAACTCAAGCTGTGGATTTTCACCCCAGACGACCAGGGGAATGCGCATTTGCACCGCCAGGCGGGTTGGGATGGCGAACAGTGCCATGTGCATCGGGATTGCGGTCGCGCCCTTGCGTTCATAAGCCGCCGTCATGAAACGACGCTCAACATCCGGGTTGATGGTGAAATCGATGTGATCGATGCCGAGTTGACTGACCATGCGCTCGACGTTGCGCTGGCCGATCTCGGTCCGCCCCGGTGTGTGCCAGGTGACGCCGAGGACTTTCAGCCCGTGTTCCTGGCTAGTGATAACCTGGTACCAGCTATCCTTGCCGCCGCTGACCGGCACGACGCAGTCATAACCCGAGGAGCGGTTCTTGGCTTCGGCGACCACGTCTTTGAAAGCGTTGGCCCGGGCGGCCCAGTCGATGTGGTTTTCCTTGTCGTCATGGCCGCGGCAACCGGAACACACGCCCTGTTCGTCCAAAAAGATTCCGGGCCGGGAATCGGGCAGAATGCAGCGGGCACAATATTTCACGGCACCCAATCCCGGTGATGTTCAAGAAACAGCTTCGAGGAAATGAAGCTGAAGAGATTTTTCGAGAAACTGTTATCCGCCATGCTGCCGTCAATGAAACTTTCGATGGCCTCGCGCTTGACTATATCGAAGATCGGGCTATCCGCCATCAAGCGCTCGCGGGTATCCGGATCGGAGCGGTCGACCAGACTATCGATCGGGGCGTTGAAACCGCGTTTGTAAAGCCCCCGTTCTATGTACCACTTTCTGATAGGGTCTCGGGCATCGGTGGACGCATGTTCAGAGCCTGATGCGGGCGGATGTGATTGTACTGTTTCAGCCAAGTTTCGATGACGATTTGAGCCTGTCTGATTGATGTGAACCACTCTGCATTGAGAACCTCCCTGCGCAGAGTGCCGTTGAAGCGTTCGTTGTATCCGTTCTCCCAGGGGCTCCCCGGATAGATACGGATGGGCTTGATCCCAACCTTGGTAAGCCAGGTCTGAAAGTTCTCTGCGATGAACTCAGGACCATTGTCTGATCTGATGAACTCTGGTCTGCCGTGTTTCAAGAAGAGCGGATAGAGGGCTTCCAGAACCTCGGCATTGCCCATTCGAGTCCTCACGGCCACGCACAGAGCTTCGCGGGTGTATTCATCCAGCACGGTCAACATTTTATAGGGCCGGCCGTTGGCCAGCTTGTCATGGACGAAATCTATGCTCCAGATATGGTTCCGATATTTGGGGCGCAGCCGGATGATAGAGCTGTCCTTGTGATAGAGGCGCTTCCGCTTCCTGTGACGTTGCGGTATCTGGAGACCCTCTTCCCTCCACAGCCGCTCTACCTTCTTGTGATTGACTTGCCAGCCTTCAATGCGGAGTAACGCGGCAATCTTCCTGTAACCATAGCGGCCATACTGCTTTGCCAATCTGATCAAAGCCAGCCGAAGGCTGTCATCATTTTCAGGGGATGCCTCATAGCGCTGTGTGGACCGTGCCACGCCGATCGTTTTGCAAGCCCGCCGCTCGGATGATCCGAGTTTCTGACGCACATGGATTAGGGCCTGACGCAGATCGGCAATCGTCAGACCTTCGGCTTTAGATAATCGAGGCTCTCCCGCAGGATCAGCTTATCCAGCTCAAGGTCCGCAACAATTCTCTTGAGGCGGGAGTTCTCCTTCTCAAGGCCCTTGAGCTCCTGAAGCTGGGACTTGCCCATCCCACCGTACCTCTTGCGCCAATTATAGTATGTTGCATCGCTGATGCCTGCTGATCGGCAAGCCATCTCTACACTGCTACCAGACGCCAGACTGGCTGTGTGGTGTTTCAATGCCGCAGCGCAATTAGATCAAAATAAAACAATTGGGCCCAGGCTGAACCACGCCATGGCTCTTGAAATGGCGGGACGCGCCGAGGAAGCGTTCGCAGCGTATCTATCACTCCGGCAGAAAAACCCCACCAATCAAAAAGTCTGCGAAAAATACGCCCGTTCACTTTTCGGGCGCGACGAGTACGAGGAATGCCTCCTGGCTCTCAATGATCTTGAGGACTATGCGTTCGACACCCACTACATGCGAGGGCGTTGCCGCCTCGAACTGGGACAGGCAGCCGAAGCGGTGGCGGATTTCCGTGAAGCACTCAACCTCCGGCCAACCTACCCACAGGCTTTAAAATCACTTGGCCAAGGATTGGCGCGTATCGGCAGACTAGACGAAGCGCTCGCCATCCTAGTGCCGATGCAAGTTCAAAAGCCCGAAGACGAGGACATCAATTACACTCTCGGACGTATTCAATACGACCGTGGGGAGCTGGAAAAGGCACGCGATTTTCTTGCCGCCGTAATTCCAGGAAAAATGCATCAATTCGAGGCTAATCGCCAATTGGGAATTATCCACCGGCGGTTAGGCTCGGATGCAGACGCGGCCCCGTATCTCGCCGCCGCGGTGGATTTAAAGGCGGATGATTTTACCAGTTTCGACCAACTTGGAGAAGCGCTGAGCACTCTGGGCCGTCATGAAGAGCTGAGGACGATGGTCATTTCGGTTTTGGATAAAAACCCCGATAATCCATCAATTTGGAATGGTGCAGGTGTTTTTTTGGGAACCGCAGAGGGAAGCACTCTCAGCATTAAATATACGAAAAAGGCGGCAGAAAAATATCCGGACCAGCCGGTCATTCTCTTCAATCTCGCTCATCTGATGAATGAAGCAGCCCTCGCGGAGGAATCTGAGTCCTGCGCCATGCTCGCGCTTCTCTTGAAGCCTGATTATGCCAAAGCTTGGAACGCGCTCTGTGTATCGTACTGCATGCGTTACAAGCATGCCGACGGCCGTAAAGCGGTGGACCGGGCGCTGTTGATTAATAAAAATCTATCGACTGCGTGGCTGAATATTGGGGTGTTGGAGCGCTCGGCGCGTCGTTTTACTGAAGCTATCGCAGCCAATCGCCATTCGCTACACCTGAATAGCAAAGACACGACGGCTCAGGTCAACTTGGCATACACCCTCTTGATGGCCGGTGAGATTGAACAGGGTTTTCGTCAATATGACAGACGATGGGACAATCCCTCGTTTCCTTCCGCCCGTCGTCCATTCCCTCAAAAACTTTGGGAAGGCCAGAAATTACCGTATCACGGCCTTCTCATCTACATGGAACAAGGGATGGGCGATGAGATAATGTTCGCATGGTACATGCGCTTGGTCGCTCAGAAGACGAGCGAAGTGCTGGTCGAATGTGACGTCCGGTTGGTCGATTTGTTTAAGAGGTCGTTTCCAAATTTTAAATTTGTGGCCCGAATCCAGCCAATGGCCCCAATCACGACGGCCAAAAACCTGCGCTATAAGACGCCGTCTGGCCATATCCCCAAACATTTCTGGTCCGAGCTTCGCCAACACCAAAATAATGTTTGGCCAATTGCCACTCGCCCCATCGTTCGAACCGTGCCTATCCGCTTAACGCCCATACCCACAACATGTAGGATGCTGCCACTCTCCCGAATATAACCCCGCCCTTGTCGGCGCGGTCGTGTCCCCGGCCATCCCAAGGAGCGACCGGAAGGCATTGAATGGGTAGAAGCGGCGATTGAAGCGGAACGTGAACTCGTTGAGGTATGCCTGGAGGTGCTTGGCGCTGACGCCGTGGTGAATGCCGTTTAGCCAGGTTTTCAAGTTCGAGAACACCAGATGGACGATGGGCATGAACTCTTCCGAAACTTCTGGGTCGCCGCACTGTGCAATCGCGTGGTGATCGTAGCCGTCCTTCCGTAGCCCATCGTAACCGCTCCAATCGTCGGTAATGATCAGCGTGCCGGGGTCGACGATGCTCTTGACGAAACCACCCAGCGATTCCGCGCTACGGTCGGCGGCAATCGCCAGACGCACCCGACCGGCGTAGCGACCGTCCCGCCGGTTGCCCTGGGTGGTACCCGGTTCACGGTGTCGCACTTCGACGGCCGCGGCCACCAGCACTTTGTGATGGACACCACGGCCCTCGCCGCGCGTCCGTCCGCCCACCCACGTCTCATCCACCTCGACATGCTGGTCGGCGAGCCCGCCGATACGGTCTTGATCGGGGCGCACCATGGCGGAGCGGAGCTTGTGGAGAATGCCGAACGCCGTCTCGTAGCGTGACAGCCCAAGCTGGCGTTGGAACTGCACGGCAGACAAGCCGGGTGTCTGGCTGGCCACCAGATAGGCAGCCCAAAACCACACGCTGAGCGGCGTATGGCTGCGCTCCATGATGGTGCCAACGGTCAGGCCGGTGTTCTTGCGGCAGGACCGGCACCGCAGGACACCGGGTCGGTTCTCGAAGCGGAAGGGATCGCCAACAATGCCGCAATGGGGACAAGCGAACCCGTCATTCCATCGAGATTTTTCCAGGTAGGCGGCGCAGGCCGCATCGTCAGGAAAAAGTCGCTGGAACCCCGGAAGCGATTCCGGGAACGGAAGGTCATCTCGGTCGAGAACGTCCACAGCCGCCTCCTATCCGCTTGACGCCCACCCTAGATGTAGGGGGTGTGGGTGTCAAGCGGATAGGCACGGTTCGAACATCCGGTTATTTGACGGCGGCGCCAGACCGCCGGGCTCATTGGCGGCAATACTTGGACTCCTTTGGAGAGAAGAAACTCCGGATTGGAATTTGTTGGCGTAGCAGTGTGCATAATCGGGCGCGTGACTACCAATATCTGGAACCTGACGAAATCAGCCAGTGTTTTGGACCGGGTTTTCTGGTGGTCAATCTGCAATATGATCACACCCGGGAAGAAACCGATCTTTTGGGAGAAGCTAGTCGGGAACGTGGTTATCAATTAGTGACGCCACCGGATATTGATTTGCGTAATGATCTCGACGACCTGACGGCGCTGTGCGCGGAATGCGATATTGTCGTGACGCCGCTGATTTCAACGGCATTCATGGCAGGCGCCGTGGGCACTCCGACTTGGGTATTTCGGTCTTCCGATAGCGGGCTGATCTGGCAGCAATTGGGAGCGCCGTTTGTACCCTGGTTTCCATCCATGCGGATGTTCTTTCGGTTCCCGACCGATCCATGGTTGCTGACGATCGAAAAAATGAGGCAAGCCCTTGATGAGGTGGCTCACGTGGACCAGGCTTGCTTTCGAACCATCGAGCAAGTGAACATACCGGATAGCTCCCACCAGAACCGTTACCCGGAGCCTAAAGGTCTCGCGTTGCCGACGGAGGGGATTGGATCAACGGATTAAGCACGTTCATCCGTTATTTCAAAAACTTCTTCGAACCAATATTCTTGCAAATTTCCGCCAACACCGATCCGGTCGATGACCGCGAACAAGCCGGGCTCCGTGAGCGGGGTTAGCACGCCGTGCCAGGTGCCACGGTGAAAATTTACTCCTTGCCCCGGCGCGGTAACAAAGGCCAGCGGCGTCCCTGGCACGCCGCCGTTATCTGGTGCGACAATTACTAGAAAGGGGGCCTGCGACATTGGAATGAATGCCTGAGAACCCAGAGGGTGCCGTTCCATCAACTCCAAGCGATAGGGCAGCGAGCGCGGCACAGCTTTGAACAGGCTGATGCCAGCGTGACCATCAATGGTTTCCGGGGCGGCCAGATTGTGATGGCGGTCGCACAATCCATGGTTGATGATCTGGTCGGGCTGATCCTTGAGCGTGATCAGATCTCCGAATTTAGAAAAAGCGATGGCGGTTATTGGATAAATTTGCAGGGTGCGGCTCATTCTTGGTTCCGTCCTATATGGCGAAAAAGGTGGCTGACCCAGCGAGCCTGAAATAGTAGGTCAGGCCCCAATACTGCCGATAGTGAAATCCGCCCGCGTGAGCAGCGCCGGTGATGTTTCGAATGGGGGATTGGGGATTTGTGCCGATCATCGCCACTCTCTTCTATTTTTGTTCGCGATGGATGGAACACGCGGACCGTCGCCCCGCTTTCTTGCAATCGCTCTGTTCACTGATAGGTTGTGGTTGATATGCCCGGGGCACTGAGGAACAGATTTGCACGGCTTTGATCGCCAAAGCGTTCCCCCGACCGGAGGATGAGTTCGATGTTTGATCCAATAGTCCTGGGTGTTTCACCCTTGGAATCGCGCTGGCAAACGCTGGACCCGTTTTTATTCTGCGTTCACCACGACGACGCCTATCCTCCGGGGAATGAAAATATGGGGCCGAAGGCGACCTTGGCTGGCCGCGATATCGGTCAGGATTTCAGCGGTCGCGACGGTTGGAGCATGTATCACGGCGACCGGGTTCCGGGCTTCCCCCAACATCCGCATCGCGGTTTCGAGACGGTAACGATCGCTCGACATGGCTTCGTCGATCATTCGGACTCCCTGGGCGCCAGCGCACGGTTCGGGGAAGGTGATCTGCAATGGATGACCGCGGGACGCGGCATAGTGCATTCGGAAATGTTTCCTTTGGTGCATCAGGACCAAGCGAACCGAACCGAACTCTTTCAGATTTGGCTGAACCTGCCGTCCAGAAGCAAGATGGCCGAGCCTTATTTCTCGATGTTCTGGAAGGATGGAATCCCGATCTATACGGCGACCGATGCGGCGGGGCGCGAAACCGCCGTGGTCAGCTATGCCGGCGCGCTGTCGGACGGTCAAACCCCACCCAACCCACCGCCGGAATCCTGGGCGGCCTCGGCGGAGAATCGAATTGTCATCTGGACCATCAAAATGGCGCCGGGGGCGACCTGGACCGTGCCGGCCACGGATCATGGATGCACGCGGCGGTTGTTCTTTTTTCGCGGCGCCCTGGCTAATGTAGCTGGCCAGGATGTTGCGGTTGGAAACGCCGTAACCTTGTCCGCGGGCGTGGATATAGACCTTTCAAACAAATCCGAGGAAAGCGAGTTTTTGCTCTTGCAGGGCCGCCCGATCGGCGAGCCGGTGGCGCAATATGGTCCCTTCGTGATGAATAACCGGGACGAATTGCGTCAGGCCTTTGAGGATTATCAGCGCACCGCTTTCGGTAGTTGGCCCTGGCCGGACCACGCTCCGACCCATCCACGCCAAAGCACACGTTTTGCCCGGTACCCCGACGGGCGTACCATAACCCCGACCGACGCCGCCTGATGAATTGGACATTATCACAACGAGACCCAAGCCCCAAGACCGGAGGCATTATACCAATCTTTGTTGAGTGAGCTTTGGAAGGAGTTTCGATATTTAGCGGTTCGTGATTCTATAGTGCGAGCTATTTGGGTTGCCATGGCTGAGCCGTTACCACTTCGTGATGATTTTGATGCTTTGACACTCCGGGTTCTCGCGAAGGCCTCGGTCGATGTAAACCAAACGCGTCGATCGCTCGTGCTGGCGGCCGTCCCGACGAGGCGGCGCCGGTTGGCGGTGTTGGCCGTCAGGTGATTCAGGACTGGGTCCTGCGCTTCAAGGCCGTCGGACCGGACGGCCTGATCGATCGTAAGGCGCCCTGTTAGCCAGACAGGCCCAATGATGAACATTACCAGTCGTTGACCCGCGTTCGCCGGAGCTCAATCCCGTCGAGAGCATCTGGCGGTTCATGCGGGATAATTCGTTATCGAATAGGATCTTCAAATCACACGACGACACCGTCACGCTCAGTTGCGAAGCCTGGAACAAGTTGATCAAGAAACCCTGAAAGACCATGTCCATCGGGCTGCGGGATTGAGCGCATGAGTTACGGTCAATGCAGGTTGGTATTAGACCTAAGGAATAATCGCGTCCTCTCTCAGTTCCTGGAGTAATTTTAGATACATCGTCTGGCTATCGACGACTTTGTTCCAACCGGCCTGGCGAAGCTTGGTGGTGGAGGACATGATGTCGTAGTCGGTACCGTAGAGCCAATCGGCGAAACTCCAATTGGCCAATGCTTCCAGGCGATAGTCGCGCAGGTTGTGTTTGACGCGGATTTTCTCCCACAAAGCACCTTTATTGGCCATATAGGCAACCAAATTGAGGGTCTGCACGGGGCCGGGCGTGGTTCCAAAAAATCGCGC
Source organism: uncultured Alphaproteobacteria bacterium (assembly GCA_937776645.1). GTDB lineage: Bacteria > Pseudomonadota > Alphaproteobacteria > Thalassobaculales > Thalassobaculaceae > JADHLJ01. The sequence goes on along the minus strand of CALMRI010000012.1, from coordinate 42,043 downwards.
GAATTCGGGCCACAACTGCTCCCATCGAATAAAGTCGCCATTGGTGACGTTATAAGCTTCATTGGCGCATTGCGGAGCCGTTGCGATCCAGGTCATCGCCTCGGCAAGAAAAGTTGCTTCGGTGGTCTGATACAACGCTGAAAAGGCGCCCGGCTTGCCTGGAAATCTGAGTGGCAGGCCTAAATGGGCGCAAATCGATCCGTAGGTAGCCAGAATGGTAAGTTGAGAAATAGGACTTCCTACCGCAAAACCACAAATGCCATGCGGGCGTAGCGCGGACCAGGACCAGGATTGTCCTCGTTGATGGGCCTCCAACCAATCCTGTTGCGCGTAATAAAAGCACGGCACCAGGGAGCGCGGATCATCTTCCCTGGCCGGGGTCTTGTAGGGCCCTACATGGCAGCCGTACCACTTGCTGCCATGCACCAACTGGACATGATCCAAGCTTGGTAATGTCGGAAGTAATGCGGCGATCAAATTTCTCAGCATTGCGAGATTTACATCGACCTCGTCAGCGAAAGTCAGGCGCGGCGCATAGGCACAATAGAAGACATGGGTGATATCGTGGATGTCACCTAAGACGGTGCGGCAAGCGTCGGCGTCGGTGAGATCAAGTTGATGGAAGCGTGCGTCCGTCTTGAAATCCGGCGCCCGTCGCGACAGCCCAATAACATTCCAGTCATCAAGCTCATTAAGATAGGTCATCGTGGCTCGCCCGACGACCCCAAGAGCGCCGGCGACCAACGCGGTTTTCTTTGCCATGTCTTATGCCCCAATCGGTCCAAAACAATGTCCCACCCAATTTACAGCACAATGGCGGCAGTGCGCAGGGGCAGTGCGAAACTCCGAAAATGGCGACCCCGAACGGTGTATAATTGCCGGCCCGGCAATGTAGGGCTGGAATGCCGGCAACTTTGGGCTAAGCTCTGATAATATTTCCGGCGAATGCGGAGTGAGGGGGAGAAGTGCCATGCAATCCGTTGCCAGCACAGAGGCGAAGGAAGTAGTGGTCACGCGGGCCGGGGGCACGGGGCGGCGGGTTGACTATATCGGCAGCCCGGGCATTATCGACGAAAATCCTCAGGCTTTTCTGGTCGACCGGCTTTATCCGGATGCCCGGATTGATCCGCATTTTCACGACATCGATCAGTTCCAGATTGTCGTCGAGGGAGCCTGCAGGATGGGCAAAAAAGCTGCCGATGCAGTGACCTTTCAATACGCCGACGCCTACACGCCCTATGGCCCAATCGTTGGCGAACAGCAGGGCTTCGCCTTCTTTACCCTCAGACCCATCGCCAGCGGTGGCTTTTTCGCCATGCCGGGCAATCGCCACAATATGCCGGGCCGGGCCGGCCGTAATATCGCCGGGTGGTTTGACACCAGCCGACCGGCGCCGGCGCCGGGCGCGGTCGTGCGCGAGGCGTTGATGCCGGATACGGCGGATGGGCTCGACGCCGTTGGCATCCGCCTTGGGTCGGGAGCGGAAATCGATGGCCCCGTTTCAGATGCTGGCGGCCAATACTATCTGGTCTGTGAAGGTGAAGTGCGACAGGCAGTAGCTGGAGGGCAGGAGGGTAAAACCCTGACGCGTCACTCGCTGATCCATGTCCCGTCCAATGAAACGTCGCCGACGTTGCGGGCTGGCGCAGCCGGCGCCGAGATCCTGGTCGTTCAGTTCGCCCGCCCGTCCGAGCGTCCTGGCTCCAATCCGAAGATGCTGGCGACCCGCGACCCAACCGCCTACATGAAACGCCCTGACGGCTCGGGCCATTAGGTTCGAGACCGATGGGAACTAACTGTCTTGGTTGCTTCACCAAAGCTGAGCCGATAGCGCGATGCTGACAATCACCCCGCTTCATCCCTGTCTCGCAGCTGAAGTCACCGGTCTTGATTTGGTCGGTGGTCCCAATGATCAGGATTTCGAGGCAATCCGCGCCGCCTTCGACGCGTATTCCGTCCTGGTCTATCGAGACCAGGATATCACCGACGTCGAACAGATCCGCTTCACTGAACGTTTTGGACCGCTGGAGGGAACCAAGGTTGGTACGCCTGGGGCTGGCAGCCCCTTGGCGATGATATCGAACCTTGGCCCCGACCGAGAGATTGTCCCGCCGGACCATCGCCAGATTATCAATGGCCGGGCGAATGGCGTCTGGCACGCGGATAGTTCGTTCAAGCCGGTGCCGGCCTGGGCCTCGATGCTGTCCGGGCGGATCATTGCGCGGACCGGCGGCAATACCGAGTTCGCATCGATGCGCGCGGCTTACAAGGATCTGCCGGAGCACTTGAAGACGGCGGTCGAGGGACGGATCGCGATCCATCACTACGCCTATGGCCGCGACAAATTGGACCTAAATCTGATCACCGACGTTGAACGTGAGCTCCTGCCGCCGGTGCGCCAAGCCTTGGTGTTGAACCGCGGATCGCTTGGTAAATCGCTCTATATCGGCGCACATACCGCCAGGATCGAGGGTATGGCGGAAGACCAAGGGAGCGCCTTGATCGAAGAACTAAAAGCGTTCGCCACCCAGAGGCGTTATGTCTATAGCCATGTCTGGCGCCCGCATGACCTGGTCATGTGGGATAATCTCGCCGTGGTCCATCGGGCGATGGTCTATGACGACACCCGCGAGAAACGACACATGGTCAGGACAACCCTGGCCGGATGGCCGACGATCCCAGTCTCCTAGATCGAGATCTCGTCAGGCTGGGTTTCGAGCGATGACCTGCTTGGCGATGATCAATTTCTGCAGCTCGTTGGTTCCTTCGCCAATCGCCAGCAGCGGGGCGTCGCGGTAGTAGCGTTCGATGTCAAACTCCTTGGAATAACCATAGGCGCCGTGTATTCGCATGGCTTCCAGACTGTTCGAAAGTGCTGCCTCGCTGGCCACGAGTTTTGCCATCCCGGCCTCCATGTCACAGCGTTCACCCTTGTCATAGGCGCGGGCCGCCTGCTCGGTCAAAAGACGGGCGATCTCCACTTGGACCGCCATGTCGGCAAGCTTGATTTGAATGGATTGATGTTCGCAGATCGGCTTACCGAAGGTCTTGCGGATTTGGGCATATTCGACGGATTTCAAAAGACAGGCCCGGGCGATGCCGACACCGCGGGCCGCAACATTGATCCGGCCTAGCTCGAGGCCGCCAAGGATCTGTTGAAGGCCACGCCCCTCGCCACTGCCAACCAGGTTCTCGCCGGGGACAAAAAGATCGTCCATGATGAACTCACCGGAATCGATGCCCTTATAGCCGAGCTTCTTCATCCTTTTATCTACTTTGAATTCCTTGCTTTTCTCCACCAGAAACAAGCTCATGCCCTTATGGCGCGGCTCGGCTTCCGGGTTGGTCTTGGCCAGGATCGCCAGCACCCCGCCTTCGACGGCATTGCTAATCCAGGTCTTGGCGCCATTTAACACGTAGCCGTTGCCGGACTTTTCGGCCCGGGTGCGGATACCCTGTAAATCGGTGCCGGCATCCGGCTCGGTCAAGGCGATGCCACCGCGCAGCTCGCCACTGGCGAAACGCGGCAACCATTTGACTTTCTGCTCTTCCGTGCCGGCGCGCTCAACCGTCGCTGCCATAATCAAATGCGAGTTGAAGATGCCAGAGACCGACATCCAGACCGTCGACACTCGCTCGACGATCTTGGCGTAAGTTGAGGCCGAAAGACCAAGCCCGCCATATTCCACGCCGATCGTGGCCCCGAACAGGCCCATATCGATCATCTTGTCGACGATCTCCTGGGGATAAGTGTCCTCGGCCTCCAGATCGTGGGCGTAAGGCGCCACGTCGCGTTCCAGGAACCGGTCGACGCTGTCGAGGATCATGCGCTCCTGTTCCGCCCGCTCTTCGACCGTGAACTCTTCCACTAACGTCATTTGTTTTCTCTCTCAAGCTGAAGTTGGTTTTGCCTAGGCCTCGCCCAAGCTAAAAACTTGTCGTTATCCCGGCGAAAGCCGGGACCCATTCCACCAGCGTTTCAAATGCCTGCCGGGTCGAATTTTTCAACCGCCACCCCGGGGATCGTCCGCTAGAGGAATGGGTCTCCCCGTTCGCTGGGATGACGGTCCAAATTGACTAACGCTAGTTCTCTATTCCATGGCCGCGTTTGGCGACCAGCATGGAGCGATCAAAGCTCATGAACATTGCGCCGTCGGCTTTTTTACCGATGGTTCGTACTGAGACGATGCCCTGGGTCGGGCGCGATTTCGACTCGCGTTTGTCGAGGACTTGGGACTCGGCATAGATCGTGTCGCCGACGAAAACCGGGGCCGGCAGTTTGATGTCGGTCCACCCGAGATTCGCCACGGCTTTCTGGCTGACGTCGCTAACGCTCATGCCGGCGACTATCGAGAGGGTCAGGCATGAATTCACCAACAGCTTACCAAACTCGCTGATCTTGGCGTATTCGGCATCGAAATGCAGCGGATGAGTGTTCATCGTCAGCAGGGTGAACCAGGAATTGTCGGCTTCATTGATGGTTCGACCGGGGCGGTGCTCGTAGATATCACCGATCGTGAAATCCTCAAAATAGCGGCCGATATCCTCGCGAAATCGCCGCTCTCCCTCGGTTCCTGGCACCGGCGTGCTGGCATAACTCACGGATTTCTCCCCCAATTTTCGTGCGGCCGGTCTTTGTCGGCTCAATCCTCACCAGCCATCCGGATCGCTGTCTGCTCGGTGCGGGTAAGCTCTAGCATTGCCACGACCGAACCGGCCTTTTCCAGACCAAGCACAGCATCGCTCAACGCGTCACGCTGGACTAAGTCGAGGTAGGGAGAGACTAAGTCATCGAATTTCGCCCGCGCCTCGCCTGAGCTCATGAAGTTGTCCGGCTCGCCCTTGGGCACCACGACCTTTTCTTCAAAAGTGCCGCGCGGCGTTTTAATCCGCACGATGCCGGACATATTCGCCGGATATTCGGCCTCTGCCCAAGGATCGGTAATGGTGCTGAACTTGGCAGCCAGCGCAATGGTCTCGTTGTCATTCAGATGTTTGGCGTAGTCGTCCCAGCCCATGGTGCCTTGGCGTAGGACCACCGCACCACAGAACGGCATCGAGAACTGGCCATCGACAGCGCTAGTCGGATGACGCTTAAAGTCGTCATCCTCGCCAATGATCCGCCAACCGGTATGTGGCAAGCCGACCTCGACCGCGTCGACCTCGTCCGCCTTGATGTCATTGGCCAACCGCGTCGTGGCGATGGCGGCCATCGCCGCATGACTGTAGCGGCATGACGGATAGGGTTTGACGCCGATATTCATTGTCTCCCAAACCGTTCCTAGGTCCGCCGCCGCCCGGGCGTTGTCTGAGTTTGGCGCATAGGATTGCAGGAAGCCGTCCTTGCCCTCGATCGATCCGGCGGGGCCAACAAAGCCCTCGCGGGCCAACGAGGCTGCCAGCAGGCCGTTATGCCCGGCATAACCGACCTGAAAACGCTTGGTCCATGCGCCATCGGCAAGAAATCGCATCGAGCCGGAGCTCTGGCATTCGGCGATGCCCAGCGCGCTTTCGATACCCTTTGCGTCGAGATTGAAGATCCGCCCCGCTGCCGCCGCCGCGCCAAACACCCCGCAGGTTGCCGAGGGGTGATAGCCGCGCTGATAGTGCTCGCTCGGGTTCAGCGCCAGGCTGAGCCGGATCTGCACTTCGTAGCCGGCGACGATCGCCGCGATTACCGTCTTGCCATCTGCGCCGACCATCTCGGCCGCTGCCAGCGCCGCCGGTACGATTGGCGCGCTGGAATGGATCGAGCCTGAGGCATGGGTGTCGTCGAAGTCCAGGCTATGGGCCAGAGTACCATTGATCATCGCGGCGGCGGGCGGCGTGTAGGTCTCGGAACTACCGATCACCCGACTGGCCCCGCCGGCATAGCCCAGCGCCTTACTGGCGGCGATCAACGCGGGTGTCGACTCTGCATCGTGGCGTGCTCTGAGCGTATTACCAACGATGTCCATGATCAGGAATTTAGCCCGCTCGGCGACTTCGATCGGTAGCGCATCATAGGTGATGTTGGCGGCGAATGCAGCAAGTTTAGCGGTCTCGGACATCGACTATCCTCCGGCGATTGGTAAAGGAATTTGCTAATAAACTAGGACCACCACCGGAACTCGTCAATTCATCGGCGGGCGACGGCGTAGGGCATGGCGAAAAACCAGTCCGCTGATGGCGATGACGATGAAGATCCGCACGATTTGAAACGCCACCACCAACGGGACCGCAAGGCCCAGCACCTTGGCGGTAATCGCCATCTCCGCCATGCCTCCCGGTGCCACGGAGAGGATCAGCGATGAGATCGGTAGTCCAGTCATCATGCCGACGGTGATGCCGAACAGGACGTTGAGGCCAACCAGGGCCAGAGTGCTGATCGCCGCCGGTGCGATGAAAAATTTTAGGCGGAGCATCATTTCTCGGCGATAGCGGAGTCCGAGAGTGCTTCCGATCAGAACTTGCGAAATATTAAGCAACTCGCACGGTATTCCCGAGAGGTTGATTCCCATCGTTGAGATCAGGGCGGCACCGGCCAGCGGCCCCATCATCCAGGCGTTGCCAACCCTCAGACGTGCCAGACCACCGCCCAGCACCAAGCCGATCAGCAGCAGCAATGGGAAGCTTGCCGGATCAAACGGAATTCGGTTGATTTGGAAAAGGGGTTCCCCGGTGGCGCCAAGCCAGGTGAGGCCGATTGGGATGGTGGTTACTACACAGAGCACCCTGAGCGATTGGGCCAGAGCCACCGGACCGCTTTCGCCGCCATAGCGTTCCGCCTGGACCGACATTTCGGCGACACCGCCGGGTACGCAGGAGAAATAGGCAGTTGCAATATCCGTGCGGGCGGTGCGTTGCAGTAGGAATGCCGCGACCAGGCCAAAGCCCATCGACGCAAGCGCGCTAAACACCATGATCCCAATGTGGTCGGCGACGAACAGCGCCACGGGCAGGGTGAACTTGAGGCCAATGCCGGTACCGAGCAAAAGTTGGCCGGTCTGCCGGCTACCCCACGGCGTCGACAGCGAAAGACCGGTAAGACTGAGGGCACCGATGGTGAGCAACGGACCGAGCAGCCATGGTAGCGGCACTCCGATTAGGTTAAAAGCCCACCCTCCCAAAGCGCCGGCGCCGAGCGTCGCGAGCTGTATGGAAAAGCATCTGAATTTTAGGTTCACGCCTTAGGCTCAATCCAGGGCGTGCCAGTTGGTTCGCTCCCTGGGGTAGCGAACAACGTTAGAGGGCCTTCACGGCGCCGCCGTCCATGTCGATCACCGAGCCGTGCAGTAAGCTGCCTTTTTCCGAAGCGACGAAGAGCGCAAGATTGGCAATGTCCTCGGGCTCGCCGATCCGGGTCGCCTGGAAGGTGTCGCGGACCTGGTTCATTGCTTCGCTCTGGGATATTGCCTGCTCGGTCATCATGCGCTCCAGGGTGCGCTGCAGGCGCGGTGTGCGTACCGGGCCGGGATTGATCGCATTGACCCGGACCCCGTCGGCACGCCCGCGCTCGGCCATCGCCTTGGTGAAGTTGTGACAAGCGGAATTGACCGGCCCGCCAATGGTGAATTCCGGGCTGCCGTATCGCGCGCCCACGCCAATGATATTAAGAATGCTGCCGCCACTGCCTATCAAATGCGGCCAAGCGGCCCTGGTCATGCGCATCATGGCGAAGAATTTGAGAGCGAAGCCATCGACGAAATCCTCGTCGGTCAGCTCAAAGAAATCCGCCCGTTTGGTGGCGCCGGCGTTGTTGACCACGATGTCGAGGCGCCCGAAGATCTGCGTCGCCGCTTCGATGGCCTTGGTCGGGGCGTCCGCCTCGCGCAGATCGCTCGCCAGGGTTTTGACCTCACGGCCGGTTTTGGCGCGGATCCGCGCTGCGGTTTCCTCAAGCACTGAGGCGGTCCGGGCGATGATCATGACCCCGGCTCCATTGTCGGCGAATGCTTCCGCGATGGCGGCACCGATCCCTTGGCTGCCTCCGGTAATAATAGCGGTTTTGTCGCTTAACATGAGGGCTGACTCTCAAGAGTTCACGATGAGATATTTTAAGTCCGCTCAGCGCCTTGGTCAAACGATCGACGTTGGGTGGTTTGTGGTTGTGACGGATGCGGTGCGACCACTCAGATTGATCCGAATCCATCGGACACCTATAATTCGGTATGATTTACAGTGTTGATCAACAGGCTCGAACGCCGGAATTATTCCTTGAGATGGCGTGCCGTAATCCAGCGAATAAATCGATCCTTCAGCGGATAGGGTACCTTGGAGCAAAGGATGCCTGGTTGGTGGCCGGATGCCTTTATCAGAGCTTGTGGAATATCCTGTCCGATCGTCCCGTGACCGAAAATATCAAGGACTATGACGTTTTTTACCACGACGCCGTGGATACGAGTTACGCGGCGGAGGATGCGATCATCCGGCGTGGGGCGGCGCTTTTCGCGGATCTGGGGGTTGAGGTCGAAATTCGCAATCAGGCTCGTGTTCATCTCTGGTACGAAGCGCGTTTTGGTCATCCCCGCGCGCCACTGCGCAGTAGCGAGCATGGCATATCGAGTTTCCTTGTGACCGGCACCTGTGTCGCCATCGGATCGGATGGCAAGGGCGGCTATCGGACCGCTGCACCCTATGGCCTGGACGAGATGTTTGAAGGCGTGCTGCGGGCCAACAAGCTCTATGCCCAACGCGATCTCTTTGAGGCGAAGGCGGAAAGCTATGTGGCGCGCTGGCCCTGGTTACAAACCGTCGGGTGGGATGACACGGCTTAGAAGAACTCGAAATCCGAACTTATGAAGTAGTTGACGGAGACCCCCTGGAAGGTGATGGAGTTGCCACCGCCCAGATCAATCACCGCCGGGCCCGCCGCGCCGTCGGTGATCCGGGTCAGCATTTCGGCGCCGGTGTTTAGGCCGGTTCCGTTGATGTTTGTCTGAATTTGGAATTTGTCGAAAAGCATGGAGCGAATTGGTCGGTGACGACGTCGTCGCCGCTATCGGAGGTGAAGCGGTATTTGTGGAAACTCGATCCTCCAGCCGTCCCATTCTGGGCTTCGACCGCCGCTGAGCCGTAGATATTTTGTGCAGCGGCGATGGCGTGGCCGATCTCGGGCACCGCCACGGTCTTGAAGTTGACATTGCCGTTACCGACATTGCCTTCGTCGACAACATAGGATTCGGCAGTATCGAAGTCGATTGTCGAGCTGGCGCTAACAAAACGGAAAAAGGCCTTGGCCAGGGTGTCGGATACACCGTAAATCGAAATAAATCCTAGGCGGATATCAACCGAAGCGGCATTATTAACCTCGACGAAGTCGATGTTGGCGACGGCCTTCCAAGCGTCGAAGGCCTGACCTGTGGGGCTCAGAAACTCTCGAGTAATGAAGCTCTTGAAACTGAACGGCTGTTCTGCAAAATTAACAGTCGCGATGTTCTAAATGACTTGACCACCGGATGTGCCAAGGGCCTCGCCGCCCCATTTGATGCCGTGGAGCACGAAACTAGCCTCGGCTTGGGTCACCATACGAAGCTCGCGATAAACCAAATTGCCACAAATCCGCTCATTCAGCCGTTCCCTTCGGACTTCTCACGAAGATCATCCATATCCCTTGCCGGGTGTTATCCGACAAGGAATATGGAGTGCGAAATATGTGGTATTTCACAAAGTTTCGACAAAGTCTGGCGGTTGGAATTTGGCGTCACCGGCTGACGTTTGCCAGACCATTGTCGAAGACGGGTGTTGAGTACGGTTTTGGCCCAACCGAAACATATTGCCGTTTTTTGGGTTCATAGGCCAAGTTTGACGGGATGATCTTGACGCCCGCGCAACGATCCCCTAGGTGACACGGGGCAGCAACTTTGCGTCACGGGATTATGGCGATACTTCCAATTATCTGGGCTCCGGATCCGATTCTTAAGACCAGGTGCGCGAAAATTTCCGAGGTTGACGCCGAGATACGCCGGTTGATGGACGACATGCTGGAGACCATGTATGCCGCCCCCGGCGTTGGATTGGCCGCGCCGCAAGTGGGAGTAACCCGTCGGGTGGTCGTCGTTGACTGCGCGCGTGCCGATGAGGAGCCAAGGCCGATCCGTATGGCCAACCCGGAACTGCTCACGGTCTCCGAGGATGAAGCCATTAACGAGGAAGGGTGTCTCTCTTTGCCGAGCCATTACGCCGATGTAATCCGGCCGGCTGGCGCCAAGATCCTCTACCTTGACGAGACCGGCGTGTCGCGTGTGATCAAGACCGAAGGATTGCTGGCGACCTGCATCCAGCACGAGATCGACCACCTCAATGGCATATTATTCGTCGACCACATCTCGGCCCTGAAGCGGAACATGATCTTCAAGAAGATGGTCAAGGCGAAGAGGGAACGGCACCTCGAGTCGGCCGACTGACCTATCACCTTTAATGACGGATCCAGCCTCCTCGCTAAAACTAGCCTTCATGGGCACACCGGAGTTTTCCGTCCCAACTCTGGCAGCGTTGCTCGACGCAGGTCATGCGGTTTGTGCCGTTTATACCCAGCCACCACGACCCGCCGGCCGTGGCAAGCGGGACCGACGGTCTCCTGTCCATGACTTCGCCGAGGCACGGGGTATCCAGGTTCGCACCCCTGCCCGGTTTAATGATGAGGCGGAGCACCACTCCTTTGCGGCACTTGAATTGGACGCTGCGGTGGTCGTCGCTTATGGCTTGATCCTGCCCCCGGCAATCCTTGATGCGCCGCGGCTCGGGTGTATCAACGTGCATGCGTCTTTGTTGCCGAGATGGCGCGGAGCGGCACCGATCCAGCGGGCGATCATGGCCGGGGACACTGAGACCGGCGTTTCGATTATGGGTATGGATGAGGGCCTCGATACCGGTCCCATGCTTTTGACTGAGCGTCTGGCGATCACCCCGACGACCACCGGTACGACTTTGCACGACGCCTTGGCTGCAATGGGCGCGCGGCTGATCGTGCCAGTGATAGAGGGGGTGGCGGCGGGAACCTTGGTCTCCAAGCCGCAACCCGATACGGGTGTCACCTACGCGCCGAAACTCTCTCGGGAGGTGGGCCGGCTGGACTGGAGCCGCCCGGCGCCGGAACTTGAGCGGTTGGTGCGGGCGCTTGATCCCTGGCCTGGCGCTTGGTGTCTGGCGGATGGCGAGCGGTTGAAGGTATTAGCGACGGAGGTTGTCGATCTCGGTCGATTGACCAATGACCCGGGAGCCGTGCTCGACCTGGCCCTGACAATCGCGTGCGGCGACGGCGCGCTGCGGCTCACGCGGGTGCAAAAACAAGGCAAGGGCGCGATGGAGGCTGGGGCCTATCTACGCGGCAACCCGGTTGCGCCGGGCATGGTGTTGGAATAAGGCAGCCCTGAAATCAGCTACGCTAAAATCAATCGTCACTGCCTGATAGCGGCAGCCGAGAGCTTCCGCGAAACGCTGCCTCCTGACAAATTCTCGGGCGCCGTCCGCCAGGCGCCGCGCTGCATCGCTTGGAGTGTCATGGTGGTGGTCTCGAACATCGGTTTAGGTAGCGCCCCGATCGGGTGCCAAGCCCAAGCCTCCAATTTGTCCGGCTCCAAGACTCGCGGTTTTCCATCGAGAATCTCGCGGCGAAATTTAATATCAATGTAGGGCGAGCCGTATGCCATCGTGTTGGAGACGCAGAGCGGCATCAGTATTTCCCTGGTGATCACCAGGCCGGCCTCTTCCGCGACCTCGCGTACAGGCGCAGCTATCGGGTGTCTCACCGAACTTCAGATGCCCGTCGACCCAGCCAGAGGTCCCCGCGACGGAGAATCATCTTCGGGCGTGTGGGATGCGGCAGGGAGCTGTTCATCCCTTGGCCCAGCGCGCCGCCGCGTCATCGTCGCTGGATTTGGAGTCGACCCAATTGTCACCGTCGGGCGTACCTTCGAGTTTCCAGAAAGGCGCCTTGGTCTTTAACCAGTCGATCAGGAAATGACAGGCCTCGAACGCCGCCTCTCGATGCGCCGAGGCGCAGGCGACGAGCACGATCTGGTCGCCCGGTTCGAGGCGGCCATGGCGGTGGATGATCAGGCTGGCATCCAGGGGCCAACGCCGATTGGCTTCTTCCTCGATTGCGGAAAGCTGCTTTTCCGTCATGCCTGGGTAGTGCTCTAGGGTCATTGCCGACACACTCTGGCCGCCCGCTATATCTCGAACCAACCCGACGAAGCTTGTTAGCCCACCGATCTGGTGATTGCCGTTGGTTAGCGACTTGAGCTCGGCGCCGACATCGAAGTCCTTGCGCTGCACCCGGATCATCGTATCAGCCTCCGGTGACCGGTGGAAAAAACGCAATCTCATCGCCGGCGATAACCGGATGATCGAGTTCCACATAGTCCTGATTGACCGCGACCCTGATCAGGGACGGATCTGAGAACGCATCCGCCGCACCGCTACCGCGCAGTTTCAGCCACTCGATCAGGTCCGCGACGTCGCACACGCTGTCCGGTGGGCTGACGGTTTCCTCGCCGGTGCCGGTCTTGGTTCTGACCCAGGCGAAATACAAAAGTTTCACAATCCCACCTCACTGAACGGTAGATAATCGACTAAATCACCCTCGCCTATGCTGGTGATATCTTCGGAAAGTTCGATGAGGCCATCGGCAAAGACCATGGATGACAAAATCCCGGCGCCGTCGCGTTCGTATTTCCGAGCGACGTGGCTCCCAGGCGCCCTGGTTTCAAGTCGGACCCGAACATATTCGCGGCGGTTCCGTTTCTTCTTGTAGCTGAAGCCGGCCTGCACTTGAAATAGACTTGGCGCCGACGCCTCCGACCCGGCCAAGCGCAGGACCAAAGGGCGGGCGACGCGCAGGAACGTCACCATTGCAGCAACCGGGTTGCCCGGCAAACCTATAAACGGCGTGCGCCCCACTTGTCCTAGCGCAATCGGGCGCCCGGGTTTGATCGCCAAGCGCCAGAAATGCAGCGAACCGGTGTCTTCGACCGCGCCGCGCACATGGTCCTCGCCACCAGTCGAAACCCCGCCCGAAGTAAGGATAACGTCATGGTCAGCGGCGGCGGCGGATAACGCTGTGGCGATTGCCTGGCGGTTGTCCGGAAGAATGCCGAGATCGTCGACATCGCAACCCAAGCCCTGCAAAAGCGCGGCAAGAGTGAAACGATTGGAGTCATAAATCGTCCCGGCGGCCCGCGGCGTACCGGGGTCTCGTACTTCGTCACCGGTGGAAAAGATCGCGGCGCGAAGCGACGTGTAGACCAGAAGCCGGGATCGGCCGAGTGCTGCCGCGAGACCGATCTCCTGCGGGCGTAGACGCTGGCCAGGGCGCAAAACGACGCTGCCGACCGGTACGTCCTCGCCAGCCGACCGGCGGTTCGCCCCCCGACGAATCCCGGGCGGGATCATCACCATATTGCGGGCTTCCCGGCAATCCTCTTGCATCAGCACTGTATCAGGGTCTTGGCCGTGAGCTCCAGAGCCGCGAACTCCAGATGGCATCACCGCACCGGTGAAGATTCGGATCGCTTCGCCCCGGACCTGGTCGCGCGGTAACGGATGGCCCGCCGCCGCGCGGCCAGTGATAGGCAATTTGGTCTCGCCATCGCCAGCGAGGTCATCGAAGTAAACCGCGAAGCCATCGACTGCGGAATTGTCATAGGGTGGCACATTTTCGGATGCGCTCACGGCCTCGGCAAGAATACGGCCACAGGCCCGCGGGAGCGCTACGCTTTCCGGCTCGGTCACCGGAACCAGGACTCGCGCCAGATGGGCAAGCGCCTCGTCGACCGGTGTCAGGTCGCCTCCAAAGGCGAAGCAATCGTCACTGAGTTGAGCCATTTCGACAGAATATCACAACCGGCCGCGAAGCCCAGCGCTGGCAAGCACAAAATCGGCGATCACCGCGACATCATCGCGGTCGAAAACCCGGACTTTTGACTCCGGTAAAGGCACATCGCTGGCGATCGCCAGGACATACGGGTCGTCCGGTTGCAGCAACGGTTTGCCATTATCCTGCCGATAGACCTCAAGCTTGTCGTGCGGGTGATGCTTAAAGCCTTCGACCAGGACCAGATCAACCGGACTCAATCGCGCCAGCATTTCCTCCAGACCAAGCTCCGCATCGCCGCGGTTCTCATGCAGCAATGCCCAGCGGTGGGTCGACGATATCAACACCTCGCGTGCGCCGGCCTGGCGATGCTCATGGGAATCCTTACCCGGCTTGTCGATGTCGAAGTTGTGATGCGCGTGCTTGAGGGTCGAGACCGAGACGCCACGATCCGTTAGAACCGGAATCAACCGGCGCAGCAAGGTCGTTTTGCCGCCACCGCTCCAGCCGGCGATGCCGAAGACTTTCATAGTTGATCCTTCATTGGGCTTTTGCTCAGCCGGCATCGCGGGTGGCGTCGGCTCCGATCTCTGCCGATGAGGCGGCTCCCGACTCATCGGATTGCGAGTTGGGTTGATCGTCGATCGCGTTCGCGTGCAACAATCCTGAACGGAGATAGTCATAGCCGGTCCACAAAGTGAGCAGCGCTGCGGCCCACAAACAAACCTCACCAATCATCACCGATGGTATTTCAGCGGGACTAGCAGTCCCGACGATGAGAAAGCCGAGCGAGAACATTTGTAAGACCGTCTTCCATTTGGCTAGGCGACTGACTGGCAGACCGACCCGAATTTCCGCCAAATACTCACGTAGCCCTGATACCAGGATCTCGCGTAGCAGGATGATCACCGCCGGCAGGACGCTCCATCCGGTAATGTAACCGAAGGAGCAAAGCACCAGGAGACAGCCACTAACCAAAAGTTTGTCCGCGATCGGATCGAACAGCCGACCCAGAGAGGACTGTTGGTTTAGCGTCCGTGCCAGATAACCATCCAGATAATCCGTCACACAGGCCAGAGAATAAATCCCAAGCGCCACCCAACGCAAGGTCGGCGTGCCGATCCAGATCAACGCGATCAATGCCGGAATGACCGCGATGCGGGACATCGTCAGCATATTCGGCAGCCTTTTCATGTGTTCAGTCCTGGTTGCCGCGCCGTAGGCGGTCCAAAGATGTAGGTCACGGTCACAATTTACACCAGTTAGGCGTCATCGTGAAAATAATCGTAGATGCGTTTGGCGACTGTCTTGCTGACGCCATCGACGGATTCCAGGTCAGTGAGCCCGGCTCTCGATACCGCTCGGGCCGAGCCAAAGTGGTGCAGGAGGGCCTTCTTGCGTTTTGCGCCAACCCCTGCAATGTCATCGATGCCCGTGTGCGAGATTGCTTTTGCCCGTCGAGCCCGATGTGTTTCGATGGCGAACCGATGTGCTTCATCCCGCAGCCGTTGCAGATAGTAAAGAACGGGGTCGCGTTCGGGCATCGAGATCGGTGATTTACCAGGTCTGTGAAAGCGTTCACGCCCGGCACCCCGGTCCGGGCCCTTGGAAATAGCCACGAAAGGGACATCTTCGATGCTGAGCTCGCGTGCGAGCTCGATCGCCACGCTCAATTGTCCCAGCCCGCCATCGATTAGCACCAGATCCGGCCAACTTCCCCTGTCGCCGTCGGGATCTTCCTTCTGTGCGCGGGTAAAGCGTCGGCGAAGCACCTGACGCATCATCGCGTAATCGTCGCCGCCTTGGATCATTGGCCCCTCGGGCGTTTCGGGCTCAGAGGCCTGGTCGTTTTTTGTGTTGGCGTTCTTTGAACCAGGACCAATCACATTGCGAATGTTGAACTTGCGGTAGGCATTCTTCATGAACCCGTTCGGCCCGGCGACGATCATCGCGCCGACGGCGTTGGTGCCTTGGATATGACTATTGTCATAGACCTCGATTCGCTCCGGCGCTGCCTTAAGTTCAAAGGCTGTGGCGACACCCTCCAGCAGGCGCCGATGCGACGCGGTCTCCGCCAATCGCCGGCCAAGTGCGTCGCGAGCATTGGTCAAGGCGTGTTCGAGCAGCTTACGCTTCGAGCCCCGTACGGGCATCGCCAGCTCGACCTTACGGTCGGCTCGGACCGACAAGGCTTCGGCGAGCAACGCTTTCTCTGCCAGCGCGTGACTGACCAAAACCAGGCGAGGCGGTTGCTTGTTGTCATAGAATTGGCCGATGAAGGCGGCTAACACTTCGCTCGGATCATGGGATTTGTCATGGCTGGGGAAATAAGCACGATTGCCATAATTGCTGCCGCCGCGGAAGAAAAACACCTGAATGCAGCTTGCGCCGCTTTCGTTGTGAAGCGCGAAGACGTCGGCGTCGGCAAGGCCTTCGACATTGATGTCCTGATGCGCTTGGATCTGTGTCATGGCCCGAATTCGATCGCGGTACAGCGCCGCCGTCTCGAAATCCATCAAATCGCTGGCTTGCTGCATCCTGTTGGCCAGCGCGCGTTGCACGGCGCCACTTTCTCCGGATAGAAAGCTGCGTGCCTGGTCCACCAACTCGCCATAGCCCTCGGCGCTTATGTAGTCGACGCACGGCGCAGCGCAGCGCTTGATTTGATACTGCAGGCAGGGCCGGGTCCGGCTGTTGAACACTGCGTCAGAGCAATTGCGGATCAGAAATGCCCGTTGCAGCGCGGTGATCGTCCGGTTGACGGCGCCGGCCGAGGCGAAGGGGCCGAAATAGCCTCCGGGCCGGGTTTGGGCGCCGCGATGCTTGATGAGGCGGGCCCATTGATGGTCGCCGGTGATTAAAATGTGCGGGAACGATTTGTCGTCCCGCATCAGGATATTGTAACGCGGTTTCAGTCGTTTGATCAGGTTGCTTTCTAGAAGCAGCGCCTCCACCTCGGTGTGGGTGGTGACGATGACCATCGATGTGGTTTCGCTGACCATCCGGAAAATTCGATGCGAGACCTTGGCCGGGGTCGTGTAGCTAACGACGCGCTTTTTCAGGTTGCGCGCCTTGCCGACATAAAGAACGTCACCATTGGCATCCAGCATCCGGTACACACCGGGCGACGAAGGTAGAGTACGCACCTGCGTCTGGACAACTGCGATGCCGGCTTGGATATCTGGACGCGGTTTCGCTTTGCTCCCGGGGTCCTTGGCGGCGCTTTTGCTATCCGTGTTGGTCTCGTTCATGGCCTCAATGTCGCTAGCCTGTCTGGCGTCGTCAACTAGGTAGAGAACACCGCTTAAGAGTAATCCACCACGCTTGTGGAAAAGGCTGTGGGTAACCATCCGAGATCGGCCTCACGGCCCCGTGCTTCCTTCACATTGAACCAATTGTCTAAAAAATAGGCAATTATGTTAACTTATTGAAAGATAATAGTTTTAGGGAAGTCAAGCTGAATCAAGAGTCTGGTGGCCTTTCTATTTGCGATGCGGCGGTGACGGGGCCGGCACTAAATTGGCTGTGTATAATTAGCAGCTATCGAGCCGAAGGTTTGCAGCGTGAAAACATCACAAATTAGAGCATTGATGCAGGATGGTAAGTAAACGCGAGCCGCGTGTTGGGCCCGCCCTTAAGTTACGATTGCAATTGCTCTGCTCGCGATCGTTGGTAACGGCCACTTTGTCGCGAGGCATGGCGTTACCCCGGGGATGACGCGTTCATGGCGCTTGCACCGCCCCGCCGGCTATGTCAGACGACAACCGGACCGCGGTGGTGGTGCGATGTTGGGACAGGCGGGCAATGACGACGCAAACCAGGGGAGCGGTTCTGATTACCGGCGCGGCGCGGCGCATAGGCGCAGATATGGTCCGGGCGCTTGCGCGGGACGGCTGGTTCATTTGTATTCATCATAATAGGTCCGGCGAAGCGGCGGCCGATTTGCTCAGCGAGATTTGTGACGCCGGCGGCGCTGGAAAGCTGATCAAGGCCGATCTTGCCGATGCGCGAGCCGCACAATCGCTGATTTTTGAGGCGATGAAAGATGCGCCTGAGTTAACCGTGTTGATCAACAACGCTTCACTTTTCGAATTCGATGATATCGGCTCGTTGACGGCGGAGGCGTTGGACCGGCATTTCGCGGTCAATCTTCGTGCCCCAATCCTGCTTAGCCAGGCTTTCCTCAAGCTGGGGGCGCCCCAGCGCGATGGCTGCATCGTCAATATGCTAGACAACAAGATTTTCGCGGTCAATCCGGACTACCTTTCCTATACCGTCAGTAAATTCGGTCTGCATGGCGCCACCCTGGCGATGGCCATGGCGCTAGCACCCCGAGTACGAGTCAATGCCATCGCACCGGGTATCACCCTGGAAAGCGGCGGTCAGGGCGAGAAAACTTTTCAAGTCGGGCGCCAGATGAGCCCCTTGGGCCGGGTCTCCTCGACACAGGACATCGTCCGCGCGGCGCGATTTATCCTGGCCACGCCCTCACTTAACGGTCAGGTGATCACTATCGACGGCGGGCAGCACTTGCAAAAGCTTCCTCGCGACGTCGCGTTCATGGATGCTCCCTAGCGGATTGGAATGCGTTGAACCATGCCCATCACATCGACAAAATTGTTCCTCCAGGATTTCGCCGTCGAGGCTGATATCGGCATTCATGATTTTGAAAAGGCTGAGCCGCAGCGCCTGTTGATTTCGATTGAGCTGGAGGTAGACAGCACCGAGCAGACTGGTGAGGATGATATAGCCTCTGTCCTTGATTACGATTTTTTGCGGCAAGAGCTCCGTGAGCTCATCACCGCACGGCGATTCAATCTGCAGGAAACTCTCTGTCGGGCGATCGTTGGTATCGTCGCGCTCCGCAGTGACGTTAAACTCGCTATCGTCTCGACCCGAAAGCCGGACGTCTATCCGGATTGCGTCGCCGTCGGCGTGGAGATGACCTATCGTCGATAGATGGGGCGATCGTGGATTGGGCTCTGGTGTGGTGGATTTGAAGATCGCTTGTTTATCGGGGTCGTGGGCGTTGCGAATTTCGGATTAGGGGCATTAGCCAGCAGCCAAAAGAATGGCCTTTAGAGGATAGAATTGGCTGTAAATATAACAGGCATAGATCACGAAGAAGCTCATCGCTAACGGTCTGCTAAGACGGCGCAAGGTCACCACCGCGATGACGAAGATGCCGGTGATGGCGGCCATGACCCAAAGATCCGATAAGAGGACTTCTGGCGGAATGGTAAGCGGCTTCGCCATCGAAACCGTTCCAAGAATTCCCAGGGTATTGAAGATATTGCTGCCGATAATATTGCCCAGCGCGACATCATTGTGCCGGCGGATGGCGGCGACCAACGTTGTCGCTAGTTCCGGCATCGAGGTGCCGATCGCCACCATCGTAATGCCGATGACGGTCTCTGAAACGCCCATCGCTTCGGCGATTTCTATGGCCCCATTAACCAGGAACCAGGCCCCGGAGATCACCGCGACCAGACCACAGACCGTGTGGGCCCAGGCTTTGGTCTTGGTTCCCTCGACGGTCTCGAATTCGTCGGCTTCCTGGGCGTGCAGCCCGGCTTCTTGACCGACCCGCCGGTCGTCGTAATAGCAATAAGTCAAATAGGCCGCGAGACAGAAAAGCATGACTGCGCCATGCCAGAACTCGATCATGCCGTTCCCGGCCAGAGCGATGAACACAAGGGTCGCGGCGAATAGGACGAAACAGTCGCGTCTGAGGGATCGGCCAGTGCAGATAAACGGGCAAATCACGCCGACGGTGCCGATCATCAAAAGAATATTGGCGATGTTGCTGCCGATGACATTGCCAATGGCAATGCCGGGGGATCCGTACAGCGCCGCCTTCATGCTGACGAATAGTTCCGGGGCGGAAGTCCCAAAGGCAATCACCGTCAGACCGATGACATGGGGGCTGATCCCGGCCTGGCGGGCGATCGAAACGGCGCCCCTAATCATGAACTCAGCGCCGAAAATCAGCAGTACCAGCCCGCCAAGCGCATAAAAAGTCGCGGTCATCGGGACATTCCTGACAACGTGTGCCCCGAAAGGTCAGTAAGGCTTTGTTGCGGCCTGGGTTTGTAGCCCGGTTTGTTGAAAATCGAGCAGCGAGGAGTGGGTGTCGCGAAAGGGTGGTGGCGCAAGCAATAAAATCCCATGCCGGTCATGCGTGCGCCCGTTTCCATCGCGCAACTCACCCCTTCTCTCCTAACACTCAACCCCTCAAGGGTCCAGGCGCTGCTCATCGTGAATGACGACATCAGAGATATATAGACAATGAAAATGCGATTCTAAGGGTCGGCGGCTTCTTTTGATTTTTTGAAGCGAAAGAAGATTGAAAAACCGCGCCGTTCAGGCTCGATGTAGATTGGCCGGGTGGGCTGGAGGACCGACTGGCGGTGTGGGGGTCGGGCGGTGACCGGCCTGCATCTCCCGGACCAAAGTCAACAGCCTTTCAAGCCGTCGATCCGGCATGCCTATTTCGGTAAGGTGCCCGACGGTATTGATCAGATACTCCAGGCAGGGCCCGGCGGTACCGACGCCCTGGATGACCAAAGCTGCGAGTTCTTCGGCGGTCAACGCACCGGCATATTGCGGATGAGCGCGGTCGACGACATAGCTTTGCGCGGTAATTCGGCGCCCTGTCGTTTCGCCGTTGATCACGCTCATCGCTAGTCTTGACGGTCGGTAGACGCCGGTGATCATCTCGCGCTCGTCCAGATAGGCCAATACCTCGGCCGCCTGATCTGGTGCGATACGATAGGCGATACCGCGGCAGGAGCCTCCTCGGTCGAGGCCCAGAACCAAGCCCGGGCTACGGGGCGAGCCGCGATATCGGTGCGACCAGACACAAAATTGGCGATGATACCCATGCACCCGCGTGACGACGTGCTCAACGAACGCGAAATCCGGTCGCCACATCAGCGAGCCATAGCCGAAAACCCAGATCTGGTCTTCTGGAAGCGCTTGGTCTTTTGGAGCCATCTTGTCCTCGGGAGTCAATCGATATTTAGAAACCAACACGACCATGGCTAAAAAATGCTAAGGGGAAGGGCCGATGGAGACATAGTCTTAGAAATAACCGGGTGGCCGTCGTCCGGCAACCCAACCAACGGAGAATTCGCCGTGCGACGCGTTTTGCGGATCACTCTAGCAGTTGTGATTGGCGCTGTTGGCTATAGCGCCGCGTGGTGGTTCGTCGCTGAGCAAACGAGGACGACGATCATCACATGGCTCGACGGATTGCCCGCTGAACAACTGTCGGTCACACCCACCAAAATGCGCCGTGGCGGGTTTCCTTTTGCCGTACGTTGGACGTTTGCCCGACCCCGGGCCAAGGCGCTTTGGGCTTTGGGTGATCTTGCGGCGAAGGCGGCGTCACTATCCCTGACGGTTGAGATCTGGGCGCCAAGGGTTATTCAGCTGCGCGCCGATGAACTGGTAGTGGCGGTAAACCATGCGTCAACCAGCCGAGCTTGGCGGTTTGGCGCCGAGGCATGGTCGGCGACGTTCGAGCCGGGACCGGCGCAGGTGGCAGACCTGCGGTACGAACTCACCGATCTCCTGGTCGATGAAATCCACTCCAGCGGCGCGCCTATGGCGGCCCAGCGCCTGGCCGCGGCGCAACAGGCAAGCGGTACGGTACGAATTTCCCCGCGACAAGAGGGCAGCGGCCCGCTTGCGGTCCATTCAGTGTCTCTTGATCTGGCGGCGCTCAACGCGCCGGCGATGAAATATTTCACCCCGGACGGCGCGGGTCGGATCCAAGCGTTGGTTCATCTGCGCGGCGATTTCGGCGATGCGAGCATCGAAGATGTGGTGGCGTGGCGAGACGCCGGCGGGGTCTTGGATATCGAGTCCCTTGACATCGATTGGCCGCCGGCGGACATCGCGTTCAACGGTACTCTGGCGCTCGATGAGCAGCTGCGTTTGCTCGGTGCTGGAAGCGCCGATATTCGCGGCCTGCCGGGGCTGATCGACACAATGGCCGATCGCGGGGAGTTGAAGAATTCCCAAGTAACGATCGCCAAGCTGGCGCTTGCTCTGATGACCCGCCCGGCCAAGGATGGCGGCGCGCCGATGGTCCGGCTACCGCTCACCGCTCAGAATGGGCGACTGCGTGCGGGGCCGTTTACGCTCAGTCGGTTAGCCTCGCTTATCCGGTGACGGTGGTACTTCCTGACGCGCTTCGACAACGCCTCGACGGATCGCCTGGGTGCGGGTGAACAGATCCTGCAAGGTCTGTCCCTCGCCCCAGCGAATGGCCCGCTGTAGCGCTGTTAGATCCTCGGTGAAGCGCTGCAAGATCTCTAGCACCGCCTCGCGATTGTTAAGGAAGATATCGCGCCACATGACCGGGTTCGAGCCGGCGATCCTTGTAAAGTCTCGAAATCCGCCAGCCGAGAATCGAATCACGTCATTCTGCAGTTGCTGTTCGAGGTCCACGGCCGTGCCGACGATTGTGTAGGCGATGAGATGCGGGACGTGAGAGGTCACTGCCAATACCTTATCGTGGTAGTCCGCCTCCATTTCCTCGACAATCGCGCCGATAGCTTCATAGAGTTGACGCAAACGAGCGATCGCCTCCGGGTCTGTGCCCGGCGGTGGCGTCAACAACCAATAGCGGCCATCGAACAGTTCGGCGAAGCCTGATTCCGGGCCGGAATGCTCGGTCCCGGCGATCGGATGGCCTGGCACGAAATGCACAGTATCAGGGAGGTTTGGCCCCATGTCGCGGATCGGCGCCCGCTTGACGGAACCGACATCACTGACGATACAGTCGGGCTTCAGATGCGGCGCCATCGCCTTGGAGATCGCCCGGTAGGTGCCAATCGGCGTGCATAGGATCACGCAATCGGCATCAACCACCGCGTCCGCCGTTTCGCCATGCACTGAATCCGCCAAACCAAGCTCGGTTGCGCGTGCCCGGGCGGCCTCATCCAAGTCGGTGATCGCCAAGTGACCAACCAGATTGCCCTGGCGTTTGATCGCTCGGGCCAGGGACGAGCCGATATGGCCGATCCCGATCAAGGCCAGGCGCTGAAACAGCACGCCGCCGGGTTGTTTTTCAATCTCGCTCATGACCCCACGCCTCATTAATTCAGAAATTCAGCGACCGTATCGACCACGATCCGCATCTCTTCCTCGGTCCCGATCGATAGGCGCAGGAACTCCGGCGCGCCATAGCCCGCCATCCCTCGCGTCAGGATGCCTCGCTCGCTTAGATAGGCGCCGGCTTCGGTCGCCGTATGACCGGCCTCGTCCGGAAAGCGCACCATCAGGAAGTTGGTGACGCTTGGCAGACATTTAAGACCCAGCGCCTCGAATTTTGCTTTGGTCCAGGGTTGCCAGGTCTCGTTATGGGCAACCGAGCGTTCGACAAATTCCTTGTCCCCAATCGCCGCGATTGCCGCCGCCACGGCGCCTCGGTTGGCGCCAAACGGTTGCTTGACCACATGCATAGCGTTGATCACGTCTTGTGGCCCGTATCCCCAGCCGAGGCGCAGACCGGCCATTGCGTAGAGCTTAGAAAAGGTGCGCAGCATGATCACATTTTCCGCGGTCTCGACCAGCTCGGAACCATCGGAATAGTCGTTACGGGAGACGAATTCGGCATAAGCCGCGTCGATCACAAGCAACACATTCTCGGGCAGCTCGCGTTGCAGGCGGGCGACATCGCTGCGCGTGAGATAAGAGCCCGTCGGATTGTTCGGGTTGGCCAGAAAAACAATCCGGGTGCGCTCCGTAACCCGCTCCAGAATTGCATCGACGCTGATCCGGTAATCGATGTCCGGGGCCGATACTGGGACGCCGCCGGCCACCGTTGCCGACATGGGGTACATGATGAAGCCATACTCGGTGTGGATCACCTCGTCGCCTGGATCGATATAGGCTTGGCAAAGCGCCTGGATAAGTTCATCCGAGCCACAGCCGAACACCATGCGCGCCGGGTCGAGGCCATAGGCCTGGCCAATCGCCTCGGCCAGCGCCTTGGGCTCTTCTTCGGGATAGTGGTGGACCTGTGCAGCCACTGTCGCCAAGGCTTGCATCGCTTTCGGGCTCGGGCCAAGCGCGCCTTCGTTGGCGGACAGGCGAATGATTCGGCCGACTGCCGGCGCGCTCAGATTGGGCTGATAGCGAACCATGGCGGCAATGGTCGGACGAGGAGTGGGGGCGGGCATGTTTGCCTCCGAAAAGTCTAAAGCGTCGCTGGATCAGGGGGCGATGGGGATGGCGTAGGCACCGAGCCGAAGCCAATTGTCATCGCCCGGATGTTCGGGATGCTCGGCGAACCCGTCGACCTCGACGAGATGCCAGGTTTTGCCATTTTCCCAGCTGTCGATCACCCGTCCATTGCTTGCCGCGTCTTCCCTTGGGATCGCGAACAAGGTGCGGTCATCGCCCGAGGGTTCCGGCTCCTGTGGGGCGATGATCAGGACATCGACGGCCTTGCCCGGGCTGATAAAAAACGGAAGCCGCGCGATGATGCGCGGCTGGGAACCGGAGGCTGTTTCGAGAAAACGCGGCCACCAGCGCCAAGTTTTACCACTTTCGATGCCCGGTAGAATGCCGATTTGCGCCGAACCACTGGTAACCGCGTCAACCACGGC
Organism: uncultured Alphaproteobacteria bacterium; assembly: GCA_937776645.1. GTDB lineage: Bacteria > Pseudomonadota > Alphaproteobacteria > Thalassobaculales > Thalassobaculaceae > JADHLJ01. The sequence goes on along the minus strand of CALMRI010000012.1, from coordinate 17,626 downwards.
GGCTGCGTTGCTCAGGCTGATTAGGGAGGAGGCGGTGCCGCAATACTCGTGTGCCAGCTCGTGGATGGCCGGTTCCGGTGCGAAGACCGCAGCTGTAATCGATACCTGTTGGTTTAGATTAGCGCTTAGGATCTCGCGCCAGATCCGAGCGATCGATTTTGGCGACAAGGGATCGCGATTGCGCGTTGCCAACTGCCGCATCACCTGCGCCTCGCGACCCGGCCGAAGGTTCGGCCCGGAAGCCCCCGCCTTGGCCTGGGCGACCTCGTGGCCAATCTCCACGCGCCGGATCAACAGATCGTGCAACGCCACGTCGATCCCGTCGATTTCACGTCTTAGTTGGTCCAGTGTCGCCACGATCAACCCCCGGCACGCCCGCGACGACAGAAACTTCGTCTCCAGCGGGTAAGGCGGCTAGGATTAATCCCGCCCCTGCCCGATTGCAAGCGGGCTTGCCGTCGCGTGGTCCGCGCGGGGACGGGCAACTGTCTGAGCGGTGGGGATTTGTGTCGCTGGACCCGGCAGCAAAGCGCGGGCGCGGGCGCGCAATGGGCGTGGTTTGGTGGTCGCGTAAATCTGTTTGCTGGCCTCGATGATTACCACGCCGCCGAGCTGTTTAAACCAGCGGGCGCCGATGTCTTCCAACCCATAGGCGGAGCGCTGCACCACCTTCCAGGGATACGGCGGCACGTAGAGCGCCCGGGTCGTCAGCGTCGGAGTAAACATATTGGCCTGGAGGACGCGGGACAGCTGAGAGGGAGAATAGGGATGGCCATGGCCGAACGGCGTACGTTCGAAACGGGCCCATAGACCACGGCGATTCGGCACCACCACCAGCAACCGGCCATTACCGGTCAGCACCCGCCAAATTTCATGCAACATCGGTTGGAGCTGCTCGCTGCATTCCATACCGTGGACGAGGAGAACCCGATCGACCGAGACATCTTGGAGCGGCAACTCGCTCTCATCTGACAGGGCCACTAAATTGCGGCCCTCACGGGGCCAGTGCAGCACTCCTTGTTGGGTTGGCATGAGGGCGAAAACCCGCTCGGCCTCGTCGCGAAATGGCCTGAGGTAAGGCGTGGCATAGCCAAGGCCAAGTACCGTCATGCCGCTGACATTAGGCCAAACTCCACGGATGCGGCGGCGTATCAGGCGACGCGCCACCTGACCAAGACTGGTGCCGTAGAAATCCCAGAGATCGACCGCGTCGTTGTACATACCCGCTCCATCGCCGTCCTGCCGCCCTGAGGCGTGCCTGCTGGTCCCGTTCTAACCGACCCGATAGGTCTTGATCACGTCCGGGTCAGGCTCGATCCCGAGGCCGGCACCGGAAGGCGCACCGAACACGCCGTCCACGGGATCATAAATGCCGCCGGTATAGAAATCGGCTTCGGGATTGATGAAGATTCGCTCGATCAGCCCGGGATTAGGCAGCGCCTGCGCCAGATGCAGGGTCGCTAGAAAACCGGGACCGAAATACGGCGAATGCGGCATGATCTGCACGCCGAATGACTCACAGAGTGCCGCTACTTTGCGAAATTCAGTGATGCCGCCGACTTTGGTGACGCTGGGTTGGGCATAGTCGACGGCGCCGGCCTCCAGCATGTTGCGGAACTCGAAGGCGGTGCAGGCATTCTCGCCGGCCGCCACCGCGACGCCGGTATCCTCGCGGAGCTTGGCCAGCGCCCGGAAATCCTCCGGCGGATTGATAGGTTCCTCGATCCAGTGAATGTCGTATTCACTGAAGGCGAGGGTCATTTCCCTGGCTTTTTCGGGGGTCCAGGGACAATTCGTATCGACCATGATCTTTAACGCATCGCCGCCGGCCTCACGTGCTGCCCGGACTTCCGGAACTGCTATTTCATGTAATTTGGCGAGGCCATAGCCAAGGCTGACCGCATGATTGACCCGGTCGGCTACCAGCTCCGGGTCTTCGTAGCGGAACAGACTGGCATAGGCGGGAACCTTGGTATCCCCGGAGGCGCCAAGCAGACGATAGAGCGGCATGCCCGCCGCCTTGCCGGCAATGTCCCAAAGCGCGATATCGATCCCGGAGATAGCAAACATGGTGATGCCATAACGCCCGAAGATGTGCAGGGCCTGCTGCAAGTCGTGGCTGATCCGGGCGATATCCCGCGGGTCGCGCCCGATCACCCGGGGCGCCACCATATGCTTGACCGCTTCGGCGACCGCCCGGCGACACTGAAAGGCGAAGGCGTCGCCCCAGCCGGTAATACCTGCATCGGTCTCGACCTTGATCAGACAGAAATCGAGTTTTCCCCAATTCAGGAAGCCGACCTCACCCGACGTGGTGACGCCCCGGTCGAAGGGCATTTCTAGCTCAATGACCTCCACATTTGTAATCTTCATGGCCTAATCTCCGTTGCTGGTGGCGATCATAACCGTGGCATTGGCCCCGACGAAAGGTTGATGGTAGGTTGCCTCGTCTTTAAGGGTGACTAGTCGACAAACGGAGATATCCGCATGGCCCCGTTCGAGATCCTTTTGGTTCCGGCAATGTCGGACAATTATGTTTATCTCGCGCATGATTCGGATAGCGGGGTGACAGCGGTTGTCGATCCCTCCGAGGCGGCGCCGGTCGAGGCGGCCCTGGACGCGCGTGGCTGGACCCTGACTCACATCCTGAACACCCATCACCACCACGATCACACCGGCGGTAACGAACGGCTGGCAAAGCGTTTTGGCGCTACTCTGATTGGCCCGAAATCCGAGGTTGCCCGGATTGCCAACATGAACATCACCGTGGGCGAGGGCGATACGGTCGATGTCGCCGGCCACAAGGCGGTGGTCTATGAGACGCCTGGTCATACGCTCGGCCACATCGCTTTTTGGTTCGCCGACTCCGACGCGTTGTTTTGCGGTGACACTCTGTTTGCATTGGGATGTGGTCGGGTGTTCGAGGGTACGATGGAGCAGATGTGGAACTCGATGTTGAAGCTGCGGAGCGTGCCGCCAACGGCGCGGGTCTTTTGCGGTCACGAATATACACTGGCGAATGCCCGTTTCGCGCTTAGCATCGATCCGGATAACGTGCGTCTGCAGGCTCGCACCCGAGAATTCGAGGAGATGCGTGGCCGCGGCGAGCCGACGATCCCGACGGTGCTGGTCGACGAGCTTGATACCAACCCGTTTTTTCGGGCCGATGACCCGGCGCTGGCTGCGGCCATTGGCATGACCGGCGCTGATCCCGTCGCGGTTTTCGCCGAGGTGCGCTCCCGCAAGGACAAGTTTTGATTTTGATGACTTTGGTTTTAATACGGGCGCCCGTATCCAACTTCCAACCAAGAGGCTAGCGTGATGAAATTATTCCACGGTGGGAGCTCGCCCTTCGTTCGCAAGGTGATGGTGGTGGCGCACGAGACCGGGCAGATAGATAAGTTGGAGCTGCTGGACGGCGGCACCACGCCGATCGAGACCAACCCTGAGTTGGCCAAGTTCAATCCAGTTGGCAAGATTCCGGCTCTGATCCTGGCCGATGGCACTGGGTTGGCGAACTCGCCGGTGATTTGTGATTACCTCGACAGTCTGCACCGTAGCGCCAAGATGATCCCCGCCTCGGGCTCGTCTCGCTGGGAAGCTTTGCATTTTCAGGCGATCAGCGATGGCCTGATGGATGCGGCGGTGAACAACCGCTACGAGACCATGGTGCGTCCCGAGACCCTGCGCTGGGACGCGTGGAGCGCCGGCCAAATGGGCAAGGTCGATCGGGTCGTCGACGCGCTTGAGGACTCCGTCGACATCCTTGGTGACCGGGTTCATATTGGCACCATTAGCGTTGGTTGTGCCTTGGGTTATCTTGATTTTCGCTATGGCGACCGTAAGTGGCGCGGCAGCCATCCGAAACTGGCCGCCTGGTTCGCCAAGTTCGAGCAACGACCGTCCATGCAAGCGACTATGCCGCCGAAGACCTGAGGGAAGGCGGGGCCGATGCGAGGATGGTGGGTTATGCCGGGCTTGACGGGGATGATAGCTGGCGGAACGGAACTTAAACCACCCGCCGCGCCTTCAGCGCCTGAGCTAAGGTCCCGTCGTCCAGATAATCCAGCTCGCCACCAACCGGCACGCCGCGGGCTAAACGCGAGATCTCGACGCCGCAGCTGGCTAGGCGGTCGACGATGTAATGGGCGGTAGTCTGGCCGTCGACCGTGGCATCCATCGCTAGAATGACTTCTACCACCTCCGGTGGCTCCGCTCGGGCCGCCAGACCGTCGATGTTGAGCTCTTCGGGGCCGACGCCATCGAGCGCCGAGAGCAGACCACCGGTGACGTGATAGCGGCCTTGGAAGACGCCTGCGCGTTCCAGTGCCCACAGGTCCCCGACCTCCTTAACCACACAGATCCGGGCCCGGTCGCGGCGCGGGTCCCGGCAGATATTGCAGGGATCGATGGTGTCCAGATTGCCGCATTCGGCGCAGGCTACCACCTTGTCCGCCGCGAGCGACAGAGCTTCTGCAAGCGGCCGCATCAAGATGTCTCGGCGTTTTAGCAGATGCAGCGCCGCCCGGCGGGCCGACCGTGGCCCGAGACCTGGCAGCTTAGTCAGCAGGTGGATAATCCGGTCCAGCTCCCCTGGCCCGAAGCTCTCGGCCATGGCAGGAAACTCCTAGAACGGCAGCTTGAAGCCCGGCGGCAGGGACAGGCCGCCGGTCAATTTCTGCATTCCCTCCGCCATGTGCTGGTCGACCTTAGCGCGGGCATCATTGACCGCCGCCATGATCAGATCCTCCAGCACCTCGATATCAGCCGGGTCGACGATCGAGCGGTCGAGGCTGATGCCTCGCATCTCACCCTTGCCGTTCAGAGTGACCCGAACCATTCCGGCGCCGCTGGTGCCGTCGACTTCCAGCGTCTGCTGTTGCTCCTGCATGGACTGCATCTTCTCCTGGATGTCCTGCATTTGCTTCATCATCTGTCCGAGATTCTTCATGCCTTTTCCCTTAACCGGCTTGCTATCGACCGTTAACCTTCGTTGACCCGCACTTCCATGTCGTCGTCGTCATCTTCTTCTTCTGTGGAAGGGTCGACCAGCGTCTCGGCCTCGCCAATATCGGGTGGAACGAGCGGACGTACCGCCTCGACGGACGCGCCGGGGAAGCGCCTAAGAACCGCCGCAACCACCGGATCGGTAGAGGCTTCTTCACGGATCTGCGCCTCGGCGGCGTCCTTGCTCTGAAGCAGGGTGGGCCCGCCGGCATCTTGGCTAAGAGTGACGCTCCAGGGCCGGCCCGTCCATTCGATCAGCATCTTGCCGAGGGCCCCGGCCAAGGCCTCATTGACCTCCCGGTCGCCAGTAATCTCCAGAATTCCCAGCTCCACCCGAACCGGTCGTACGGCTTGCACCAGCTTGGCATGGAGGACCGCTTCGCGCTTAGCGGCGAACAGCGCGACGATTTCCTCGAAAGTGCTGGGACCAACCGGCTCCTTGGGCGTGCCAGGAGATGTCAGCGGATGCGTTTGCGTGGTTGGGGTCCCGCCGAATAGCGGTGCCGGAACAAGATCAATACCAGTGGCCACGACTGCGACGGCTCCCGTCGGGGGCGTTGGCGTTGGCGTCGGCTCCGCCGACGTCGGGTCCGTGGAACGGGCAATAATGCCGCCGCTTTGCAACGTTTTGAGGGCGTCGGCCGGGCTCGGCAGGTCCGAGAGATGCGCCAGCCGGATCAGTACCATCTCCAGCGCCGCCAGCGGCGACGGCGCCTGCTGAATCTCGGTGATGCCCTTCAGAAACATTTGCCAGGCGCGACCGAGATGCGGCGTACCCAGGGCCTCGGCCAGTGCGCCACCGCGCGTCCGCTCGATTTCCGAAACGTCCCGTCCAGCACTGCCCGGTGCGACCTTGAAGCGGGTGACGAGATGCGTCGTCTCCATCAGGTCCTGGGCGATGACCAGCGGATCGGCGCCGAGGTCATGCATGGTGTTCACCCGAGCCAGCACTTCGGGCAGTTTCCCACCCATCAGATCCTCGAACAGGTCCATGATTTCAGCCCGGTCGGCGAGACCAAGCATCTCTTGAACCAAGGCTGGCGCGATCGGGCCGGTGGCCAGCGCCATCGCCTGATCCAGCAATGACAATCCGTCGCGGGCGGAGCCGTCGGCCGCGCGGGCCACCAGACGCAACGCCTCTTTCTCGGCCTCGACGCCTTCCTTGGCGCAGATCGAAGTGAACAGGCCGATCAGGTCGTCAATGCCGATGCGCCGCAGATCGAAGCGTTGGCAACGCGACAGCACGGTGATCGGCACCTTGCGGATCTCGGTCGTCGCGAAGACGAACTTCACGTGATCCGGCGGCTCCTCCAAGGTTTTCAGCAACGCATTGAACGCGTTGCGCGAAAGCATGTGGACCTCGTCGATGATATAGACTTTGTACCGCGCCACGACCGGTCGATAGCGCACGCCGTCGATGATTTCGCGGATATCGTCGACGCCGGTCCGACTGGCAGCGTCCATCTCCATCACATCGACATGGCGATCCTCGGTGATCGACCGGCAATTGTCGCAGACGCCGCACGGATTGACCGTCGGTCCGCCCTTGCCATCGACGCCAATGCAGTTGAGGCCCTTCGCGATGATCCGTGCCGTCGTGGTCTTGCCGACACCGCGTACGCCGGTCAGTACGAAAGCGTGCGCCAAGCGGCCCTGCTCGAGCGCGTTGGCTAGGGTACGGACAAGAGCATCCTGGCCGATGAGGTCGTCGAAGCTCTGGGGACGGTACTTTCGGGCGAGAACCCGATAGTCCGCAGCACCCCCGGCAGGGCTCTGGGTGGTAGCGCTGTTGTTCATATCAGGATCTTAGAGGGTGAGCGGAAGGTTGGAAAGCGACCCAAGCCGAATCTCGTTACGGCTGCTTCCTTCCGGACCTGACCGGGTTGGCGAGGAGCCCGTCCACCCCAACCTTCCTGTGCGAGATGTATGGGGCGAGGCGCGGGAACGCAAGAGGGGAACACAAGAAAAGAGCGGTCCTCAATCGACGATGAACAATTTCGCACCGGTCTCGGTCACCGAACGATGCGCTGCGTCGCCGTTGTCGGAGACCTGATAGCTCATCCCCGGCGTGAGGGTGATGCGGCGACCGTCTTGCAGTTCCGAATGCAGCTCACCCTCGAGAACCAATAGGATATGGCCGCGGCTGCACCAGTGGTCGGCAACATAACCCGGCGTGTATTCAACCATCCGAACCCGGATATCGCCGATATCGAGGGTACGCCAAAGCGCCTTGCCGGTCTCTCCTGGATATTCAACCACCGGCACCGAACTCCAGTCCGTGGTGGTGAAGGGCAGTGTCGGGATTTTCATAGCGGTTCTCCTCAGTGACCAATGAGATTGTATCCGACGCCGGGATAATTATCATCACGCCAATTAGCTGAGTCAGAGGCTGGAGATTCGGAGAGATATTTCAGCGTGAGAGAGTCCGGTTGTCGGTCGATAGGCGCCTGCGCCCTTTGCGCCGTTGGCGTGATCATTCTCTCCGGTCTGATCCCGCGTGGACGCGGCGACAAGTTTCCGATGGTGCACATTTGCCCAAATAGAGACCCGTGCAAGCGCCCCCGCGATTTTACGCTCCAATTCCTTAACCTCGTACGACCGCTCTTGGCACTGGAGCGTAGTGTGAATCGAGGGTAGCGATGTGCCGCATAAGTGACATAAAATAGGACGTCGCGCTCGTCTCAAGATGACCTGGAGTAAATGTCGTGGTTGAAGCTGTGAGGCATTTTTAACCGCTGTTCCTGCTTCGTATTTATACCCGGCTTGCGCTAAAGCCCCGACGAGAGGCGCAGCGGCAACCCCGCTGAGCCGATGCACAGCGTCGTATTGTAGAAGGGTTGGCTATTCCACCGTCTCTGCTAGGATCGCGGGAGCGTTCGTCGCCATGAAGCCGCGGATATGGCGCACCGCGAGTTCTATCTTCCGGTCGTTCTCTTTCCAGGGGTAGAGGCTGACCTGCGCGTTCGGCGCGAGCAGGGCCGTCTCCATCGCCGCCGCGTAGGGATGGGCCGGGACGTCGTCCGGTAGGACCAGCACCGGCGTCCGGCAGTTGCGCACGAAGTCGCGGTCGACGGTGAATACGAAATCCGCCCGCTTAGTATACATGTTGTTAAGGTAGTCAGAGACCATCTCCATGGTGAATTCGGGCCGCCGCTCGCAGAACGCGGGCGCCCAGCCTTTAATGTTATTTTGGTAGAAGATATCCGGCACGTTGGAGCTGTAGCCACTCGGGTGCACGAGCACCGCGGACACGACGCGGGCGCCGGCGCGCTTAAGCAGGTTCCAGATCATCGGACCGCCGATGCAATAGCCCATCACCATGAAGCGGTCGATCCCGAGATGGTCCATCAGGCTGAGTTGGTCGTCGGTGAAGCCGTCCCATGTTCGCTCGATCTCGAGCGGGCCCTCCGACTGGCCATCATTGGCGTTGCGCAGGTCCAGCGCGATGACGCGATAGATGTCGCTGAATTCCTTCAGAGGATTGAAGGCATGGTTTGCGAGCCCTGCTATAGTTGCATTCAGCCCGCCGCCGGGAATGACCAGCAGCGGGAAGCCGGAACCGGCCTCTTCGTAATGGATCTGCACGGGACCGTTTTTATAGATTGGCATGGCGGTTCTCATTTCCCGATGAGGTAAACTGCGTTTGTAAAAGTGGTTTCCAACCTGCACGCGTACAATCACGCCTATCAAAAAGGGTTCCCTTCGCCGTCACAACCCCTCATTTGGCATCGCTGGTCGCGGCGACGATACCCGGAATGGAGTTCGTACAATGACGAAGAACTACACGCCGCCGAAAGTCTGGAAATGGGAAGGCCAGAAGCAGGGGCGGTTTACCAGCACCAATCGCCCGACCGCCGGCGCGACCCACGACAAGAAACTTTCCGTCGGCAAGCACCCGCTGCAGCTCTATTCGCTCGGCACGCCGAACGGCGTGAAGGTCACAGTGCTGCTGGAGGAGCTTCTGGCGCAGGGCCACACGGGTGCCGAATACGACGCCTGGCTGATCCGTATCGGCGACGGCGACCAGTTCGGCAGCGGTTTCGTTGCGGCGAACCCAAACTCCAAGATACCGGCGCTGATGGACCACAGCACCAATCCGCCAACCCGGATCTTTGAGTCCGGCGCGATGCTGCTGTACTTGGCTGAGAAATTCGACGCATTCCTGCCGAGCGATCTGGCGCAGCGGCCGGAATGCCTGTCCTGGCTGTTCTGGCAAATGGGCAGCACCCCATATCTCGGCGGTGGCTTCGGCCATTTCTACGCCTACGCGGAGGAAAAACAGGAGTACCCCATCGACCGTTTTACGATGGAAACTAAGCGCCAGCTCGACGTGCTCGACCGGCGCCTAGCCGACAACCGCTATATGTGCGGCGACGAATACACCATCGCCGATATGGCTATCTGGCCGTGGTATGGCGGGTTGGTCATCTTCGACCAGTACGGGGCGGAGGAGTTCCTCGACGCCAGGAGCTACGCCAACGTGCTGCGCTGGGCCGAGGAAATCCACGCCCGTGAGCCAGTCAAGCGCGGCCGCATGGTCAACCGTGTCCGCGGCGAACCCTATGAACAGCTCCGTGAACGCCATGACGCCGGGGATTTCGAAACGATGACCCAGGACAAGGTTGAAGCGGCGGACTGAAGAGGGCGCCTGAAATCTCAATGACGTGGTTGCACGTGCAACCACGTCATTGAGGCGAGAGCCGAGCTCGCCGAGTTCTGCGCGTTCCAACTCGACATGCGCATGCCAATGCTGTTGGACAGCATGTCGAACGAGGTCGATAAACTTTACGCAGCCCTGCCGGAACGGCTTTAAGTGCTCGACAGTGTAGGCGCGGTGACCTTCCGTACCGTCGTTGGTTCGCCGGGATTTGATGTTGAGGCTTGGGACGCCGCGGTTAAGGACGCCGTTTCGTTCGCGCTCGATCATGCCGCTTTACGATTTGTTTAATGATCGTAAAGCAGTCCTGCGCCAAGCTCGCCAACCGGCCCCGGTTTCCCGTATATGTTACCGTTATCTGCTGAGCGCGATACCGGTGCAAACCCAGGCCTCAAGGAATAATACGATGGAAATGGTTCGCTTAGACCCGCCCGCTGAACTGACGATGCCTATCGGTAAAGCAATGTTTAGCCAGCGCGCGACACGTCGGCTGGATTCAAATCGCCCGGTCACGGACGGGCAACTCGAAATCATTCTGAATGCGGCCTCTAAAGCGCCGAACGGTGGCAACGTCCAACCCGCGCGGTATCTGGTTATTCGGAACCGCGATGCAATCAACGAGTTTGGCAAGCTGTATTTCGAGGCCTGGTGGGCCAAACGCCGCGATGCGTATGGTTGGACCTCTAAGGCGGATATCCCCGAGGGCTCCCAGTACCATTTAGCGGCGCTGCTCGCGGATGAAATGATCAACGCGCCAGTGGTGGTTTTGGTTTACTCGGAGCCTTCCGGCGTCGCCGCGGCCTCAACCTTCCCTGGGGTACAGAACTTGCTGCTTTCGGCCCGTGCGTTAGGCTTGGGAAGCGTCCTGACCACCCTACATGCTGAAGTGATGGAGCGCGTTAACAGGATGTTCGGTGTACCCGAGGAGATGGTTTTTCACTGCTGCATTCCAATCGGCTACCCGCGCGGCAAATTCGGGCCAACGAGCCGGCTGCCCACCAGCGCGACGACCTCGTGGGAGAGTTGGGGAAACCCTCCACCATGGAAGTAATTAGGGCTAAAAAAAAATCGACTTACGCCAATAAACTTCGCGACGACGCATCAAATGGGAATGTCACGAAAATTCAAGAGGCGATTGAAGGATATCAACAAAAAAGGCTTTCGATGGCGTTGGATCTTACCAGTCGCGTTTCATCGAAGGAGAACGAAGTTTCAGGGATCGAAACTCAGGTGGCCCGATCGTGCACCGTTGTCTCTTCCTGGCACATCAGCGAAGGGTGGACCGAGGAACGCGACGTCCGCTGATCACCGTATGAGCAACATTAAATTGGACGCAGCGTTGGTCCCAAGACGGCCCGCTGTGGAAAACGCGGGCCGTGTATAGTCTCGGGCTTCCTGGCTATCATTCCTTTCCAATTAACGCGATAATAGACGGAATTTCTATCGCTAAGGCCCTGTTTGACGGCGCACTGTATACCGCTTCGTCAGCTTCGGCGGTCGCGGTTCGACATCGGTAAAAGCGAGATCGCCATGCAAGCGGATTATGTCATCGTCGGTGCGGGCTCGGCCGGCTGTGTGCTAGCCAACCGCTTGACGGAAGATCCGGATACGCGCGTGATCCTGCTTGAAGCGGGCGGCAAGGACTGGAATCCTTATATCCACATTCCGGCCGGCTACATCAAGCTTTTGGACCATCCCACGCTCACCTGGGGCTTCAAGGCCGACAAGAAATCGGGCTTGAACGGCCGCGAGATACCCTATCCACGTGGCAGGGTATTGGGCGGTTCAAGCTCGATTAACGGCCTGATCTATGTCCGCTCCCAGCCTGAGGATTACGACCACTGGTCACAGCTCGGTAATCGCGGTTGGGGCGCGAAGGACGTCTTTCCCTATTTCCGCAAAGCCGAAAACTGGGATGGGCCGGCCGACGATGTACATGCAAAGGGAGGGCCGCTGTTCACATCCCTTACCCGCGACCAGCCGGAACTGTGCAAGGCCGCGGTCGAGGCGGGCCAGGAAATGGGCTGGGAATACCGCGAAGACTTGAACGATCTGCCGCATCGTCTGGGCGACCACATCGGCTGGGTGCAGCAGACGCGGGGCGGTCGGTTCCGCGCCAGCGCCGCCCGATCCTATTTGCGCCCGGCGATGAACCGGCCGAATTTTAAGGTTGTCACGAACGCCATGGCGCATAGGCTGATTCTGGACGGCAAGCGCGCTGTTGGGATCGAATTCTCGCGCGGTGGTGTCATGCAACGCGCCGATGCGGCAGCCGAGGTTATCGTTTCCGCGGGCGCCATTGGCTCCCCTCATATCTTGCAATTATCCGGCATCGGCGATCCTGACCATCTCGGCCGCATCGGCGTTGACGTGCAACATGAGTTGCGCGGCGTCGGCAAGAATTTCCAAGACCATTTCATCGTTCGGGTACAGGCCGACGTAAAAGACATCGCAACTTTGAATGAGCGCTCCCGCGGCATCCGTTTCGCGGGAGAGTTGATGAAGTACGCCCTGCAAGGGCGCGGGCTGCTGACCTATGCCGCGTCGCTAGTAGCCGCCTCGGTGAAGGTGTTACCGGAATCGGCGACGCCCGACGTGCAGGCGCTTTTCTCGTCGGGGAGTTTTGCCCCCGGACCGAAGCGACAGCTCGACACGAAACCCGGCATGACGGCCGGGGTGTGGCAGATGCGCCCGGAAAGCCGGGGTTATGTCGAGGCCCGTTCTCCCAACCCGTGCGAGCAGCCGACGATTAACCCTAACTACTTGGCGGAGGAACGGGACCGACGGACTGTCATCGCCAGCATCCGGCTGGCAAGGGACTGGTTCAATTCGCCCGCTCTGAAACGCTATGTGATTGCCGAGAATGTTCCGGGGGCGGATGTCCAGAGCGACGACGAGCTCCTGCACTATGCGCGCCAGTACGGCACGACGGTATTCCATGCGACTTGTTCGTGCCGGATGGGTCCCGATTCAATGTCGGTGGTGGACGACCGGCTGCGTGTGCATGGGATGGAAGGGCTGCGTGTCATCGATGCCTCGGTTATGCCAGCGGTGACGTCGACCAATACCAACGCGCCGACCATCATGATCGCTGAGAAAGGTGCGGCGATGTTGAAAGAGGATGCACGCTCGCGGTAATCTAAATAGCATTCTCCCCGTCATGGTGCGAAGTGCGGCCGGCACCCATGACGGGTTCGTGCTGATCAATCACCGGCGCTTATATCCGCCAGGGCGGTGCGGCACCTATCCCAGCTCATGGGCGACCACGAACGCCGTTATGCATTGAATGTCTCAAGGTATATAATTTTGAAATAAGAAACATAATACTTGGTCGTTGCGTCAAAAATCATGGGCTCTTCAAGTGGCCTGATATCCGGCACTACAAAACCTTTACCGGCTCCATACAAAAATCCAACCAATGGCCGCGCCCGAATTTCCCGACCTTCAAAAGTTGTGGTAATAAGCTCGCCCTGAACAACGCCTAAGAAATTCATGTTTGGTAAAGTATCTGGTTTTGTCATTTGCTTAGGCTGTCGCGCCGCATACAGGATCCAGGCAAGCAAAAATGCCAGGGTGTTAAGGATTAGGAGCAGATTATGGCGGGGACCGGCCAGCAGGGCGTTGATGGTGTGTCCGGCGAGGAGGTCTCGGTCAAGCCGTCCATCGGTTTTCATGTGCTCGATAGCGTGGCATAGCCGGCATCGAGACCAAAGAAAGCGGGCTGACCCGACATCTCATCCTCCATCAAACCGACGAGCCAAGTGAATCAGATCATCGACGATTTGACGGGGCTGTTAGAGGCGCCCAGACGTCGAATTTACATGGGATTACCAGGACCGCGTTGGAACAAGCTTGTGTCTACAGGCTTCTCATGATTTTGGCCGTGAGTTCAATACTTCTAATATGAACAACCGGGACTGGCTGGGTTTTGTGCCAACATCGTGATTGGCTTTGCCACCGATATTGACAACAGACCCGCATGCCGGCCAACTCAAGGAAAACCACATCAGGGCTTTTTGAACCCGCTCGATCTACTAGGCGCGATGAAGGTGGGGAGTCCGATTTTGAACGGATATGCCATGCATCTGTTTCAGCAAAACACTCCAAGCGATTTCGACGCAGCGCTGGGGCATCTCCCGATCATAGATCTGGGATCGTATCTGAACGGCGACACCGGTGCGCTCGATCTGGTAGCGGCGGACATCGCACGAGCCTGCGGCGCCACGGGATTCTTTTACATATCGAACCACGGTGTTCCGCCGGCGCTGATTGACGCAACCTTCGCGGAGTCGCGGCGCTTCCATGCGCTACCACTGGAAGCCAAACAGGCTCTGGCGCTGGACTCAAACAATCTTGGTTATCTACCGATGAATGCCAGCATGCAGAAACACTCGACGGTACATAAGGCGACCAAGCCAAACCAGAACGAATCCTTCTTCGTCACCCATGATCGCGGCACGGATCACCCGGACGTCGTCGCCCGCCGGCCGTTTCGTGGCGTCAACCGCTGGCCGATTGGCGTGCCTGGGTTCTGCGAGGGAGTGATGAACTATTTTTGCGCACTAAACGCGCTGGGGCAGCGGTTGCTGCCGGCGTTCTCGGTGGCGCTTGGTATGCCGGCGGATTTCTTGGACGCCTATTTCGCCGACGAAAATAACGCCACGCTTCGCATGCTGCATTACCCGCCGACGGTCATGGAGGACAATGATTTTGGCACCGCGCCGCACACTGATAATTCCTTCATGACCATCCTGGCGCGGATGGACGTGCCAGGCCTCGCGATCCGCCTGCCGTCGGGTGAGTGGCTGTCACCGCCGCTGATTCCGGACACTTTTCTGGTGAATATCGGAAATGTATTGCGGCGGATGTCGAACGATCGCTTCATGTCGACGCCGCATGGCGTCATCGTCGACGGTAAAAACGATCGCTACTCTCTGGCCTATTTCCACAGCCCGAACCCCTACGCCACCATTGATGTCGCGCCGTCCTGCATTTCCGCCAACCATCCCGCTAAACATGAGCCGCGGCTCTACGCTGACCTGATCCACGAATTTTTTAGCGCGAACTATTTCCACCAAAAGGATCACAGCATAATTAAGATGGAAAATCGCTACGAGTAGAGAAAATCAGAGCAACCTCGGTGGAGTTATTACCTGAGGACTGCTCTCTCCATCGGTGACCAAGCATAAAAAGACGATTTCATCTAAGTATTTCGAAGGTAAACTGTTTGCACCCCTGCGACCAACGAATCGAGGGCCGCGATGTCTGGTCTTTACCGCAACGGCGACATTAAGTCGGACGTTGCGTTGGTCTCAAGATGAGCCGACCTGGGTATCGAAGTAACTGCAAATCGCTGCTCGTCAAACACCTGACATGGCCTAAACTAACGACAGGTATGAACTGTGGGGCCTGGTCCGTTCGGTTGTACCCCTTACCAATCGCCGAGAAATCAAATGCCAATTATCGATGCGCAGGTCCACCTCTGGCGCACAGGGATCGCAAAACCTCCCCATCGGGCCACGCCTTACCTGGTCGAGGATGCAAACCACGACATGAACGAAGCCGGCATTGATGGCGCGGTTCTTCATCCTCCCGCGAGCTGGGATCCGGAATCAAATGAGCAGGCGGTCGAGGCCGTATTGGCCTACCCCGAACGCTTTGCAATTCTTGGCTACCCCCCGTTCGACACGCTGGAAGACCGCACGCTCATCAAGACCTGGAAAGAGCGACCCGGCATGCTTGGTTTCCGGTTTTATTTCAGCCAGCCAGACAATCAGGCCTGGCCGTTGGACGGCACCTTGGGTTGGCTTTGGCCAGCCTGCGAGAAAGCCGAAATGCCACTGGCCCTGCTTGCGGGCGACTGGCTGCCTCTGCTGGCCCAAATCGCGGACGGTCATCCGGCGTTGAAGCTGATGGTGGATCACATGGGTGCGCTCAGGGGCGCTAAAGGCGACGCGGCATTCCCTAATATGAAGGAACTGATGGCACTAGCCCGTTATCCAAATGTCGCGGTCAAATTGACGGGGGGGCCGTTTTATGCGGACGACGCCTATCCTTTCAAAAGTCCTTATAAACACTACCGGGCCATGTACGACGCTTTCGGCTCTCGCCGACTCTTTTGGGGGACAGACATCACCAAAATGCCGTGCTCATGGAAGCAGTGTGTCACTCATTTTCAGGAAATTGATTGGATTCCAGACGCTGATACGAAGCTCATCATGGGCGACGCCCTCTGCGATTGGATTGGTTGGAAGAGGTGACGCCGGGATGCAAAAGAGCGTAACGGGTTTGGTGACCGTCGAAATAGACGATCCACCCGTCCTTAGGCTCGTTCGGAGCCATGCGACATGCAACCAATGATGTCCACTATGTTGTACTGGCTTAGTGGAGTGCTCCGGCAGAGACAGTCGGCCTCCAAGGCCGAAGCGTGCTATGCTCGATCTTCAGGCGGCGCTTAGTCTTTATCAAGGGCAAAGGAAACAATCGTGGCAGACAAAATTAGGGTCGGAATTGTCGGTGCAACCGTTACACCAGGCGGGAGTGGCTGGGGCGCTAACGCCCATGTGCCTGCATTACAAGCGTTGTCTGCCTATGAACTGAAGGCCGTTTGTACCGCTCACGAAGAGACCGCGCGAGCCTCGGCCGAGCAGTTTGGTGCCGAGCTCGCTTTTCACGACATGAATGAGATGGTCGCGCACCCCGATGTTGACCTCATCGCGGTTGTTGTTCGCGTGCCATTGCACCAACAGCTGGTAATGGCCGCGATCGAGGCTAACAAGCCCGTATGCTGCGAGTGGCCTCTGGGGGCTAATTTAGTTGATGCGACGAAAATGGCTGACAGCGCCAAAGCGGCCGGGTTACTGACTTTGGTTGGTTTACAGGCGCAAAGCGACCCAGCCGTGATGTATGCTCGCGACCTCGTTGCCAACGACGAAATCGGCGACGTCGTAACCGTTAACCTGAGCGTGATGGTCGGTGCGATCACCGAGCGCGGGGATGGGCGCATCTGGCAGGGGATTCGCGCGAACGGCGCCAACCCCATGACCATCCCGGGCGGACACTCCATAGATGCCCTGTGCTACATCCTGGGAGAGTTCGCCGAGGTCAGCGCACGGGTAACGACGCGCATCGATATGTGGAAGCACGCGGTAACGGGGGAAGACTTTCCCGTAGATGCACCGGACACGGTCACCGCCGCGGGAGTGCTCAAAAGCGGCGCGGAAGTCTCCTACCAAGTGGCCAGCGTCCCTTACAACGCGAGCGGCACTCGTATGGAGATTTATGGCCGCAAAGGAACCTTGGTGCTGACCTCAAAGTCCGTCAACATTGGCCCTAGTCAGCTCCACCTCGCCATCGGTAATGGGAAAATGGCGGAGATAACGCCCCTGACAGCTACCGGCTTATTCCAGCGGATATGGCTGCCGGCCCAGGGAGAAACGTCGGGCAGGCCTACGCCCGCTTTGCCAAAGCATGCAATCGGGGACAGCAGGTTCGCCTGATTTTAACGATGCTGTTGGTCGGCACGCGCTGATTGACGCCATGGAGCGGTCTCATAGGGAAAGCAAGGTCATCAAGTTAGTTTAGGGCCTGAGCAGCGACGGGATGGTCTCAATTCCGTAGTGGGGCCCGGGTAGTACCGGGCCGACGCGGTCGCGGAGGCTGGGACCCCCGAATTGGCGTGTCACCATTAGCGGTCGCAGGAGTTGCCAGAGGAGGAAGATTGTAACCTGAGCAATCCGGTGAGACACGGACAGGACGAATTTAGCTTTTCCCTGAGGATCCCGTAAGGCGTCTTTCTGTTGTGGGCGCCGTGTGGTCTGGCGGGGTCGTAAAATCGCTCCCATTCAGCAAGTTCATCCCCGAGATCGACGTCGCCTTTGTAGCTGAGTAGCTGATAGAATTCCTGCTCGCCGATCTGTGCTACCGGTCGACCTTTCCACCCAACTGTGGCGAACTCAGCTT
>CALMRI010000011.1 GCA_937776645.1 uncultured Alphaproteobacteria bacterium | reverse complement strand
GTCGGTCGGCATTCATCGCAATGAAGGCGCCGAGCTGCAGGAACCCGGGGTAGACTCGCCGGTGCGCCGCCGGATAGTTCCGTGGCACCGTGGTGACGCAGCGGGTCTCAAACCAGCTCATCGAGCGTTCCTCGGCCAGCTCCGCTGGCGCGGTCGGAGCAGCAGCGGTATCGATCGGCCCGCCCATCAAAGTCATCGAACGTGGCTGCACCGGCTCACCCCATTGCGCCAGCAGGGCCACCGCCACGATAACCAGCGGCGCCGGCTGACATACCGCCATCACATGATGGTTTGGTCCCAGTTGCCGCATAAAATCCATGATATATTCGACATAGTCATCGGTATCGAAGCCACCATCGAGTAGGGGTATCGTCGCAGCGTCTTTCCAATCGGTGACGTAGACGTCATGAGCCGGCAACAAGCCTTGAACCGTATCACGCAACAGCGTGGCGTAATGTCCCGACATCGGCGCGACGACCAGGATTTTGGGATCATCACGCGCGCCATCGCGGCGAAACCGCAGAGGTTGCCGAAAGGTTTATCGAGAATTACCTCCTCGCTCACCTTGACGCGCGCGCCGTCAATCTTCGTCGCCTTGATCTGCCATTCTGGCTTACCGCGTCGCGGCATCATGCCTTCGACCACCTCGACCGCCGCTTCGGCGCCACGTCCGAGCGGTATCGTGTATAGCGAGAGCAACGGGTTTTTCAAAAACGTCATGTCTGACCGCGCCACAGCACGCATTGGCATAAGAAAAGCCCGGTTCGTCTCGTACATGGAATAGAGCAAACGATCGCCTCGCAATGGGTCGGGGAGGAAGGATGTGATCCTGGCTCTTGCGGAAAAACAAGGTATTTAAGGGTTTCGCCACGTTACTTCCACTATATCTCGCGCCGATCTATTTTTCGACCAAGTCGCTTTCAACCTCTCGAATGATCGCATTATTCCAGCGTGGATTGAGTGTCCTTGCTCGTGGAAGCGTTAGAGGTGACTCTGCTCGTTCCGGGCCGGCTCTAATCAAATAAAAACTTTCCTTCCGTCATTGTCGAAGAAGAGAACTGCGAATGGCCGCTATTGGCACTTAGTCGACCCCCATTGCAGATACCACCTCGAACCTTGTCATGGGCACCAAGTGTTATATTTTAACCTCTAACCGGGGCGCCTTATGTGGCGACCTGCTTTAAAGGAAGTTGTTCGGCCAGATCAGCGTGCGCCACATATGGGCGACCGGGCTGCCGTCGAAGCCAAGGCCTTCGGCTGGCTGGCGGAAGTTGCGCTCGATGATGCCCGCGAACTCCTCCAGCTCGACATTCATGTTCGGATCGAACGCGTAGAAGTCGTTCATCACCACCTGCATGGCCGACTCATACCATTTATGGCCCCGGCAATTTTCCCATTCCTGCTTGATATAGTCCGGTGGCACGTAATCCTCTCCGTAGGCCATGGCGTAAAGCTTGGGGTATTCGTAGCCATATTCCGGTGCCGGCAGGAAGCGCAGTGCCTGATGGTGCTTGATCGCCCAGGTTACTTCCTCGTCCACATAGGGCTCAACCATCTGTGCGCCCCAATAGCCATGATCGCTGCGTATGAAGGCGACCACCGAGATGTCGTGCAGCAAACAGGCTAGCACCAGGTTTTCGGCGATACCCTTGTCCTTGGCCAATTTGGCGCTTTGCATCAGATGGGTCGAGCCGCGCTTGTCCAGCATGAAGCGCAGGCGGAAGAAATCCATCAAGGTCGGCTTTTCTGGCATCGTCGGCAGGCGCGGGTCATCCCCCATCAGCCAGCGCCCCGAGGCGGCGGTCACTCCACCACTGGCGAAGGTGCCGATGCGGCCGATCGCCGGCTGCATAATCTGCAGATCCAGCAACTCCATCATGGCGATCTCCAGGGTCTCCATCTTCTCGTCCTGGCCCATCGTCTCGGTGATGCGTTCGCCGGCCAATTTCTTGGCTTTCTCAAACAATTCAGCGCGGTCCATCGTCAGCTCCCTCAAGGTCGGGTTTCAACCATTGGCGAAGATTATCACATGAAACCGGGCATCAGGCCATGGACAGAGGCATCGGTGAACGGTCGACAGGGGAGATCTCGCAACGCAGCACTTTTCTAGCAGCTCCGCCTTCTTTGCCGCTGCTTCGGGCCTATCCCACGAATCATCAGACTCGCCCGGATCGCTGGTTAGGTCATAGAGCTTACCCCAATCGACCCCGTCATAAAGTGACAGCCGCCGGCGGGCGCCGACAAGAGTGTGTATCCCGGGGTGGGCAGTCGATGCCGGGGTCGACGCGCTGGTGATTATATTGCACGAAGGCGGTCTCGCGGCGGCTGTCGCCCTCGCCGGCGGCACGGCCAGCAGGCTCTGGCCTTGCAGACTATTGAACGGCTCGACCCGCGCGCGTTCTAGGATGATGGTCGCGATGTCGATGCTGGAGGCGATTGCCTCACTGCCCGCCAGGTGGCTGGATTGCTTTGGGATCGGACCAGGTCATCGGTACTCGCAGCAGAGACTGATACTGCTCCGAGCCCTTCAGCAACAGCTTGTGGTCGCCCAGATGATCGCCATGGTCAGCGGTGAACAGCAACATTGTGTCGTCGGCCAGACCAACCTCGGCGAGGCTGTCCAACACCCGCCGCTGGCATCGTCTATGCAGACGATCATGCCGCAGACCAGTGCTTGCGCCTCTATCGCTTCGCGGGCTGAGACGGCGATCGTGCCCATGCCATTCAGGTTGGCCGTACCGACCAAGCGTTTGGCTAAGGCTCCGGCGACATGGGGGACGGCTGTCAGTCATTGCGCGAATAGGCCGCGGCTCGGGAACTGCTCGGCTTTACAGATCCCAATATGCCCGGCGGGTTGAACGGATGATGCAGGTCGGGAAAGGAGACCATCAGGAAGAGCGGCTTGTACCCGTCCTCGATCCCATCCGCACGCAGATAATCGACCGAGCGCTCACCGATATAGGCGGTGGAATAAAGCCCCTCGGGGATCGCGGTGCGCAGGGCCTGCGGACAGATATAGTCATGTGGTAAGGCTTTTGCCCTTAGTGATGCCGGGCAGCACGTTACCGGCGCAGACAAAAGTCAAGGGAGCCCGGAGCATGTCACAGAAACTCACAGCTGGCGCTGCCATGCCGGAAATCACCCTGCCGACCACCGATGGCGGCCAAGGCCCGGATCGGTGGCGCCAGTGATCGCTGGAAAATGGTCGTGGTCTATCGCGGCCTTCATTGCCCGATCTGTAAGAACTATCTGGCGAAAATCGAGAGCCTAAAGGATCAGTTCGATGCACTGGACACCGATATTCTGTTCGTCTCCGGTGACAACGCCGAAAAGGCCAAAGCTTTTGCTGACGAAGTCGAGCTAACGCTACCGGTCGCCCATGACCTGTCGGTCGAGCAGATGAAACAGCTGGGGCTGTATGTGTCTGAGCCGCGTCCGAGCGAGACCGACCGCCCCTTCCCTGAGCCCGGCTTGTTCGTGGTCAACGAAAAAGGCCAGGCCCATATCGTTGACGTCTCTAACGCCCCATTCGTGCGCCCGGAACCGGAATTAATCATTCGCGGCATTACCCACATTAAGATGAACGACTATCCTATCCGCGGCACATTGGCCTGAAATCAAGTTCAAGACTGCCACTACCCCCGGCACCAGCGGTCCGGTCGGTCTGGATCAGACCGCTGGTGCCGGGGTTTCCTCATTTGTCGAAGCAGCGTATTCTAGCGGCAATCAGTTTGGCGACTTTCTAGTTCGAGAACCCGCCAGTGTGAAAAGAGGTGTGCGATGACCGTCCAAATGCCGTTCGAGCCGAAGGGAATTATTCCCGCCTGCCTGCTACCTTTCGATGTCGATATGGAGATTGATGAGACACCGTTTCGCTCACATTTGCGGGATCTGGCCGATGTCGAGGGACTGTCGGCGATAACCATTAACGCCCACTCCATGGAAGTGCACGCGCTCTCGTTGGAGGAGCAGGCCCGCACTCTGGATATCGCAATGGACGAGGTTGGCGATCAACTGCCATTAGTGCACGGCGTCTATGCCGACGGATCAGCCAACGGCGCCCGGATTGCCCGTCAGGCCGCTGCCGGCGGCGCCCGCTGTTTGCTGGTGTTCCCGCCAAATACCATGGCCATGGGCGGCCAGATGCGCCCGGAAATGGCGATAAGGCATTTCGAGACCATAGCCGCGGCGACTGACCTGCCGATCATTCTGTTTCAATATCCGATGGGGCCAGGGCTTGGCTATCCGATCGACACCTTGCTTGAGATTTGCCGCCGGGTGCCGCAGATTCGGGCGATAAAGGATTGGTGCAATGACGCCGCGCTGCACGAACGCCATCTGCGCGAGTTGCGCTCACTGGACCGGCCGGTGAACATGCTTTCAACCCACAGCGCTTGGCTGCTCTCGTCCCTGGTACAAGGCTGTGACGGAGTTCTGTCGGGCGCTGGTAGCGTCGTTGCCAATCTCCAGGTCGGGCTGTTCCGCGCCTTTAAGGAAGGTGATCTCGACGAAGCCCGCCGGATCAACGACCGGCTCTATCCAACCGTGCGCGCCTTCTATGAAGCACCGTTCCTCGACATGCACAACCGCATGAAGGAGGCCCTGCACTATCTCGGCCGCCTGCCCGAGGCGCATGTGCGGCCGCCGTTAATGAAGCTCAGCCAGACGGAAATCGCCAAGATCCGACTTTGCATGGATGCGGCCGGGCTGTCATCAAAAACAGTTTACAAGAAAGTCGCCTGACCCATCTGATCGAGCCGATTGAGGCAGATCGTACTGGACCGAACCACTAGCTGGCGTAGTCCTGCGCAGAGCGGTCGAGTATCCGCTTCATCGCGGCGAAATGATGCAACGCCTGGTCGTCGCGATCGCCCTGCATCTGCTCAAAAGTGTGTTGCGCCACATCCTGCGGGATCCGCTTCAGTGTCGCGCCGCTCGACATCGCGGTGATTTGCGCTCGGCATACCCGCTCCAGGTAATACAGATCGTTGAACGCATGGGCGACTGTCGGGCCAACGACGACGACGCCGTGATTGGCCTGGATCAGGATCCGGCGATCTCCCAGGGCCGCCGCCATCCGGTCCCCCTCGTCTGCCGCCAGCGCCAGACCGCCAAACATGTCGTCATAGGCGATCTGGCCGTAGAATTTCAGCGCGCCTTGAACCGCCGGTTCCAACCGAACTCCGTCCAGCATGCTGAGCGCCGTTGCATAACGCATATGGGTGTGCAGCACGCATTTGGCGTGCGGGCACTGCAGGTGAATGCGTGAGTGGATGTGAAAAGCCGTGGCCTCGGGCGGCGATTTGTCATCGACCGGCTGGCCCTGGTGATCGACCTCGACGATGTCGCTGGCGCGAACCTCCGACCAATGGCGTCGATGCGGGTTGATCAAGAACCGGTCGATGCGGCCCGGTGCCAACACGCTGAAATGGTTGTCGACGCCCTCATGCAGGTCCAGATGGACCGCGATCCGCAAAATGGCGGCTAAGTCGACGCGGGCCTGCCAGGCGGCATCATCCTGGGGCCCGAGAGGTGCAGGATCAGCCATTGTTCGGGTCCTTTCCTGTTCGGTAAGGATATCATCGCGGAAATCGGGAAGTTTGGTCGGAGCGACAGGATTCGAACCTGTGACCCCCAAGCCCCCAGCTTGGTGCGCTACCAGACTGCGCTACGCTCCGACACGCCCGAAGGCAGAATTTATCTAAGCCTGTTGGCCCGCAAGCGCAAGGGCGGCGTTGCCGGTATCGGGATCATTTTTCATCAATGCTCTGGTGACGCGTGGAAGCCACTCACAGAATCGGATAGCGTCATCTGACCTTCACGCAGCGGAATTCAAGTGCCCTGTCCGACCAACTTCCAGATGAGGCCGAGCGGTTTTCGACGCTCCTACAACAGGACCTGGACTTGCATCAGGCGGGCCGTCCTCGCGAAGTGGCGACACTTTACACGCCTTGTTTGGCAATTTGCATCCATGCCGCTACGCCGGCCAGCCATTCGATCGGTCCGAGGTTCTACCTCGGGGAGCCGCAACATTTCAGGAATTCGTCGGGGTGGTATCGGAGACCTCATCGGTCCCTACGGCCAAATAAATTCTGCTAACGGCGGGCGTCCAAGAGCTCATTTCTCAGGGCCAGCAGTTCATCAAGTACGCAGGAGAGCTCCGAATGTATCTTGGCGTCCAACCGGCCAATCGCCATCGAGGGCTGCTGAATTATCGGTTCTGGTTCGCTGATTGGTGGTTCGACGGTATCGGCATCCGTCTCATCTTGAAGCAGTTT
This sequence comes from uncultured Alphaproteobacteria bacterium, assembly GCA_937776645.1. GTDB lineage: Bacteria > Pseudomonadota > Alphaproteobacteria > Thalassobaculales > Thalassobaculaceae > JADHLJ01. The sequence goes on along the minus strand of CALMRI010000011.1, from coordinate 52,323 downwards.
ACCGACGCCATCGCGCAACAGCCGTTGCACGCCCTTGATCGTGTAACCGTCGCTATAGAGCAATTCACGGATCCGCATAAGCAGTCCCACGTCTTCCGGTCGATAATACCGGCGCCCGCCGCCTCGCTTAAGCGGATGAACCTGCGAAAACTTGGTTTCCCAAAACCGCAGAACATGCGGCGGCACATCCAAATCATCAGCGACCTCACTGATGGTCCGGAACGCGGCGGCTGATTTACCGTTTCGACGCCCGTTCATATATGTGCCGGTTTCGACAGCCATGTTCGCTCAATCCTCCTTTAGGGGGAACCGGTTAAGCTCTGATTGATGCGATTCTTCAAAATATGCGACGGTCGAAACACCAACACCTTGCGCGGCAATATAGGAACTTCGTCACCGGTCTTCGGATTGCGGCCGATCCGCTCACCTTTTTGGCGCACCGAAAAACTACCGAACGAGGAAATTTTGACCGCTTCGCCACGGGTCAATGCCGCGCCAACTTCGTTAAGAACCGACTCCACAAGGTCTGCGGATTCATTGCGTGAAAGCCCGACCTCGTTATAGACCGCCTCGCTCAATTGGGCACGAGTGACTGTACTATCTACCATGACCAAACCCCCATCCCACATCGGCAACGTAACGTCTCTCAGGAAATCAGTCAATTATTAGTCAATTACAGGGTTTTGCACCGATTTTCTGAGGCGTTGTCACGCCAAGTCTGGATAACCCATTCTGACCAGACCGGCGCCCCAGGCTAAGCCGCCGCCGATCGCCTCGAACAACACCAGGTCGCCTTGGGTAATCCGACCGTCCTGCACCGCTTCGGTTAGCGCCAGAGGGACCGAGGCGGCGGAGGTATTGGCATGCCGGTCTATACAACAAATGACTTTTTCAGTTGGTAACTTCATCCGGTTGGCCATGCTGTCAATGATCCGTCTATTGGCCTGATGCGGCACCAGCCAATCCACATCCTCCGCCGTCAACCCATTGGCGGCCAGGGCTTCTTCTATAACGCTGCCAAGCTTGGAGACCGCGTGGCGATAGACTTCCTTGCCGACCATCTTCACATGGCCGGTGGTGCCGGTGCTGGACGGGCCACCATCGACATAGAGGATATCTCGCTCGCGTCCGTCGGAGTGCAGGTGGGTGGACAGGATGCCGTGATCACTCGGGTCGCCACTACCTTCGTAGCCGCGCAAGACCACGGCGCCAGCCCCGTCGCCGAACAACACGCAGGTGGATCGGTCTTGCCAGTCGAGAATCCGCGTGAAGGTCTCGGCCCCGATCACCAGGGCGGTGTTCGATTGTCCGGCCTTGATAAAATTATCGGCGACCGCCAGGGCATAGACGAAACCGGCGCAAACCGCCTGCACGTCAAAGGCGGCGCCTCGAACCGCCCCGAGCCCGGCCTGAACCTTGGTGGCGGTCGCAGGAAAAGTGTCATCCGGGGTTGTCGTCGCGACGATGATCAAATCGATCTCGTCGACCCCGATCCTGGCGGCCTCAAGCGCTCTTCTTGACGCGGCAAGCGCCAGATCAGACGTCAACTCCCCGTCAGCGGCCACATGCCTCTGGTGAATTCCGGTACGCTGCACGATCCACTCGTGCGATGTATCAATTTTTTTGGCTAGTTCCGCATTACTCAGAATCCGTTCTGGCAGATACGAGCCGCATCCGATAAGCAGTGAACGGCGCATACTCACGATACCGCGGCCTGATGGTCATTTTCGCCGTCACCTAACGTATGCAGCACCGCTAACTCCTCCTTAACCTTGTCGAGAAAACCATAACGGGACATATCGGCGGCGACGCCAATGGCATTAGCGAAACCCAAAGCGTCGGTTCCACCGTGACTTTTCACTGCAATACCGTTCAAACCGAGGAAGACCGCACCGTTGTAACGACGCGGGTCAAGACGCTCTCGCAACTGACCTATCGCCGGTCGGCACAACAAATAGCCAAGCCGGGTGAAAAGCGTTGATTTAAATGATTCTCGCAGAAAATGACTGAACATCCGAGAGGTGCCCTCAGCGGCCTTCAGTGCGATATTACCGGAGAAGCCATCGGTCACGATGACGTCCACAGTGCCGGCGGTGATGTCGTTGCCTTCAACGAATCCGCGAAAATCCATCGAGGCTTCAAGGCGGCGCAGAATCGCTGCGGCTTCGCGCAATTCATCATGCCCCTTCTGTTCCTCGCTACCAACATTGAGCAGGCCGATCGACGGCCGTGCCAGGCCCAGAACCAATCGAGCGAACATTTCCCCCATGATTGCGAACTGTACCAGATTGTTGGCGTCGCATTCGATATTCGCCCCAAGATCGAGCATGCAGCTCTCGCCGCGCATCGTCGGAAAGAAACTGGCGATCGCCGGGCGATCTATGCCCGGGCACATACGCAAGGCAAACTTAGACATCGCCATGAGAGCACCGGTGTTCCCTGCCGAGACCACCCCATCGGCGGTGCCTTCGGCGACCAGATCGATCGCCAGCCGCATGCTTGATTTGCGCCCAGAGCGAAGCACCACCGAAGGCTTGTCCGTCGCGCCAACCTGTTCATCGGTGTGGAGGATTTCATGATTCGCCGATTTCAGGCGTTTGGTGTTCTCGATCAGCGGCCGCAACCGCGCTTCGTCACCGACCAGGACAAGCCGCATGCCGGGGAATCGTTCAATGGCAATATCAGCCCCGTCAATCACTAGTCCGGGAGCTCGATCGCCGCCCATAGCGTCGAGGGCTAATGTGATCTGCGATGTCATAATTACCGGACGCCGTTACGAATCGTGGCTCTTAGAGCGTGGAGCGCCATTATACCCGGCGAAGCGCCTAGACCGTAACATATTTCGTCAACAGAGCAGTACCCAAACCCCACTTCGGATTTCACTGCTGCCCAAAATCGATTCCAACACGTCCGACATACCTCACCCCCCCGATGATTCGTCGGATGGTGCCCGGCGCCCACGCAGGATTTCCAGTGCCGAAAAAGAGTGCTCCGGGACGTCGCCCTTGCCGCCTCCGGAGGAATAGGTGATAGCGCCATCGTCGAAAGCGCCAGCCTCCAGCAGCACAGGATCCAGCGCAAGCGAAAGATTTTGTGCAACGATCTCTCCCATATCAATAAAATTCTCAGTGACCAATTCCGCGTCGACCTCGTCATCGATCGCGTTTTCCTCAAGGGTTCGCCATCCATCGGGGGTCGCGAAAATCTCGCCGAACTGTTCATTCAACGAAAACCCCATCGCCTCGGCAGCCTCCACACCGATGTAGATGATCTCTGCCTCGATCGCACCCGATACATTGTAAACCCCACTGGAAACCCGGTGTATCTTTAAACTAGCCTCAAGCGCCAAAATCTCCGTGATACCGAACCGCCGGGCCAAGGCCTCGCGCTCCGGCGGCGCGGCAACTACGGTCACGTCTACATCTCTGCGGCTAACCTCATCAAGTCGGATCAGGCGGCGAAATTCCGATGCTGCCGCAGGCCCTTGGTCATCGTTGGTTTTACCTGCCATACGCATCACCATTCGCATTTTCTCAGGAGGAACCATGTCGCTCATTAACCGTCACGGCAAGCTGTCCTCGAAAGCCTTCTCGCCCGCCAAAATCACCGTCAACGGAACGGTTGCGAGGCGATCGTCCACCCGTAGCACATAGTCCGCCAAACGCTGCAGGACAGACGCCTCTGGAGCCTGCTCGCGATAGACGTTCCGCGTCAACGCATCCGCCAACGCCTCCTGGCCCTCGGACAGTCCCTTTTCATAAGCGACGATGCGGCCAAGAAACGCCGAGCCCATTTGCTTTACCCGCTTGCCGACCGACAAATCACCAACGCCGATCTCCCGGAGCGACATGTCCATATCCATGAACATATGGTCAAACAATGCCTGACTGAAGCGACCGGTGCGCGCCGGGTCGTGCTTCAGTCGCCGCAACACCAACATCGCATGCAACGACAGCATGTCGAAACGACCATCCAGCGAATCAGCGACTCCCAAATCGCGATAGAATTCCGGGCGTCGGGATTGCGCCACGATCAACTCATAAACCCGGGCTACGGCCTCATCATCCGGTCCACGCCGAAGCCATGCAAACATTCCAGATCTCCCCTCATCTCTACCGGGCGCCAGCGTTCCAATTCGCAAAGCCTCGGGACGCCGTCAATGTCGAAGTTTCGGCGCCGTTGACGCTGAGCCCCCATCGGACCACATTCGCGGCGTGGCCAGCCGTTTCTCGCTTCTCGTGGGCGACGGATGCTAGGCCCCACGCAACTGCAAGAGCGGTGAACCATGCTCCGAACGCTTCGCCCGATCCCTCACCGCCTCGCCCGGCGGGTGAACCCCATGATCGCTTTGGCACTTGCCGGCTTGCTGCTGTCCTGTGCGCCCAGGATCGACAACCACGGCAACGAGGTCGATCTCGACAATCTGGTCGAGCTCGAACCCGGAAAGACCCGAAAAACCCGTGTAAGTGCGCTGCTCGGCGCCCCTTCCACGGTGTCCGACTATGGTCAGGACACCTGGATCTATATCGGCGGCAAGACCAAGACCGTCGCCTTTTTCCGACCAGAAATCGTTAACCGCAGGGTTGTCTATATCACCTTCGGCGCCGATGGCGTGGTTAACTCTATCGGCAAACTGTCGGAAGCCGACGGGAAGAAGATCGAATTCGTCAGCCGGCAAACGCCGACCGCCGGGCAACGCATCACTTTGTTGCAGCAGCTCATCGGCAATGTCGGGCGCTTTAACGGCGCTGGTGCCGATCAATAAAAAAACGGATGACGGCGGCACAAGGGAAAGGGGCTTCGGGCCACCGCCCAAAGCCCCTTAAAGCCGTTTAGCGAGCGATTAAGCCGCCAACGCCGCCAGTAGCAGGATCGCGACAATATTGATGATCTTGATCATCGGGTTGATCGCCGGACCGGCAGTGTCCTTGTAAGGGTCACCCACCGTGTCGCCGGTTATCGCCGCCTTGTGAGCGTCCGAACCTTTGCCACCGTGATGGCCGTCTTCGATATACTTCTTAGCATTATCCCAAGCCCCACCGCCCGCGGTCATCGAGATCGCAAGGAAGATACCCGTAACAATCGTTCCAAGCAGCATGGCGCCGATCGAGGTGAAGGCAGCAGCTTGGCCACCGATGAACTTGATCACGACATACATCACCACCGGTGCCAAAACCGGCAGCAGCGACGGAACGATCATTTCCTTGATCGCAGCCTTGGTCAACAAGTCGACGGCACGGCCATATTCAGGCTTAACCGTGCCTTCCATGATGCCTGGGTTCTCGCGGAACTGGCGGCGAACTTCCTCGACTACGGCGCCTGCCGCACGACCAACCGCCTGCATCCCCATCGAGCCAAACAGATAGGGCAACATGCCGCCAACGAATAAGCCGACCACCACATAGGGATCCTGAAGCACGAACTTGACGTCCAGCTCCGGGAAATAATGCTTCAGGTCCTCGGTATAGGCAACGAACAGCACCAGGGCGGCCAAACCAGCCGAACCGATGGCATAGCCCTTGGTGACAGCCTTGGTAGTGTTGCCGACAGCGTCCAGCGCATCAGTGGTCTTACGCACATTATCTGGCAGGTTGGCCATCTCGGCGATACCACCGGCATTATCGGTCACCGGCCCGTAGGCGTCGAGTGCGACAACCATACCGGCCAGCGCCAGCATCGTCGTGGCGGCAATGCTGATCCCGAAGATACCGCCCCAGATATAAGCAGCGAGGATGCCTCCGGAAATGATCAACGCCGGCAGGGCACAGGCCTCCATGGAGACCGCTAGGCCTTGAATGACGTTGGTGCCGTCACCGGTCTCGGATGACTTAGCGACACTGCGCACCGGGCGATACTCGGTGGAGGTGTAGTATTCCGTCACCCAGATGATCAGCCCGGTCACGAGCAAGCCGACCAAGGAGCAATAGAACAGCTCTTGGCCAGTGGTCACCACCCCGTTCGACAAGGTGAATACGGTGTCGAAACCAAGTAGTTTCCAGGTCACGATGCCGATGAACACAGCCGAGATGAGCGCGCTCGAGATGAAGCCCTTATAGAGCGCCCACATAATCTTCTTGTCGGCGCCCAGCTTGACAAAAAACGTACCAATCACAGAGGCGATGATACAGACCGCACCGATCACCAGCGGATACATCATCAACGTCGCCGCAGTTTCACCGGTAAAGAAGATCGCGCCGAGCAGCATGGTCGCAACCACGGTCACCGCATAGGTCTCAAACAAATCGGCGGCCATGCCGGCACAATCACCGACATTGTCACCAACGTTGTCGGCGATCACCGCGGCGTTCCGGGGATCGTCCTCGGGGATTCCTGCCTCGACCTTACCGACCATGTCACCACCGACATCCGCACCCTTGGTGAAGATGCCCCCGCCGAGACGGGCGAAGATCGAAATTAACGAGGCGCCAAAGCTGAGTGCCACGAGGGACTCGAGGATGTGGCGCATGCCCGATTCCGAATTCGAATCGTACAGGTCCAACAAAATGAAATAATAGCCTGCGACCCCGAGCAGGCCGAGTCCGACCACCAGCATCCCGGTGATCGCCCCTGACTTAAAGGCGATGGCGAGGGCCGGCTCCATGCCGATCGTCGCTGCCTGGGTGGTCCGGACATTGGCGCGGACCGACACATACATGCCGATATAGCCCGCGATCCCCGAAAGCACCGCACCGATCACGAAGCCGACCGCGACCGTAAGGCCGAGGGTATAGGCAAGGATGATCGTGACGACGGCGCCGACCATGGCGATGGTTGTATACTGACGGTTCAGGTATGCAGCAGCGCCTTCTTGGATGGCGCTGGCAATTTCTTGCATTCTTTCGTTACCTGCGTCGGCCGCGAGCACGCTACGCGCCGCCAGCAAACCGTAAGCCAGCGCAATCAGCCCGCAGACGATTACGAGAGCGAACAATTCGGTCATGTTCGGGGATCCTTTAGTGGTTCAATTGGACACGCGTCTGACTTTTCCCGGACAACGATACTCACCCCCCCGGGGTCGATACTGCTAGGCGTGGGCATGTGGCGACGGCCTTGCGGACGACACCCACGAAATCGCGCGGAACATAGCAAAAAAAACGTCCATGGCAACCGCGCAACACTGATATCGGCAGTTTTTAATCTCCAACCGCTGAAACCGGGTGCAAGAATCGCATCTTCCAGAGCAACATAACGATGATAATGGCGATCATGGGCAGGACGCTAAGATTAACAGCATTCCACCCAAAGAGATGAAAAATCGCGCCGGCGGAGAAGGACGCGACGGCCACCGTGGAGAACACCAGAAAGTCGTTGAGGCCCTGCACCTTGGCTTTCTCAGCCTCGGTGTGGCACTCGCCAAGCATGCTGGTTCCGCCAATAAACAGAAAATTCCAGCCAATTCCAAGCAAAACCAGCCCCCACCAAAACTGAAAGAGCTCAATGCCGGAAATCGTCACCGCAACACAACCGAGCAAGGCCGCGGCCCCGATCATCATGATCCGCAAAACGCCAAAGCGGTTAATCAGCGAACCGGTGAAAAACGAAGGCGCAAACATCGCAAATGCGTGCCATTGGATAACGAAAGCGGCGTCGGTGAACACGAATCCGCACGAAACGATAGCCAGCGGCGTTGCGGTCATCACGAAACTCATTACGCCGTATCCGATCATCGCACCAGACGCTGCGACGACGAATCGGGGCTGACGGACAATTTCCTTAAGTGGCCGGCCGGAATCCTCTTGCTGCTGGGCGGTCTCGCGCGGAATATCGACGAATTTGAGGAAAATCAACACCGACGCCTGCAGCAACGCAACCACGGCGAAACACCCGGCATAGGTCACCGTTCCTAACCCATCGATTTCGAATAGATCGTAGGAACGTTTCGCCAGTTCCGGGCCCAACAGCGCGGAAACCACGCCGCCAGCCATGACCATCGAAATGGCCTTACTGCGAAACGCGTCGCTCGCGGTATCGGTTGCCGCATGGCGATAGAACACAGAGAAACCCATGAAGACCCCCATCAGCACCGACCCGACGCAGAACCCGACAAAATTCCTCTCGAATATCATCAGGACCGCCAACAACGCGCCGGTGACACCAATCACCACGCCGATCGAAAACCCCATCTGACGCCCGACGCGTCGCATCAGCTGCGAAGCCGGCATCGTCGTCAACATCGTCGCGGTGAATTGCAGCGCCAAAGGCAAGGTCGCAAACGCTGGGTCGACCGACAAAGACTGTCCAACCAGGACCGTGACCGTCATGTTCATCGACATCGCCGACATCGACAGCGCCTGACAGCAGGCGAGCAGTATGACATTCCGAACCGAAGGGTCACGCGCAATCATGCCAGGCTCGTTTCACTAATGATTGGAAATATTTGGTCAGGCGCTCAAAAATACTGATGAACAAGAGATCAACGACGATACCCTTGCTGAGAATTTCCTTGGCCTTAGCGAAAAGGCGTTACTCAGCAAATGGCCGCTCATTGACCCCCAGGTTGATACCCAAGGCATGAACGTAAGTGATAAATGCGCCAATAAGCCTCAACAGATTTTCGTTCACTAAATCGGCTTCCTTACTGGTACGCACCTCAAACAGGATGTGAATGATTAAAAACCGATCAACGTTGTCGTCGCGGAAACAGCGGGATCTGCAGCCACTCCAGATCGATCAGCACAGTTTGTTTCGGTCGCTCGTTGGGGTCCGGTATTATCTCTTCCGGGACTTCCATCCTGAGGGTGGTCGGAACTATCACTGGTAGAGCATGCGGCGCGAACAATGCGGTCCACAGACCCCGCCTCCGGCCAAAGCCAGGACTAGGATGATAACCAATTTTATGATCTGTGACCGCTCGCTCCGTCAGAACGGTCCCGCCGGCTCGAATCAGGCATGACGGTACCCCAGTCGGCGAAGCGGCACCAGTCGTCCGGCACCGTCACGAACGGACACACCTTGACCGGCCTCGATCCCGCCGATCCGACACACCGGGGTGCCGGCGAGCTCTGCCTGGCGTTCCACCGCGTCACGCGCCGATCGTGGCGCGGTGAACAACAACTCATAATCGTCGCCACCGCCACAAATATCCTCAACGCTGGCTAGGCCGTCTGCCAACAGCAACCCGGCCGCCCTCGACAGCGGTACGTCCTTAAAGCTGATTTCGCCCGCCACCCCCGACGCCTTGCAGAGATGGGCTAGGTCTTGAGCCAAGCCGTCCGAGACATCCATCGCCGCGCTGGCCCATCCGGCCAAGGCCATACCAAGATCCACCCGAGGGCGCGGCAGATGGTAGCGATCCACCAACATGGCGCTGGTTTCCGAACCCAACCCAGTTAATGTACCCCTTAAGGCTTTTAGTCCCAGGGCGGCGTCTCCAATGGTTCCCGACACATAAATGTCATCGCCAGCGACCGCGCCCGAGCGAGTCAGCACGCCATCGGGGCCCTGCTTACCAAAAATGGTGATCGACACCATGACCGGGCCGGGCGTGGAAACCGAATCTCCGCCAATCAAACCAATCGAGTATTCTTCCTGATCGATCGCCAACCCCGCCGCAAAGCCGCCGATCCACGGGTCCATCGGCGCGCCATCCAAGGGGCCAAGCGCCAGAGAAAGCATGTAGACCCAGGGCTCGGCGCCCATTGCCGCCAGATCAGAAAGGTTGGTTCGAAGCGCCTTGCGAGCGATCAGCTCGGCCGTGTCACCGATGCGAAAATGCACGCCTTCGACCAATGCATCCGTTGACACCACCAAACCGGCCAGCCCAAAAACCGGCAAAACCGCCGCATCGTCGCTCAACTCGAGCGCACCCGGGCTACGCGCGGCCAATGGTTTGAAGAATTTTTCTATGCGGTCAAACTCACCCAATCCCATGGCTAACCCGCCTGATCGCTCTCCGGCTCGATCGACTCGGCCTGGCCCCGGGCGTCGATCAAATCTTCCTCCGGATCTTCGTTTTCTTCCAGTTTTTCGCGCATCACTTGCGCCACCCGATCGAGCACACCGTTTACCAGACCGGCAGCCGTATCGTCATAGAAGGCGTGGGTGACGTCGACATATTCGCTGATCGCCACCGCATGGGGCGTCTGACGATGGCTCAGAATCTCGTGCGTTCCAACGCGCAGGATCGCCAGCAACGTGCTCTCCAACCGATCCACCGACCATCCTTCAACCAAGGTGTCAGCTATGATCTCGTCAATCGTTTCCAAGTCGTTCGCGGTTCCCAGGGTCAATAGCCCGAACAGCGCTTCGTCCGCCCGTCCAAAGCTGGTGGTGTCTTCCAACTCGTTGAAACGATGCGCGATGAACTCCTCGACGATGAGCTCAGCCGGCCGGTCGGTCATTTGCATCTGATAAAGCGCTTGCACGGCGGCCAGACGGGACGTTGTCCGAGGCCGGAGCACTGATTTACGATCTTTTCGGCCTGAACGGTGCGATGAATTCAAACTCGGTACCTCACCTTGAGATCTGTGAGGCAAACACAAGCGATTACCGCGTCCCGACCCTTATTCTTGCCATTGCCGTCGACTGCAGCACGTGCCCAAGCCTGATCCTTGGTGTCGACCGTCAGAATTCCATTACCGATGATAAGACCCCGGTTCAACGCCAATTCGCTCAACCCGCGCGCGCTCTCACCGCAGACGATGTCGTAATGCGATGTCTCACCGCGGATGACACAGCCAAGCGCCACGAAAGCATCGTATGCGGGGCCGTTGCTCCGCTTGGCGGCAATCGAGATCGCAGTCGGGATCTCCAGCGCACCGGGCACCGAGACCCGGTCATAGGTAATCCCCCTGGCTTCCAATTCCCCGACCGCACCCCGAACCAGCTCGTCGGCGAGATCCTGATAGAAATTGGCATCGACAATCAGCACTCTCGTCATGGATTGGGTTCGTCCTGTTCGGGTTGCGTCGAGCGGCGCGCCATGATGGTCAGGCCATAACCTTCTAGGCCAACAACGGTGCGTTGCGAATTGGTCAGCAAAATCATGTCACGGATACCAAGATCAAGCAGGATCTGCGCACCGATACCATAATCTCGAAGTTCATTCTCGCTCCGGCGCCCCTCGGCTTGCGCCTTCAGCATGCTGCGCACCCGATCGGACAGCGCCGTCGGGGTCGGCTCACGGATGATCACCACGACGCCGCGGCCTTCCTCGGCGATTTTTGCCATCGCGGTCTGCACCTCGCCGCCGCCGCGTGATCCAGACTGGTCGCCCAGCACGTCCTCCATCACGTTCAGCGCGTGCATCCGCACCAGAACCGGAGCATCGCTGGTGATGTCCCCCTTGATCAGCGCGATATGCTCGGCGTAGGTGACCTTGTTCAGATACACGATCATCCGCCAATCGCCGCCATACTTACTGTCAAGCATGGTGTCGACCGACCGCTCGACAATGGTCTCGGTCCGGCGGCGGTGGGCGATTAGGTCGGCTATCGTGGCGACCTTGAGATTGTGCAACTGAGCGAACTGGATCAGGTCGGGTAACCGCGCCATGGTCCCGTCGTCCTTCATGATCTCGCAGATCACGCCGGACGGGTTCATACCCGCCATTCTCGCTATATCGACGACCGCCTCGGTATGACCAGCGCGCACCAAAGTTCCGCCATCGCGCGCGACCAATGGAAAGACATGACCCGGCGTGACGATATCCTCGCGACTAAGATCGGGGTCGACGGCGACCGAGATGGTGCGGGCCCGGTCATGCGCCGATATCCCGGTGGTCACTCCCTCGCGAGCCTCGATGGAAACCGTGAAGGCGGTCTCGTGCCGAGTCTCGTTGCGTGAGGACATCAACGGCAGACCCAGGCGTTCCACCCGGGACCGGGTCATTGACAGACAGATCAGCCCGCGCGCATGCATCGCCATGAAGTTGACGACCTCGGCCGTGGCCATTTCAGCAGGAATGCAAAGATCGCCTTCGTTCTCGCGACTTTCGTCATCGACCAAGATGAACATTCGGCCAGCCTTGGCCTCCTCGATGACTTCCTCGATCGAGGACAGCGCGCCCTGATAGACTTCACTCAATTGCTCAGGCGTCGCCATCGCGCGTTGCCTCCACTTGTTCCGTCAAGCGGGCGACGTAGCGCGCCAGCATATCAATTTCAACATTCAATCGGCTGCCCGGGCCCACATCGGCCAAAGTCGTCTCCTCCCAGGTGTGGGGAATAATGTTCACCCCGAACACGTCAGCCTCAACTTCATTGACAGTTAACGAGATGCCGTCGAGCGCCACAGACCCCTTCGACGCGATAAACCTTGATATGCGCCCTGGCACTCGGATCGTCAGGCGCCGGCTATCGCCTTCATCAATGAGCGAGAGTACCGTCGCGACGCCATCCACATGGCCTGAGACCATGTGACCGCCAAGCTCATCCCCTATGCGCAGGGACCGCTCAAGATTAATCCTCGAGCCGACCGACCATGCCCCCAGCGTCGTGTGATCAAGCGTTTCCTTGGAGATATCCACGGCGAACCAGTCTGCCCCCTTGTCGACAACCGTCAGACAGGCCCCGGAACACGCAATGGAAGCGCCATCGCTAATCGTCTGGGTTTCGTAGTGCGCTTTGACCACAGCGCGCAGGTCTCCACGCTGCTCCAACGCCTCGACCGTGCCGACATCGGTGATGATTCCAGTAAACATGGTGATAAACTAGGGCCGCAGACGATAGGTTTCCACCATATCTTCACCGACCGGACGTACATCGATACGTTCGAACCTTGGCGCAGCCACCAGCGCGGCTACTCCCAACGGCTCCACCGCCGCCCTGCCGTCGCCGCCAATCACCATCGGCGCCCGAAACCAAACCAGTCGATCCACCAATCCCGCCGACAGGAAAGAGGCCGCCAGAAAGCCACCAGATTCAACTAAAACGCTAGTGATTCCACAATCTCCAAGCGCCCGCAAAGCTGCGTCCAACCCCACCTTGCCATCCTTCGTCTCGGCAACCCGGGCGACCTCGACCCCCTCCCCACGCAGAGCCGCGGCCGAGGCATCCGAAGCTCCCGCGGTAGTAATGATCATCGTTTTGATATTGCGCGCCGAACTCACCAGAGCACTGTTCAGCGGCGTCACCAGCCTAGAATCCAGCACCACCCGGACCGGCGTTCTCTGGTCCAGACCGGGCAACCGACAGGTCAGTGACGGATCATCTGCCAAAACCGTGCCGGTCCCGGTGAGTATCGCATCATGACGCGCCCGCATCAGATGTGCCAACCGCCGGGCCGGCTCGCCGGTGATCCATTGGCTTTCCCCGTCGCGCGTGGCGATCCGCGAATCGATACTCGCCGCCAACTTTAGGGTCAGCAGCGGTCGACCATCGCGGCCCCGCCGGATGAATCCCGCCAGAGCCGCGCCAGCCAACTCACCGCACACCCCGACGGTAACCGCAAGGCCGGCCGCCCGGAGGCGCTCAAATCCCTGACCGTCAACCCGCGCGTCGGGATCTTGGATTGCCGCGACCACCCTGACCACGCCGGCGGCGATCAGGGCATCAGCGCAAGGCGGAGCCTTACCGTGATGGGAACAGGGCTCGAGCGTGACATAGGCCGTTGCCCCAGCTGCCCCGGAGCCGGCCTGGGCCAACGCCACGGCCTCGGCGTGCGGCCTTCCGCCCGGTTGGGTCCAGCCACGCCCGACGATCCTATTGTCGCGCACTAAAACACAGCCTACCGACGGATTCGGCGCGACCTGCCCCTGGCCGCGGTTGGCCAACCGGAGCGCCAACCGCATCCAGCCTTGGTCCGCGGCGACAGCGTCGGGGGAGCCCTTGTCTGGGATGCCATTGGCTAGCGTGCGCATCAGCAGATCGCCCAGGCCGCTAATCTTCCTCGAAGCGTCCCAGGTCTTCGACAAACTCCTCGAAGTCCTTGGCTTCCCGGAAATTGCGATAGACCGATGCGAACCTGACATAGGCGACCGGATCAAGATTGGCCAGCGAGTCCATGACCATCTCACCAATCACACTGGAGGGGATCTCCGCCTCGCCCATGCTTTCGAGCCGTCGTTGGATGCCGCTCACCATGCGCTCAACCCGGTCCTGATCAACCGGCCTCTTGCGCAAAGAGATTTGCACCGACCGCTCCAACTTGTCTCGATCGAACGGCGCCCGCTTGCCGTTTTTCTTCAAGATCGTCAGCTCGCGCAGCTGCACGCGCTCGAAGGTGGTGAACCTGGCCCCACAAGACGGGCAGAAACGCCGGCGACGGATCGCCGCGTTGTCTTCGGTCGGCCGCGAATCCTTCACTTGCGTGTCGTTATGTCCACAGAATGGGCAACGCATGCCTTCCCCCTCTTTATTTTTCCGACACGTCAACGACGAGCCAGGTTACGCACCGGTTCGATAGATTGGAAAGCGCGCACACAAATCCCGAACCGACTGCAGCACCATAGCCCCAACCTTCGGGTCAGCCTCTGCCCCGCCGGCGATGCTATCAAGAACGTCTCCAATCAGGTCCCCGATTTGAGCAAATTCCTTGGTGCCGAACCCGCGAGTGGTTCCCGCCGGCGTACCGAGGCGCACTCCTGAGGTGATCGTCGGCTTTTGTGGGTCAAACGGCACCCCATTTTTATTGCAAGTAATCCCGGCATGCTCAAGCGCCGCCTCAGCATCCTTGCCGGTTAAATTCTTCCGGCGCAAATCAACCAGCATCAAATGGGTGTCGGTGCCGTCGGAGACGAGATCGACACCCCTCTCGACCAGTCGCGTCGCCAGGGTTTCGGCATTCGCAACAACATTTTCCGCATAGGTCCGGAACGACGGGCGCAAGGCTTCGCCAAAGGCCACCGCCTTGGCAGCGATCACATGCATTAGTGGTCCACCCTGCAATCCGGGAAACAGGGCCGAGTTGATTTTCTTGGCAATGCCCCCGTCATTTGTCAGAATCATTCCGCCACGGGGGCCGCGCAAGGTCTTGTGGGTCGTCGTGGTAACCACATGGGCATGGGGCAGCGGGCTGGGGTGCGCGCCACCGGCCACTAGCCCGGAGAAATGGGCCATATCAACCATCAGATAAGCGCCGACCGCGTCCGCAATTTCGCGAAAACGCTTGAAATCCAGCGTCCTCGGATAAGCCGAACCACCAGCAATGATCAGTTTCGGGCGGTGTTCCTCAGCCAACCGAGCCACCTCTTCAAAATCAATAAGGTGATCCTCGCGGCGGACACCGTACTGGATTGCGTTGAACCATTTACCCGACTGGTTCGGCGGCGCACCATGTGTCAAATGCCCACCGGCCGCCAATGACAGGCCAAGGATCGTGTCCCCCGGCTGCAACAGCGCCATAAACACCGTCTGATTGGCTTGCGCCCCGGAATGCGGCTGAACATTCGCAAACCCACAGCCAAATAATATCATAGCCCTCTCGATCGCCAGGGTTTCGGCGATGTCGACGAACTCACAACCACCGTAATAGCGGCGCCCGGAATAGCCCTCGGCGTATTTATTGGTCAGCACCGAACCTTGCGCTTCAAGCACGGCGCGCGAGACTATATTTTCTGACGCGATCAGCTCTATCTGGTCCTGTTGGCGCCCTAGTTCCTGGCTGATTGATCGAAACAATTCCGGATCGCTTTGTCTGACCGACATTTCAAAAAAGCCAGAGGAATGATCCGCGCTATCTTGTTGGCTTTTATCGTGCGTCGTTATTGCCGTCGTCATCATTGCTTCCGTATATTCAGATTTCGTTTAAGCGGCATTGCTGGCGTCGCCAAGATTGGGCGGCTCGGTGAGTTTGCGCACTCGCCGCGCGTGCCTACCTTCCCCAAACTCGGTTTGCAAGAATACAGTCAGGCATTCCTTCGCCAACTCGGCGCCGGTCATCCGAGCGCCAAGCGCCAGAACGTTGGCGTCGTTGTGTTCCCGAGACAGCCTCGCCGATGTCACATCATGAACCACACCGGCACGGATCCAGGGATATCGGTTCATCGCGATACTCATTCCGATACCGGTGCCGCATACCACCAACCCGATATCCGCCGCGCCAACCCGCAATGTCTCGGCAACTTTATAGGCGTAATCCGGATAGTCGACGGATGCCGGCCCGAATGCCCCTAAATCACGCACCGAATACCCCAATGCGCCAAGCTGCTCGATCAGCCCGGACTTCAGGAGGAGGCCACCATGGTCGACACCTATCGCGACGGTCTTCTTTTCCATCAGTCCACCAGTTCAAGCGTGAGCCAAATTAGGGCGCCAGAGTTCTCGCGTCGACACACATTATATACGGCAATTTTTAGGGATAATGCTAAAAATTGTGCAATCGTCCTCCCTCCCGCTGCACGCACTCAATGCCTCTGCACAATAACGTCATTGGTAATAAGGTGCTTGCCACCCGTGAACGGTTAATTTTAATGGAAACATTTAAATTAAAATAATATTTTAATTACCGTATTATATTTTACACACATTTATCTATTACAGATAATTGACAATTGTTCTTAAGAACAATTTCCTTATAATCAAATATTAAAAATCACAAGCCCAAGCTTGGAAGGCGACAAACGCCTGAAGATGCTGAAACGAAATCTGCGCACAACATACAATATGACCCAGGATGGCTAACCCGAGAAATGGAATTTAGCCTCGGTCGGAGCGCGGTCAAGCGTGGCGAACGACACCCCAAGGCAAGTTAATCTATTGCCAAGCTGACAATTGCGACGCTCCACAGGGAGCGCAATTAACGGTTCACGCGAGCTTTCTGTAAGTGGCCTAAAATCCGAAAAAAGCCGGCCTCGCAAGCTATGGCTGTCCTAGCCATTTAAGGCGGTTTTCCATGACGCATTCCAATTTTTAAATCGCACCACCTATCAGCATCGCGCCTTCGCTCATTGGGTTACCGACGATCGAAACTTCAATCATTGCGACCAGGACCACGGCGCTTACCTTTAGATAGCTACCTCTCTGACGAATTCGACGATCACCCCGTTTTCGTTCAGCTTTGACATGATCTACCTCTTCCAGGCGCCCGGTAACGATGCGGTGTTCGCCGCCAAGGACAAACGCCATGCAGCATCGCCGGCACCGAAATCATGGCCGCGGACACCGGAGCGGCGTATATAACTGGCAACGGTCAACATTATTCATAATTTGGAGATTGGGATGAATCCCACATCCGCCCCGGCAACGGCAGCCCCCTCCCCCAAACCAAAACCTTCCAGGCCGATATTTCAGTGGGATGACCCCCTCCTACTGGATCAGCAGCTCAGCCAAGAAGAACGTATGGTACGGGATGCCGCTCGGGACTACTGCCAGGACCGGCTAATGCCCAGGGTGAAACATGCCTTCCGAAACGAGCGGTTTGACCGGGAGATCATGACCGAAATGGGTGAACTTGGCTTTCTCGGCTCGACCATCGACGGCTATGGTTGCGCTGGCGTGAACCACGTTTGTTATGGGTTGGTTGCCCGTGAGGTTGAACGTGTCGATAGCGGCTATCGCTCGGCGATGAGCGTACAATCAAGTCTGGTGATGCACCCCATTCATACCTATGGCAGTGAGGATCAGCGGCAAAAATATCTGCCCAAGCTGACCACTGGCGAGTGGGTCGGCTGTTTCGGGTTGACCGAACCGGATCACGGCTCGGACCCGGGCGGAATGGTCACCAGGGCGCGTTCGGTAGATGGCGGCTATCTGGTTTCCGGCGCGAAGATGTGGATCACCAACTCGCCCATTGCCGACGTATTCGTAGTCTGGGCTAAGACCGATGACGGCGTGATTCGGGGCTTCGTATTGGAAAAGGGCATGAAGGGGCTGTCGGCGCCAAAGATCGAGGGCAAGTTTTCGCTGCGCGCCTCTGTCACCGGCGAGATCGTCATGGACGAAGTCATGGTCCCGGAAGAAAACCTGCTGCCCAACGTGAAGGGGCTGGGTGGCCCCTTTGGATGTCTCAACAAGGCCCGTTTCGGAATTTCCTGGGGCGCCCTGGGCGCCGCCGAATTCTGTTGGCATCAGGCCCGCGACTACACCCTGGAGCGCAAGCAGTTTGGCCGCCCCTTGGCAGCGAACCAATTGATCCAGAAGAAACTCGCAGATATGCAGACCGAGATTACCATCGGCCTGCAAACCTGTTTGAGATTAGGCCGAATGCTGGACGAAGGCACCGCCGCCCCGGAGGCGATCTCGCTGGCCAAGCGAAACTCCTGTGGCAAGGCGCTGGACATCGCCCGGATGTCTCGGGATATGCACGGCGGCAACGGCGTATCGGATGAGTACGGCGTCATCCGACACCTCATGAACCTCGAGGCGGTGAACACATATGAAGGGACCCATGACGTACACGCCTTGATCCTCGGGCGGGCGCAAACCGGGTTGCAAGCATTTACCGGCGACTGAAGATCGAAAAACCGTGATGACCAGCAAGAGGACGGGGTTGATCCCCGACCTCCTATTTGGCGATGCTCCGGCAGGTTACGGCAAGCGCGGCAGTTTCCGGACCGTTGAGTGATTGACCGTTGAATTCAAAGCAACACACGGAAATATCGTAGGGTACTTTCCCGACCAAATCCTGTCCCGACAACAGTTGCGACTACGCCGGCAGACAATGATTTTTCATTACATCATACGTGATCTTGAAGGTGATCTTGTCTGGAACCTTGATCATCTGCGCACCCACGAGATCAGCCGGCGAGACCGGTTACCGATTAGGACCGGCGCCGGGTTTATAGGTCACATCGTCAGCCGGCTTGTGCGTATTCAGTCCGCCGCAGCCCTTGGGTGTGACGGTGATCTCAACACCTTCAGGCTTAACGTCAGCTTTGGCGCTGGCCCGTATATCGGCCTTGGCACCGGTCTCTATCGCCGCTTATGTAACTGTCTTCGCCCTTACCTCTGCCGGCCGCGACGTCAGCGGCAGCAAAAAGAGCCCCCGCCATCAACAGCCCGCTGGCAATGCCCTTCATCCGATCGAATGATTCGGTCACCTTGCCTTCTCCCAATGCCACATTGCGACGTTTAAAGCGCAACATTCATGCCGCAAAACCAAAAATGGCGTGGCCATCGAGCCGGACCTGACTAACCTTCGACAACAATAAAAACCTTTTCGGCGCGCGAGCGTCATAGATGGTCCGAGTTAAGGGAGAAACCCTGGGTAAGGGTCCCGTCACAAGGATACTTGTAGCAAGTGAACATTTAACGGCAAGGTCGGACAGGTCCTTGTTTTTTTGTCCTGCTCGCGCTTCAGAAGGTTGCTCTAAGATTAACCTTAAAACTTTTTCGCCATCTCCCGAAATGAGAATAACTCGGCCTCAATCACCCAATTGACCCCTATCCATAGGATCGCTGCCAGAACCGTGGTCGCAAGCGCCTTCTTCCAAAGATGCGGCTTTTCAGGTGCCCCGGTATCATGGCCAATCTCAACAGTCTCGGCACGCCGCACTCCGAAGGGCAGCGACATGAAAAAAATCCACCACCAAAGCAGTATATAGACAACGATACCGGATGCGATATCCATGTATACCCTCCTCCCTTAGCAAGAACGCTCAGGCCTGTTCAAGCTCAAGCAGGGTGCCGGCAAAGTCCTTGGGGTGTAGAAACAATACCGGCTTGCCATGGGCACCGGTCTTTGGCTCGCCATCACCCAACACCCTCGCACCATTAGCTTTCAGGGCATCGCGCGCAGCGATGATGTCCTCAACCTCGTAGCAGATGTGATGCATTCCACCGGACGGGTTGCGATCAAGAAAGGTTTGGATCATTGAGCCTTCGCCTAAGGGGTGAAGCAATTCAATCTTGGTGTTCGGTAGCTCGACGAAAACCGTGGTGACCCCGTGATCAGGCAGATCCGCGGGAGCACTGACCGTGGCCCCCAAGGTTTGACGATAAATCTCCGCCGCCGCCGCAAGGTCCGGCACGACAATGGCGACATGGTTAAGGCGGCCAATCATCGCTCTGTCATCCCGCTCTCTCCATTCATCCCCGCACCACATGGACCGTGGTAAGCGGACGCTTGCCAAACTCATTGCGAAGCACCCGCCGCACCGCCCGGTACGCCGCCGCGACAACCGCTTCATCGGACGCCCGAGCGCTGGAGGAAAGCCCATCCACGGATTTCCGCACCATCTCGACCAACAAATCGTCGATCTCCTCGGCTTCGTCGTCGTCGTCGTCGGTAATGCCCGTGACCGTCAGCATCGGATCGAGTCGGCAATATCCCTTCTTGTCCAGGATCAACGTCGCGGCAACCGCGCCATTATGCAGAAGTTTACGGCGGTCCCGGATCACCTCGCCGTTAAGCTGCCGCAGGCGCGGTCCATCAACCGCCAGGCTCGACACCGGAACCCAGGAAATGATTTCCGCCGGACCGGGCGCCAAGCGTATGACACTGCCATTGCCAGGAGCCTGCACCTGCGGCACCTGACAATCGTGGGCCAGCCGAGCGTGCTCCGCCAAATGCCGAGCGTCTCCATGCACTGGAATAGCGATTTCCGGACGAACCATCTGATACATCCGTACCATATCGTCATGGGCCGGATGCCCAGAAACGTGCACATGGTGATCTCGCTCGGTGATGACTTTCACGTCGCGCGACATGAACTTGCCCTGCACCCGTCCGATCGCGTTCTCGTTGCCCGGGATCTCACGTGACGAGAAAATCACTGTATCCCCGGCCTCTATGGAAACCTTGGGATGAGCCTGATCGGCGATCCGGGCAAGCGCCGCGCGCGATTCCCCCTGGCTACCGGTACAAATCAACACTAGTTTGTTACGGGGAAAATAGCCCACATCCGCCTCGCTGACGAAGTCAGGGATATCGAGCAGATAGCCATTCTCCCGCGCCACGTCGTGCATTCGCCAAAGTGAGCGGCCAACCAGCGCCACCCGACGGTCATGGCGTCGCGCAGCGACCGCGATGCTATGCAGGCGGGCGACATTGGAGGCAAAACAGGTGACGGCGATCCGGTGCTCCTGTTTAGCGAAAAGCTCGCTGAAGGAGTCGACCAATTCGGCTTCCGATCCGGTGCTGCCGGGAACGTCGACATTGGTCGAGTCGCCGACCATCGCCAAAACCCCCTCCTCAGCCAGCGCTTCCAGCGCCGCGAGGTCGGTCACTTCGCCAACCTGCGGCGCTGGATCGAATTTCCAGTCACCGGTGTGCAATATTGTCCCCGCTTCGCACCGGAGAACGATCGCGCTGGGTTCGGGAATTGAATGGGTCAGGCCGATAAATTCAATGTCGAACGGCCCGAGTGTAACGCTGCCGGATAGTGGCACTTCTATCAACTCAACCTGCCCGACGAGATCGACATCGGCCAGCTTGCGGCGCACCAACGACGCGGTGAACGGTGTCGCGTAGATCGGGCAGCGCAGACGCTCCCAAAGATAAGGGATCGCGCCGATATGGTCCTCGTGACCATGAGTGACGACCAGCCCGAGAAGATCCTCCCGCCGGGACTCGACAAAGCTTGGATCGGGCATGATCACGTCAACACCCGGCGTGGTCTCATCGCCGAAAGTAATTCCAAGATCCACCATCAACCACTTACCGCCATAGCAATAGAGGTTGAGGTTCATGCCTATCTCGTTTGATCCACCCAGCGGCAAAAAAAGCAGCTCGCCAGGGTCGGCATGAAACACGCCATCTGTTTTCATTTTTTGTTACGTTGGTGGATCAACACCAACCCTCTCAAGGTAATATCTGGGTCCACGTGCTGGATCGCATCGGTGGAGGAAAGAAAGATAGGTGCCAGCCCGCCGGTAGCGACGACGAACATCGGTGCGCCATACTCTGCCTTGATCCGACTGACGATGCCCTCAATCAACCCGACATAGCCCCAGAAAATTCCGGCATGCATGGCGTCTTTGGTCGACTTGCCGATGATTCGAATCGATTCGTTTCCTTCCTCGCTATGCACGGGTGGCTCAATAACAATTCTAGGTAGCTGGGCAGCCGCACGGTACAGCGCCTCAAGCGAAAGATTGATGCCTGGTGCGATCACGCCTCCAGCATAGCCGCCGTCGGCTTCAATCACGTCGAAGGTTGTCGCGGTGCCAAAATCGATCACAATAAGCGCTCCGTCATAGCCCGCGCGGGCGCCAATCGCATTCACCACCCGGTCGGCGCCAACCTCATGCGGGTTATCGATCCGGATATCTATGCCAAGCTCAACCTTTGGATCGCCAACCAGCATCGGCTCGATTCCAAAATGTCGACGGCACAGAGTTTTAAGATTGAACGCGGTCTCCGGCACCACATTGGCGATGATGACATCGTCGATTTTTGACAACGGCAGATCGATCAAAGCCAACAATTGAGTTAACCATACCCCGTATTCATCGGCGGTGCGGGCGGTATTGGTCGAGGTTCGCCATGATCCGATGCAGGTTTCCCCCTCGAACATTGCAAAACCAGTATTGGTATTACCGCAATCAATCGTGAGAAGCATCACGCCTCCGTCCGTTGAACGAACCCGACAGTGCCGGCGGCAATCAACCGCACCGCGCCATCCGGTAGTTCGAGCAGCATCCGCCCATCCTCGCCAAGCCCGGTAAAGCGTCCTTGCAGCAGCAGACCGTTTTCATCATCCACTTCCACCTCACGGCCCAGGCCAAAAGCCCGTTCCAACCAAGCGGCACGGATCTTGGAGAAACCCTGCGCAGCCCAAATATCATACCAGTGCGTCAGCGCCATCAGATAACGAGCCCGCACTGCTTCCACCGTGATCGGCCGGCCGGCCAGGAGATCCAAACACGTAGCACCATAGCGGGTTTGTGCGGGAAATGAGGCAATGTTGATCCCGACCCCGACGATGACCACGCCGCCGCCGCCCGTCGCGACCACCGTCTCCAATAGGATACCGCTGAGCTTACGTGCATCGGCCAATACATCATTCGGCCATTTCAATTGAATATCGGTCCCTGGCACTGCCTGTGCCGCAGCCTCGGCCACCGCCAGCGCCGCAACGAAGGACAACTGCGCCCAGGTTTGCGGTCCACCCTGTGGCCCACCCTCCTGACCATTTTGCGGTCTCAAGATCGTCGAGGTGTAAAGATTACCGCGCGGCGAGGTCCATTGTCGCTCGCGGCGCCCACGGCCCGCCCGCTGTTCAGCCGCCTGAACGACTGTCCAGGTTTCAGCGCCAGCCAAGGCGCGTTCCCTTGCCGTCAAATTCGTGCTGTCCAAGACCTCATGGATTTCCAGGGTCACCCGATCCGGGAGCAAACCCGGCCCAGCGCCGTTACCGACCAAATTGATCATTGGCAAGGTTCGTCTGGGTTACGTTTCGACGCCAGGTCACCCGCCCATCAACGCCGCCGCCGCCGCGCCCGCCGCCTCGACAACTGGGCTGGGCACCACGAAAAACAACAGCGTGACCGCGGTAGACACGTAGATCACGAGTCGCAGATCCGTCGGCACCGCACTATCCAACGGCTCACTCGCCTCGTCAAAATACATAATTTTGACGATCCGCAGATAGTAGAAGGCGCTCACCACGCTGGCGATAACGCCGAGGATGGCCAGGGTATAAAGTCCGGCATCGATCGCCGCAAGAAAGACGAACCATTTGCCGAAAAACCCAGCGAGCGGCGGAATGCCGGCCATCGAGAACATGAAGATTAGCAACGCCACCGCCATCATCGGATGGCTTTTCGACAAACCGGCGAGGTCGTTGATCCCCTCGACAAGGCGGCCCTGCTGGCGCATCGCCAGGATGCAGGCAAAGGTGCCAACATTCATGAATAAATAAACTGACATATAGATCAGCACACCACTGGCCCGGCCTCGTTACCGGCGGCCACGCCAACCAGCGCATAGCCCATATGACCGATCGAGCTATAGGCCATCAGTCGCTTGATGTTGGTCTGCACTAAGGCTGCAAAAGCCCCAAGCCCCATCGAGAGGATTGAGATCACCACGATGATCTGCTGCCACTGCTCGATCAACTCGCCAAACGGGCCGACCATGACCCGCAGGAACAAACAGATCGCCGCGACCTTTGGCGCCACGGCGAACAACGCCGTCACCGGCGTCGGCGCGCCTTCATAAACATCCGGCGTCCACATGTGGAACGGCACCGCCGAGACCTTGAAGGCCAAACCGGCGATCAGGAACACCATACCGAACACTAAGCCAACCGGGACGTCACCGTTCAAGGTGCTGAAAATTCCAGCGAGGCCCAAGAAGTCCGTCGTGCCTGCGAACCCATAGATCAACGAGCAACCATAGAGCAACATGCCCGAGGACAGCGCGCCAAGGACGAAATATTTCAATCCAGCCTCAGTCGAACGTAGCGTATCGCGACGGATCGACGCCACCACGTAAAGCGCCAGGCTCTGCATCTCCAAACCGACATAAAGCCCGATTAGATCGTTGGCCGAGACCATCATCATCATGCCTACGGTGGCATAGACAATCAGCACTGGAAACTCGAACCGTTGGGCCTGTTCGCGCCGCATATAGTCGCTGGAAAGCACGATCGACAGCGCCGATCCCATGAGGATCAAGATCTTGGCAAACTGTGCGAATTTCGAGGTCACGAACATGCCGAAGAAGACCGGCGTATCCGTAGCCCCACCATAGATGAGCACCAGGACGCCGGTGACGATAAGGCTGGCGATCGCGAGCCAGGAAACCAGTCCGGTCGGATCACCCTTGCGGAATACACCGACCATCAGCAAAGCCATCCCAGCGCAAACCAGAAAGATCTCTGGCGTCGCCGGCGCCATCACGGGCACTGTGGTGGGATCCATTGCGTGCGCCTCCGGGCTCAGCGTGTCGCGACGGTCACGCCGCCTTCAAGCAGCGCGACGTTGTAATTAGCAATCAGGTTGTCGACCGACACCGCCATCATGTCTAGGAATGACGCGGGATAGATCCCCATCCAGAACACCAGAATGACCAAAGGTGCGAACACCACGATCTCCCGTGGCGATAGATCAACAATGTTCTTCAGGCTGTCCTTGTCCAAAACCCCGAAGATAATCCGGCGATAGACATACAGCATGTAAGCGGCGCCGAGGATCACCCCGGTCGATGCCAGGGCCGCCAGCCAGGTGCTGACCTTGAACACGCCCATCAAGACAAGGAATTCGCCAACAAACCCGCTGGTCGCCGGCAGGCCAACCGAGGCCATGGTGAAGATCATGAATACCAAGCGCATAGCGCGGCATCCGGTTGACCAAACCGCCATAGGCGGAGATTTCTCGGGTATGCATACGGTCATAAATAACCCCGACACATAGGAACAAAGCGCCGGAAACGATGCCGTGGCTCAGCATCTGGAAGATCGAGCCCTGCACCCCCTGCTCGTTCAGGGTGAACATGCCGAGGGTCACGAAGCCCATATGCGCCACCGATGAATAGGCGATCAGTTTCTTCAGATCCTCCTGGCCAAGCGCCACCAGAGAGGTGTAGATCACCGCCACAATGCTGAGCGTGAAGATCAAGGGCGCAAACATCTCGGTGGCTTCCGGGAACATCGGGATCGAGAACCGCAGGAACCCGTAACCGCCCATCTTCAGCAGCACGCCGGCCAGGATCACCGACCCCGCCGTCGGCGCCTCGACATGGGCATCCGGCAACCAGGTATGGACCGGCCACATCGGCACCTTGACCGCGAAGGAGGCGAAAAACGCTAGCCACAGCCAAGGCTGCAATATCGGCAAACTTGAACGCCATCAGGGTCGGAATGTCGGTGGTGCCGGCGTGAAATACATGGTCAGCATGGCGACCAGCATCAGCACCGAGCCGAGCAAGGTGTAGAGAAAGAACTTGAACGCCGCATAGACCCGGCGCGCGCCGCCCCAGACGCCGATGATCATGAACATCGGGATCAGGACACCCTCGAAGAAGATGTAGAAAACCAATAGGTCCAGCGCGCAGAACATGCCGACCATCATGGTTTCCAGCACCAGGAAGGCGATCATGTATTCCCGCACCCGGGTCTTGAACGCGTCCCAACTCGACAGAATGCAGATCGGCGTCAAGAAGGTCGACAGCAGCACGAAGAACAGCGAAATGCCGTCAATGCCCATGTGGTAGTTGATATCGCGCCCGGGATCCACTCGGCCTTCTCGACCATTGGAAATCGGCGGTGGTCGGATCGAAATTCACCCAAAGCAGCAGCGAGAGCAGGAAGGTCGACAGCGACGTCCACAGGGCGATATAGCGGGCGTTGCGCGCCACCGTCGCCTCGTCGCCACGGATGAACAGAATGAACACCACGCCCCGCCAGGGGCAGGAACGTCACAAGGACAGCAGGGGCCAATCGCTCCATATGCTCAGCCCCCGTGCGTCAGCAAGTACCAGGATACGATGGCGACCACGCCGATCATCATCGCGAAAGCGTAGTGGTAGACGTATCCGCTCTGCAACGGCCCGCCCGGCCGGCAAGAGCCGAGTTAGCGCAGCAATACCGTCCGGGCCGAAGCCATCGATGATCGCGCCGTCGCCACCCTTCCAAAGCACCCGCCCAAGCTTCATCGCCGGGCGCACGAAGAGCCAGTCATACAACTCGTCGAAGTACCATTTGTTCAACAGGAATCGGTAAATCTCGCCATAATAGCCGACGATCATTCCGGGAACCTCGGGCCGATGATATAGCAATACCAGGCCCCGCCGGTGCCCAGCACGAACATTACCGTCGGCAACGCATTCACCCAAACCGGCACATGATGCGCCGCCTCAATAGTGTTGTTGCCGTCCAGAACCAGAATGAGCCACCCCAGAAATCAGCCATCGACTCGCCACCGAATGCATCAAAGCCAAGCTTAGCCGGCAACCAAGGCGCCGCCGCCAGCACCATCAACGGGATGGTCATCACCAGCGGCGACTCGTGAATATGGTCCTGCACTTCCTTCGAGCGCGCGACTAGTCCCAAAGAAGGTCAGGAAGATCAGACGCCAGCTATAGAAGGCAGTCATGCCGGCGGCGATGATGCCAATCCAAAAGGCGTAATTTCCCACCCCAGTATGGCGCGGCAAAGGCCGATTCGAAAATCAGGTCCTTGGAATAGTAGCCAGCGAGGAACGGAAACCCGGTCAGCGCCAGGGTGCCGATGACCATCAGCCAGAAGGTCAGCGGGATTCGCGTGCGCAGCCCGCCCATATTGCGCATGTCCTGCTCATCGGACATGGCATGGATCACCGATCCCGCGCCAAGGAACAGCAGCGCCTTGAAGAAGGCATGGGTCAAAAGATGGAAAATTCCCGCCGAATAGGCCGATACACCGCAGGCGAAGAACATGTAGCCAAGCTGGAGCAGGTCGAATAGGCGATGACCCGCTTGATGTCGTTCTGACAAAGCCCGACCGTTGCCGCGAAGAACGCGGTCGAGGCGCCGACAATGGTCACTACCATCAAGCGTATCGGCGCGTATTCCATCATCGGCGACAGCCGCGCCACCATGAACACACCGGCCGTCACCATGGTCGCGGCGTGGATCAGGGCGGAGACCGGGGTCGGTCCCTCCATCGCGTCCGGCAGCCAGGTGTGCAGCCCAAGCTGCGCCGACTTGCCCATGGCGCCGATGAACAGCAACATGGTCAGCACGGTCAGCGCATCGGCGCTGAACCAAAGGAAAGTGATCTCCGACCCGGCCTTCCTGGACCGCCGGAAAGATCTCGTCCAGAACCACCGTGTCGAACAACAAATAAGTGCCAAAGATCCCCAGCGCAAAGCCAAAATCACCAACCCGGTTGACCAGAAACGCCTTGATCGCCGCCGCGTTTGCCTCGGGCTTGTGATACCAGAAGCCGATCAACAGATAAGAGGCCAGACCGACCCCCTCCCAGCCCATGAACATCTGCACCAAATTGTCCGCCGTCACCAGCATCAGCATGGCGAAAGTGAACAGCGACAGATAGGCGAAGAACCGAG
Organism: uncultured Alphaproteobacteria bacterium; assembly: GCA_937776645.1. GTDB lineage: Bacteria > Pseudomonadota > Alphaproteobacteria > Thalassobaculales > Thalassobaculaceae > JADHLJ01. The sequence goes on along the minus strand of CALMRI010000011.1, from coordinate 24,514 downwards.
GATTGTGTGGGTCGTGGCTCATGTAGCCGATCGAATAGACATGCACCATGGTCGAAACCACGGTCACGACGATCACCATCACCGCGGTCAGGGTATCGAATTTCAGCGCCCACGCCGCGTCGAGCGTCCGGATGAATCCAGGTGAACAGATTAATCGTGGTCGGGTCGTGCTGGATCGCCACGTCGTAAAAGGCGACTAGCCCGAAGACGCACGAGAGCCCCATCGCCCCGCAGGTGACGATATGTGAGCCCCGATCGCCGAGCAGACGCCCTCCAAAGACCGGCGACGATTGCGCCCAGGAGCGGCAGGAAGACGATGGCTGTATACATCACCGCCTCACCCTTTCATCAGGTTGATGTCTTCGACCGCGATAGAGCCGCGGTTACGGAAATAGACGACCAGGATGGCAAGACCGATCGCCGCCTCGGCCGCCGCCACGGTCAGCACGAACAGCGCGAACACCTGGCCGGCCAGATCGCCGAGAAAAGCCGAGAACGACACCAAATTAATGTTGACCGCCAACAGCATCAGCTCGATCGACATGAGGATGATGATGACGTTCTTCCGATTCAGGAAGATGCCGAAAATCCCCAAGGTAAACAGGATCGCCGCAACCGTCAGATAATGCGCGAGGCCGATTTCCCACATGGTCAGACCCCCTCGCCCGATTGTACTTTAACGATCTCGACTGTTTCCTCGCGGTTTCGTGCAACCTGGTCGGCGATACGCTGACGCTTTACGCCTTCGCGGCTCCGCAAGGTCAACACAATCGCCCCAATCATGGCGATCAGCAGAATCACGCCGGCCGCCTGAAACAGATAAACATAGCGAGTGTACAGGATCATCCCCAACGCCCGTGTATTGGATATCTCGGCCGCCACCGGAGCAGACGCCGCCTTGACCAGGGATGCATCGTCGGACACCACCCACGCGCCAACCACAAACGCAAGCTCGGCCAACAAAATAAACCCAATCAGCGCCCCGACCGGCAGGTAATCCATGAAGCCCTGACGTAGCTCGACGAAGTTGATATCCAGCATCATCACCACGAACAGGAACAACACCGCCACCGCGCCAACATAGACGACGATCAAAATCATCGCGATGAACTCAGCCCCGATCAGCACGAACAGGCCGGAGGCGTTGAAGAAAGCCAGGATCAGGAACAACACCGAATGCACCGGGTTGCGCGAGGCAACAACCATCACACCCGCCGCGATGGCGACGAAGGCGAAGGCATAGAACGCAAGCGCCTGGATGATCATGACCTGCCCCTCTGCGATCGTTGTTTCATCTGTGACATGCTCGGCATTACGCAACCTTGCTTTCTTATCGAACGATTACCGGGGTTGGTTAATCGCATCACCGAACCCTCGTGCTTGCTTCGATCAACGATACGGTGCGTCAGCCGCCAGGTTCTGGGAGATCTCCGTCTCCCAGCGATCCCCGTTCGCCAACAGTTTGTCTTTATTGTAGAAAAGTTCCTCGCGGGTCTCTGTCGCAAACTCAAAGTTCGGCCCCTCGACGATCGCGTCGACCGGGCAGGCTTCCTGACAGAAACCGCAATAGATGCATTTCGTCATGTCGATGTCATAGCGCGTGGTGCGCCGGCTGCCATCGGCCCTGGGCTCGGCTTCGATGGTAATCGCCTGCGCCGGACAGATCGCCTCGCACAGCTTGCAGGCAATGCAGCGCTCCTCGCCGTTGGGATAGCGACGCAGCGCGTGTTCGCCGCGGAACCGTGGGCTAAGCGGCCCCTTTTCAAACGGGTAGTTGATCGTGACCTTGGGTTTGAAGAAATACTTCAAGGTTAGGTACATGCCGGATACCAGCTCCGACAGGAGCAAGGCCTTGCCGCTTTGCATCAAACTCATGGCTTGCCTCTCATCCCGTTTAACCGGCGACCTGGTTCGGCAACCAACCGAAGGAAACCAACACACCCGCCGTCACCGCAACCCACAGCAGCGACAAGGGCAGAAAAACCTTCCATCCCAGCCGCATCAACTGGTCATAGCGATACCGCGGGAAGGTCGCCCGCACCCAGAGGAAGCAAAACAGAACGAACGATATCTTGGCGAAAAACCAAATCGGACCGGGGATCCAGTTGAACGGCGCGATGTCGAAGATCGGCAGCCAGCCCCCCATGAACAACACCACGGTCATCGCGCTCATCAGGATCATGTTGGCGTATTCACCAAGGAAGAAGAGCGCGAAGGTCATCGACGAATATTCGACGAAATAGCCCGCTACGAGTTCCGACTCGCCCTCGGGTAGGTCGAAGGGCGCCCGGTTGGTCTCGGCCAACGCCGAGATAAAGAAGATCACGAACATCGGCAGCAATGGGATCGCGAACCACACGGTGCGCTGCGCCTCGACGATGTCCGACAGGTTGAGCGAACCGGCGCACAAGACCACGGTGATCACCACAAAGCCGATCGACACTTCGTAGGACACCATTTGCGCCGCCGACCGTAGGGCGCCGAGAAAGGCGTATTTCGAATTCGACGCCCAACCCGCCATGATCACGCCATAGACGCCAAGCGAGGAGATGGCGAAGAAGTACAGCAAACCAACATTGATATCCGCCAGCACCAGGCCGTCCCCAAACGGGATCACCGCCCAGGCAATCAGGCTGAGGACAAAAATCAGCATCGGCGCCATGATGAACAAAAGCTTGTTCGAACCGGCCGGCAGGATGGTTTCCTTGACGAACAACTTGGCTCCGTCGGCAAGCGGTTGCAGCAGGCCAAACGGCCCGACCACATTCGGTCCCTTGCGCAGTTGCATGCTGGCGATGACCTTGCGCTCGAAATAGGTCAGATATGCGACCGAGACCAACAACGGCACCACAATCGCCAGAATCTGCGCGACGATGATCGCCGTCGGTAGCACATAGTCGTTCAGGAACATATTCATCGTCCCACCTGCTCCATCGCGACCGGCCCCAGCGTCATTCCTCCGTCCCCGTCCGCTCGGCTTTCGCCGTGACGAAGGTCTCGGTGCACTCGGCCATCACCGCAGAGCACCGGCTTATCGAATCCGTCATGTAAAAATTTTCGATAACCTGGCCAAATGGCGCATCGGAGGTCTCTCCGGCCGTGCCAAACGCCCCCCAACTCGCCGGCTCCACCTGATCGATGGCGCCGAAGCTGCCATGCGCCGCGACCAGGGCCGTGCGCAGGGCCGTAGCCGAGTCATAAGCCAAGGCCTTGCCAACCGCCTCCGAAAGCGCCCTCAAGACCTTCCAATCCTCCCGCGCCTCACCGGGCGGGAAGGATGCCTGCAGCGCTAACTGTGCCCGCCCCTCGGTATTGACGTAAATTCCGTCCTTCTCAGTATAGGCGGCCCCTGGCAGGACCACGTCGGCCCGGTGTGCGCCGGCATCGCCGTGGTGCCCCTGATAGACGACGAAGGCCTTACCCAGCCCGGACATGTCGATCTCATCGGCGCCGAGCAGATACACGAACTTGATCTCGCCCGAGCCGGCGCCGGCGACGATACCGGCGACGCCCTTACCCTCCGCACCGGGCACGAATCCCATGTCGAGGCCAGCAACCCGGCTGGCGGCGGTATGCAGAACGCTGAAGCCGTTCCAGGCGTCGCTGTCTTCGCTCGCCTCTTGGATCATTCCACAGCCCTCTGCGATCGAACGGGCCATGGCCAGGACCGCAGCCCCGTCCTCACGCACCAAGGCGCCCATGCCGAGGATCACCATCGGCTTCTTGGCGGACTTCAGCACCTCGGCGAAGCTATGGCTACCGTCAGCGATCTCGCGCAGGGTCTGCGCACCGGCCCCCAGGGTCTCGACCTTATAGGTAAGATCCGCCGGTGTCCCCACCATGGCGACCGTCAAACCACCCTCAAGCCAGCGCTTGCGAATGCGGGCATTTAATACCGGCGCTTCCCAGCGTGGATTGGTGCCGACCAGGAGAATCGCGTCTGCATCCTCAACCCCGGCAATACTGGCATTGAACAAATAGCTAGCGCGAACCGACGCATCGAGTTTCGCGCCGTCTTGGCGACAATCGATATTGGCAGATCCAACCGAAGTCATCAGCTGCTTCAACGCGAACATCGACTCGGCGTCGCACAGATCACCGGCGATCGCAGCCATGGCCTCACCTGATAGCGCCTTCATCTGTTCGGCAACCGTAGAAAACGCCTCGGGCCAACTGACCGGAACTAACTTGCCGTCACGGCGCAGATAAGGTCGGTCAAGGCGTTGGCGTTTCAGCCCGTCACAGGCGAACCTAGCCTTATCGGAGATCCATTCCTCGTTCACATCGTCATGCAACCGGGGCAGCACCCGCAGCACCTCTGAGCCGCGCGTATCAACCCTAATGTTTGAGCCAACCGCGTCCATCACATCGATGGTCTCAGTTTTCTTCAGCTCCCAGGGACGCGAAACGAAGGCATAAGGCTTGGAGGTGAGCGCACCGACCGGACAAAGATCGATCACGTTGCCGGATAATTCCGAAGCCAACGCTTTTTCAAGATAGGTAGTGATTTCCGCGGTCTCGCCGCGCCCCAGCAACCCCATCTCGGTCACACCGGCGACCTCGGTCGAGAACCGGACACAACGCGTGCAGTGAATGCACCGGGTCATGATCGTCTGGATCAGCGGCCCCATATGCTTGTCTTCGACAGCGCGCTTGTTCTCGGTATAGCGGCTGGAGTGATGACCATAGCCCATGGCCTGGTCCTGCAGGTCGCACTCGCCGCCCTGATCGCAAATCGGGCAATCGAGCGGATGGTTGATCAGCAGGAACTCCATGACGCCATGGCGGGCCTTCTTGACCATCTCACTGTCGGTAAAGACTTCCTGGTTGTCCGCCGCCGGCAGCGCGCAGCTCGCCTGAGGTTTCGGCGGTCCGGGCTTCACCTCGACTAGGCACATCCGGCAATTACCGGCGATCGACAGCCGCTCGTGATAGCAGAACCGGGGAATCTCTGCGCCAGCCGCCTCGCATGCTTGCAGCACCGTGGAGCCCGGCGGAACATCAACCTCGATCCCGTCAACCGTCAGCTTCGGCATTGCGTCCCCCAAGGCTTGTCCCGCGTCCCATTTGGCATTTTCCGGGCGCTCATTCTACAGCCTGTAGGTTTGACAGACTCGCCTTATGTGCCTTGATCCGGTCCTCGACCTCGCCTCGGAAATGCGTCAGCAGCCCCTGGATCGGCCAGGCCGCCGCGTCACCAAGCGCGCAGATCGTGTGACCTTCGATCTGCTTGGTCACCTGCTCCAGCGCGTCGATCTCTTCGTATTCGGCCTCGCCGGTCACCAGCCGTTCCATCACCCGCCACATCCAACCGGTACCCTCGCGGCACGGCGTGCACTGGCCGCAGCTTTCGTGTTTGTAGAAGTAAGACAGCCGGGCGATGGCTTTGACGATATCGGTCTGCTTGTTCATCACGATGACCGCCGCCGTGCCGAGACCCGACTTAACCGTCATCAACGAATCGAAATCCATCAGGATATCGTCACAGATCGATTTCGGAATGCAGCGAACCGACGCGCCGCCGGGGATCACCGCCAGAAGATTGTCCCAACCGCCGATGACGCCGCCGGCATGCTTATCGATGAGCTCCCTGAGCGGAATCCCCATCTCTTCTTCGACATTGCAGGGGTTATTCACGTGCCCCGAGATACAGAACAGCTTGGTGCCGACATTGCGCTCGCGTCCCAAACCGGCGAACCACTCGGGTCCACGGCGCAGAATTTCTGGCACCACCGCGATGCTCTCGACGTTGTTCACCGTCGAGGGGCAACCATACAAACCGACCGCCGCCGGAAACGGCGGTTTCAGGCGGGGTTGACCCTTCTTGCCCTCAAGGCTTTCCAACAGCGCGGTTTCCTCACCGCAGATATAGGCGCCGGCCCCGCGATGCAGAATGATGTCGAAATCATAGCCGGTGCCGCAAGCGTTCTTGCCGATCAGGCCGGCGTCATAGGCCTGATCGATCGCCGCCTGCAGGTTGCCCGACTCGTTATAGTATTCGCCCCGAATGTAGATATAGGCGGCGCAGGCGCGCATCGAATACCCGGCGATCAGACATCCCTCGACCAGCTTGTGCGGGTCGTTGCGCATGATTTCCCGGTCCTTACAGGTCCCGGGCTCGCTCTCATCGGCGTTGACGATCAGGTAATGCGGCCGGTCCCCGACCACCTTCGGCATGAACGACCACTTAAGGCCAGTTGGAAACCCGGCCCCGCCACGGCCCCGCAGGCCCGAGGCCTTGACCAGTTCAACAACTTCCTCCGGTGTCTGCGAGAGTATTTGCTTGGTGGTGCTCCAGTCACCGCGTTTGCGCGCGCCATCCAGGCCCCAGTCGAACCAGCCATACAGGTTGGTGAAGATCCGGTCTTCATCCTTTAGCATTAGCTGTCTCCACCGTCCCGAGGCGCTTCCGCCGGCGCTTCAGCAGCCGGTTTCGGCGGGCGCGGCACATAGGCTGCCTCGGTCTCGCGCAGACTGGTCAACGAGGTCGCGCCGGCACTGCTCTCCGACATGTTGCGCCCTTTCATCGAGCCGACCGGCGGTGGCTTGCCCTGCTTCAGAGCTTCCAGCAACTCAGCCGTCGCGTCGTAATCCATATCTTCGTAGAAGTCGTCATTGACCTGCAAGATCGGTGCGTTGACGCAGCCACCGAGGCATTCCACTTCCAGCAGGCTGAACATCCCATCCTCGCTTGCCCCATGATTATCGAGCCCGAGCTTGTCCTTGATGCATTTCATCATCTCGTCGGAACCGCGCAGCCAGCACGGCGTCGTGGTGCAGGCCTGCAGGAAATACTTCCCGACCGGCTTCAGATTAAACATCGTGTAGAAGGTCACGACCTCCAGCACCCGAATCGGCGCCATGTCGAGTTTTTTGGCCACCGCCTCGATCGCCACCCTGGGCAACCAGTTATCGTGCTGGCGTTGCGCCAGATCAAGCAATGGGATCACCGCACTGGCCTGGCGACCGGCGGGATATTTGGCGATTAGCCCGTCGGCCTTGGCTTCGTTTTCCGAGGTGAATGAGAAGCTATCCGGCTGATTTTCCGCGAAGGCGTGCCCGCTCAACGGTCGATCTCCCCGAAAACAATGTCGAGCGAGCCGATGATGGCGACGGTATCCGCCAGCATGTGCCCCCTGGACAGAAAGTCCATGGCCGAGAGGAATGCAAACCCCGGCGCGCGTATCTTACAGCGGTATGGTTTGTTGGAGCCGTCGGACACCAGATAAACTCCAAACTCACCCTTCGGCGCCTCGACCGCGGTGTAGGTCTCGCCAGCCGGAACGTGATAGCCCTCAGTATACAGTTTGAAGTGATGGATAAGGGCCTCCATCGAGCGCTTCATTTCGCCGCGCGGCGGCGGCGCTACTTTGCGGTCGGTGGTCTTGACCGGACCATCCGGCATGTTTGCGATGCACTGGTGCACTATCCGCAGGCTTTGCTTCATCTCCTCGACCCGCACCAGATAGCGCGCGTAACAATCGCCAGTCTTGCCGACGGGGATGTCGAAATCCATCTCGTCATAAACATCGTAGGGCTGCGATTTTCGCAGATCCCAGGCCTGGCCCGATGCCCGAATGCATGGTCCGGTGAAGCCGAGATTATGGGCTTCCTCCGCGGTCACCGTTCCGATGTCGACGGTGCGTTGTTTGAAGATCCGGTTGTTGGTCAGCAGGCTTTCCATGTCGGCGATCACGGCAGGAAACTTCGCGGCCCAACTGTCGATGTCATCCAGCAGGCCAGCCGGCAGATCCTGATGCACGCCGCCGGGCCGAAAATACGCCGCATGGAGCCGGGAGCCAGAGGCCCGCTCATAAAACTCCATCAGATATTCGCGCTCTTCAAAGCCCCAGAGCAGCGGGGTCATCGCGCCAACATCCAAAGCAAAGGTGGTGATGTTCAGGATGTGGTTAAGGATGCGCGAGAGCTCTGCATACAGCACCCGAATATACTGACCGCGTCTCGGCACGGCGATGCCCAGCAGCTTCTCAACCGCCAGGGCATAAGCGTGCTCCTGAGACATTGGCGCGACATAGTCCAGCCGGTCGAAATACGGGACTGCCTGGAGATAGGTCTTGTACTCGATCAACTTCTCGGTGCCGCGATGAAGTAGGCCGATATGCGGATCGGCGCGCTCGACCACCTCGCCATCCATTTCCAAGACCAGCCGCAACACGCCATGTGCCGCCGGATGTTGCGGCCCAAAATTCAAGGTCAGGGGCTTGATCTGCATCTCTGCCATCAGTCAGCTCCCGATTCGTCACCGGCCACGGCCTTGTCATCGCCCGGCAACAACGATTGCACACCCTCCCAGGGGCTAAGGAAATCGAAGGTCCGAAAATCCTGGGTCAGCGTCACCGGTTCGTAGACTACCCGCTTCACCTCGTCATCGTAGCGGACCTCCACATGGCCGGTCAGCGGGAAATCCTTACGCAAGGGATGTCCCTCGAAGCCATAATCCGTCAACAACCGGCGCAAATCGGGATGATCGGAAAAGAAGATCCCGTACATATCCCACGCTTCGCGCTCGTTCCATTCGGCGGCCATGAAAAGCGTACACGCAGACGGTACCGGCGTGTCCTCGTCAGTCGAGACCTTCACCCGCATCCGCAAATTCTGTTTCACACTGAGCAAGTTATAAACCACCTCAAAACGTTGCTCACGGTCCGGGTAATCAACCCCACACAGATCGACCAACGTCTTGAAGAGACATTGGGAATCGTCTTTCAAAAAGCGTAATACCTGAAGCACGGATTGGGGCCGCGTCCGCAGCACCGCCTCGTCGCCAGCCCACTCAACGCCGATCAACGCCTCATCATTCTGGGCCGAGATGTACTCGACCAGAGCCTGCAACGGTTGCGATGCCTTAGCCCTCGACATGGCGGCTCCGAATTCCCGGTGTTGAGCTCGATCGACCGCCAATCACCGCGCGATCGTCCCGGTACGGCGGATCTTCCGCTGCAGCTGCATCAACCCATAAAGCAGGGCCTCGGCCGTCGGCGGGCACCCTGGAACATAGACGTCGACTGGAACAATTCGGTCACAGCCACGCACCACGGAATAGGAATAGTGATAATATCCACCGCCATTGGCGCAGGAGCCCATCGAGAGCACCCAGCGCGGCTCCGCCATCTGGTCATAAACTTTACGCAACGCTGGGGCCATTTTGTTGGTCAACGTCCCGGCGACGATCATCACATCCGATTGCCGCGGGCTGGGCCGAAACACCATGCCGAATCTGTCAATGTCATAACGGCTGGCGGCGGAATGCATCATCTCGACGGCGCAGCACGCCAGGCCAAAGGTCATCGGCCAGAGCGAACCACTGCGCGCCCAATTGAACAGCTTGTCCGCTTGCGCAATAACAAAGCCCTTGTCTTGCAATTCGTCTGCGACCGCATGTAGGACCGCGTCCTGACCGGCCCCTGGCGGAATCGGGCGCAGTGCCTGGTTTGGGGGGATCACTCCCATTCCAACGCTCCCTTTCTCCATTCGTAAACGAAGCCGATGGTAAGAATTCCAAGGAACGCCATCATCGACCAAAATCCGAAAAGCCCGATTGCTCCCAGCGAAACCGCCCATGGGAACAGAAATGCCACCTCGAGATCGAAGATGATAAACAAGATCGCCACCAGATAAAACCGGACGTCGAACTGACCGCGTGAATCGTTGAACGCCTCGAACCCGCATTCATAGGCCGAAACCTTTTCCGAATCCGGTCGTTGCGTCGCGATGATCATCGAGGCGGCAACCATCCCCACCGACATCGCGATCGCGATCCCAATAAAGATCAGGATCGGTAAATACTCCTGAAGAAGCGTCGTCATCGCGTCTCCTGCCCCCCATCCGCCACACCCCGCGCGGCAGTATAAATTCCATGCCACTATGGATACCAGACTCGGTCCGGCTCGGCCACGGTTTGCCGTGCGAAAACCCATCGCCCATCGGATGCAATAAAAGCCTGCCCGCGCGAGGAACTCCAAGAAAACCGACGCTTAAAGCGTATCGTAATTGAGTGTGGACAAGGTTTGTCCAAACGATATTGCATGAATCCGCTCTACGATTAGAAAATAGAGCAGTTTCACCGTCTCGTAGAATAGCTGGAAACGATCTCACTCATTTCGGATCTGCTCTAGCGTATCGTGTTCAGCACCGTAAGGCTCACGGTTGAGATTTTATGTGCCTATTTGGCGATGTCGGGAAAGTGGCGGGAGTGACGGGACTCGAACCCGCGGCCTCTGGCGTGACAGGCCAGCGCTCTAACCAACTGAGCTACACCCCCGCGTTCCAGTTTGCACCGGCCCTTGCGGGAGGCGACCATTTACTAAGCCACCTCGCGGGTGTCAAGCAGCCGCTGTCATGATCGCCAAGGAATATTAAATTTTGATTGGATGGCACCCGCTGTGCTAAAATTGTCTCCGCGAAGAGACCCTGCTCAGCACCGATAGCTACGAAAACTTTTACCGGTCCGCAGATCCGGCCGATGCACAAGCGTCCAGCGACGCCAGCCGGAATGTTGGCATCGAGACTCCCCGTGATCTGCGTGATTACGAGCGCTCACTCGCCTCGGGACGGCTCATGCCGAGCAACCGTACGGATCTTCACGCCCTATACGAATTATGAAATTCTCTCTGGTCAGCAGGCCTGAACACCAATTCCGCAACCTTACCAGGGTCCTGGGCTCGCCGTGTCTGCCCGTGCGCTAACCGCGCCTTTGCCCGCCCCCGCCGTCCCAGGAAGTGGTGGGCGCTGACGGGCTCGAACCGCCGGCCCTCTCGATGTAAACGAGATGCTCTACCAACTGAGCTAAGCGCCCATACCCACCAGGAAAAAAGCGCCGCCACCCATAAGGTGATACGGCGCTTTTCCTACCCGAAACAAACTTAGTTAAGGGCGTCCTTCAAACCTTTGCCCGCCTTGAATTTGGGCTGATTAGACGTCGGAATGTTAATTTTTTCACCGGTACGAGGATTACGGCCCTCACTTGCGGCACGAGCTGCAACACTAAAGGTACCGAAACCAACTAGCCGCACATCATCTCCGCTTTTCATAGCATCAACGATCGCATCAAGTACCGCCTCGACAGCACCACCGGCATCAACCTTGGACAGCCCCGAACCCTCGGCAACCTTAGTTATCAAATCTTGCTTGTTCACTTTTCGCCCCCCGATCAAAGAGAGATAGATTTTTCATTAGACGCGCTTGCCCATTTGGACTGCGGCCACTCTAGATCGTTGCGCTCCCCGGCGTCAATGTCAGTTCGCCCCGGAAACCGCAGAATTTCGCGTTTCGAGACCCATCCCGAAGCCGCCTTCCCATCCGTCCCCGGCCAACCGGCCCGAATGGTCTTGTTTCGGCCGTCGCCTTAATGCGTTACGACCCCGTCGCGCGGGTCTTCATCATCCCCCCCTGGCAACGGTTTCAACTCATCTTCCTCGTTAATCCCAATCGGAACGGGTTGGGTGGTCAAAGCTATCGCAATGACTTCGTCGACCGTCCCCACGGGGTGAATTTTCATCCCCCGCTTCACGTTATCCGGGATTTCAGCGAGATCTTTCTCGTTTTCCTTTGGTATTAGCACCGTGGTCAATCCGCCCCGCAGCGCCGCGATCAGCTTCTCCTTCAAGCCGCCGATGGGCAAAACCCGGCCGCGCAAGGTAATTTCGCCTGTCATCGCGACATCGCAGCGCACTGGGATACCGGTTAGCACGGAAACGATCGAGGTTACCATCCCCACGCCAGCCGACGGTCCGTCCTTTGGGGTCGCGCCTTCCGGCACATGGACATGGATATCTCTGGATTCGATGATCTTGCGCCGAATGCCAAACGTCGCAGCCCGGGATTTCACGAAACTTTCAGCAGCCTGAACGGATTCGCGCATAACATCACCCAATTGACCAGTCGCCGTCACCTTGCCCTTACCGGGAACGGTCACCGACTCGATGGTCAGCAACTCGCCACCCACCTCGGTCCAGGCCAAGCCAGTCACCACCCCGACCAAATCCTCTTCCTCAGTCTCGCCATATCGATAACGGCGCACGCCGGCGAACTTTTCGAGATTGCGGCGGGTCACCCGAACCGACTCGACATTGTTCATCAGGATTTCCTTGACCGCCTTGCGGGCAAGGTTTGCCAGCTCGCGCTCAAGATTTCGAACCCCGGCCTCTCGGGTGTAGTAACGAATCACATCTCGCAAGGCGTCATCCGAAAGCCCCCATTCTCCCTTGCGCAGGCCATGCTGTTCGACCTGTTTCTTGATCAGATGACGCTTGGCGATCTCGACCTTTTCATCCTCGGTGTACCCGGAGATCCGGATAACCTCCATGCGATCAAGCAACGGTTGAGCCATTCGCAAGGTGTTCGCCGTGGTGACGAACATCACATCGGACAGATCGTAGTCGATCTCCAGATAGTGATCCTGGAAGGAATTGTTCTGTTCCGGGTCCAAAACCTCCAACAGCGCCGAGGACGGATCGCCTCGATAATCGTTACCCAGCTTGTCAATCTCGTCCAACAGGAAAAGCGGGTTAGAGGTTTTCGCCTTCTTCATACCCTGAATGACCTTGCCGGGCAGCGAACCAATATAGGTTCGCCGGTGGCCGCGCACCTCGGCTTCGTCACGCACGCCGCCAAGCGACATCCGCACGAAATTTCGCCCCGTCGCCTCGGCAACGGATTTTCCAAGCGATGTCTTGCCTACACCTGGCGGTCCGACCAGACAGAGGATCGGCCCTTTGACCTTGCCGGTTCGTTGCTGAACCGCAAGATACTCCAGTATCCGCTCCTTGACCTTCTTGAGACCATGGTGGTCACGGTCAAGAACGGTTTGCGCCTGCTTCAGGTCTTTTTTAACCTTCGAGCGTTTCTTCCAGGGTATCCCGACCAGCCAGTCGAGATAATTTCGCACCACGGTGGCCTCGGCCGACATCTGGCTCATGTTGCGGAGCTTCTTAAGCTCGGCACTCGCCTTCTCGCGGGCTTCCTTGGTGAACTTCGTCTTGGCTATCTGCTCTTCAAGTTCAGCCAATTCATCGCGCGAATCCTCGGCTTCACCAAGTTCCTTCTGGATCGCCTTCATCTGCTCGTGGAGATAGTACTCGCGCTGCGTCTTCTCCATCTGCCGCTTGACCCGGTTGCGAATACGCTTCTCGACCTGAAGAACGCCGATTTCGCCCTCCATATGGCTGTAAACCTTCTCCAGACGCTCAATTACTCCCTCAATTTCCAGAAGCTCCTGCTTCTCAGGAATCTTCAGTGCCAGATGTGAAGCTATGGTATCAGCCAGCTTGGGCGCATCATCGATCTGATTGACCGAAACCAACACCTCCGGGGGAATTTTCCTGTTGAGCTTGATGTACTGCTCAAATTGCGAGACCACCGCCCGAGACAGCGCTTCTTGTTCCAGGGCGTCGCCCAAGCCTTCCTCGATCGGCTTCGCGTTCGCCTCGAAGAATTCTGTTTTATCGGTATAGCCAATAATCCGGGCCCGATGCGCGCCTTCAACCAGGACCTTAACCGTCCCATCAGGAAGCTTCAGGAGCTGAAGAACCGTCCCCACGGTACCGACGGTATAGACATCATCGGGCGTCGGGTCATCGTCGCCAGCGTTCTTTTGCGTCGCCAGCAGAATCTGCTTGTCGTCTTTCATGACGTCTTCTAACGCCTTTATCGACTTTTCCCGACCGACAAACAACGGAACGATCATATGGGGAAAGACAACGATGTCGCGAAGCGGCAGTACCGCATATGTGGCGTGAGACTCTGTCATCGTCGGAATTGCTCTTTCTTCGCAAGATAACCGCAGGGTGAGCCAACACACCGCGCAATGAAGTAATTAACTGGTCCCGGCACCAACGAGAATCAAGGTCTACGCACCCACCTGATCGACAGACGGATATCTCCGGCCTCACGCGCTGGCACCCACATCCTCACGACGATCAGCATGGACCTTGATTGGCGCCGTACCGTTTTCGACGACATCGGCGTTAATGATAATTTCTTGCACATCGTCCGCGTCAGGCAAATCGTACATCGGATCGAGCAGAATATTTTCCATGATTGACCGCAGACCCCGAGCCCCGGTTTTACGCTGGATCGCCTTGGCGGCAATGCTTCGAAGCGCGTCATCGCGGAACTCAAGCTGCACGTCTTCCATCTCGAACAATCGTTGGTACTGCTTGACCAGAGCGTTTTTCGGCTTGGTCAGGATTTCTACCAACGCGTCCTCGTCCAGATCGTCTAATGTCGCCAGGACCGGCAACCGCCCGACGAATTCCGGGATCAGTCCGAACTTCAAGAGGTCCTCCGGCTCGACGCCGCGCAGAATCTCGCCGGTCCCACGGTCATCGGACGAGCGCACTTCGGCATTGAAGCCAATCGACGACCCCTGGCTCCGGTTGGAAATGAGCCGCTCAAGACCGGAAAAGGCACCGCCACAGATGAACAGAATGTTCGTCGTGTCAACCTGCAGGAATTCCTGCTGCGGATGCTTGCGCCCTCCTTGCGGTGGCACGCTCGCGACGGTGCCTTCCATGATCTTCAGTAGCGCCTGCTGAACGCCTTCGCCCGACACATCCCTGGTGATCGAGGGGTTGTCGGATTTGCGGCTAATCTTGTCGACCTCGTCGATATACACGATCCCGCGCTGCGCTCTCTCAACATTGTAGTCAGCCGCCTGCAACAGCTTGAGAATTATGTTTTCCACGTCCTCGCCGACATACCCAGCCTCGGTCAGCGTCGTCGCGTCGGCCATGGTAAAAGGAACATCAATGATCCGTGCAAGGGTCTGGGCCAGCAGCGTTTTACCGCAACCGGTTGGGCCGAGCAGCAGGATGTTCGACTTCGCCAGCTCGACATCATCACTTTTCTGACCATGCGCCAGACGCTTATAATGGTTGTGAACGGCCACCGAAAGTATGCGTTTAGCGAAACTCTGGCCGATCACATAATCGTCGAGAACCGTGCAAATATCCTTCGGGGTAGGAACACCATCGCGAGACTTCACCAGCGTGGTTTTATTTTCCTCGCGGATGATATCCATGCACAACTCGACGCATTCATCACAGATGAACACTGTCGGGCCCGCGATTAGCTTTCGGACTTCATGTTGACTTTTGCCACAGAAAGAACAGTACAGTGTGTTCTTGGAGTCACCGCTGCTGCTGCTGCTATCGCTGCCGGACTTACTCATGGCGCACCGATCCGAAAATCTTTATCCAGTTTCATGTTAGCCCCCGCTTTCGAGGCCGCGCAACGTCAAACGATCTTATGGCGCGTAAGTGACCGGCTGGTTAACGAGATCGAAACGCTCCCGCCTCCCAATCAACACTCCCTCATATTATCACTTCTTCGCGTCTTCGTCCCCTGCTTCAACAGGTCGTTTCTCAACTACTTCGTCAATCAAGCCAAACGCAAGAGCGTCGGGCGGGGTCAGGAAATTATCCCGATCCATTGCCGCTTCGATTTTTTCCAACGATTGGCCGGTATGCTTGACATAAACCTCGTTCAACCGCGCTCGCGTCGCCAGAATTTCCTTGGCGTGGATCTCGATATCCGTTGCCTGTCCCTGATAACCACCGGAAGGTTGGTGGATCATGATCTTGGAATTCGGCAGGGAATAACGTTTTCCCTTGGCACCGGCGGTGAGCAACAACGACCCCATCGAGGCCGCCTGCCCAATGCAAACGGTAGATACTTCCGGGCGGATATATTCCATCGTGTCGTACATCGCCATACCGGAGGTCACGATACCACCGGGCGAATTAATGTACATCGCGATATCCTTGGTCGGATTATCCGCCTCAAGGAACAGCAACTGGGCGCAGACCACGCTGGAAACCGCGTCGTTAATCGGCCCGACAACGAAGATGATTCGCTCCTTCAGCATGCGCGAATAGATATCGTAAGCCCGCTCTCCACGGTTAGTCTGTTCGACCACCATTGGAATAAGGCTGTTCATGTAGATGTCGACGGGATCGTTCATGGCTCCAGATCTCAGCGAGTGGTCAGGCACTAGGTTTCGATCAGCCAGCAATAACACGTGCGGTGGTCAGGAGTCCTGCTTAACGGCGTCCTCAGCTTTGTCCGTCGCCTCATCGTCGTCGCCTTGAGCGTCCGGATCGGACATCAATTCCTCAACCGTGACTACCTTGTCGGTGACGGTCGCCATTTCTAAAACGAAATCGACGATCTTATCCTCGAATAACGGCGCCCGAAGGCTCGCCATCGCCTGGGCATTGTCCTGATAAAGCTTCATGATCTGCTGTTCCTGGCCAGGATAGCGGGACGCTTCCTGGAACATGGCGCGGCGCACCTCGTCTTCGGTCACTTCAATGTTATTCAAGCGCCCAACTTCCTGCAGCATCAATCCAAGACGAACCCTGCGCTCGGCGAGCTTATGGTACTCCGCTTTGTCCTCGTCACTCAACGACGCGTCGACAGCCGGGCGCTTATGCGCGTCATCGTGGTCATGGTCATGGTCATGGTCATGGTCATGGTCATGGTCATGACCGTCGTCATCCTCGACAGTGGCCGGCTTTACCGCGCGGCAGATCGCCTGATACTCTTGTTCCGCCATAGTTTGCGGCACTTCGAAGACCTCGCCTTCCTCAAGCCTGTCGAGCAACGTCCGCTTCAAGCGGGCCCGCGACGTCTGAGAAAATTCCTGCGCGATCTGGCCGCGCATCGCATCCTTCAACGCCGCCAAATCATCCATACCAAACAGCTTGGCAAAATCGTCATTGATTTCAACCAGTTTCGACTCACGAATCTCGACCATCTTGGTTTCGAAAACCGCGTCCTTGCCGGACAAATTCGGTTGGCCATAATCCTCGGGGAAAGTCACGTTGACCTCCACCGACTCGCCGGCCTTAACCCCGATCAATTGATCCTCGAAACCAGGCAGAAACTGGTTGGAGCCAAGTTCCAGCTGGTGACCCTCAGCGCTACCACCCTCGAACACCTCACCATCAATCATGCCTTTGAAGTCAATCACCGCGACATCGCCACTCTGGCTGGCGCGCTCTTCGGTGATCAGCTCGGAGGTTTTATGCTGCTCGGAAAGCCGCACCATCGCCTCGTCGATGTCCTTATCGGCCGGCTCGGCAGTCAATCGCTCCAAGGTCAGCGCAGAAAAGTCGACGGGTTGGATTTCCGGCATCAACTCGACGCTGAGCTTGAACGCCAGGTCCTTGCCTTCGTCGAATTCGGCAATCTCGATCTTCGGCTGAACCGCAGGACGCAGCCCGCGCTCGTCAAGAGCTGCTTGAGAGGATTCGTTGACCGCCGCTTCAAGAACCTCGCCAAGCACCGCTTGGCCATACCGCTGCTTGAGCATTTTCTGCGGAACCTTACCCGGCCGAAATCCGGGAATGCGAAGCGTTGGCGCCAATTCATTAAGGCGTCCGGTCACTTTGACGTCGATATCGGCGGCTAGGATGACGACCTGGAACTCGCGCTTCAGACCTTCGGTAAGGGTCTCAGTAACCTGCATGACTGTCGTCCGATCCCTTTAGGCGCTCGCCGTCGCCTGTTCTTGTATCATTCACAACCTACTTAAGGACCCGCGTCGCGCGCTCCCACTTCGTCCAACCAGGCAGGCGGCATCGGCTTGGTGCGGGTGAAGGGACTTGAACCCCCACGGCTTTCGCCACCAGAACCTAAATCTGGCGTGTCTACCAATTCCACCACACCCGCTCACGCCCCCGAGACCAAGCGAATTTATCGCCCCGCCTAGACCAGCCCCTTAGTCGGAGGGCATGGCTAACGGAAGCGGCTCTTCGCGTCAACAATCCTTCACCACCAAAACCGCATCAGCCACGCGCCG
This sequence comes from uncultured Alphaproteobacteria bacterium, assembly GCA_937776645.1. Lineage (GTDB taxonomy): Bacteria > Pseudomonadota > Alphaproteobacteria > Thalassobaculales > Thalassobaculaceae > JADHLJ01. The sequence goes on along the minus strand of CALMRI010000011.1, from coordinate 6,690 downwards.
ATGTTCGGATTGACGGCGATTCCGCGACCTCGTGATTAGCCAAATAGGCGATGCTGTTGGTTTCAATATCCCCCAAACGATAGAGATAGTTGATCATCAGACCATAGGACTGACTGAAACCACGCGTTGAAAGATCGCCCAGCCAATTCAGACGCTCCATACGGGCCCCATTGGTCAAGTGGAAGTTCGCTACCGGATCCCGCACCCGGCCGCCCCGCCCCTTGGCGTTCAGCAAATACCGCGCCGCCAGACGGGTCATCGGTTCCTTCAAGGCCTCCGCCAAGGCCTCGTCCGAAAACCAATCCGCCCGGCCCAGCAATTCCGCCAGTATCGCCGAATCACTTGCCGCCTCGGTATGGTCACAAAGAATTTTCCGATCCGCGCTGGAGAGCAAGACGCTCTGCTCATCTTCCATCTGCTCAGTGAGCCAATGGGAGAATCCCGGGATCGGCGACAGCGTCGCAAATGTCTTCAAATTAGGGAAATCCCGGCTCAGAAGCTCAACCACCCATTTGATCAAAAAATTGCCGAAACTGATACCATCAAGCCCGCGTTGGGCATTCGATATTGAGTAGAATATCGCGGTATCAGCGTGTTTCGGATCGGTTTCCGGCGCCGCCTCATCGAGCAAGAGATCAACGCTGGACGCCATCCCGTTGAGCAGCGCCACCTCAACAAAGATCAGCGGCTCCTCAGGCATGTTAGGGTGGAAAAATCCGAAGCAACGGCGATCCGACTCAAGGCGGTTCTTCAAATCGTCCCAAGACTTGATTGCGTGCACCGATTCATAGGCAATCAGCTTTTCCAGCAACACTGCCGGCGATGTCCAATCGATCTGCCGCAGATCCAGCAGGCCGATATCGAACCAGGCCGACAGCATTCTACGCAAATCATCGGACAGCGCGCGGATCGCCGTGTTCTCGCGGGTCATCGTCAGCATCTCAGCGCGAAGATCGACGAGAAACTTCACCCCTTCTGGAAGCGTTGTGAACCGGCCCAACAGAACCCGCCAGCGAGGCTCCAACGCCAGACGGAGGCGAGTCTCGGCGGTATAACGCGCCGCATCGTCCGCCGCCGTCCGCACGGCCTCGATGGCCAGGTCGACCTGGTCGCGATCAACGTCAAAACCAGTCGCCAACCCGTTTAGAAAACGGTGCCGCCCGACACCGTCAAGGCCCATATAGACGCGGCCCAGTTCCGCCGCCCGCGCCCGCACCGAGGCCTCGTCGCCAAGCGCGTCGATACAGGCCTCCATCTCGCGCAGCACCTTGTCCAAATCGTCATCCGGCAGATCGGGACGGGGTTGGCCGGATATATAATGGCGCGTCTGGTCTGACAGATCGCTCCACGCCCGCATCAAATTCGTCAGCGTGCGGTTCAAAAAACTAGGCGCGCGGCCATCAGACATGGTTACGATTCCAGATAGAAACGGTTTCGGTTCTTACGGATGTGGCGAGGCAATCCTGAATGTCATCCATTATTCCCATCTACCCGCAAATGACCCGTCTTGCTCCAAATACAAGTAGGTCAAACGCCGACGACCCTACATCAAATCAACCAATCCTCGGACGACAAATAAGGCAATCGCCCCTGGCCGACTGGACCGTCTCTTCCTCGCGAGCGCTCTCGATAGCCAAGGCGAAATGTCCCGGAAGGTCTTCGGCGAGCAGGCCGAATCCTGCGTTGGTTGCCGCTGCCCCGTTTAACCAGACCGCAGCCGCAACAGCCTCGAAAGCCCGCATGCCCTGAGCCAAGAGCCAGGACCGTGCCGGCCAGGACATCTCCCGTGCCGCCGGTGGCAAGCCATGGCGGTGCGTTGTCATTGATCAGAGCGTTACCGCCGGGCTCGGCAATGACCGTATCGGCGCCCTTCAGGACAACAACAACACCCAATCGTTCTGCCGCCTCCTTCACACGCTCTAATTTGCCTAGATTCAGGAGATCAGGAAACAGGCGCACAATTTCTCCGTCATGCGGCGATATGACCAAGGGGCCATCGACCCGAAACGCTAGTTCTTCAAATATACCATTGAACATCATCAATGCATCCGCATCCGGAACCACGGCCTGCCCGGTCGCCAACGCTGCTTCAACATAGCGCCGGGTGCGCGCGCCAAGCCCAAGACCCGGCCCGACAAGAATCGCATTTCGGCGTGGATCGCTTAACCCATCGGAAAATTCCTCCGAACCGTCACAGTCAAACACCAGCACGCCGGGCAACAATAAAACCATCGCCGCCGTTCATTCCAGGTCCGCAGAAAACGACAGTCGGAGCCGAGGTGAATTTTTTCTGAACGGCCCTCGCCACGCCGAGCCCGGCGGCCTCCATGGGCTCAATACCCGGAATTCCGCCGGCGATTGCCAAACGGTCCGCCTCCGCCATATCCGCGACCCTAAGCAACGCCGATTTACCGGACATATCCATGCGACACTCGAGCCTTTCCATCTCGCCCTAGCGGCGCAACCATGTAATCTTTAGTTCGTGACACGGCTCGGAAGTCGGGACGTTGTGGTTACCAAAATATCTCGCAACCTTACACCTCGGAAGTATTTCCGATCGCCATATCATGAACATTGCATGCAATTTTCCTATAAAGAATTACCCCTAAATGAAACGGCTATGGCTGCTGACCGGTTTTGTTGGCTGCTCGGCCATTGCATGGGCGCCGCCTCGGCAACGGGCCAAGTGGGATTTGAGGCCGCGGTCCGCTTTCATCTACTGTACCGCATTACTGCAGGTTTAGCCTTGGCCCTTGTGCCCCACGTTGGACGCCTCGATGGTCTTACTGCCTGCCTGTTCCTAGCTTCAATCCTATTTTTAAGAATCAATTTACCTGCAAGCGCTGACGACCGTTCGAATGCCGCTGGCCACGATCAGCGGCACCGGCTTCATGGCCGGTACCGCTGATGCTTCGTCTGTGCGGCTAGCGCGCGTCCAGGCCGGCGTTGTCCGGGGAGATAAATCCTCAGGGGGAGTGGGGCGAGTGAGGGGACTTGAACCCCCGACTTCCAGAATCACAATCTGGCGCTCTAACCACCTGAGCTACACCCGCCACGCACGGCGGAATTAGGTACTCGACCGACCTTGCCCCGTCAACTGAAATGGGCAGCCAAGCGCGACGCCGCATCGTCCAAGACCTGATCTTGTTTGGCAAAACGGAGCCGGTTGAATAATTCCGGCTCGACGTCAGGAATTTTGCTCAGCGCCCCGCTCAGCCGGTCACGCTTGCCCCGCATCGAATCGTTCAGCCTGTCAGAATAGCTGTCATCCTGTTTCAGCTCAAACACCACCGAGCGTTGCAAGTTCGGCGCCGTCGTGAAGACCAAGAACTGATGAGCCTTTGACACCGCGTGCATCAGTTTGGCCGATCCGGTCAGGTAGCCGACCTTCCAGCCGATCACCGAGACAATCTTGGGCCATGCCTATCCTGATGGTCCGCTCACACATGCCCAGGAAGCTCAGCAGCGGGATATGTTCGCACCTGTCGAAGGCCATATACTCATAGACCTCGTCGAAGGTCGCGATGGCATCGAACTCCTAACCATACCAACAATCGCCTCGAGTTCCGCCCGGCTATATACTTTCGATGCTGAGTTTTACGGGGTATTGAGCAGCAGTAGCTTGGTTTTGCCCGAGTACACGGCGCGCAACGCCGCTAGATCCACTGACTAATCCAGCGGCCGGCTCGATCAGATCGAAGAAACAAGCCGCGAGGTCCTCGGTCGCCCCAGTGGAGACCATGGTTTCGCTCTGCCAGTCGACATCCAGATCATAGAACCGCTTGACGCAGATCTCGAACGCCAAGCATCGGCGGGTACTGGTTGGGCGGATCATAGAGAAATTGGGAGGCCTGCTCCAACACCGGGTCGGGACCACGGTAATCCGGAAGCCTTTGCCCCAGATTGATCGAAGCAGTCTATATCGCCAGACGCGACATACCTTCGAAAACCGTCGTCCCGTAAGAGCCGGGAATGGCGTTTTCTGGCGTCATTCCAAATGCACCAAATACAACCTAACCCTTACTGGAAGCCGGCTCGCCACTCAGGAAATTAACGCGTTCGGGCGAATGACGTCTCTGACCTGCCACCCGTGGCGGCAACATTGGCGGAGCACCTTCCACACGATTTAGAAAAGCGCTAGGAAAGGCCGACACGGCCTTCTCGCAAGCCGTCAAACCGACTACCCTGGCGCAATCGGGCGGGGTTCCGCCCATCTCGAATCCACTCCATAGCATAGAGGCTGATCGGACCATGTCCTCCGGCAAGCTCTACATCGTACAGCAATTCGAAAAGCAGGGGGGGCGGCTCGGCGCGGGACGGGTGATGCAGTTTAAGACCGCTGAAGAGGCCAGGTCGCGCGCCGACCGCGACGGTGACCGTCTGGGCATTGTCGTTGGTGTCGTCGCCGTCGAGCAGACCGTCGACCTGGACACCGGAGAGATCTTGGAAGAGCCGATAATTTTAGCGCGGCACGGAACCGTCCCTGACGAAGTCGCCGGCAATTAATCGGTCACCCTTCGATGACGGCCCTTGAAAGTCGAGCTTTGATTTTCCTCGTCACCCTGGCGAGGCTTTTCAACGTTCAAACCGACGCTGTGAGCCGGACATCAGCACTGCTGTTCTCTCCGCCATGTGGGGCGCGTCAAGCCTCTATCCAGCGCAGTCGGGTTCACAGATCGCACCAAATGGTTTCCGGAGATGAACATTCAACGACTACCCGGTATTTCCGCGTATCGGTGTCGGCCAAGCAGCCAGAGAATGCGCTAAGGAAGCAACCCCGAGGCAAAAGACGAGTGCGTGCAAACCGCCCAAGAGGCACGAGGCAAAGGCGAATAAGAAAAGAGCGATAAAAAACACAAAAAGAGCCACGATGACAAGGATGACGAACACAAAAAGGGTAAGAAGGATTAACCTGCACGGCCGCCGTCGCTCTTCACGCGTGAAGGCCTTTACCTTGGTGAGCATGCCTTGGAAGTCGACCTCTCCCTATTAATGCCCGTGGAAAAGAGAATTTTAAAGGCCGGACCATACGAATCATGTCATAGGGGGCCTAACGAACGCTCCCGTGAACGATAAAGGTCTTACCCAGCCTTGTTCCAAACCACAAAACACCTGACCCAGGTCGCCGCTCTTCCTTTTGTCCATATCGGCACGGATGTGGAGATTTTATTGATCATGTCGCGCCGGGAACAGCACTGGATCATTCCAAGAGGCTGGCCGGTCGAGGGAGAGTCATTCGCTGATACGGCGGCCCGGGAAGCTAATGAAGAGGCCGGGGCTATTGGTAATATCGAACTTTTTTCGGTTGGCGACTACGTTTACAAAAAGCGCACTGGCCAAGGATACCGCGTGCCATGCCGGGTCCTAGTTTACCCGTTACAGGTCACCCAACAACGCTTAGATTGGCACGAGAAGGCCGAACGCAAATTAACCTGGCGCCCGCTCCACCAGGCCGGCAGCACGGTTCATGAAAAGGCCCTGGGCAGCTTTCTCGATGCTATCGCACGGGCCCCCGGCCAACTAATCTCTCTTGAAATGGTTACATCGCGACAAGATTGGAATTCGGGTTAATGCCTCTGTCCAAGCCGACGCTCGACAAAGATCTTGAAAAAATCGTCCACGTCGAAGCCGCCACCCGGTCGCTTTCCAGCGGTTTAGCCTCCCACGCCATAGCACTCCTTTTCCTCGGCGCGGCCGGGGTTTTGGCCGGTATTTATGCCGGGGTCGAAGCCAATACCGCCCTAGTCATTTTCGCCGCGATGCTCGGCGGCTACATGGCCTTAAACATCGGCGCCAACGACGTCGCCAACAATGTTGGCCCCGCCGTCGGCTCGCGCGCGATGACCCTGACGACCGCCCTGGTGATCGCCGCGGTTTTCGAAAGTGCCGGCGCCTTGATCGCCGGCGGGGACGTCGTCTCAACGATCTCCAAAGGCATCATCGATCCGGCGCAAGTCGCCGACAGCCAAGTTTTCATCTCGGCAATGATGGCGGCGCTGATCGCGGCAGCGCTTTGGGTAAATCTGGCGACGGTGATCGGCGCCCCTGTCTCCACCACCCATGCGGTGGTCGGCGGGGTCATGGGGAGCGGTATCGCCGCTGTCGGCTTTCAGTTGGTCAACTGGTCGACCATGGGCGCGATCGCCGCCAGTTGGGTGATCTCACCGATCCTGGGCGGCGCCATCGCCGCGATGATGCTATGGTTCATCAAGGCCAACCTGATTTACCGCGAAGACAAGATCGCCGCGGCGCGGCGGTGGATCCCGCTGCTGATCGCGATCATGGCGGGCGCCTTTGCTTGTTATCTATCGGTCAAAGGGTTTAAACGGGTTTGGAAACCGGACGGCCTGGCGGTTTCGATGATCGGTATCGGAATCTTCTTGCTAGTCTGGATGATCGTACACCCGCTGATCCGCCGGCAATCCGAAGGCATGGAAAACCGTAACAAATCGCTCCGTATCTTGTTCCGCATCCCGCTGATCTGCTCCGCTGCCCTGCTCTCTTTTGCCCATGGAGCCAATGACGTGGCCAATGCCATCGGCCCGCTCGCGGCGATCCTGCACAGCGCTGAATTCGGCGAAATCGCCACCAAGACCTCGGTCCCACCCTGGATCATGGTAATCGGCGCCTTCGGTATCAGCCTCGGTCTGTTTCTCTATGGACCGAAACTGGTTCGAATGGTCGGCGACA
>CALMRI010000010.1 GCA_937776645.1 uncultured Alphaproteobacteria bacterium | reverse complement strand
CCATCGGCGCGGCAATCGGACGCCCCAACAAAAAAGTTGTCTCGTTAATGGGCGATGGCAGCTTCGGCTTTACCTGCGGTGAGTTGGAAACCGCCGTACGCCTCAATCTGCCGATAACCTTCATCGTGTTTTCCAACGCTGTGTTCGGATGGATCAAGGCGGGCCAACGCGCCAACTTTGGCGAGCGTTATTTCTCGGTCGATTTCAACCGCTCCGACCACGCCGCCATCGCCAGCGCCTTTGGGGTTAAATCCTGGAAGGTTGAGGACCCGGCACAGCTCACATCAATTTTAAAAAAAGCGGTCGCGCATGACGGTCCAACCCTTGTCGACATCATCAGCCAACCCTTGAACGAGGCGGCCGCGCCGGTGAGCGAGTGGATCGCATGACCCGAACAACCAGGATAGCCCTCGGTGGGTTCGGCAATGTTGGCCAGCAACTGGCTCGCGCGATCCTGTCGGAACCGGATTGCGGCATCGAGATCGCCGCGATCTCGGCCTGCGGCCTAGATGCCGCCCGGAAACGAGCAGCAAACATCGGCCTGAACGTCCCCGCCGTCCCGGCTGGCGAGATGCCTGATCATGCCAAGGTGATCGTCGAATGCGCGACGTATGAAGGGTTTCGCGATATTCTTGAGCCCTCGATCAGGGCTGGCTGTCATGTGATCGCGGTCAGCGTCGGCGCCCTGGCGGTGAATCTCGATCTGCTTGATCTCGCCAAGGAAAACGGCGCTATCCTGCAAATCGGCAGCGGTGCCATGCCCGGCCTCGACATTCTGCGCTCGGCCCGGGAAGGCGCGATCAAATCGGTCAAACTGGAATCCCATATTCGCCCCAGCTCCTTCGCCCACGAGGCTTATGTCATCGAACGGGGTATCGATCTGAATTTAGCCGAAACCGAACCGGTGCGGGTTTTCTCCGGCAGTGCGCGCGAGGCAGCCGGCCACTTTCCCCGGCATTTCAACGTCGCCGTCGGGCTCAGCCTGGCCGGCATTGGCTTGGACCGGACGGAGATTGAGATCTTCGCCAATGGCACCTTGCCCGGTGCGCGTCATACGGTCCGGGTGGTATCCGATGTCGTTGATCTTGAAATGACGTCGCAGAATTTTCCTTCCCCGGAAAACCAACGCACCAGCCGCATCGTCGCCCCCAGCATCCTGGCGGCGCTCCGCGAATTGAACACCTCGCTGCGTGTTGGGAGCTAGCGCCATGCGTCTCTCTGACCAGGACAAAGCGCTATTGGACGGCGTCAAAGGCGACGTTGATCGCCAGGCAATGGAAGCACTGGTCCAACTCGGCGAGGCCTTCGACGCCGAGGACATGGTTGATATCGGTTATGCCCATGTCCATGCTGGCATGGCGATGTATCTGGGCGATGTTGAGTTGATGGAGGAGTTAGCTGAACGCGGCGCCCGCATGGCGGTGCCCGCCTCGACCAATATCGCCAATGCTGACATGGAGAACTGGCAAGCGACACGGGCGCCGGAAAGCCTGGTGCGTCTGCAAAAACGGGCTGAGACTGCGCACAATACTATGGGGACCGGCGGATGCTTCACCTGCACGCCCTATTGGGCCGGCCATTGGCCGACCTGGAACACCCATATGGCGTCAATCGAATCTGGCGTTACCGTGTTCTGCAATTCGGTTTTGGGCGCCCGATCGAACCGTGATGGTTTTTTCGCTGTTTACGCTGGCATGACCGGTCGCTATCCAAGGTTCGGGTTGCATTTGGACGAGAACCGCAAGCCAACACATCGAGTGGTAGTCGAGGCCGCGCCCAGCGGCACGGCTGATTTCACCGTCCTCGGCTATGCCATCGGTAGCCAAACGACCAATGCGATACCGCTGATCACTGGGCTTGAGCGGCGGCCCAATCTAGATGAGCTCGATGCGCTTGGGGTGGGCATGGCAACATCCGGCGGCGTCGCCATGTTCATCTTGCCCGGTGTCACGCCGCCCTATGGCGATGGCGACGCGGGTTTGGGTGCCGGTCTGCCCTCGCTGCCAATCCAGGAGCGTGACCTGCGGGCGGTCTATGAGGACTTTTGCTCCGGCGAGCACAGCAGATTCGATATCGTCCATCTCGGGTGTCCGCACGCCTCGTTCGAGGAAATGAAGCACTATGCACAATTACTCGACGGCAAAATGGTGAAGCCAGGCGTCGAGTTGTGGATCACCACGAACCGGACCGTGCGCCAAATGGCCCGAGATTCAGGGCTTCTGAGGCCGATTGAGGCGTCCGGCGCCAAGGTGATTTCCGATACCTGCCCAATCTCCTGCCATTTCGCCCGGACCGCCTCGCCGGATCCGGCGTTGGGCGTCGAGCCGCCGACACTGCGGGCGATCGTTGTCGATTCGGCGAAACAGGCGCGTTACATCCGCGACATGATCCACTGCCCGACCCTGCTCACAACGACCGAAAAAGCGGTCGAGACGGCGGTGTCCGGCACCTTCGTACCGCGCTGGTAAGGGACCCGGTATGTCGGATAAAACAACATTCGAAGGCCGCGGAATCGTGAAGGGAAATGTCACCGGTCCGGCCCTGGTCTCGCGCACACCGTTTTCGTTTCTCGGCGACGTCGATATCCGTACCGGCGACGTGATCGGCGAGTTGAGTGATCTCCGGGGGCGCAATATCGCCGGGCGTGTCTTGGTGGTTCCAGCGACCCGGGGATCGGCTGGCGCTTGGCGGTTTCTTTATCAGTTAAAGCAACACGGCACCCATCCCGTGGCCGTCATCACCGGCGAATTGCCGGACCCGTCGGTGGTGCAGGGCGCGATCCTGTCCGGCGTGCCGATCATCTCTGGCCTGGCCGACCGGATTGGCAACACCGTCACCGACGCGACGCTTCTATGCGTCGATGGCGATAGTGGCGTGGTCACGGTTATCGAGGCGCAATGATTGCTCGCGCCCCTCAAAACCGCTTCGACTTCTGATGGCGCCAGGGGCGTCGTGGTAAAAATCTAACCCTTGGCGCCCGCGACAAAACCAGATGGTGCGTTAAAGTGCACTTCTAGTATCGCTGCCCCTTTACAATTTCCGCGCCCTCATAGAGCACGCGGCGCTTGATGACAGAATCCTGCCGGCAAAGCTCGAAATCCTCGTCGGTCAACCACCCGCTGGGCGCGCCAGAAATCTTGAAATTGCCATGCATGTCCTCGCCGCTGACCAAGCCCACGAGCGAGCGGTCGCCGCTGCGCTGCTTCATCGATGGCCTGATATAGCGGATCGCCACACCAATCCGTCGATCATCGGTCCCGTTCGGGCCAGAGGAATGGATCAGATGACCGTGATGCAGTGACGCCTGACCGGTTTTCAGAAGGACGTTCACGCCTTCACCGTCATTAACCTCCACCGCGACCTCCTGGCCGCGCGACAGCAGGTTGTTTTTGTCGAAAGTATCGACATGCGGCACCAGTTGATTCGCATGACTGCCGGGTACGAAGCGCATGCAACCGCTGGCGATGTTCGACGGTGAGAGCGCCACCCAGGCGGTAACCTCCTCCGCCTCATCGAGACCCCAATAGGTCAGATCCTGATGCCAGGTGACAATATGCGTCGTGTTCGCTTCCTTAATGAACAGCCCGGAGCTCCAAACCATCAGATCGGTCCCCAGGATCGGCGTCACCGCATCGATCAGGTTCTGATTGCGGGTCAGCCGATCAAAAGACGGCAACAGTCGGTCGGGGTAGGACCGCACCAGACCCAGCTTTTCGGGATCATCCTCCATCTCCTCTTCGGCGGCCTCCAGATCAGCACGGATCGCGCGGGCCTCGGCCTCGCTCACGGCATCAACGGGAAAAACGAAGCCGTCTTGCGCGTAGATCTCTGAAATACTCTGCATCGCCAGGGCCATCAGCTTCACCTGTCTATTATGCCACGCGATGGCATGGGTTGGAGACCCGCTCCACCAGTCGCGCGATTGAAACCAGCGTCGGACCTCTAGTTTAAGACGCGCGCGCTGCGCCGTCGAGCACTCGCCGCGACGACAGCAACAGGTAGCCAGTGACGGATGGCGATCGAAGCGCTGATCAGTCGGGGCGGCCGCGCTCACATAACAATCGATAAACCCCGATCTCGGCGGCGCTGAATTTCGCCCACATCCGCTCCGCCGCCGCCAATGCGTCGGCTTCGCGCAGAAATTCCAACAGCAGGCAACCGGCGATCTTGGCGTCGGGGCCACGGATCGCCTCTTCCGCCATGGCGCCTTCGCCTGGAGCTTCGTCGGACATCCAAAGCTCGGCGCGGACCAACACGGCGGGGTCCTCGGTTCCGTCCACCCCGCTTCGTGCCGCCGCTTCATCAACCGAGCCGATGAACCTGACGGCCACCGCGATCGCACCGAATACCTCGCCAGACAAAACTTCTCGCCGGCACACGGTCCGGCTTGCATCGATGAAGATCCCCGACATCATTTCCTGGGTCCAGGGCGTCGGATTGGCCAAACATTTCTTATAGGCCTCGGAGCGAAGAGTCGCCGGCGACTCGACCTCATACCAAGTGAAGAATTCAAGATCGCCAGCCACCGCCTGGTAGCGCCGACCACGCATGAAACCGGGTATCCCCAGCCGTTCCGGCAAATGCTCGCCCTGGTACCAGCTTTCATAGTTGGTCTCGGATTGCTTAAGGCGATTGTTCCAAACCGCGAGTGTGCCAGTACCGGTCATGACTTTCTCCTCGTTCGTAAAAAGAGCCGCCTTCAGCCAATGGTGGCGAAGAAGGTTCTGACGTCCTCAGTAAACGCCTCGGGTTGCTCAAAGGCCGCGAAATGGCCACCGCGTTTCATCGTTGTCCAATGGGTGATGTTATAGTTGACCTCGCACCAACTGCGTGGCGCGCGAATGATTTCCTTGGGGAAGGACGCGACGCCGGTCGGCACTTCGACCCGGCCCTTGCCTCGGATTTTCCGAAAACTTTCCCAATACAGCCGGGCCGATGACGCCGCCGACGCGGTCAGCCAATACAACATCACGTTATCAAGCATCTCATCACGACCAAGCGCGTTCTCCGGATGGCCGTCACAATCGGTCCAGGCCCATAACTTTTCCATGATCCAGGCCAGCTGGCCCACCGGAGAATCAACCAACCCATAGCCCAAGGTCTGCGGCCGGGTGCTCTGCTGTGTCGAATATCCGGAATCCCAATCTCGGTAGTGGTTGAAAGCCGCCAGGGCCGCGCGATCGTCGTCGCTCGGGTTCTCCCGGCTCTGCGCCGTTGGATCGGCGAGCGGCATGTTTACGTGTATTGCCGCGCATTTCCCGCCGTTACGACCGATCTGGGTGGTAACCACGGAGCCCCAATCTCCGCCCTGGGCGCCAAAGCGATCATAACCAAGGCGTTCCATCAGTGCCGCCCAGGCCTTGGCGATCCTCTCGATCCCCCACCCCGACCGCGTCGGTTTGCCAGAAAACCCATAGCCGGGCAAAGTCGGGCAAATGACATGGAAGGCATCCTCGGCCTTACCGCCATGCGCCGTTGGATTGCTCAGCGGCTCAATAACCTTGTGAAACTCGACGATCGAGCCTGGCCAGCCGTGGGTCATGATCAGCGGCAGGGCGTCCGCGTGGGGCGAGCGTTGGTGAATGAAGTGAATATCAACGCCGTCAATCTCAGTAATGAATTGATCGAACCGATTGAGCGCCACCTCGCGGGTCCGCCAATCATAGCCATCGGCCCAATATGCCGCCAACTCCTGCACATAGGCCAACGGAATGCCTTGCGACCAATCATCAACCGCCTCGGCCTCGGGCCAGCGGGTCGCCAGAATACGGCGCCGCAAATCGACTAGATCCGCATCCGGAGCGGCGATTTTAAAGGGTCGGATCGAGGCCATAGCACCTTCCTTCGATTCACGAATTGTAGAATAACCTGGGCATAGCCTCCGGCCCATTCACTAATCAACCGGACTGACCCGGCGGGCAATTTCATCGTGTTCAGGATTGCGCACCGGTCCGTCGACCGGTTGTATGACAGCACATTGAGATGACCCGCCCAGGAGGAAACCTGATGCAACGTAAAAAATTCGAGGACCAGCGCTATTTCGAGGATTTTGAGATCGGAGAGACCTTTTATATCGCGTCACGCACCCAAACCTCTGGGATTTTTGCGGCGTTTCAGGCGGCAAGCGGCGACAACCATCCGATCCACTATGATACCGAATTTTGTCGCGAGCATGGTTATCCGGATCTACTGGCCCATGGCATGCACGTGCTGATCCAGGCCGCGCCGGGGGCCGGAGACCTTCCCTTCATGATCGAGGAGTCAATCATGGGGATCGTTGGCCTGGAGGCGAGTTTCGGCAAACCGGTGTTTCGCGGCGACACAACCTATCCGCAACTCGAAACCAGTGGCCTGGAGCCGGGGCGCACCACCGGTGTCATCGTTTTACGCTCCACCGTCCATAATCAACGCGACGAGTTATGCATGGACGGAAAAATCAGGATCTTGCTGCGCAAACGCAATCCGGATCAGGCATAATCATTCGGTACCCGAGATAATCACCGCGTTGAACCAGCAACGCCTTTAAGGACGGAAAACAACACCATGCAGCAAGACAACCCAACATCGTTGCGGGTCCCCGACCCCGGTGTGGCGGTATTGTTCACCCAGGACGCGCGCTGGCAGGCTTGGCTCGACGTCGAGGCGGCATTGGCCAAGGCGGAGGCGGAACTTGGGATGATTCCAGCGGCCGCGGCCGACGAAATTGTCCGTAAATGCGATCTCCAGCTGTTCGACCGTGAGCGCCTCACCGAGGGCTTTACCCGCACCGCCCACACGCTGGTGCCGCTGGTCTGGGAATTGGCACGCCTTTGCGACGGCGACGCCGGCAACTATGTGCATTGGGGCGCCACCACCCAGAACATCACCCAGACCGGCGACCTGCTGCAACTCAGGAAAGCGCACCGTATTTTCCTCGGCCAGATTAGCGCTATTCTACGGCCACTCGCCGATCTAGCGGAACGCTCCAAGGACATGGCGCTGCCGGGCCGCACCCATGGTCAACACGCGGTGCCGGCTACCTATGGCCTCAAGGTCGCTATCTGGATCGATGAGTTCGCCCGCCATGTGGAACGCCTCAGGGCGTGCGAGCCTCGGGTTTTCCAGGCGCTGTTAGGCGGCGCCGCCGGCACGGTCGCCTCCTTCGGTGACCAAGGTTTGAAGGTACAGGCTCGGATGGCCGCCCATCTCGACATGCCGGCGATGCCGGTACCAGCGCGCAGCATCATGGATCACCTGGCAGAGCATGTGATGCTGCTGGCTCTCTTGGCGGCGACCTGCGGCAAATTTGCCAACGAGATCTATACCGGCATGAAGCAGGAATTCGGCGAGGTCGAAGAACCGATCTCCCCCGGCACCGTCGGTAGCAGCACCATGCCCCAAAAGCGCAACCCACATTTCTCCCAGGACATCATGGCCTATGCGGCGCAGATCCGAACGATGGTGCCCTTGGCGCTGGAGACGGTCATGACCGAACACGAGGCGAACCGCCAAACCTCGCTGATGATGCGATACGCGCAAAATCAGGTTTGCTCATTGATGGGCGATACCTTGGAGCGGGTGCGCATCCTCGCCGAAGGGCTGGTCCTCAAGCCAGAGCGAATGCGTGCCAATCTCGACCTGACCCAGGGGCTGATCATGGCAGAGCCGATCATGCTAGCACTTGGTGAGCATGTCGGGCGGCAGCAAGCCCACGACATCGTCTATGACGCAGCCCAAGTGACCGACGGCGACCAGAGCTTTAGAGATCTGCTGGTGGCGGACCCGCGTTTTAACAGCCATCTTTCACGCGGCCAGATCGACGCCATGCTCGATCCGACGCGATACACCGGTCTGTGCAGCCAGATGGCAGAGGAGCAAGCCATCCGGGCTCGCGCATTAGCCGCCGACATTGATGCGTCTTTGAAAGCGTAGACCAGACAGCCGCCCCGAACAGCCGGGCTATCCGGTCCGTATTGGCGGTGTCAGATCGCCGTCAATCCGCCGTCGATGACAAGCTCGGCCCCGGTCATATGCTTCGCCTCATCCGAGGCCAGGAACAAGATGCCGTTGGCGATATCCAACGGCTCGCCTCGTTCGCCCATCGGCGTTGCCCCGACCCGCGTCTTCAGATTCTCCGCCGGATCGCCGCCGCCCATGCCCATCGACTCGGTTCCCATATCGGTATCAATCAAACCGGGGTGAACCGAGTTGCAGCGGATGCCATAGCGCTTGCGGGCGCAATCAATGGCAATCGACTTGGTCATCTGACGCACCGCGCCCTTCGATGCGCCATAGGCGACGATCTGCGGTGTTCCAATGATACCGGCGATCGACGAAAGGTTGATGATTGAGCCTCCCCCGCCCAGCTTCATCGCCTTAACTCCGGCCCGGCACCCAAGGAACACCCCCTCGGCATTGACCGCCTGCACCGCACGCCACTCATCGATACCGATATCATCAATCGATTGATGCTGGGTAGTCGCCAGAATACCGGCATTGTTGACAAGCACATCGAGCCGGCCATGACGCGCCAGCACCGCATCGATAAGCGATTGCCAGCCCTGCTCGCTCCGCACATCCAGCGCGATGAATCCAGCTTCACCGCCCAGTTCAGCAGCCAATGCCTGGCCCTGGTCGACATTGACATCGGCGACCGTGACGATGGCCCCCTCCTCGACGAAACGTCGGCAAACAGCCCGGCCGATACCATTGGCGCCGCCGGTGACGATCGCGATCTTTCCTTCAATCCGCCCCATATTCCCTCGCCTCTTCTCTAGTGATTGGTAATTGGTTGGAAGTCTGCCGCCAGCTTGGCCCGGCGTCGTGGCAAACCTGCCCGGCACGGCGGATCAAGCGGGCTCGTGATCCAAGGATGGTGGTATCCAGCGCCCACCACCGCTATTCCAGAGTCTCGAACAACCGAACCCACATCCTGGCGCGGGGCTCCAGAGAGGAAATGTAAATCTGTTCATCATGGGTGTGCGCCCCCATGCCATCAGCACCCAGACCATCGAGGGTTGGCACGCCGAGCGCGGCGGTGAAGTTTCCGTCACTGCCGCCGCCGGTCATGGGCACCGCCTCAAGCTCGAAGCCGACATCGGCGGCGCACCGGCGCGCGTGCTCGAACAGCGCCATGGTCCCTGGCTCACATTCATACGGGGGACGATTCATCCCACCGGTAATCATTAGCGTGACATCCGGATCATAGGGTTTCATCGTTAGCATCTTCTGGCAGAAGATTTCGCCATCCTCGGCCGTGGTTACCCGCATGTCGATCTCCGCCGTGCAGTCCCGCGGCACCACGTTCACCCCGGTGCCGCCCTGAATTAAGCCGACATTGGTGGTTACCCCGCGCTCATAATCGGTCATCGCCTCGATATCGAGGACCTGGCGGGCCATCTCGCGGATCGCACTGCGACCTTCGGGATGGTTGACCCCAGCATGGCTCGGCCGGCCGGTGATCGAGAGGGTGAAACGCGCCACCCCCTTGCGCGCGGTTACCACCTTGCCGCCGTCCCGAGCCGGTTCGGTGACCAGGACATACTTCGCCTTGCGGGCCTCTTCCTCGATCAAGGCGCGGCTGGTCGGGCTGCCGACCTCCTCTTCGGAAACCAGCATGAAGGTCACCGGCATTTTCGGCTTGGCGCCGACGCGCAGCATGTGGCGATAGGCGTAATACGGCAGATAGGCCCCGGACTTCATGTCATAGATGCCCGGCCCGTACATCACATCACCCTCGCGGCGGACCACCAAGGCTTCTTGCTTGGTGTCATGGGGGTGCACCGTGTCCATATGCGAAAGCACCAGCAATCCCGGTGCCAAGCTGTCACGGCCGGGGGTACGAATCCGCAGGATATCGCCAAAGCCATCACGCCCCGGCGTGCGTTCAATCACCGTCCCCAAGGCCTGATAGACCGCCTGAACCTGATCGGCCAATCGGTTCACCGCCGCCCCGTCATGCGACGGCGTCTCCTCCTCAACCCAGTCCAGAATGCCGGCAAGGATCTCTTCGCCATCAATTTCCGGCGCATTGCTCTGGGTCGTGTCGGCGGGCATCGGCTGGATCCGTTCATCAGGTTTCGGTCGACATTCGCAATGTGGCGTTCCCGCCCGCAGGCCTTTGCACGGTTCGTGGGCAAAGGTACGACGCTACACCGAACACCAGCCGTCACGGCTATCCCTGCAAAACTCTCCAGGGTGAGCGGCCGTCATATATTAAATCACTTCCGCACAAGAGGTCGCAATATGTGGGCCCACAAACGAAAACGGCAGCCACCCGTTGCCAGGTGGCGGCCGCCTTCAATCATTGTCGCCAAGCTTATCCCCGGTGCGTGTTCACCACCGAGATATCCACCGACGGGCGCAGGTCGGCGCAGACTTTCAGGACTTGATGGATGTTGCTGTTGACGAACTTGTCGAACAGGCTCTCGTCCACCTTATCGCCAGCGTCCATCGCCGCGTAGGACTGCTGCTTCAGGTTGTAGTCGAAGCGGGCCGCCCATTTGCGGGCGCCAAGGCGCGCCGTGGTCGAGCAATTATCGACCATGTAGGAAACGCCCTTGAAGTCCATGTAAGGGTTGAGACTGTCCACGGCCTCGATGATCGACTCATTGGCGATCTCCGAATACGGGTGACCGCGGTCGGTCAGCAGATCGACCTGAGCCATCATGGTGGCCATGTAAACACCAGCCGTCTCGCCGTTGATCGGGACATAGTTGCGGCTTTCGTTGGCGCGCACCTTCTCGCCAACCTGCCACATGTCAGTGGTGTCGATCCTGCCCATCGGGTAGCGGTCGAAGCGGTTCGAAGCCTGGATCACGCTGCGCACCTCGTTGCCCGAAGCGACGTCGTCATAGATCTCTTCCAAAATCTCCCGGGCCGGGTGGTACGAGGCACAATAGGCCCGCTTGAAGGCAGCCTTCTCGGCGTCGTCCAACTCTTCGTAGACCGCCATCAGGCCGGAGCGTGAGATAGTCTTGGAGATCGGGCCAGTGATCGACTCCGACGTGTTGGTATAGGCGTCTTCCTTGGTCATGCCTTGACCGATGAAGCGGGCATAAAGGCTTTCGGCGATGCCGTGAACGGCGCCCAGCAGAATGCCGCGCTCGCCGAAGATATCGGATTTGTACTCGGATTCCAGCGTCGTCTGGAAGGTATAGGGCGAACCCAGGCCAACCGACCAGCCGAGCGCGTAATCCGTCGCCTTGCCGTTGACGTCCTGGTGCACGGCGAACGAGCTGTTGATGCCGGCCCCATTGACCTCACGGCCCTGCTCATAAAGCCGGCGCACCGACGGGCCCATGCCCTTGGGGCAGACCGCGATGACGTTCATGTCCTTGGGAAAATCCTCGCCGACGCTCTGCAGGTGGCTGAGGATGAACCCGTGCGACAGCCCAATGGTCGAACCCGGGCGCATCGCTTTGAAGATCGGCTGATAGTTCTGCGCCAGCGCCGCATCGGAAATCAGCAGCAGCACCAAATCGCTCCCGGCGCAGACCTTGTACATCTCTCCAAGCGTACCATTGGCCTTGGTGAAGCCGACTTTTTCGGCCTCGGCCATCGAGCTGGAACCCTCGCGCAGCCCAACCACCACTTTAATGTCGGTAGCCTCGAGCGATTCTCGCAGATTTTGCGCCTGCGCCGGACCCTGGGACGACCAGCCGATCACACCGATCTGCTTGATGCCGTCAAATGCTTTGGGCAGCAGAGGAAACAAATTTCGGCCACCGGCGACGATCCGCTCCTTGGTGTCGCCCATGGTGATCACTTGGGTCTCGAAGACCTTCGATTCAAAATCAAGACTCATCGCCGTTTCCCCCTGTATCCGCGCGTATTTCTGGAGTTGGCGGTGGCATAGGGCGCGGAACCCGGATTGTCAAGGAATGTGGGGGAGTTAGGTTGATAAGTTGGACGCGTCGGCGGCGCGGTCGGGTGTAAACGCGTCGTCCTGACGAACGGCAGGACCGACGCTTGTGGATCTTCCGCGTGACGAGTAACGGAGCATAATCCGCTCGCCTCTCTTATTTTCCGACATTCACCAAGTCGAAACGCTTCAGGTTTCGACCCGTAACCATCGCGACGCGAAGGTTACGGGTCGAATGCCGGACGCCGGCCTATACGGGTAATGTGGTGATGCATATCCACCGTCGGCAATTTTGACAAACCGTCGCCGTCCGGTAGGTTAACGTCTCCTCCCCAAACCAATACTGAGGCGAATATGGTAAGTCATGACAAGGTTATCCGCGGCGACGGCGATGTATCGCTGGACGGCAAGGCGAACGCGGAAACCTATGACACGATGTCGCCAAACTATGACGAACAGCTCTCGAATTGGGGCTATGAAGCACCGGAGCAGGCCGCAAGATTCCTGGCGAAACACCTCCCGGACCTGAAGACCGCCATGATCCTGGATTGCGGCTGCGGGACCGGCATGACCGGGGCCGCATTGCGCAAAGCAGGTGCCGGCGGGGTGATCAGCGGGATCGACATGTCCAAGGCCAGCCTGGAGGTCGCCCGAACCAAGGGGATCTATGACCGGTTGGAAACGGCGGATCTCAACCAACCGCTAGCGTTCGAAGATGCTGGGGTCGACGGGGTGCTGTGCGTCGGCGTGCTTACCTATGTGCGCGAGGAGCCGTTGTTCCGGGAATGGAAGCGGGTGATCCGGCCTGGCGGCGTCGTGGTCTTCACCAGCCGCGACGACTTCTTCGAGAGCCGGCGCTACGCCGATACGCTGACCCGCCTGGAGGCCGAGGGTGGCTGGACCATGGTGCATATCTCGGATCCGATGCCGTATCTGGCCGACCATCCTGAATTCGCCAAAGACATACAGGTGATTTATGGTGTCTGCCGGGTCGGGTAAACCCGCTGCTCCCTTGCCAAGGGCGCCGGACCTCGCCAAAATTCGCTGTTTCTCGACATCAGTGTAGACCGGACCCCAGGCATGCCCGACACAATTCCCACCGCCGCCCCCAAGCCTGCCTCGCGCGACCCGGGAACCGCCCGCTTTGACGTCGTCGTCGTCGGGGCCGGCTTTGGCGGCATGTACATGTTGCATTGCCTGCGCAAGCTCGGCTTCTCCGCTCGGGTTTACGAGGCCGGTGGCGGAGTCGGCGGGACCTGGTACTGGAACCGCTATCCAGGCGCGCGCTGCGACGTCGAGAGCATGCAGTATTCCTATTCCTTTGATGACGCGCTGGACCAGGAATGGAGCTGGAGCGAGAAATATTCGCCGCAACCGGAGATTCTGGACTATGCCAACCATGTCGCGGATCGCTATGAGCTACGCCAAGACATCCAGTTCGATACTCGTGTCACCGCCACGACCTTCGACGAAGCCACCCAGCGATGGAGCGTCGAGACTGATCAGGGCGACCGGGTGAGCGCGCAGTTCTGTGTGATGGCGGTTGGCTGTCTCTCGGCCGCCAATCGACCGGACTTCGCCGGGATCGGGGATTTTCAGGGACAGATCTATCACACCGGCGAATGGCCGCATGAAGGGGTCGATCTGAGCGGCAAGCGGGTGGCAATCATCGGCACCGGGTCTTCGGCGATCCAGGCGATCCCGATTATCGCTGAACAGGCGAAATCGCTAACCGTGTTCCAACGCTCACCGAGCTATACCGTGCCGGCCAGGAACGCCAAACTCGACCCGGAGGTTGAGGCGGCAGTGAAGGCCGATTACCCAGAGTTCCGGGCCAAGGCGCGGATGCGGCCAACGGGCGTGTATTTTCTGTTCAACGCCGAGTCCGCTCTCGACGCCACGCCGGAGGAACGCGAGCAACAATACGAGGAATCCTGGGTCCGCGGCGGCCTGCCGTTTCTTGGCGCCTATGGGGATTTGTTGTTCGAGAAGGAAGCCAACGACACCATCGCCGAGTTCGCCCGGCGCAAGATCCGCAAGACCGTCAAGGATCCGGCGACCGCCACCCTGTTGTCGCCCGACAATGTCTTCGGTTGCAAACGGCTGTGTGTCGATACCGGCTATTATGAGACCTATAACCAGCCGCATGTAAGGCTTGTCGACGTCTCCAAGGCGCCGATCGAACAGATCATTCGTACCGGCCTAGTGGTTAATGGCGAGGAGCATGAGGTTGATGTGATCATCTGCGCCACTGGATTTGCAGCGATGACCGGATCGTTCGAGAAAATCAAAATCACCGGGCGCGACGGCCTGACCCTGACCAAGAAATGGGAGGCCGGGCCGCGCACCTATCTCGGGCTATCGACCAACGGGTTCCCTAACTTTTTCATGATCACCGGGCCGGGCAGCCCCTCGGTGCTGGCCAGCATGATTCAGTCGATCGAGCAACACGCCGATTGGATGGTCGACTGTTTCGCCCATATGCGCGACATCGGCGCCAAGACCATCGAGCCAGTGTTGCAGGACGAAAATGATTGGGTCGATCATGTGAACGAGGTCGCCAAAATCTCCCTGCGCTCAACCTGTAGTTCCTGGTATGTCGGCGCCAATATTCCGGGTCGCCCCAGGGTCTTCATGCCCTATATCGGCGGCTTTCCAATCTATGTGGATCGCTGCAACAAGGTGATGGACAAGGGCTTCGAGGGCTTTGTCATCGATGGCGGCGAGGTCCGCAATGCGCCACCAAAAATCCGCAATACCGAACGCTGGCACGTGCCGCTGAAGATGGACATCATCTCGCCCGCTGCGATCGCCGCCAAACGGGTACCGATTGTCTAACAGGGCCGGCATCGACATCAGCCTGCTGGATGCCGATTGACTGAGGGCGGCGGCGAACCAGTTCCGCTGTGAGGTGGAGCATGTGGTCAAGCCTGGTGCCCCCTGAAGTCGCGCCCTATAACGGCCGCGTCGGATCGAAATCGTCAAGAACCTCGAGATCCTTATCCTCGAACCAACGGGCGATATGAATTCTGAATGGCACGCACAAGGCGATAAAGATCGGGAACAGGATACCAATCACACTCAATTTAACCACCCAAAGCGCCACGAAGGCAGCAGCCTGCAGCACCGACTAACGGCTATTACCGCCCACGCCCTGGCAAGCCATCACCACCAGATCAGCGGCCGCCGGGCTGCAAACGATGGGGGTGTCGTGCATGATCGCCAGACGGGTCAGCGCAATCAGGTCGACGTCGTTTGAATAGCTTGCATGAGGATCGGCGAAAAAAATCACTGCGTCGAGCTCACCCGTCGCCACCATCGCACCGAGCTGTTGGTCGCCCCCCATGGTGCCGCGCTGCAGACGGTGGATCGCTAGACTCGGATGGGCGTCTCGGAGCAGGGCGCCGGTGCCACCGGTACAGACTAGGCGCTGGTGCTTCAGCACCCGGACATGACGGCCCACCCAGGCTTCGAGTTGGGATTTACGCGCATTATGGGCGACCAGAGCGATCCGCCGTGGGGCGGTGGAGACCTGACCGGCCCGGGTGGTCATCGCTAGGATCGAGCGAACCTGGGCCGCCAATCCCGCGCCCTCGGCTGGAAACTCTCCGGACAATGCCGCCGTGCCGACCGTAAACCCGACCGCGCCGGCCATCGCCGTTGCCCGCACCCGTTCCTCGCGATCGATGCTACCGGCAACCACAACCGGCTTGGCCGATGCCTCGCAGACCGCCCCCATCAGCGCCGGCACGTCCCCATCGAACCGATAGGCAAGCAGGTCGAGGCCGTGTACCCCTTCCAGGGCGGTCAGTGCCCGTGCGCTCTCGGCGATCTCCTCGATCGAGCCTTTCAGCACGCTGGGGTGGCCGGTAATGGTGCCAGGAAACGGAAAATAGCGAATCGGATTGGCGCCGATAATATCCACCACCTCAGCCGCCCGAACGCCGCCGAGCAAACAATCCACATCCAGACGCACCGCAGCCTCAGCGGAAGCCAACTCACTGTCAGAATCAAGGCTCACCACTTCCAGATAAGAACGCCCACCGGCGGCCCGGATCTCATCGGCCAGCACCCTCAGCTCACTCAACGGCAGTCCGACATCCTTAAAACCGATATGCCGCGCGCCACCGGCCAGCACCTCTCCGAGCTGCGCACGGGCATCGGGAATGGTGCTGTCATTGGCAGTCAGCATGAAGATGAAGTTGAAACTGATGACGGACTCTCCGCTATCCCGGGCCACGCATTGCTTCAGGAAAAGGGCGGCGGCGGCGCAAGAGCACCGACGACCGGCACGACCCCACCATCAATTTTATGGTATGTCGCCAAGTTCCGCCACCATCGCCTTGCGGGCGAGCCGATTTAGCAACACAGCCCTTCGGCAAACTCAGGATGAGGGGGTATTTTTTGGGATGTCAAATGAGTAAAGCGCCTATTCGACCATAGATCCACCTTATCCTGAACTTGCCGAAGGACGACCATTGGTTCCAATCCGGAAAACGATCTCTCTATACCTTGAGAAAACCCAATTCGCGGTGCCGACGGTTTACGCCGAGATCGACACCCCGCCGCCGAAATCAAAAGCACCGAGGCTAAAAATTCCAAGACCGAACAGGGTGGCCGACAAGGCCGCCTTCAAACGCCGCATGGAATTCTTCTAGTTAATATCGATAAAACATAGCTAGCGCTCCTGCCTCCAGGTGTGTGAATTCCCACAAGCCGCTTTTCCCACTGACGATTCGTCTATACCACGGACCAACCCGCGTTCAACCGCAGTTCCTGCTTCTAGAGCCTCGCGACATTTCAATAGCTTCTCCTGGCACTTTTCGCTGTCTTGCAATGACCAACCACCTTGCGTAGGTTCCGCCTAATCTCGCCCGGCCCGGAAGCTCGTACCGCCTCATGAAATCAGCCATCATCGTCTTCCCTGGCACCAACCGCGACCGTGACATGGCGATGGCCATCAAACGCGCCTCGGGCCAGGAACCACACTTCGTTTGGTACACTGAAACCGAGTTCCCCAAGGTCGACCTGATCGTCGTTCCCGGTGGCTTTGCCTATGGCGACTATCTCAGGGCGGGCGCCATGGCGGCGCGCGCGCCAGCGATGCGGACGGTGGTCGAACGCGCCAGTGCCGGCGTGGCGGTTCTTGGTGTCTGCAATGGATTTCAGGTGCTGACCGAAATCGGGCTGCTGCAGGGTGCCCTGATGCGCAATGCCGGCCTCAAATTCATCTGCCGCAATCTGCATATCCGCGTCGAGACCAGCGCGTCGTTGTTCACTGCGGGTTACCAACCCGGTCAATGTATTTCGGTCCCGGTTGCCCATAACGATGGCAACTATGTCGCTGATCAAACGACCCTCGACCAGCTTGAAGGCGAGGACCGAGTGGTGTTTCGCTATGTCGATGCCGATGGCGAGACCACAGCCCAGGGCAATACGAACGGCTCGGCCCGCTCTATCGCCGGAATCCTGGATGCAAACCGCCGGGTGCTTGGTTTCATGCCACATCCGGAGAACGCCACCGACCCGGCCGTCGGTGGGACCGATGGCCAAGCACTGTTTGACGGTCTGGTAAAGGCGCTGTCATGACCTTGCCAAACGCAACCATTTCTCTTGAGCAAGCCACCGAGCATGGTTTGTCCGAGGAAGAGTACACCAGCATCCTTCAAATCCTCGACCGTGAGCCGAGCTTGACCGAGCTTGGCATCTTCTCGTCCATGTGGTCGGAGCATTGCTCGTATAAATCCTCGAAACGCTGGCTAAAGACCCTGCCAACCGAGGGCCCGCAAGTGATTCAGGGCCCCGGAGAAAACGCCGGGGTGATAGACATCGGCGATGGCCAAGCCGTGGTCTTCAAGATCGAGAGCCACAACCACCCCAGCTTCATCGAGCCCTATCAGGGCGCGGCAACCGGAGTTGGCGGCATCCTGCGCGATGTGTTCACCATGGGCGCCCGACCGATCGCCAATTTGAATGCTTTGCGTTTTGGCGACCCGGATCATCCCAAGACCCGACATCTGGTCGCCGGTGTGGTCGCCGGGATCGGTGGATACGGCAATTGCATCGGCGTGCCGACAGTCGCCGGAGAGGTCAACTTTCACGCCGCTTATAACGGCAACATCCTGGTCAACGCAATGACCGTAGGGCTGGCGCCGGCCGACCGGATCTTCCTGTCCGCCGCCGCTGGTACCGGTAACCCGGTTATCTATGTTGGCGCCAAGACCGGGCGGGACGGCATCCATGGGGCGACCATGGCCTCGGCTGAATTCTCCGAGGGTGCCGAAGAAAAACGCCCGACGGTGCAGGTCGGCGACCCGTTCACCGAAAAATTGCTGCTGGAAGCCTGCCTGGAGCTGATGGCCGAGGATGCGATCATCGCCATTCAGGATATGGGCGCGGCGGGCCTCACCTCGTCGGCTGTCGAGATGGCCGGCAAGGGCGGCCTCGGCATGGCGCTGGATCTCGATGCGGTGCCGGTACGCGAAGAAGCCATGACGGCCTACGAGATCATGCTTTCCGAAAGTCAGGAACGAATGCTCATGGTGCTAAAGCCGGAGGCCGAGGCCCAGGCACGGGCAATTTTTGAACGCTGGGGCTTAGATTTCGCGGTGATCGGCCGCCTTACCACGACCGGTCGGCTGGTGATCAACAAGGACGGCGCCGTACAGGCCGACATTCCTATCGATCCGATGGTCGACCAATCCCCGGAATACGACCGACCGTGGGAAGTAACTCCGCCGCAGGAAATTCTTGCCACCAAGGATATCCCCGAACCGGTTTCGCTTTCACAATCTCTCGCCATCCTGATCGCCTGCCCCGATCTCGCCAGTCGCCGCTGGATTTGGGAGCAATTTGATCATCTGATCATGAATGATACGATCGTGCGGCCGGGCGGTGACGCGGCGGTAGTGCGGGTACGCGACACCAACAAAGCGCTGGCGATGACCGTCGACTGCACGCCGCGCTATTGCGTCGCTGATCCCGAAGTCGGCGGTGCCCAGGCGGTCGCCGAGGCTTGGCGCAATCTGACGGCGACTGGCGCGATGCCACTAGCGCTCACCAACAACATGAATTTCGGCAATCCGGAGCGGCCCCGCATCATGGGCCAATTCGTCGGCTGCATCGCCGGCATGCGGGCGGCATCCCTGGCCCTAAATTTTCCGGTCGTGTCCGGTAATGTCTCGCTCTACAACGAGACCGATGGTGAGGCGATCCTGCCAACCCCAGTGATCGGCGGCGTAGGCGTGCTTGACGATGTTTCGAAACACGCCACTATCGCGCTCAAGGGAGCGGACGAGACCTTGGTGCTGATTGGCGAGACCATCGGATGGCTTGGTCAGTCGGTTTATCTGCGCGAGATCGCCAGCCAGGAAGTCGGCGCACCGCCTCCGATCGACCTGGATACCGAAAAAGCCAATGGCGATTTTGTTCGCGGCTTGATCCAGGACGGCCGGGTCACCGCCTGCCACGATATATCGGATGGCGGTATCGCGGTTGCGGTGGCCGAGATGGCACTGGCGGCCAAGGGCCTCGGTGTTGCATTGACGTTATCCGGCGATGCGCCGTTGTATGGATTCCTGTTTGGCGAGGATCAAGCGCGCTATCTGTTGACCACGTCCGATGCCTCGGCGATCGTTGACAAGGCCGGAACCGCAGGCGTTTCGGCACGGATCATCGGCAAAACCACCAGTGACGACCGGTTGACTCTTAGACCCGATGACTCCATATCCCTGGACGTGTTAAGATTGTGCCACGAAGGTTGGCTTCCCGCCTATATGCAGGGTGCTTGAAAGTGACCAAGGAGACACGATCGCCATGGCGATGAACGCCGGAGAAATTGAAAGCTTGATCTTGGAAGACTTTCCGGACGCGAAAGTCACGATCGAGGATCTGCGCGGTGATGGCGATCACTACGCCGCCCATGTAGTGTCGGCGGCATTCGTTGGCAAAACCCGTGTACAGCAGCATCAAATGGTATACGCGTCGCTAAAGGGTCGGATGGGCAACGAGCTTCATGCCCTGGCCCTGCAAACCGCCGCGCCTGACGCCTGACGCCCGAAACAGAAATCTCTGGGGACATTCACTATGCTTGACGACGCAACGCGCGAACGCATCCAGACCGAGGTCAATGGTTCCGACGTGTTCTTGTTCATGAAGGGCACGCCGGTTTTCCCGCAATGTGGTTTCTCCGCCGCCGTGGTTCAGGTTCTGACCCATCTGGGGATCAAATTTAGCACTCTCAACGTGCTTGAGGATCCGGCAGTCCGCGACGGAATCAAGTCGTTCTCCGACTGGCCAACGATTCCGCAGCTCTATGTAAAGGGGGAGTTCGTCGGCGGTTGCGACATTATCCGCGAGATGTACGAAACCGGCGAGCTGACCGACCTGCTGGAGCAAAAAGGCGTCACCGCCGCCGTCAACGCTTAAGGTGTGGCGCAAAACGCTATTAGGAGGGGCCGCCGTCGCGCGGCCCTTTCGATATTCGATTAATGTAACTCAACAGGTGGATTGCCCGGCCATGGCGCCCTCGGAAGTTCCCCTACGGCTTTCCTTCGTCAAGCGGTTGCTCAAACCGACCCCGACGATGTTGCTTGTTGTCGCGGGTCTGGCCTTTGCCGGCGCCCTGTTCTTCGGCCAACACCATGTCGCGTTTCTGACCGGCGCCAGTGTGAGCGACGCCCAGATTATCTCGGTCGAGGCCCCATCGGACGATTATGCCCGCTACGCCGTCCGTCTCCTCGATCTGCCAGAGGGCAAGGTGCACGGTATTCTTGAGTCTGATCGACGCCATCTGACGCCCGGGGTTACCTTCCCGGTACTGTATCTGCGCGACACCCCCAACCGAATTCTCTCCATCGAACTGTTCGTGCCTTGGACCAGGGCGATCTGGCTCACTCTGTTCGGCCTTGCCGCCCTATTGCTCGGAATCATCGAACGCGATCGTCAGGCCAACCCACCGGCGCCAGTGCCAACGCCGGAATAGGGCCACCTCACGCTCAATTGAGAGTCAGCTATGACCGACACCCTGCCCAAAATCCGCACCATCCTAGAGGCCTCGGGCCTTGATTTCGAGGTCTGGGATTGCGATCCGGATCTAGCGGACACGACGGTGTTTTGTGAACGCTATGGTGTTGAGCCGGCTGATTCGGCCAATACTATTGTGGTTCGCTCAAAGACCGGCGAGGCCAAGTTTGCCGCCTGCGTCGTGCTGGCGACTCATCGGCTCGACGTCAATCACACCGTCAGAAAGAAACTCGGTGCCCGCAAAGTGTCCTTCGCCAGCGCCGAAGAGACCAAGACGGTGACTGGGATGGAGATCGGCGGCGTCACTGCGCTGGCCCTGCCGAAGGATCTGCCGTTGTGGATCGATGGCGACGTTATGCGGCGCACCTTCGTGATTCTCGGCGGTGGCAACCGCTCCTCGAAGCTGAAGGTCCCGCCGGAGTTACTTTCCCGAACCCCAAACACCGAGATCGTCGAAGGCCTAGCCAGGCTGATCGTCTAACCAACGCCGGGTTTAGGTAGCCAATCCGGCTAGCGCCGGGGACGCGATCTTAATCGGCCGCCGGGCGGCAAGCATCAGGCGAGCACCGTCGGCGCGCCCGACCCTTAGAAGCGCCGCGACCAGAGTGTATTCGATCAAGTAGCGCTGCGCCCAGCTGCCGCCGATACGCTCATGGGCCGACATAATGGGTGACAACAAGTCGATAATTTCTCGTGAGTCGAAGCTAGCGTTGTATGTCTTAAAAAAGCATCGCAAACGCCCGCGACAAGCGCGGGCGTTCGGTAGATTCAGTCGCACCAACTAGGTGCGGGAATAAAACTCAACAACCAAGTTCGGTTCCATCTGCACCGGGTAGGGCACATCCTCAAGCTTCGGCTCGCGCACGAACGTCCCGGTCATCTTGGCAAAGTCGACCTGGACATAATCAGGCGCATCGCGCTCCGAGGAGGCGACGGCTTCGATTACCATCGGGATTTCCCGTGACTTTTCCTTGACCGAAACCACGTCGCCTGCCTTGCAAACAAACGAGGGGATGGTGACGCGGCGGCCGTTGACACTGACATGGCCGTGGCTGACGAATTGACGCGCGCCAAACACGGTCGGCACAAACTTCATCCGATAGATCACGGCGTCAAGGCGGCACTCAAGGATGCCAACCAAATTCTCACCGGTATCACCCCGACGGCGCACGGCCTCGCGATAGTATTTGCGGAACTGCTTCTCGCCGATATTGCCGTAATAGCCCTTCAGCTTCTGCTTCGCCATCAGCTGAATGCCAAAAACAGACGGCTTGCGGCGGCGCTGACCGTGCTGGCCCGGACCATATTCGCGTTTGTTGTACGGTGATTTGGGGCGACCCCAGAGATTGACGCCCAAACGGCGGTCGATCTTATGCTTCGCGGCGATGCGATTACCCATCGTGGACTCCAAGATCCATTGTTTTTGTCCCGGTAGGACCCGCTGGCCGGGGATGCCTCGTTTCAAGCACCCCACGTTCCCGGAAATAAGCGGCGCACTATAGGCTTCGCGCCGGGAAAGTCAAACACTGACGGGAGAAATCGGTGCTCGTCCTTGGACTTTTGTCGAGTTAAGAATATCAACGCGGAAAAGTCCGAAGAATTACCTCGGTGAGGAGCCCTCGATGGCGTGGATGAGCGACCCAACAATCTGAGCCAGCCTGCTGACCTTGACCTTGCTGGAGATAGTGCTCGGCATCGACAATGTCATCTTTGTCTCGATCGTCGCCAACCGGCTTCCCGCGGCCCAACGTCCCAATGCGCGGCGGATCGGGCTTGGGGCGGCATTGGCGCTTAGACTGGTTTTTCTATCGATGATCGCCTGGATCGTCGGGCTGACCGAACCGATCATCAGCATTCTTAACCAGGACGTGTCCTGGCGCGATCTGACCCTGATCGCCGGCGGCCTGTTCCTGATCTACAAAGGCACCAGCGAGATCCATGGCACCGTCGAGGGCGAGGTGGAGCGCGAGGGCGGGGGCGGGGGCGCGACCGTGAGCTTCGCCGCCATCGTTGGACAGATCATCGTGCTGGACTTGGTATTTTTAATTGATTCGGTTGTCACCGCGGTTGGCATGGCAGAGCATCTATGGGTAATGATCGCCGCGGTGATTTTGGCAATGGTGGTCATGGTGTCGGCATCCGGGCCGATCAGCCGCTTCATCAGCACCCACCCGACGGCCAAAATGCTGGCCTTGTCGTTTTTGCTGCTGGTTGGAATGGCGTTGATCGCCGACGGCCTGCATTTCCACGTTCCACGCGGATATCTCTATTGCGCGGTCGGCTTCTCGGTGATCGTGGAAGCCCTCAAAATGTTGGTTAAGCGCAAGCAAAAAATTCCCGTTTGAGGCCTATCGCTCCGTGTGACTTCTATTGCGAGGTGTCGTTATCTGCGTTGCGATTGCGCGGTTTGATTAGCGCACTCAAAACCCCGTGCATGGTACGGACCTCCTGATCGGTGAGGTTCGCGCGGGTGAACATGGCGCGGATGTTGCGGCGGATGGTCGGCGCCAGATGCGGCGGAAACAGGAAACCCGCTGTGTCCATTTCCTCCTCGAGGCGGGTGAAAAAATACTCTCGCTGTTCCACCGTCGCCGGCGGCGCGTCACCCCATGTGGTCTCGGAGTCCTGTGGCGCGTAGGCCTGATACCACTCATAGCCGACCAAAAGCACCGCTTGGGCCAGGTTAAGCGATGAGAAACCCGGGTTCAGCGGTACATTGATTACCGCATCGGCCAGAATGGCGTCGTCATTGACCAGCCCGGCGCGCTCCGGCCCAAAGAGGATCCCCGTCTTGCCGCCCTTGGCTGTATGGAGATGCAGCCGTTCCGCCGCCGCGCGCGGTGTCAACACGTCCCTGGAGACATCCCGCTCGCGCGCCGTAGTCGCCAGCACCAGATCAAGCTCCGCCACCGCCTCGGCCGTACTTTGATAGACCCTGGCCTGATCGAGCACCACCAGCGCGCCGGAAGCCATCGCCTCGGCCCTGGGATTGGGCCAGCCATCGCGGGGCTGAACGAGCCGCATATCCATCAGCCCGCAATTCAACATTGCCCGGGCCGCCGCCCCTATATTGTCGCCAAGCTGCGGTTCGACCAAGATGATGGCCGGGCCTCGCTGTTCGGCGCCTTCGATGCCGCGGCTGCGATTGGTGCCGGCCATCAATCAGGCTTCGACGGCGCTTACGCCGTCCTTCATCAGCTTGTAGGCCAGACCGTCCGATAGCGCGTTAATCGAGGTGCCAATCATGTTCGCCGAGGCACCGATCGTGGTCCACGTGCCTTCGTCATCACCACTTTCGATCATCAGGCGGGTGATCGCGTCGCGCTCGATCTCCAGCGCCACATCGACATGAAAACCCCAGGCCTTGCCCACCAGACAGACCGCCTGCGCCTTGGCCGCTAGCACCTCGGCCAAGCCCGGATCATTCTCGGTACTGCGTCCTGGTCGCCGGGTGACCCCAAACGCTACGAGCTTGACCTGGGTCAATTCCAGCGGCGCGGCGAAGAAGCGGTTATCCGTCGGATTCGCGCCCGGCCAACCGCCCTCAATGTAACCGATGTCAATCTCGTCGAGCGCCCGCGGGATCGCCGCCTTGTCGGCAACGTTAAAGTCGACGCCACCAGTCTGTTGGCCGTCGCGTAATGTGGTGTCGAAAAGATACAGGCGATTGTCATCGCTCATGACGCTGGAATCCCTGCCGGAATGGGGTGCGCGGGTTCTAGCGGGAATGGGGGAGGATGGGAAGAGGCAGTGGAAGTTGAAGTGGTCAGCAAGCGACGGCGGTACGCCATTAAAGGCACCAAAATAGGCCTGACGATTTCGCAGGGCCTCACGATGTTGATGGATGTCCGCTTAGCAAGAATAGGCTCACTTCAACCCCGCTTCCACATCGTCCCGCCGGCGCCGTCTTCCAGCACCACGCCCATGGCCTTCAGTGTGTCCCGTACCCGGTCAGCTTCAGCAAAATCCTTCGACGTGCGGGCCGTCGTCCGGGCTTCGATGAGGTGTTGGATCTTGACCTCGTCGAGATCGTCCACGCCCGCACCACCCCGGAACCAGACCTCGGGGTCACTCCACAACAGGCCCAGCAGCTTGGCGGAGGTCAGCATCGCCGTCCGTACCGCCGCCTGCTCCACAGCGTCAGCTGATTTGTTCACCACCCCGGCCATCTCATGCAGCTTGGAGATCGCCAAAGGGGTGTTGAGGTCGTCTGACAATGCCGCCACGACTTGCGCCGCCAGCACGCCGGCGCCACTCACCGGATAGCCCACCTCGCGGGGGCCGCGCAGCGCCTGATACAGCCGGTCGAGAGCCGCCTTGGCCTCCGTGAGACCTTGCTTGGAGTAATCTAGCGGCGCCCGGTAATGCGCCGCCAACAAGGCATAGCGAATGACCTCACCCGGCCATTCCTCAAGCAGGTCGTGCACGGTGTAGAAGTTGCCAAGCGATTTTGACATCTTTTCACCCTCGACAGTGACAAAGCCGTTATGCATCCAGACATTGGCCATTCCCGCCGTTCCGAAGGCGCAGCGGGACTGGGCGATCTCGTTTTCGTGGTGCGGAAAGATCAAATCCAGCCCGCCGCCATGGATATCGAAAACCTCGCCGAGATAACTCTGGCTCATCGCCGAGCATTCGATATGCCAGCCGGGGCGGCCGAAACCCCAGGGGCTCTGCCAGCCCGGCGTATCGGCGTCCGAGGGTTTCCACAGCACGAAATCGGCCGGGTCGCGCTTATAGGGCGCCACCTCGACCCGAGCCCCGTCGATCTGCTCGTCGCGATTGCGCCGCGACAGTTCGCCGTATTCCGCCATCGACGGCACGTTGAACAGAATATGACCCTCGGCGGCATAGGCGTGGTCCTTGGTGATCAGGGTCTCGGTCATCGCGATCATCGCCGCGACATGCTCGGTCGCGCGCGGCTCGTGATCCGGGGGCAAGGCGCCAATGTTGACCATGTCCTCCTGAAAGACCCGGGCGGTCACGTCGGTCACTTCACGGATCGTCTTGCCGGACACAGCGGCGCGGGCGTTGATCTTGTCATCAATGTCGGTGATGTTCCGGACATAGGTGACCCGCGGATACAGATGGCGCAGCAGCCGGTACAGCACATCGAAGGCGACGACCGGTCGGGCGTTGCCTATGTGCGCGTAATCATAGACCGTTGGGCCACAGACATAGATCCGGACATGGTTCGGATCGATTGGCTGGAACGCTTCCTTGCGGCGCGTCAGAGTGTTGTGAAAAGCGAGAGCCATTGCGCTAAGACCCGGTCTGGGACCCTCTGTCTGGTTGCGTGGAAAAGGCACTGAACAATGCGCGCGAGCGCAAATACGCTGAGATCAGCGTCGACAGATTTCCACCGCCATAAAGGCCGGCAGGCCCAAAATTACAAAATTCCTACGCGAGAACATCGTCGGTATCCGGTCAATTCCAGTGCAACCAAGTGCGGGCGATCGATACCAGAAGGCCACGGAACGGTCCATGGCTTTATCGGTGACGGCTTTGTCGGGCGCGGGCGCGCGCGTTATCCCTCACACGCCCGCAAAAACCTATTCCGCCGCCTTCGCCCCCGCGGGTTCGGGTCGCTTGTCGCGCATCGTGACAAACTCCTCGGCTGCCGTCGGATGAATACCGACCGTGGCGTCGAAATCCGCTTTCGTGGCCCTCATCTTCACCGCAATACCGATCCCTTGGATAATCTCGGCCGCGTCGACACCGATCATATGCGCACCGACCACCCGCTGTGAGGCCCGGTCGACAATCAGCTTCTGCATACCGCGCTCGGTATTGTTGGTCAGCGTGTATTTCATCGGTCGGAACCCGGCGACATAAACGTCGATCTCACCGTATTTCTCACGCGCTTCATGCTCTGGTAGGCCGACCGAGCCAATCGGTGGTTGGCTGAACACCGCGCTCGGCACATCGGCATGATCAGCCGACATCGGGTTGTTATTATACAGCGTCTCGGCGAAGCACCGGCCCTCGGCAATAGCGACCGGGGTAAGGTTGATCCGGTCGGTCACATCACCCACCGCGTAAATGCTGAGGGCACTCGACTGGCTCCATTCATCGACCTTGACGGCGCCGTTGCGGGTCAGCTCAACCCCGACTTCCTCCAGGCCAAGCCCTTTGGTATTAGGTGCCCGACCGGTAGCGTACATGATCTGGTCAGCCTCGATAACCTCGCCGTTGTTGAGATGCACCCGAACCCCCGACCCGGTTTTCTCGATCCGCTCCGGCAGGGTCTTGGCGACGATATTGATACCTTTCTTGGCCATCTCGTCGGTCAGCGTGTCGCGGACATCCTCGTCAAAGCCACGCAGCACCTTATCAGCGCGAAACACCAGGTCGACCTTGGAGCCATAGCCATTGTAGATCCCGGCGAACTCCACCGCGATATAACCGGAACCGACCACGACGATACGCTTGGGATGCTCGCGCAGGTCCAACGCCTCGTTCGAGGAGATGGCGTTTTCGATCCCCGGAACGTCCGGCATGGTCGGCCAACCGCCAACCGCGATCAGGATCCGCTCGGCCGTCAACCGCTTGTCGCCGACCGCGACGGTATGTGCATCAACCACCGTGCCTCGCCCGTGATAACGGTCAACGCCAGCGTTCTCCAACAGCTTGACGTAGATCCCATGTAGCCGGTCAAGCTCCCGATCCTTGGCGTCGATCAACGCCGCCCAATCATGGCTAAGGCCTTTGATCGTCCAGCCGTATCCAGCGGCATCCTCGACTTCCTCGGATACATGGCTCCCATAGACCAAGAGCTTCTTGGGCACACAGCCGCGCAGAACGCAGGTGCCGCCTTCCCGCACTTCCTCGATGGTCGCGACTTTCGCCCCATAGAACCCTGCCATGCGCGAGGCACGCACGCCGCCGGAGCCGGCGCCAATGGTAATGAGATCGTAGTCGTAGTTGGCCATTATCCAGCTCCTTGAAGTGCTGTTCAGTGGATCATCCGCATCGAGCCTAAGGCGCTCCACCCAGCCGATCCAAGCCCCCCTAACGCGCATGTCATCCATGCCCCGTCAGGATGTACGTTAGCTCGATCAACATTGACACCCCCGAACGATCCGCACTTGGAAGGCAGGGTCCTGTCGCCGGAAATGCCTTTTGCCGTGCAATTGGACCGCCCTGCGCATTGGTCTCGACCTCGTGGCGCGAGATGGCCATGCTCGGGCGGGACGCGCCACTACCCCCGGCACGCCGGAGATGGATAACACAGGAGGACACCCAATGAACCTAGAAGGAAAAGTCGGCATCGTGACCGGCGCCGGTCGCGGCATAGGGCGCGAGGTTGCGCGGTTACTAGCCAATGAGGGCGCCAGCGTGGTCGTTAACGACCCTGGCGTCGGTCGGAGTGGCGAGGCCGAGGGCGGCCATCCGGCGGACGATGTCGTTGACGAGATCAAAAGCACCGGCGGCATGGCGGTCGCCAACACTTCATCCGTTACCGAGTATGAAGCGGCCGGCCTCATGGTCCTTCAATGCACCGAAACATTCGGCAAGATCGACTTCGTGGTGAACGTCGCCGGCATGCTGCGTGAGCGGATGATCTGGAATATGTCCGAGGATGACTTCGATTCTGTCATCAACGTGCATCTGAAGGGGCACTGGAACATGTGCCACCATGCCATCAAGCCAATGCGCGCCGCGCGCTTCGGCCGGATCGTCAATTTTTCTTCCGACGCCTTCAAGGGCTCGATCGGACAGTGCAACTACGCGGCGGCGAAAGCCGGCATTATCGGCCTTACGAGATCGATCGCGCGGGAGTGTGGGCGTTACGGGATCACCGCCAACGCTATCTGCCCGATGGCGGCGACACGCATGACCGTCAATGACGCCGTCATCGCCGGCTGGAAACGGCGCCTGGAGAGCGGTTTGCTGACGCAAGCGGAATACGATGGCCGCATGGCCATGCCGGGGCCGGAGTTCGTGCCACCGATCGTCGCCTATCTCTGTACCGACGCTGCCGCTGAGGTAAACGGGCAACTATTCCACGCCGAAAAATCACGCATCCACACCTACTATTTCGGCGAGGTATCGCGGTCGATGCACAAGTATGACGATGGCGGCATGTTCACGGTCGACGAGTTGATC
Organism: uncultured Alphaproteobacteria bacterium; assembly: GCA_937776645.1. Lineage (GTDB taxonomy): Bacteria > Pseudomonadota > Alphaproteobacteria > Thalassobaculales > Thalassobaculaceae > JADHLJ01. The sequence goes on along the minus strand of CALMRI010000010.1, from coordinate 56,261 downwards.
GAGACCGTACCCGGTTCCTTGATGGCCGGCATACCCAACGTCGCGCCCGCCCACGAAAGTTAGCCGAGGGACCCTGTCCGACGGCCTCGGCGGCTATTCCTAAAATCACAAGTCACGCTTTAGTCGTCGAGGTCGTCCATCAGGATGTATTTCAACTCGGTATACTCATCCATGCCGTATTTCGAACCCTCGCGGTCCAGCCCGGGCTTATTAGTGCCGCCTGTAACCTGAACGAACGATCGAGACACGGACAGGACGAATTATAGCTTTCCCTGAGCGCCTCGTAAGGTACCTTTCCGTTGTGGGCGCCGTGTGGTCTGGCGAGGTTGTAAAACCGCTCCCATTTAACAAATTTATCCCCGAGATCGACGCCGGCATTTCATTCGATAAGATCGAGTCAAAGTCGTTTTAGCCCGGATACCCATATGAATGTGGTCTTTACTCGGCACGAAGCTCGGTTAATATCGTAAAGTCAGTGACTTAAGAGAGACGGAGCCGGGGTTTGATGGCGAACGCGATGGGCGAAGCAAAATCAGGCCCGTTGCGGCTGCAATTTGATCCTTCAGTGAGATTTCTGTTCCGGGGCCCAGCGATCAGTTCGGATGGCGGTTTGCTGCTGCACCGCGAGTCGGGCGATGCTCTTGACCTGACTGGCTTAGCCGTCAAACTTATCGCGGATCAGCTAGCCGGAGACATTCCAAATGGGAAATGCCGGTTAAAATTGAATCGCCGACTTGGCGCCTATTTCCGACCATGAGAAGGGAACATGAGGATTTCGCCCAGTGTGACGTGGGGCGGTTGTTCCAGCGCGAAGACAATCGTTCGCGCAACGTCGTCGGCTTCCAAAACCGCGGGGAAGCGCTCATAGAATTCTTCGGCGCGGGTAGCCTCGCCATTATAGCGAACCTTGGCAAATCCGGTGCGGTAACGCCGGGCGCGACTTCAATGACGCGCAGACCCATCCCCTCATAATCGGCCCGCAGCGCGCGCGTCAGGCCATTGATCGAAAATTTGCTGGCGACATAGGCAGCGTCATGGGCCAGCGCAAAATGGCCGGAGGTCGAGCCGATATTGACGACATCGCCCCCGCCGCGCACGAGCGCCCCGGGAATAATCGCTTTCGAGACGCGGATCATCCCGGTGATATTTGTCTCCACGATGCTTGCCAACGCGCCCGTTTCGCAATCGTCGAAGCGCTCGCGGCCGCCGCCATCATGGCCAGCATTATTGACCAAGATTGCAATGTCACGCCAAGCTATCGGGCAGCGGTGCGGTGGCCTCAGGGTCGGTGATGTCGAGCACGAGCGGATGGAACGCCTCCCCCAGGCGCGCCACCATTGCTTCCAGCCGAGCAGCATTCCGGCCGGCGCCGATCACTTTGCAGCCTCGCGCCAGCAGCGCCTCCGTCAACGCAGCGCCGATGCCGCTGGTGGCGCCGGTGACCATCGCGATCGCACCTAGCGTCAATCCCGAGTGCTTGGTCATGCCTCATCCCTTCGGTAGTTTAGCCGGAATGAACTTTATTCGACTGTCACGCTTTTCGCCAGATTGCGGGGCTGGTCGACATCCGTGCCCTTTTCGACCGCCGTATGATAGGCCAAAAGCTGTACCGGCAAGGTGTAGAGCAGCGGGGCCACCACCGGGTCGACGCTGGGCATTTCGAAAGCCCAGGAGGCCTCGCCGCCTAGTTTGGCGATGCCTTCCTTGTCAGAGAGCAGCACCACGCGCGCGCCGCGCGCCAAGGCTTCCTTGAGGTTCGAGGCGGTTTTCTCGAACCATTCGTCATGCGGGGCGACCATGACCACCGGGACGCCTTCCTCAAGCAGCGCGATCGGTCCGTGCTTCATCTCGCCGGCGGCATAGCCCTCGGCATGGATATAGCTGAGTTCCTTCAGCTTCAGCGCCCCTTCCAGGGCGATCGGATAGTTGGAGCCGCGACCGAGATAGATGACGTCACGGGACTGGGCCAGCTCATGGGCGCAGGAATTCCAGCGTCCCTCGTCGGCCAATACCTCGGCCATATTCGCTGGTAGATGCGCCAGCGCCACCATGATCTCGGACGCCCGCGCCTCGTCCAATGTGCCGCGTGCCCGACCCCAAGCGACCGCGAGACAGGCTAGAGTCACCAGTTGCGTGGTGAAAGCCTTGGTCGAGGCGACACAGATTTCCGGACCTGCCAGGGTCCGCAGGACCACATCGGCCTCACGCTCGATGGTGCTTTCAGGGACGTTGACCAGACCGAGGATATGCTGACCTTGTTCGCGGGCATGGTGCAGCGCCATCAAGGTGTCCAAGCTCTCACCGGATTGCGAGATCATCAAGGCCGCCCCACCCTTGGGCAGCACGGTGTTGCGATAGCGAAACTCGGAGGCGATATCGACCTCGACCGACAGACACGCCAGGCTCTCGAACCAGTATTTTGCCACCATGCCGGCGTAATAGCTGGTGCCGGCCGCCACGATGGTCAGCTTCGGCAGGGCCGCCGGATCAAACGGGAAGTCGGGCAGCGCCATGGTACCGCTGGTCGGGTCGTAATAACGGAACAGGGTGTAGCCAACGACCTCCGGCTGCTCGAAGATCTCCTTTTCCATGAAGTGGCGCCGGTTGCCCTTGCCTATTAGCGCGCCGGACACCTCGGTCAACGACACCCGGCGCTCCATTAACTGGCCCGAGGCGTCGAAGATCTCGACCCCATCGCGGCGCAAAACCGCCCAATCACCATCTTCCAGATAGGCGATGCGGCGGGTCAGCGGCGCAAGCGCCAGCGCGTCGGAGCCGACGAACATCTCGCCCTCGCCATAGCCGATCGCCAGCGGCGACGACCGCCGCGCCGCCAGCAACATGTCCGGATAGCCGGCGACCATGACCACGAAGGCGTAGGCGCCGGTGATCCGCTCGACGACCGCCCGCATTGCCGCTTCCGGGCCAAGCCCGTCCTGGAGATGTCGTTCCAGCAGATGAGCGACCACTTCGGTATCGGTGTCGCTTTCAATCACCGCGCCCAGGGCCAGCAACTCGTCACGAATTTCCTGATGGTTCTCGATGATACCGTTATGCACCACAGCGACTCGGCCGGCGGTATGCGGGTGGGCGTTGTTAAGCGTCGGCCGGCCATGGGTCGCCCAGCGGGTATGGCCTATCCCGATTTCTCCGGCCAGCGGATCGTCATCGAGATCCTTTTCCAGATTGAACAGCTTGCCCTCGGCCCGGCGCCGGGCCAGGACGCCGTCGCTGATCGTCGCCACCCCGGCGGAATCATAGCCGCGATACTCCAGACGCTTCAGCGCATCGACCATCGAGCGCGCGACCTGGGTCTTGCCGAGTATTCCGACGATGCCGCACATGACTTAACCTTTTTTGTTGTCGCGTGGACGCTTGGAGCGAAACCGGGTGGCACCGTTGGGGACTAGTTTAGCGACACCGCGCACCACAACCAGCGCGTCGGCCTCGACCGATTGGGTGACCGTGCTGCCGGCGCCCACAATAGCGCCGGCGCCGATGCTGATCGGTGCCACCAGCGCCGTGTTGGAGCCGATGAACGCGCCGGCGCCAATCTCGGTCCGGTGCTTGGAAATGCCGTCATGGTTGCAGGTGATGGTTCCAGCGCCGATATTCGCCCCGGGACCGACACTGGCATCGCCAATATAAGAGAGGTGATTGGCCTTGGCGCCGGCGCCGATGCTCGCCGCCTTGATCTCGACGAAATTGCCGACATGGGCGCCCTCGCCGATCTCGGCGCCCGGCCTGAGACGTGCATAGGGTCCGATAATCGCGCCGTCGGCGACCGTGGCGTCCTCAAGGTGACAGAAACTCTTGATCACCACACGCTCGCCAATGGTGACCTTGGGGCCGATGGTGATGTTCGGGTGCAAAATTGAATCACGCCCAATCACCGTATCATACGACAAGAACACCGTCTCCGGCGCTACCATGGTCACGCCAGATTCCATGACAGCAGTCCGTAAACGTTGTTGCATCAGCGCTTCGCCGCGCGCCAGATCGCCGCGCGAATCAACGCCTAGGGTCTCGATCTGCGGCGCCTCGACGACGGCGACGTGACCGCCCTGCGCCCGCGCGATAGCAACGATGTCGGTGAGATAGTATTCGCCCTTGGCATTACCGGTATCCAGGCCGCCCAATAGCCCGGCCAGCTTAGCCCCATCAATAGCCATGACGCCGGCATTGTAGAGCCGGACCGGTCGGTCGATCGTGTGGGCCTCGGAAACCTCGATGATACGCTCCAAGCGACCTTCGGCGTCCTGCACCAGGCGACCGTATCGACCAGCATCGTCGGTCTGAAACCCCAGCACCACCACATCCGGCGGATCGATCCGATCACGGGCCTCAGCCATACGCCGCAGCGTCCCCGTGGTGATCATCGGATCGGCACCGAACGCCACCAACACGGTGCCGGCGAACCCCGAAAGAGCGTCCAACGCTGCGCTGGCCGCGTCACCGGTGCCCCGTGCTTCATGCTGAACGGCGATGGTCGCGGGCGCTACTGCCGCCATCACGGCGTCTTGACCTGGCGAGATAACCACCACACTCCGCTCCGGGCGCAACGGTTCCAGCGCCGCCAGGACGTGGCTGATCATCGGTTTTCCGGCGATCAGATGCAGCACCTTTGGCAGATCTGATTGCATGCGGGTTCCCTTGCCAGCAGCAAGGATTATCACGGCTATTGGATGAGGCATCGGGTGGGTCGTCGATCCATTGTGACAGAAAAATAGAGCCATGCAGAACATGCCACAGCCACGCACGGCGCTGAAATAAACATTTGCTACCAAAGGTGACAGGCCTGTCACCTCAGGCTAGCTTCCCGCGGAACTGAACCAGGAACGACCCTATGATCCTCGATAAAGTCACCGTATCCGAGCCGACAATCAGGCGTCCCAAGGTGGCCGTCAGTCGATGAAAACACCCGCTTCGGATACCGCCACCCCGGTTACCGCCGCCTTGGATAGCATTATCTTCGATCTCGACGGCACCCTGGTCGACAGCGCACCCGACATGCACGCCGCCGCCAACCGCACCCTGGCCAGGGATGGCCGACCGCCGATTAGCCTCGTCCAAACCCGCCTGTTCATCGGCGACGGGGTGCCTCGCTTCGTTGAGCGGACCTTCGAAGCGAGCGGCCCACCGCTAAGCGGCAATCCGCTTGCCGCCGCCGTCACCGATTTCCTTGGCGATTATGAGAAAAATGCCGCAGTTCTGACCCGCCCCTATTCAGGAGTCGTCGAGACTTTGAAAATCCTCAAAGTCCGCGGCCATCGGCTTGGTCTGTGTACAAACAAACCTCAAGTCGCCAGCGAGAACCTGCTGCGTGACCTGGACCTCGCCGGGTTCTTCGAATGCGTCGGCGGCGGCGATCGATACCCCGTGCGCAAACCCGATCCGGGCCACCTGCTCGGCGTTTTAGCGGAAATGGACGTCGCACCGGATAACGCGATCATGGTCGGCGACAACGAACACGACGCCGAAACCGCGCGCGCGGCAAAGGTGCGCTTCGTCCTGGTGCCCTATGGCTATGCCCGCGCCCCCCTGGCAGAAATTCCCGCCGATTTCCAGGTTGATCGTTTCGACGATATCCTTAATATCGCGGGGTAAGCTTGGTCGCCACGCGTCGCCCAAGGGCAAATAACAGAAAGCTATGGGCCATGGGCGCCGAGCAAAACTTGACGGATCTAGGAATTGCTTTGCCGGCCTCCTAGGCACCGGTCGGACCCTACGCCAAGGTAGTGATCCTCGACGGCGTTGCCTATCTCTCGGGTCAAGGGCCGCGCAATCCGGACGGCAAGCCACTGTCCGGGCAGGTGCCCGGGGATCGCTCGGCCGAGGAAGCGGTGGCGGCGGCGCGCAATGTCGGCCTTTACGCGCTTGCGGCCCTGCGCGATACGATCAGCTCGCTTGACCGGGTAAAACAAATAGTGCGGACCTTCGGCATGGCCAATGCAGCGCCTGGCTTTACTCAGCATCCCAAGGTCATCAACGGTTTTTCCGACCTGATGATTGAGGTTTTCGGCGATGTCGGTAGAGGGGCGCTATCAGCGGTAGGCATGAGTTCGTTACCCTCCAACGTCGCGGTCGAGGTGGAGATGACGGTTAAGCTTAAGGACGGGTGATGCGGCGCGCCTTAACGGTTCCTCGGCATCGGCCTTTCCGACACCCTCGGGCGGCCGCGGACATTCTCGCGATACAGGACGTAGAGCCCCGATCCCAGGATCAGCGCCATGCCGGCAAAAGCGGTGCGGTCGGGTAAATCCCCCCAAACCAAGTAGCCCCAGGCGACGGCCAATGGCAGGGCGACATACTCGAACGGCGCGACGATCGCCGCCTCGCCGAGCCGATAGGCCTGACCGAGCAAATAACCGCCAAAGCCGCTGGAAATCCCGCACCAGACAAACAGCCAAATGTCCTTGGCTTCAGGCACCCGCCAGGCCCGGAGGAGAAAATCGAGGCTGGAATTATCGGTGCCCGCGAACCGACCGTCACCAATCCCTAACCCGATGGCCAGACTGACCGTGATGAAGGTGACTTGAATGTAGAAGGCCATAGTCGAGGCTCGGTCCGTCGCCCCAAGCTTGCGGGTCAGCATTTGCATCGAGGCATAGCTGAGCGCGGCCACCACGGGCAGTAACGCCACCCACTGAAAAACCCCCTGCCCCGGCCGCATCACCACTATGACGCCGACGAGACCAACCAGCACCGCCGCCAAACGCCGTGGCCCGACTTTTTCTCCCAGGATCGGTATCGACATCACAGTGATGAACAGCGGCGCCACGAAAAAGATCGCTACCCGCCTCGGCCAACGGCATGGCGGCGACGGCGAGGAAAAAGGTCATGTTGGCGATAACAATGAGCATGCCACGAGCCAAATGCCAGCCGAGAAATTTCGTGCGGAACAGATGGAAGCCGCCTTCATAGCGCATCAGCCCGAAGCTGATAAAAAGCGCCAGTATCGCGCGCGAGAGCATGATTTGATGGAGCGCATAATCCGGGCTCATCCATTTGATTGCGCTGTCCTGCAAGGTGATCACCACCATGCCGACGAGGATCGTATATATGCCGCCGAGATTGTTCGGGGTCGGCGCCGTGGGGATCATCTGGTGCTCCGGAGTAAAAGCGACACGAACGCGCGGCGCATCTGTGACGGATGGCGACACTAGTCTGGCCAGCTCGGGTTGTCTGGTCCACAAGCGACATTGATCAGCGGCTGACGGGCCGTGCCTCCATTCAGAGATCTGATATCGGCCCGCTGCCGCACCATCAAGGTGATCGCGATGTCGACCCAGCGTTCGCGGGGCTTCAAGATGCATGGAAGATATGGATGGATTATGAAAATCGGGAGAATGGCGATGTCATCGGTACGGGAAAACGGACGCAAGCTATTAGCTAAAACGCTTGGTGACGATTATTTGCAGCGCCGGGACGATTCAACGAATGCCTTCAACGCGCCGCTCAGGGAGTTTTCCGAGACCGCCGCCTTCGGGATGATCTGGAGTCGCGAAGGGCTTGAGCCAAAATTCCGCAGCATGCTTTGTCTGGCCATGCTGACCGCGCTGAACCGACCGCATGAGTTGGAAATACATATCACCAGCGCCGTCAATAATGGTTGTACGGTTGAGGAAATTCGCGAAACCCTGATGCACACGGTGCCCTATTGCGGTATCCCAGCGACCTTGGATTCGATCAAGGTGGCGGAACGGGTGCTGACTGAAAAGGGATTGCTACCGATGGACGAAGGCTCTTAAGGCGCTGCGGCGGCGTAAGATGGACCGACGGCTTTGGCGCACCGCTAGAGTCGTCACGATACAAGCAACGAGGAATAGAGCTTATGACCTGGCGCATTGGAGTTGATATAGGGGGAACATTTACCGATGTCGCCGTGGTTAATGAAGCTGACGGCTCCATCGGCGTGACCAAAGTCTCCTCAACGCCGGCGGATTTTGGACGCGGCGTGATCGAGGCGCTGGAACAGGCGATCTCCCGTTATGGCATCAAGCCGGACGCGGTCACCTTGCTGGCCCACGCGACCACCGTTGTTACCAACGCGATCCTGCAGCAGAAGGGCGCGCGGGTCGGCTTGATTGCAACCCGCGGGTTCCGCGACATCCTGGAGCTGCGGCGCTCAGCCCGGGCGGATCTTTATGATCTGTTCCAGGATCCGCCCTCGGTGCTGGTCCCGCGCCGCTACCGCATGGAGGTGACCGAGAGAATCGGCGCCGATGGCAAGGTGGTGATCCCGCTCGACGAGGCCGAGATCGATGGGTTGATCGCCGATCTGAAGGCCGCCGAGGTCGAGGCGGTGGCGGTCTCGCTGTTGTTCTCGTTCCTGAACGATGACCATGAGCGTCGTCTTGGCGAACGGTTGCGCGCTGCGTTGCCGGGCATTCCGGTCTTTCTGTCTTCCGAAGTGTTGCCGGAAATCCGTGAGTTCGAGCGGACCAGCACCACGGCGGTTTGCGCTTATGTGGCGCCGATCCTCGAATCCTATCTGGCGCGCCTCAAGGGGGCGGTCGAGGGCATGGGATTGCCGGCGCCCTATGTCATGGGCTCCGGCGGCGGGGTGTTCGAGATTGAGGAAAGTTTGCGCATGCCGGCTATGGCGGCAGAGTCCGGACCGGCGGCCGGGGTGATCGCGGCTGCCTTGGCCGGCCAGCAGACCGGACGCCCTAACCTGATCTCTTTCGATATGGGCGGGACCACGGCCAAGGCCAGCCTGATCCGCGATGGCAAGGTTGAAACGACACCGGAATACGAAGTGGGCGGCGAAGGCAGCGCCAGCCGCTGGCTGCATGGCACAGGCCATCCTATCCGGGTGCCGGTCGTCGATCTGGCCGAAGTCAGCGCTGGCGGCGGCAGCATCGCCTGGGTCGACCCGGCGGGCTCGCTTCGAGTTGGACCGCAAAGCGCCGGCGCTACGCCCGGACCGGTCTGCTATGGCCAGGGTGGAACCGAGCCGGCGGTAACCGACGCCAATCTGCTGCTTGGCCGGCTGGACGCCACGTCGCTGCTGGGCGGCGAGTTACCGATCGACTATGGCCGCGCCGAGACCGCGATCAAGGAGAAGGTTGCTGATCCGCTGGGCATTTCGGTCGAACAGGCCGCCGCTTCGGTGATTCAGGTCGTGAACAATGCGATGGCCGAAGCGCTTCGTATCGTTTCGGTGGAGCGGGGCCATGACGCCCGCGAATTCTCGCTAATCTGCTTTGGCGGCGCCGGCCCGTTGCACGCGGTGGCGCTGGCCGAGGAACTGGAGATTAACGAGGTGGTGGTGCCGCCGATCCCTGGGGCGTTCTCGGCGCTGGGACTGGTCGGCTCCGATATTCGCCGCGATTATGGCCGCACCTTTTTTGCGGTGCTGGACGAGGCCGATCCGGCGGCGCTGGAAGCGGTCTATCGGGATCTGGAGGTCGAGGCTCGGCGAATGCTGGCCCGCACCGGGATCGACGAAGCCGATTGGGTGCTCGAACGCACAGCCGACCTTCGTTACATCCGCCAAGCCTACGAGTTGAACGTCACCGCGCCCGCCCGCATCGACACTGCGGCGCTTTCGATGCTTGCCAATGGCTATCACGACAAGCACGAGTTGACCTATGGCCATGCCAACCGAGCCGAGCGGGTGCAGATCGTAACCCTGCGTCTTTCGGCGGCAGCCAGACTTCCTGGACTGACCCTGGCGCAAAAGATATCGGCCCGCGCCGGCAGCGGCAGCGAGAAAGCCCGGCGGCTGGTTTGGTTTGCCGATACCGGGCGTATCGATACCGCCGTGCATGAGCGCGACCGAATGGCGCCCGGCGATACGCTTCGGGGACCGGCGATCATTGAATCCCTTGATTCCACCATCGTCGTGCCGCCGGCCTGGACGGCGCGGATGGATGAGCGTGGTTTTATCCTGCTGACCAGAGCCGCCCAAGCGGCCACAACCAAGGGAGATGCGTCATGACAGCGCTTGACTCAGGCGTGCATGGTTTCGACCCCGCAACCTTCGTGGTCATCAAGAACAGCCTTTATGCCGCCGCCGAGGAGATGAAGATCGTCCTCGCCAAAACCGCCTATTCGCCGATCCTGAAGGTGGCTGGCGACTATTCCTGCGGGATCTTCGACGCCACCGGGCAAATGGTGGCGCAGGGTCCGGATCTGCCGATCCATCTCGGCTCGATGCCGGATGCGGTGAAAGCCGTGGCAATGGCCTTCGACACCTTCGAGGATGGCGATGTATTCATCCATAACGACCCTTATTTCGGCGGCAGCCATCTGCCGGACGTCAATGTCGTTACCCCGGCGTTTCACGGTGGCAAGCTGATCGGCTTCGCCGGCATCAGGGCGCATTGGCCGGATGTCGGTAGCGCCACCCCCGGCAGTTATGGGGCGGTGACCGAGATCTATGGCGAGGGCCTGCGCCTGCCGCCGATCAAGCTCTATGCCAAGGGCGTACTCAACCGAGACGTCGACGCCATCATCTTCGCCAATGTCCGCACCCCGGAGGAACGCCGAGGCGACCTTGGCGCCCAGATAGCGGCCAACCGCCGGGCGACGCAGCGGCTCAGCGCATTGGCGGATAAATACGGCACCGATACTCTGGTCGACGCCATGGCCGAGGTGATGAATTATTCCGAGCGGATGATGCGCACCCTGCTGGCCCGGCTACCGGATGGCGAGTCCAGCTTCGAGGACTTTTGCGACGGCGACGGCATTATCGAAGAGGGCGATACCGAGGATCAGCCGTTTACCATTCGAATGACGGTGAAGAAGGTGGGCGATAGCCTGGCGGTTGATTTCACCGGCACCGATGGAGCGGTCTCGGGACCGATGAACGCGCCGCTTTCGGTGACTGCCTCCGGCGTGTTCACCGCGCTGAAGACCATCGTCGATCCCGACGGGCTAGCGCCGCCAAATTCCGGTTGCTGGCGGACCATCAAGGTGACGGCGCCCAAGGGCTGTGTCCTGAACGCGGAATTTCCCTCGCCCGTGGTCTATGCCAATCACGAAATATCGCACCGGGTCTGTGACATGACCTTCGGCGCCGTGGCGACATTCTGGCCGGACAATGTGATGACCTGCAGTCAGGGGACCTCGGCAGTGATCACCTTCGGCGGCAAGGACCCGCGCAATGGTCAACGTTATGTCTCCTATGAAACCATCAAGGGCGGTTTTGGCGCCCGACCGGTGAAGGACGGCATCAATGCCGTGGCCAGCGGCATCTCCAACACCATGAATACCCCGATCGAGGTGCTGGAGTTGAGCTTCCCGGTGCGGGTCGATGAATATGCGTTGACCCCCGATAGCGGCGGCGCCGGCACCTATCGCGGCGGCCTTGCGGCGCATCGCACCTGGACCGTGCTCGGCCACAAGGCGCGCGCCTCTTCGTGCTTGGAGCGCACCAAGTCACCGCCGTTCGGCCTGCGGGGCGGCCTGTCAGGCATGGCGGCGCGGATCTGGACCGAAGACGCCGCTGGCACATTACACGGCGCGCCCGGCAAGGGTGGTTTCGATGTTCCCGATGGCGGCAAAATTCACCTTCAAGTGCCCGGCTCCGGCGGTTATGGCGATCCGAAGGGACGAGACCCGGCCAAGCTTCGCGAGGACCTGCTCGACGGTTACGTTACTGGGGAGGCCGCACGAGAGATCTATGGCGTGACCGATGTCGAGAAGCTGGTGAAGGGGTAGTTGGGCCTGGGAGTAGTTGAGGGCTGAGACCGCTCAATCCACCGCACCACCTTCTCGCCCGGCTAGGCCTTGATGTTCGGTTACTGGGATCCGAACCAAAGTATATATTCGGTATGGGTCGTCGGCTCATGGCGGGCCGGATTGTCGTCACTGACGCCGGTCGCAAAACACGCCATCACCGCGTCGATACCGCAGTTGAAGAAAAACGGCGCAGCATAACGGTCCCGAGCCTCACGATGCACGACCCGGTGCGGTGTGGACAAGAACCGATGATTGCCCCAGCGCTGCATTATGTTACCAATGTTGACCAGAAAGGTACCGGGCAGCGCCGGTAGCTCGCCCCATTCTCCCGAGGCCATCCTGATAGCTAGGCCGGGCACCTGATTTTGCGGCAACAGGGTCATGAAGCTAGAATCCGTATGCGGCGCCAGCGCGAACTGATTGTCCTCAATCGCTTGTGCCGGCACCGTTGGGTAATGGGTCAGACGAAGGGAGTATTGCGCTTCATTGAACGCCTCGGCGAAATAATTGTCGTCGAGTTCCAAGGCCTTGGCGTAGATCGGCAACAACCGAAACGCCACCACCTTGGTCGCCTGGCAATAGTCAACCAAGGCTTCGCGGAACCCAGGCAAGTTCGACGGTTCCGGCCATTAGTTCATCCCCCCGATAGCGCCGGCCCGAGACCACGTCCGGATGATCCGGCGCCAAGTCGTGTTCCAGAAAATAGGTGGCGTTCGGGTTCGGTTGAGTATTCTCATGGATCCGCGATGGCCGAGAGGTATAGCCCTTATAAGGCATCTAGCCGACCTGATATTCGTTCACCTTCAGCGCCTGTTGGAACTCAACCGGTAGGGCGTGGAACCGAGCCACCTGGGCGAAAACCTAGTCCATTTGTGCGGGGGTAACACCATGGCTCACTATAAAATAGAACCCGACATTCTCGCAGGCGTAACGCATCTGCAGACCCAAGCGTTCCAACGCCCCAGACACTCCAGCACGATAAGGTCCGAGGTCGAGGACCGAAATTTCATCGTCAGAAGCGGCCGGACGCGCGCTCAGCGGGTCTTGGTAAGCGAGGCTCATCGTTATCTTCCCTTGGGCGTCTCCACTGACATCGACGCCATGAGCCTGCGCCCACCGGCTTCACGCAAGGGAGGTGATCGCCCTGGTAGCTCCCCGTCTTAACCGTCGTAGGACCTGGAAGACCTGTTTGCCACGCGGATCGCTCCGACATGGTCCCGCTTACCTCTTGTGTCGGCCAGCGGAACCGGCTATATCAGCGCGCCTTGGGGCAAAGTTTTGGTTTAGATGCGCACCGGCGCGGGAGCAGACACGATGAAGGCGGATATTCATCCAGAGTACCACGAAATTACCATCATCATGACCGATGGCACTGAGTACACCACCAAGTCGACCTGGGGTGCGGCGGGCGATGTGATGCGCCTGGATATTGATCCGAAATCGCATCCCGCCTGGACCGGACAACGCCGGGTGCTTGATCAGGGTGGCCGTGTTGCGCAGTTCAACAAGCGTTTCGCCGGGCTTGGCATTAAGGACTAGCAGCAAACAATTTTTTGCTGGTGACGGGCGCTTTCAAGCGCCTGTTTTTCGTTGCACCTCTATTGATTGGCCCGCCTTTTGATTGGGTCGCCTAATAACGGGGCTTCCGAACAATTTCTTCCCGGCACTCTTGAAGCGATCCTCCCAGATCTTACGTATTGAGTGTTCCGATCGCCGATAGCGGGATCGGAACGCACTCAAACCGGCTCGGCCAATTGGCGGGCCCCTGAAACGTCCAGTTTGCTTCCAAGGAGGATTTGGACAATGCGTACGATCGATTTTTCCCCGGCCTTCCGTTCCACCATCGGCTTTGATCGCATGGCGCGCCTCATTGACGCGGCCAATCAGACCTCAGGCACGGCGACGCAACCGAACTACCCGCCTTACAACATCGAAAAAGTGGGCGAGGACGCCTATCGCATCACCATGGCGGTCGCCGGTTTCAGCGAGGCCGATATCGATATCACCGTCAAGGAGAGCAACCTTACCGTCTCCGGCAAGGCCGAGAAGAAGGAGGAAGGCGAAACCGCAACCTTCCTGCACCGCGGGATCGCCGCGCGTGCCTTCGAACGCCGATTCGATCTGGCCGACCACATCATCGTGAGCGGCGCCGAGATTGAGAACGGCCTGCTGCATATCCATCTTGTTCGCGAGGTCCCCGAGGCAAAGAAACCTCGACGGATCGCGATTGGCTCCGGCGCGCCAAAATTGGAGAAAACGGCGGCCTAACGACCAATATTGAATAGCCCGAAACTTTTCGGCGAAACGAGGCCGGTCTCAAAAACGAGACCGGCCTTATTTCATGACGAGCTGTTCCAGAGCCACACGTCGCTCAGCTGGAATCGACGCCGGCTTCTGCGATTCCCGATCCACATAAACATGCACGAAATAGCCCGTCGCAGCCGGCTCGTCATCATCTTGGCGGAACAGACCGATCACCGGGCTGGTGTGTGGGTCTAGGCCGGCATGTCCGATCAGGTGTGCCGCCGCCGCCATATCGAAATAGGAATAATACTCGACATTGTTCACATGTCCGTAGACGTCCACACCCATCCAGCGGGTCGGGATATCTACAAACCAAGCATAGCGGTCCCGGGTCTCTGGCAGCTCCGGCGCGGCGTTCATTACGAGTCTTTCCCCGTGTCTTCGAAAAAGAAACCAGCGAGCGCATCCAATGTTTCTTCCGGTTGCTCGGCCATCATCATATGACCGGCGCCGGCAAGAACCGTCGTCCGGCAGTCGGCGATGGTCTCTGATAAAGGGGCCGCGCCACGGGCCGGGGTCATTCGGTCGTCGGCGCCAAGCAACAGCAAGGTCGGGCAAGACACGTTCTTCGCCGCCTCCAACCCGTCCGGCCAGCGATCGCAGGCCCCCAGATCGTTGCCGAGAACGCCCGGTTGACCGGATTCCAGCAATCGCATGCTGGTTCCCGAGATCCAGGACCCTGGCGCCCGATGCCCGCCGATTTGTGCGCGCCGTCCAACGCCCCAGCCGACAATGCTCTCGTAGGCCGAATGGTCGTTGTTCTCGGCGGCCCTGAGCAGGGCCGGGGCGACTTGGATATGCGGCAACGTGCCGAGCAGTGCCAGCTTGCGGATCGCGCTGTCCGGCCGGGCCACCAACTTCAAAGAGATCATAGAGCCCATGGAATGGCCGATCAGGTGCACATCCCGGGCGCCAGCCAGGTCAATCGCGCTCGCCAGCCAATCGGTATAGTCCGGGATCGTTGTCGGGGCCGGCCCCTCGGACCGTCCATGCCCCGGTAAGTCTGGATTCATCACCGAGAACCCGTGATGGGCAAAGAACCGGGCTTGCATCGACCAGACAGTATGGTCCATCCCAGCGCCATGCACCATGACTAGGGCCGGTTTGCCCCGGTCGAACGACCGGCCTCCGGTCGCGAAGAAGGCCAGCTTGCCGGCAACACTCAACTCCATGATCAACCTGCCTCGCGAAGGGTGGGGGCACGCAGCGCCTGACGCAGATCGGTGATCAGGTCATCCAGGCTTTCTAATCCGACCGATAGCCGCACCAGATCTTCGGACAACCCCGCAGCCTTCATCGTCTCGGCATCCATCTGTTGATGGGTCGTGCTGGCTGGATGGATCACCAGGGACTTGGCGTCACCAACATTGGCGAGATGCGACCAGATCGCCAGTCGTTCAATGAAGTGCCGGCCGGCCTCGCGCCCGCCCTTGATACCGAACGCGATCATCGAGCCGGCACCCTTCGGCATCAGCCGCATAGCCAATGCCTTGTCCGGGTGACTGTCGAGTTCCGGATAAGCCACCCATTCGACTGCGTCCGAGCCATCCAGGAACGCCGCGACTTTGCGGGCATTGGCGACGTGTCGATCCATGCGCAACGGCAAGGTCTCGACGCCTTGCAGGATATGAAAGGCGGTCGCCGGCGCCATGCAAGCTCCGAAATCGCGCAATCCTTCGGCCCGGGCGCGCATGACAAAGGCTTGAGGGCCGAATTCCTCGGCGAAGTCGATGCCGTGATAACCCGCATAAGGTTCGGTCAATGTAGGAAACTTGCCCGAGGCTTCCCAATCGAATTTACCGCCATCAACCAGCACCCCACCGATCGCCACCCCGTGCCCGCCAAGCCATTTGGTGGCGGAATGCACGATCAGATCGGCGCCATGCTCGAAAGGCCGACAAAGATATGGCGTGGCAAAGGTCGAATCGACCATCAGCGGTATTCCTGCTTCGTGCGCGATTTCGGCCATCGCCTCCAGATCCATCACCTCAAGTCCGGGATTGCCGATGGTCTCGCCAAACACCAACCGGGTCTCTGGGCGGATCGCCGCGCGGAAACCATCCAGATCGCGAGGATGCACCTTAGTGGTCTCAATCCCGAAGCGCGGCAGAGTGTGGCTGAACAGATTGTGACTGCCGCCATACAACGCACTCGACGCCACGATGTGCCCACCTTGGCCCATCAATGTCAGAATGCCCAGTACCAGCGCGGCATGACCACTGGCCGTCGCCACCGAGCCAACCCCGCCTTCCAACGCCGCAATCCGCTCTTCCAGCACCGCGACGGTGGGGTTAGAGATGCGCGAATAGATATGCCCAGCCCGCTCCAGATTGAACAACGAGGCGGCGTGGTCAACGTCGCGAAAGACGTAGGACGTGGTCTGATAAATCGGCACCGCCCGAGCGCCGGTCACCGGATCCGGCTGCTGCCCAGCATGCAGGGACAGGGTGTCTAACCCGTATATATTTCCAGACGATGTCATGGGTAAACCCTCCGTTGAAGACGGCGTTCCACAAGTGGCCCACAGCTACTCTACTAGAGGCGCGAGCGACCGAGAAAGAAGGAGTTGAAAATTAGAAAGGGCCGCGCGAACGCGACCCTTTTTTTATTTTTCTTGGATCTAAGATCCCTGTTCAACTTGCCCTTCACGGACCGTAAAGCCGCCCGGAACGAGCGTCAACAAGACTCTCCGAGCCTCGAGCCAAGAATTTGCGCCAACAACATTTCAAACGGTCATTCCCCCGCCGGAGGCCGCCTCAATGTTTTGTGATTTTCCTAGATAAGGTACTGTAGTTCACTGTTTATCGACCTTGCACTACGCTATATTTAGCATCAAAATCAGGCTGGATCCTCGCCATGTCTCGCGCTGCTATCTTTTCAGTTGGTTTTGCCGTGTGGTTCGCCTTTGCGGTCGCCCTGCATCCGCCGGCATTCGCTAGATCCGGGTCGCACGGGACATCACTCTCGATAGAGGGCGCTTTTGCCAGAGCGACAATTGGGTCGGGGAAAACCGGCGCCGCCTATCTGACTATCCACAACCCGACAGATCACCCGGACCGGCTGATCGGCGCCACGGTTACCATCGCTGAAAAAGTCTCGCTGCATACGCATCTGCACCAGGATGGCGTGATGAAGATGCGACCGCTCAAAGCTGTCCCGATCCCGGCCAAGGGTATGGCCGTGTTCAAGCCGGGCGGTAATCATCTGATGTTGATGGGACTAAAGGCGCCTTTACGAATGGGGAAGAGTTTTCCGTTCGTCCTGGTATTTGAAAAGGCCGGTGAGATCACCGTCTCCGTTCCGGTCCTTGCGGTGGGGGCGAAAAGCGCGGGGCATGGCGCCCATAAAAATTGATCGCCGCAGTTACTGCGCGCTCCAGGCCCCATCCAAGGTCATGGTTGCGCCGGACATGTTCGATGCCGCATCACTGCACAGAAACACCGCCGTGGCGCCAAGCTGCTCGATGGTGGTGAACTGACCCGAGGGCTGCTTCTCCCGCAGCAGATTGATAGTCGCCTGGTCGGTTGAAATTCCATCCTGGTCGGCGCGGGCCTGAATTTGCGCCATGACCAACGGTGTTTTCACCCAACCTGGGCAGATTGCGTTGCAGGTCACCCCGGTTCCCGCCGCCTCCAGCGCCGTCACCTTGGTCATGCCGATCAAGCCGTGCTTGGCAGCGATATAGGCGACCTTCTGCACCGAGGCGACGAGCCCATGCACCGAAGCGATATTGATAATCCGGCCCCAGCCACGCTGCTTCATCCCGTTGATTGCGGCCTTGGTGGTGTGGAACGAGGAGGACAGGTTGATTGCGATCACCTCGTCCCAGCGCTCATCCGGAAAATCCTCGATCTCATCGGTGTGCTGGATGCCGGCGTTGTTGACCAGGATGTCGACCTGACCAAACTGCCCCTCGGCCTCGGCGATAAGGTCACGGATTTCCGCCGGCTTGGTCATATCGGCGCCGTGATAATTGGCCTTGATGCCAAATCGAGCCTCGATATCGGCCCGTTGTGCCTCAATCTCGCCAGTATCGCCAAAGCCATTCAGCATCACATTGGTGCCAGCCTCGGCAAGTGCCCTGGTAATTCCTTTGCCAATTCCGCTGGTCGAACCCGTCACCACTGCCGTTCTGCCGCGCATTATCCACTCCCGGTACATGTATCTCGCGAAGGCCGGATAGACGGTTGATCAGGTTAACGCAAGGACGCTATCGCACCGCCGCGGCAATGGCGTCACCGAGATCGGTCGTTTTGGCCTGGCCTCCCAGATCCGGCGTCTTCGGCCCACCGCCAGAGATGACCTCCTCGCAAGCTCGAACGATCGCATCGGCAGCCTCGGTGTGGCCGTGATGCTCAAGCAGCATCGCGCCGGACCAGATCTGACCGATCGGGTTGGCGATGCCTTTGCCGGCGATGTCCGGGGCCGAGCCATGTACCGGCTCGAACATCGAGGGGTAATCGCCTTCCGGGTTGATATTGGCCGACGGCGCGATGGCGATCGAACCGGCGATCGCCGGCCCCAGATCGGAGAGGATATCGCCGAACAGATTGGAGCCGACAACCACGTCGAACCAATCGGGATGCAGCACAAAATTCGCTGTCAGAATATCGATATGATATTGGTCGGTATCGAGATCCGGGTATTCCGCCGAGATCGCCGCGAAGCGCTCATCCCAAAACGGCATGGTATGGATGATCCCGTTCGATTTAGTCGCCGAGGTGACCTTTTTCCGGCCCAATTTCTGGCACAGATCGAAGGCATAGCGCATGATCCGGTCGGTGCCGTGTTTGGTGAACACCGATTCCTGTACCGCCACCTCATATTCGGTGCCACGGTGCAACCGCCCGCCGATTTCCGAATATTCGCCTTCGTTGTTCTCACGCACTACCCAGAAATCTATATCTTCTGGGCCGCGATTGGCCAGCGGGCATGGCATGCCCTTGAGCATCCGCACCGGTCGCAGGTTCACATATTGCTTCATCTCGCGGCGGATCGGGATCAGCAACCCCCAGAGCGAGACATGGTCCGGCACACCGGGATAGCCACAGGCCCCTAGGAAGATCGAGTCGAACCCCTTCAACGTCTCGATGCCATCATCCGGCATCAATTTTCCGGTCTTATGATACCGCTCGCAGCCCCAATCATATTCGGTGAACTCGTATTGGATGTCATATTTGGCACCAACCGCCTCTAACACCTTGATGCCTTCGGGCACCACTTCCCAACCGATGCCATCTCCGGGAATAACGGCGAGCTTGAGTTTCGACATGATCCAGGATCTCCAAGCGTATTTCATGGCCCGAGTTTGGACCCAGTCTCTTATAGGCGAGCCAGGACGGTGGAACAATCATCCCTCCCGCGCAACCCATCTGTAATCCACGAGATACACTTGGCGGGCGAGGCATCACCGTTAAGATCTATTTTTTGGATAACGGAGATCATCATGGCTAGCAGACCGCTTGACGGGAAAATCGCTCTGGTCACCGGAGCCGGCAAAAACATCGGCCGCGGCATCGCCTTGGCCCTGGCCGATGATGGCGCGGCGGACGTCGTCAATGGTCGCTCCGACCAATCAGCCGTGAACGAGACGGTCGAGGCAGTGCGGGCATTCGGCGGCACGGCAATCGGCTGTATCGCCGACGTCTCTGACCCGGATGCGGTAGCAGCAATGATCGAGACGGTGCAAGCGGAGATGGGCGGGCTGGATATTCTGCTCAGCAATGCCGGACTGCGCCGTCGGGCACCGTTCCTGGAGATGAAATTCGATGAATGGCGCGAGATTTTGTCCGTGGCCCTCGATGGTGCGTTCCTGTTAGCCCGGGCCAGCGCGCCGCTGATGGTTGAACGCGGCGGTGGCACGATCGTCGCCCTGTCCGGTGTTTCGCATCGGGTCGGGACGCTTGATCGCTGCCATGTCTCGGCATCCAAGGCCGGGCTTGAAAGCCTCATTCGGGCGCTGTCGAGGGAGTTGGCGCCGCATGGGATCACCTGCAATTGCGTGGCCCCCGGCGCGACCGACACCGTACGCGGCACCTCGGCCGGTGCTCGACCGGCCAGCGGGGCGGTGCAAAACATCCCTCTGGGACGGTTTGGCCGTGTAGAGGAGATCGCCGCGATGGTCCGTCCGGAAGGCGCGTTCGTCACCGGCCAAACCATCCATGTCAATGGCGGCGCGTTTCTCGGATAACCACTCGATTGACCAGCGCTTGGCCGCGTATCACAATCTACATTGGCGCATCCGCCAACCTCAATCGAAAGACCGGATGATGATTGATTTGCGTAGCGACACGGTGACCAAGCCGTCACCCCGCATGTACGAAGCCATGGCCACGGCGGAAGTCGGTGACGATGTCTATGGCGACGACCCGACGATCATCGAGCTAGAGGAAACGGTCGCCGACATGCTCGGCTTCGAGGCTGGCATGTACGTCACGTCGGGCACGCAGTCGAACTTCACCGCCGTTTTGACCCATTGCGGGCGCGGTGAAGAGTACATCATCGGCGAGGGCTATCACATCTACAAAGCCGAAGCCGTCGGAACCGCCGCGCTTGGCGGGATCATTCCACAAACCGTGCCGGTGCTCGACGACGGCAGCGTCGACCTGGCGGTGGTCGAGTCGCGGATCAAGTCCGACGACATGCATTTTCCGCGCACCAAGCTGATTTGTTTTGAGAACACCCATAATGGCAAATCCCTGCCCCCCGAATACATGGCCGAGGCGACCGGGTTGGCCAAGAAGCACGGACTTGCCAGTCACCTCGATGGTGCCCGATTGATGAACGCGGCGGTCGCCAACCAATGCTCGCCAAAGGACCTGACGCGCGGCTTCGACACGGTCTCGCTCTGTCTGTCCAAGGGCCTGGGCGCCCCGGTGGGCTCGGTCCTGGTTGGCACCGCTGATTTCATCAAGGAGGCCCGCCGGGCCCGCAAGATGCTCGGCGGCGGCATGCGCCAGGCCGGCATTCTCGCCGCCTGCGGGTTGGTGGCGGTGCGCGAGCAGGTCGACAGCCTCGCCGAGGACCACAAATTAGCCGCACGTCTTGCATCCGAACTGGCACAGATCCCGGAAATCACCACCGAGCCGCAAGGCGCCAACACCAACATGGTGTTCATTCAGGTCGACGGTGCACAGCGCGACGGCTTGCAGGCCCATATGCTATCGAAGGGTATCAAGATCGGTGGTCGGCCGCCAACCTTCCGTCTGGTGGTTCACCGGGATATCAAGGAAGCGGATATCGCCACCACGGTGGGAGCCATGGCGGAGTATTTTCGCGATCCGGCGTAACGATCACCACAACCGAAAAGCTCAGGCCCGCCAGAATGTCAGTAATCGTGGCCTGAATAGCGCCGCCAGCAGGACGCAACCGCCGAAGGCGTAGACACCGCAGACGACGGAGATCGCCTCGATGCTGACACCACCATCGATCAACCAACCGAACACCGCTGGTCCCAACGCGCTTGAAATTACCTGAATGCCGGCGACCATCGCCTTAATCGATCCCAGATGCAGGGCGCCATACAGCTCCACCCAGATCGTCGAAACGATGGTGGCCCCAGCCCCGCCAGTGGTCCCGGCAAGCGCCATGAAGGCAAAGATGGCGAGCGGCGAATCAAACCCGGCGATAACGAATGTCGCACCGACCAACGGCAGCATATAAAACGGCGTTATCCAGATCGCCCCATAGCGATCGACGAGCATGCCGGTGACCACCGATATGCCGACCTGACAGACCGCATAGATGGCGAATGAGGACGCATAGATCGACAGCTCCCAGCCCTTGCTTTCGACCAAATGCACTTGGTGAAGATTCAGGCCGGTGATGATGAAGGCGGTGGACATCATTGCGATCATCGCCAGAAAAAAACGGGCGTCGCGAAGCACTTGTGTCCGGGTCCATTGTCGCCGGGCGGCGGTGGCGGCCCGGTCTTTCAGCCCGCCGGCACGTTCCAGGAACGCCACATGCCGTGCGCCATGACCCTTGAGCAAACACAGTAGCAGCGGCGGGATCACGGTTATCAACGCAACGGCGCTGGCCAGCCAGGCGTCACGCCACGGTAACCAGACCAGAACCACCACCGAAATGGCAGGAAACAACGCCTGGCCAGTCGGAAATCCAAGCGCTGCAAGACTGACCGCCCGCCCCCGGCTGAAGTCATCGAAATACCGCGCCATGGTCACCGTCGCCGCTTGGCTCAGCAGCCCCTGCCCGGTGATCCGCAGCAGGAAGATCGCGATCGTCAGCATCACCACCCCTTGGGCGAAGGACATCACGGCACACGCCAGCGCCATTCCTGCGCAGAGCAGCAGGGAATAAATCCTAAGGTCAATCCGATCGATCAACTTGCCGACCCATATAAGCAACATGCCGCTGCTCAGCGTTCCGATTGCATAAATGTTCCCGAAATCACCATGGCTGAGATCGAAAGCGGCGCGCAACTCGCCACTATACATCGCGATATAAAAGGTCTGCCCGAAGGTCGAAATGAAGGCAATCAGATAGCCAAAACCGAGAAACCTGAGATTGCTTTTAACGAAACGGAGATATTGCATCGTCGCTGACCTTAGCTACGCCAACGCAAAGTGCGTCTCGCGCAAAGGGGTTCTCGAACGGCTCGCCACCCTTTAGCGATTGGGCGTCAGCCTTCTCCAAACGGTAATACCATTTCGCTTGAACATCGGCGCCGTTGATTAATAATAAGGTCGGATCGTGGCTGAGGCTGCGTTGCTGTTTGAGAACGATATCGCGATCCTGGCGCAAAAATTTTCGCACGAAGGGGCGCAGACCGGCTTCAGCCGAAAGCCAGGGCATGGTCCAGTGCATCAATTGACGGGTGATGGTTGTCTCGGTCGTGGTCGGCGTTACCGCCGTTAGACCGACAAGCGCGTTCCGCCCAGCCTCGACATGCTCAATGCGGATGCCCGGCAGTCGAAACGAGATCTCGGTGGTCATCTCGCCGCCCAACAGTTTGTAGGCCGCCGAATTGCTGGACGGTGCGTGGCGCAGCATCGAAAAGCCAAGCTCAGATGGGCCAAAACGCTTTTCCTTGGCGTGGACCGACCGGCGGGAGCGCCACCACCAGGGTCTATGCGCGAAAGGCCATGCGCCGGGTCCATCAGTCCGACGACCGCATGGTCGACATGGCAGGGGAATTCGAGAGCTTCTATCAGTTTCGGTCGGTCGGCCACCGGCAGCAACGTCGGCGGTGGCGGCGGGTCGGTCGCCTTGGCCGGATCCGAGGTCATGAAAATCCAAAGACACCCCGCCGCTTCGCTGATCGGATAGCGCTGGACCCGTATCCGCGACACGTCCACCTCCTGGCCGCCGACCAACGAGGGAATGCTGGTGCACACACCGTCGGCGCCAAGGCGCCAGCCATGGTAACAGCACTCAACCTCACCGCGGGTCATACGGCCATCGCTGAGGGGGATGCCACGGTGTGGACAGATATCACGCAGAGCGAAGGCGATGCCATCGGGTTGGCGTCCAAAGACCACCGGCTCGCCCAACAGCGTGCGCGCAACCAGACGACCGGGCGCCAACGACGCTGATGGCAGCGCGAAGTACCAGATATCCCATAATAGATCGTCGGAAACTCGCTCACTCATGACGCCGGACACTGCCACCACCCCTGCCAACGCGCAAGAGCGGCTTGAGCTTAAACGGCTCGTCTATTGATACATATTGACGCGAATGAAGCTTTCCAGATAGTCGTTGATCCGACCGAAAGGCGGTGGCGGCCTTGTCAGGGTCACCCTCGGCGACGGCGCGTGCGGCCTGGGCATGCAATCTTGGACCGAGCTTGATATCCCCGGCGCGTCCATGGTGGCTAAACCAGAACCGGCGCGACAAGGGGTACAGCAAGCGGCACATCTTGGTGGCGTGCTCGTTGTTCATCGCCGAGATGCAGAGATTGTTGAACTCACTATCGCAGCGCAGGACGCCGATGGGGTCGCGTCGTGCCGAGGCCGCCTCGAATTCCGCGGCGACACGCAGGAATTCCTTGCGTTGCAGCGGGTCCGCCCTGACCGCGGCGCCGCGCGCCACCGCGTCATCCAAACCACGACCAACTTCCACCATCCGCAGCACCGCGCCGGAATCCACATCCGAGACCCGGATGCCGCGTCGCGGCAACACCACCAGAAGACCGGCCATCGCCAATCTCTGGATCGCCTCGCGAACCGGCGTGCGACCGATGCCGATCGATTCCGCTAAGTCCTTTTCGGTCACCACGGAGCCAGGCGCGAAATCCAACCGGACCAGCTTCTCTTCCAACCGGTGGTACGCAATTTCCTTCAGACTATCCGGTGCCTGCGGGTCCAACTCGGCCAGATCCGCGACCAACAATTCCTGAAAATCCATTCAATACAACCTTTTCCACGGCGGCTTCAACGCGGTGCTTTAAAACCGAAATCAGCATGAATTTCGTGGTCCCGTCCACATCATCGCCAAATTCGGAACTTCATCTCCTTGCCTCTCCTTCATGCGGTGCGACCGATACCTGCCACGGTCGTTCGATGCATAACCCTAGCAAAGGTTGGGTCCGACGGACGGCCACGATGGAGGGCGCACCGATTGTCCCACATCACCAAATCGTGCCCACGCCACTGGTGGCGGTAGACGAATTCCGGCTGGATAACATGCGCGTTCAACTCTTTGATCAAGATACGCGCCTCCTTTAACGGCATGCCGTCGATATAGGAAGCGTGCGCACCGACGAATAGGTTCTTTCGCCCGGTCGACGGATTGGCCCGGATCAACGCCTGGCGCACCGGCGGCAACTCGCGCTTGTCACGATCTCGCAACAGGTTCGGGTCAATCAAGCCGCGCGAGTATGCAAAATCATGCACGCAGACCAATCCAGAAAGAGCCTGTTGGCGGTCTTCGCTCAGACTTTCAAACCCAGCCCGCATGCTCGCAAATTCGGTCTCCCCACCCTCCGGCGGCACTTGTCGCCCCGACAGTAATGACGCTGTCGCCGGCACATCCTTGAACGAGCTGTCGGTGTGCCACATCTGATTGCCGGTGTTGAACACCATCCGGCGATCCTGGGACGGTATCACGGCACCGGTCTCGTCGAGATTGGAGAGGATCGTCACCACCGTTCCGGCGCCCGCAGGATTTGAACTGACGGTCAGTTCCAGAGGGCCGAATCGCTCGGAAAACGCTATTTGCTGTTCGTCTGTTATGTCCTGCCCGCGAAACACCAGGATCGAATTCTCGTCGAAGGCATCCTGAATGTCCCGGAAATCAACATCTGAAACCGGTTCACGCAAATCCACACCGGTAATTTCGGCCGCTATGTGCTGAGTGAGGCGTTTGACAGTGATTGCCATGGCGCACTTCTCGAAAATTTTATCGCCAGACATCTACAAGTCTAGTGAGCACTCGTCATGACCGTTACCCTAGGAACGACATCGGATCGCGTCTACTCCATAGTCGGTGGTGCGTCCAGGCATCCGAACCATGATCCGTTCCCGTCACAACCGTATCGCAGCATAATTATTCCAGACACCAACCAGGATCTACTGTCATGCTCAACGCCACCTCGACCGCTCGACACACCCTCGGAATTGACATCGGTGGCACTTTCACCGACCTGGTGGCCCTGGATCTAGTAACCGGCGCCTGCCAAACCGCCAAGGTGTTGACCACCTCGGCGAACCCTCAGACGGGCGTCGCGCATGGTTTGGCTGAGCTGTTGCCGAGGATTGGCGGCGGCACGAACATCGCCCGCGTGGTCCACGCCACGACCTTGTTCAGCAATGCCGTGATCGAGCGCAAGGGGGCTAAGACCGGGCTGATCACCACTGCCGGGTTCCGCGACACGCTGGAGCTGGGACGCGAGCGAAAATACGACATCTACGATCTGTTCCTCCGCTTCCCAATCCCCTTGGTCGAACGATCATTGCGTCTGGAAACCCCAGAACGGATTGGCGCCGATGCCGCGGTGCTGACGGCCTTGGACGAAGCGGCAACCATCGCGGCAGCCGATGCGCTTGCCGCCGTCGGTGTCGAGTCGATAGCCATCGCCTTCTTGAATGCCCATATCAATCCAGCGCACGAACAAACAGTCGCCGCGCTGGTTGGCGAACGCCACCCTGGTCTGTCGATCACCCTATCCAGCGATGTCAGTCGTGAGCCCGGTGAATTCGAACGCACCTCGACCGCCGTGATCAACGCCTTCATCAAACCCTTGGCCGGTCGATACATTGATGGTCTGGTCTCGGTTTTACAGGCCTCCGGCATCGGTGCCCCGCTGATGTTGATGCTCTCGAACGGCGGATTAACCCATGTCCAGGAAGCCCGGCGGGTGCCGGTGCAGTTGCTGGAGTCCGGCCCGGCGGCGGGCGCCCTTTCGGCGGCGCTGATTGGCGGCGCGGCGGGTGAAGATCGCCTGCTCGCCTTCGACATGGGCGGCACAACCGCGAAGATCGCCATCGTCGACAACGGTGCACCGGAAGTCGCCTACCGGTTCGAGGCCGCACGCGAGCGGCGATTCGCCCCCGGCAGCGGCTTGCCAGTCAATCTGACCACTGTCGAGCTGGTCGAAATCGGTGCCGGCGGTGGCAGCATCGCCCGACGTGACACGCTCGGCCTGCTCAAGGTCGGTCCCGAAAGTGCCAGCGCAGTTCCCGGCCCGGCCTGCTACGGACGCGGCGGAACCGAGCCAACGGTAACCGACGCGGATCTGTTGCTCGGCTATTTGGACCCCGCCGGCTTTTCCTCCAGTGGGCTCACCATCGACGTCGCCCAAGCTGCTAGCGCCACCGAACGGTTTGGCAAAGCCTTGAACTTGTCGAGCCAAGATGCCGCGCTTGGCATCCACGAGGTGGTTTGCGAGACCATGGCGCGAGCCGCTCAGGTACATCTGGCCAAAAAAGGCCGCGACCCCCGCGACTATACTCTCTATGCCACCGGTGGGGCCGCGCCGGTCCATGCCTGCGCCGTCGCGGCTCGGCTTGGCATCTCCCGGGTCATCATTCCACCAGCAGCAGGCGTCGCCTCGGCGCTGGGTCTGGCGGTGGCGCCGGCCAGGGTGGACCGGACGGCAGCGGTTGGTGGCTTAGTGAACGCACTGACTTTCTCAACCCTGGACGCGACCTACCGCTCCTTGGAAGCCAACGCTATCGCCGTCGTCGCCGCGTCGGCCGGTAGCGATTCCCAAAACACCGCCCGCCGCCTCGCCGAGCTGCGCTATGCCGGTCAAGGCGCCGTACTCGTTGTCGACATCACCCAGGCGCTGACAGAAAATGATCCGGCGCTTTCGATTACCCTGGCCTTCCACGCCGCACATGAGCAAGCCTATGGCCGTAGGCTGGACGCGGTGCCGGTCGAACTGATGACGGCGCGGATTACTGTTCAGGCACCGACGGTGCCCGAGGGTTTGCGCCCCCGACTTTCAGAACCCGCCGCGACGGATGCCCCAGAACGCGCCCGCCCGGCTCGAATGGCTGGCTGGCAGGTCCCGCGAGACGTTCCGGTTTATACCCGCTCGGCGCTGGCGCCGAACCAAACCCTCACCGGCGCCGCGATTATCGAGGAAGGTCAGTCGACCACGGTACTGCCGCCAAACGCCGCTCTGTCGATCGATGCTGCCGGCAATATGGTGATCGATATCACGCTGGCCGACGGCGCGGTAGCGGGCGGGCGGGCGACCGGGACCGCAGATCTCGATGATCCGATCCATCTGGAAATTCTGTGGAACAGGATGATCGCAGCGGTCGATGAGGCGGCGGCGTCGTTGTTGCGCTCGGCATTTTCGACGGTGGTGCGTGAATCCTATGATTTTTCCTGCGTCGTCACCGACGCCAACGGCAACGCCCTGGCCCAGGCGAGCGATAGCATCCCCTCGTTCATCGGCACCCTGCCGGACACGGTTAAACATTTCATCGCCGCCTTTCCGCCGGAAACCCTGTCGCCCGGGGACGTACTGATCACCAATGACCCACATATGGGCACCGGTCATTTGCCGGACATCTCGGTCTGCCGACCGCTCTACAGCCATGGAATTCTAGTCGGGTTCGCCGCCAGTACCGCGCATGCCCCGGATATCGGCGGCAAGATCCGCTCGCCCGAGCCCAGGGAGGTCTATGAAGAGGGCTTGCAGATTCCGCTTTTAAAACTTCACGAAGCTGGCCAACCAAACCAGACCCTACTGTCAATTCTGCGCAAGAACGTGAGAATGGCCGATCAGGTCGAGGGTGATCTGGAAGCACAGCTGGGCGCGCTGGCCATCATGGAACGGCGGTTTGACGAACTCATCGCAACCTATCAGCTATCGGACCTAACCGCGCTTTCCGATGCCGTCCGGAAGCGTACCGAGACTGCGGTTCGCCAAGCGATCGCAGCGCTCCCGGATGGGCGCTATGGCGCGACGGTGCAAACCGACGGCCTGGCTGACACACCGCTGGAGATCAGGGTCGAAGTCGAGATCAAGGGCGATGCTGTGCATATCGACTTCGCCGGCTCGTCCGATCAGGTGCCCAAGGCTGTAAATTGCCCGCTTTGCTATACTCGGGCGATGTCCTCCTACGCGATTAAGGCCGCCCTGGCGCCGGAACTGCCGAACAACGACGGAGCGCTCCAGCCGATTACCGTGACAGCGCCCCAGGGTAGCATCGTCAACCCGCTCCACCCGGCATCGGTCGGCAGTCGGGTGCTCACCGGGCATTACATTCCGGCGCTGGTGATGGATGCGCTGGCGGGGATCGCGCCGGACCGGGTGCTGGCCGGCGCTGGCTCGCCGATCTGGTGCGTCAATATCAACGGCAGTCAACCGGACGGCTCATCGATTGCCGGGCTGTTCTTCTTCAACGGCGGCATGGGTGCTTCGGCCCAAGGTGACGGACTTTCTTGCGTCAGCTGGCCGTCGAATATTTCAGCGACCCCGGCCGAGGAAATCGAACATCGTCTGCCAATCCGGGTTCTGAAACGAGCCTTGCGCAAGAACTCCGGCGGCCCCGGCCAGTTCACCGGCGGACAGGGCCAGGAGGTTGAGTTGGAGTATATCGGGTCTAAGCCGGGGGTTGTCGCCTTCCTCGCCGAGCGCACCAAGGCCCCGGCCAATGGCATCGCCGGTGGCGGCGTCGGCGCGCCGGGAAGGTTGGAGATCGACGGCAAGTCGGTCGATCCGAAAATCCAACACATCGTCCAACCCGGCAGCCGGATCGTGATGGCGACGCCGGGCGGCGGCGGTTATGGGGCGGCAGCTATGGGGGGGGTCGGGGAACAGCAGGTGACCCCGGTGCTCGCTCCGGAGGACAGGCCGCTGCGAGAGGTGTGAGAATCGGACCGTATCCATGCCCCTGCCCATGCCCTTCCCCATTCGCCGCTCCTCGCGCGCTTGCAATTTCGCGCCCACATGGGTAAGTCGCCGACATGCCTAACTACGACAAACAATTCTATGACGATATACGGGAGACCTCGCGGCACGCGGCCCGGACCATCGTGCCAATGGTGCTGGAGCTAATCGGCCCCGTCGCCTCGGTCATTGATATTGGCTGCGGCAACGGCATCTGGTTGTCGGTATTCCGCGAACACGGCGCGGAACGCACATTCGGCCTTGACGGGGGTCACGTGGATCGCGCCACCCTGGAGATCGCCGAAGGCGACTTCAAGGCCGCTGATCTTGGTCAACCCTTACCAATTGCCGGACGCCACGATCTGGCGATGACCTTGGAAGTCGTCGAGCACCTACCGGAAGCCCGTGCCGAGTCCATCGTCGACGATCTTGTATCCCTAGCGCCGATCGTGCTGTTCTCCGCCGCCGTCCCTGGACAGGGCGGCGAGGGTCATGTCAACGAGGAGTGGCAGGACACCTGGGCGGAGCGCTTCGAACGGCGCGGCTATCGCACCCTCGACCCGATTCGGCCCAAAATTTGGCGCGA
The DNA here is from genome assembly GCA_937776645.1 of uncultured Alphaproteobacteria bacterium. GTDB lineage: Bacteria > Pseudomonadota > Alphaproteobacteria > Thalassobaculales > Thalassobaculaceae > JADHLJ01. The sequence goes on along the minus strand of CALMRI010000010.1, from coordinate 26,373 downwards.
TCCTTCCATCAGCTGGTGGTATCAGCAAAACCTACTGCTCTTCGCCTCTCCCGAGGCCCTTGCCGGCAATCCGGATTTGGCCAGGGTAGCCGACCAGACGGATCGCGCCCGGCTCTCTGTCGTCCACCCGCGGATTTTCGTTGCACGGCATAAATTCCTGGTCCAAATCAACCGTAAACGCATCAACCTAGTCAAAGAACTTGCGGAATTGCAGGCTAAATACGATGCGCTTAGCAGATCGAACGATCCAACCGAGAACTAATTATGCGCCTCGGATCACCACTGGCATCCGGGCACTCAGCGACAACATGCATTCAATGCTCGAAGCGCCCTGCCACTCGGCATATTCAGCGATACCGATCCGCTGTTCGCCTTCGCCGCCGATGACCGAGACCGTATCGCCGATGCTGATCTGCACATCGTCCGGCACTTCGATCACCAGATGTTCCAGCGAGCCGCCGAGGACTGTCAACCGCCTTTCGCCGAACAACACCTCGGCAGTCTGTCCGTTGGTCGCCGACCGGTTGCCATCATTCAGGCCGCAGGGCACCACGGCAGTACGGCGCAGGCGTCGATTGACATGGTAGCCGCCTGATCCCGGCAAAGGCCCCCCGAGGTGATCGGTAACATCAATGACCCGGCTTTTCACCGCATGGAGGGCGGGCGTGAAACCCTGGAGCGGCGCCAAGGCCGAGCCAACAGAGGGCATGCCATAGAGCAAGTGGCCCGGACAAATCGCGTTGCACTCATCCTGCCAACCGACCATCAGCGCTGAACTGGCCAGCGCCTGGCTGATCGCAATGTCGTGGCCTGCCGCGCGCAAGGCCCGGAGCAGATCGTAAAACAGCACCAGCCTCGCCTGTGAATAGGCCATGCCGGCAGCGTCCTTAAAGGACAGATGCGTGTAGATACCTTGAAGATAAGCACCGTCGAGCTTGCTGATGTCAGACACCAGTTTAGGCGCGTCCGCGAGGCTGACACCGAGCCGCCCCATGCCGCAATCAACCTTGAGAAACATCGGTGCCGCTTCGGTCCCACTAGCCTCGGATACCGCTTGGGCGCCCCGGATGTCATAGACCGTCGGGATCAGCCCGGCGCCGACCAGCTTGGCCATTCCCTCGGGCAGCGAGCCCGCCAACATCAGCACGGGCGTGGTGATTCCAGCCGCGCGGATCGCCGTCGCCTCGGTGAAGGAGCCAGTCGCCAGCATCTCGACACCCGCCGCCGCCAGGACCTTGGCGACCGGAACAATGCCGTGGCCATAGGCATTCGCCTTTACCGACGCGATCACCCGCACGCCGGGCCCAGCCCGCCGGCGAATCTCCGCCAGATTAGCGCGCAACGCCGCCGCGTCGATCTCCATCCACGTTGGATGGGTGGACAGATCCGGCGACGCGGCGGGCATCGATTATTCCTCCGGCCCGATAAACTCGAGCACGGAATCATATTCAGCCAGCCGGACAACGATGCCTTCGGGGCCAATCGTCGCTGGTGGTTGGTTCGGCAGCCCTTCAAGGATCCCCGCCACCAGCGCCAACGAGGAGGTCCGGAACACCAACGCGCCGAAGATTGAATCGCGCCCACCCATGTCAGAGGCCAGATCACCGTATTGCTCACGGTAACCATGCGGCGTGCGGAAGGTTAGCCGGGTGTCGGCGACATCGATGGCGCGGACACCGCCGCGCAACACCACAACCTCACCCTCGACCAGTTTGGCGTATTCGGCCGCCACGCTGGGGACATCCTCGGCGACCACCACGACCTCGGCGATCTCCATGGCCCCGTTGGCATGGCCTTGCCACTCCGGCCGCCAGACCAGATCCGGCGTCCCATGCTCACAGAAATACACCCGGCCGGCGGAAAATACGTCCGGGCGCACGGTGACGGTGCGGAATTTGGCGTCACTGGTAACGCCATCCAGTTCCACCGGTCGGCTGAAGGCCCGGGGCGGTTCACCGGCGATCCCAAGCGCCACCAGATGCGCGTGGGTATCGTCCACATCGGCGGTCTTGAAGACCAAGCCGTTAATTCCAAGTGGCGCGGTGATCAAATCAGCGCGCTTGGTCGTGCCCACCTTCGGCACCCCAATCAGCTCGAAATAATCGGTATCGAACATCATCAGATGATTGATCGAGCCGAGCGAATGATAGCCGCGCGGCGTGATGGTGAAACCAAGCGAGCGACACAGCGCTTCGGCCGGGTCCATGTCGCGTCGCACATTGATCACCACATGATCGAGGCGAGTTTGGCATTCCATAATCAGCGCGCCTCCGCCATGGCACGGATCGCCGCCATGTGGGCATCCGGGCCAGCGAGATCGGATTCAGCCGTGCGAAAGGTGAATTCATTAGCCCCCATGCCCCGCCACTGCTCCATCACCGCACTCCATTCCTCGGCGCCGGCCCCCTGATTGGCGAACACCGTGGCATTGACGCCAATATCGTCCGGTTCGCGCCCCGCCTCGGCCGCCGTCTGGCGGAACATCGAGAGTTTCGCGTGCGCCTCGTCGCTGGGATCCTGGCGCGGGAACATGAACCAGCCATCGGCGATTTGCGCGGCGCGGCGGATCGCCACATCGTTCATCGCGCCGATCCAGACCGGGATTGGCCGCTGCACCGGCTCGGGATTGATGCCAGCGCTGTCGAATTTGTGAAACTCGCCGTCATAGGCCACCACCCGGTTCGACCAAAGCTGCCGCATGACATCGATCTGCTCGACAAACCGGCGCGCCCGGTTGGGGAATTTCATGTCCAACGCATCATATTCGACCTTATTCCAGCCCAGACCGACACCGAGGCGCAATCGACCGCCAGACAGGACATCCACTTCGGCGGCTTGCTTGGCGACCAGCACGGCTTGGCGCTGCGGCAGGATCATCACCGCCGTACCCAGACCAATCTTGCTGGTAACGGCGGCGGCATATCCCATCAGCACCATCACCTCGTGGAACATATAGTCCCGGGTGTATTTGCCGGCGAAACTGGCGCCGCGCGGCGCTTCCTCGCCCAGCACATGATCAACAAAGGTGATGAAATCGTAGCCGAGTTCCTCGGCCGCCTGAAGGAAATCACGGATCACCACCGGATCGGTGCCGATCTCTGTCTGTGGGAAGGAAAGGCCAAGGCGCATGTTCAGGCTCCGGTCAGCAGGGGAAGTTCTAGCGGCAAGTGTAACGTCAGACATTCATATCCGTCGAGCAGGAGCCGCCGCAATCGCGGGCCGCGCTTACTTTCCGGTCAGATCCGGACGCTTCTTATCGCGGTAGGCTCGGGCGGCGATCGGGTGGTCGTCGGTGGATTGCGACAACAGGAACTGATCGACGTCGGAATGCATTACCGCCCGGTCGAGAGCGGTGCTGTAGCTGTTGATGCTGCGCTTGATCATCTGTGCCGCGATATGCGGTTTGCCGGCATAGAAGGTGGCCATCTCCCGGGTCTTGCTCAGCAACTGATCCTGGGGCGCCATCTCGTCGAGCAAGCCCCAGTCGAGCAGGGCTTGGCCCCGAACCCGCTCACCACCGACCATCAGCCGTTTGGCGCGGGCCGGACCAACCAAGCTGACGCAGAGCGGCATCGAGCGCCACATCAGATTGAGCCCCAGGTCGACCTCGGGAAAGAACAGCAGGGTATCTTCGGTGCCGACGCGAAAATCAGCGGCCATGGCGAAACAGCCGCCACCTCCCGCCGCTGCGCCGTTCCAGGCGGCAATGGTGATCTGGTCCATCTCCAGGATTGCTTGAATCGCCCGCTCGCCGATCCGCCGGCGACGCCGCGTTTGGATCAGCGGGCCGGAATAACCGGCGCCGGGATCGCCGAGATCCGCACCGGCGCAAAAATTCTTGCCGGCGCCGGTGAAGATCACCACCCGGCTTTCGATATCGTCGCGGAATGACAAGGCCGCCGCCTCGATCTCCGCGATCATCTCATAGTGAAGCGCGTTCGCCCGTTCCGGTCGGTTGAAACGGATGGTGGCAATTTCGCCTTCCCGTTCCACGATTACATGCTCATAGGTCATTGGCAGCGGCCTTTTCAACGCTCGGCTATTCCAACGAAACCAATCGCGTTCTAGGACCGGAACCGAGGGGCGACCTCGGCGGCGAAACGGCGCATCGCGGTCTCGCGCATCACCGCCGGCCACCCCTCGCGCGCGCAGTTCAGGATGAAGTGATCGAAGCCCAAATCACGATAGGTCTCGATCTTGCCGGCGATGGTTTCCGGCGAACCGATCAATTGATTGTCCATGAAACCATCCAAATTCGCTGGATCAGCCATCTTACGCAGATTTCCAAAGGCCTTGGAGAACTGCTGATAGCCCTCGATATCCTTCCAGTGGTCCGCATCGGCCTCATAGTGATCGGCTTGCAGCGCGAAGAACGCAGCCAGATAACCACGGGCGGATTCCCGCGCCTCCTCATCGCTGTCAGCGATCACGCAATTGGTCGAGATCGGGCGGTCGCCCTTGGCCTTTAATCCGATTTCGTCGGCCCGCTCCTGCCACGCTTCGGTGACCTTTTTCAGCATATGGGGCGGGAATTGGGTGTTGAGCAGAATCGGCATCCCCATATCAGCGTTGCCGGCCGCGCTCTCACGGCTGCCGACGGCGCCATAAAAATGGATGCGTTCGCGGTTCGGTTCCGGACGCAGCGCGACCTTGCGACCGACCTTGTAGTGTTCGCCCTGGTGTTCGAAGGGAACGCCAGACAGCGCCTTGTTGATGATCTCCATCGATTCCGCGAACCGACCCTTGGCGGTGGCCATGTCGATGTCATAGGCGTCGTATTCGAGCTTGGCAGTGCCGCGCCCAAAGGCGAGATGCAACTCGCCGGTACAGAAATGGCTCAACATCGAGATTTCCTCGGCCAACCGCAGCGGATTGTACCAGGGTGCCACGATCACACAGGACCCGAGCGACATACCAGGACACGCCGCCGCCAGATGCGACATCACGACGATGGGGCTGGGGGTCGGGAAATAGTCGGTGAAATGATGCTCCAGGACCCAAGCGCAGTCATATCCAAGCTGGTGACCAAGCCGACAATCGTCGAGCATCTGGCGATAACGCGCGGCGTCGCTCTTTTCGCCCTCGCTGGCCGCAGCAGCAGCAGTAAAACCAAACTTTAACCCGTTAGTCGTCTGTGCCACCGCGTAGATCCTCCAGAGAATTCATAACCAACCGACGCCAAGATAACAGCGCCTAGCTTACCGCCAGCATACTTCGGCGATACCGTCTTGGTCCGCCATATATCTGATCCCGCATCGGCTAAATTTTGCTACTGGACCGGGCCAGTAAACCAACGTCCGGAAAATCAAGTGACCGGCAGCCCCGATCAGGCTTTATAATCCAGACAGCGACGCCTCACGGTTCTGGAAGCTGATCATGACATCTCCACAAACACCGCAAAGCCCGCCGCCGACGCGCGACACCGCCGCGCTTTACCAAGCTAGTATGGCGGCGCTCAACGATGCCCTTCGTGCGGCGGCGATCGAGCGAGATGTCGAGGTCGCACTCTCAACATTCTGCGCGGCCACCCGTTCAACGCTTGGCGACCGGGAGGCGCATGAACGACCCGGCGGCCTGAAACCTGGTGAAAAACAGTTTTCGGTATCCGGGGTTTTCCTGCTGGCATCGGATGGGCGAAAAAACATCCTGGTCGCCGAACACGGTTTTCCGGCCGAACAGCACAGGTTGCGCATTCCGGTGGAGCTGGGCCATCCGGGATGGGTGGTCGAGAACCGCCGGGCATTGCTCTTGGCGAATACCGACGACGATAAGGATTTTAAACAGATCCTGAAGACCGCCCGGATGGGTTCGTCAATGTACAGCCCATTGATCTGGCACGATCAATTCATCGGTCAATTAATCACCGCCTCGCAAGCCCGCCACACCTACGGCCCGCACGATCACGCCATTCACCAAGCCTTCGCCAATGCCGCCGCTGCCGTCTTCATGGCCAACGGCGGACCGGCGTTTCTGCGGGTGGTTTCGCAGGGCGCCGCGTCCGAAGACGCACCCGCCTGACGGATCTCCCGGACGGTCTCGACGAAATACGCCGCCTAACCCGCAATCCCGCGTGACTGGGTCGAGGGGACCAGTTCCTTGACCTGCTCCGCACGTTTTTCCAGCCAGTACTCATAGGCGCTCGGCATCATGGCGAACGGGGCCTCAGCGCCGAGTTTAATTGCTGCGTCGAGGGGCCAATTCGGGTTGTGCATCGCCTCACGGGCCAGCGCGATCAGATCTGCCCGGCCTTCCTGAAGAATTTGCTCCGCTTGATCAGCGTGCACGATCAGGCCCACGGCCATGGTTTGGATTCCGGCTTCCTTACGCAGTTTTTCGGCGTAGGGCACTTGATAGCCATAGCCAACCGGCCCGGCGCTAACCACGGGCGAGCCGCGCATGCCGCCGGAGGAGCAATCGATCACGTCGACGCCCTTTTGCTTGACGATCCGCGCCAGCCGCACGTTTTCCTCCGGCCCCCAGCCGGCATCATCCTCGACCGAGAGCCGCAGGAACAACGGCTTGTGCTCCGGCCAATTGGCGCGCACGCATTCCACCACCTCAATGGCGAAGCGCATCCGGTTCTCCTCTGAGCCGCCATAGGCATCGTTGCGCCGGTTGGCCTTGGGCGAGAGAAATTGGTGAACCAGATAGCCATGGGCGCCGTGCACCTCCAGCACCTCAAACCCGGCCTCGTTCGCCCGGCGCGCCGCATCGCCCCAATGCTGAACCACGTCTTGGATCTCATCGATCGACAGGGCACGGGGCGGCGGGTCACCGCTATCACTTTCACCGCTGGAGGAAACCAACTCCCAGGCGTCCCAATCATCGACTTCCGGCGTCTGCTCCAGCGGCTTGCCGCCTTCCCAGGGGCGGAAGCGCCGAGCCTTGCGGCCGCTATGGCCAAGCTGCAGCGCCGGCACCGCCCCATACTGACGGATGAAATCGGCGAGCCGTTTGAAATGCGGGATGAAATCGTCGTTCCACAAACCGAGGTCACCAACAGTTCCGCAACCCCGGCGTTCCACCTTGGTCGACTCGACAAACACCAGCCCGGCGCCACCTGCCGCATACCGTCCAACGCTCATCACATGCCAGTCGGTCGGATAGCCCTTCACACCAGAATACTGATGCATCGGAGCAATCACCACGCGATTCTTCAAGGTCGCATCACGAATGACATGAGGAGAGAACAACAGCGGAGTGGCCATATTAAGTTTCCAGCGGGGTTGTGAAATCCTTGGACGAGAAATTAGCATGACGACGCGCGGCGACGAAACGTCAGGGCGCTCATATTATGTCCGAGTTATCCCTAAATCTGTTCGACGACACGCCGGAAATTGCCGCCAGAAATGCCGTGAACATCCTTCGGCATCCTCCTATTCGTCGCGCATAATGCCGTCATAGCCCAAGGCTCAGTTGTCGTAGGCCGCAAGACGGTGGCTTTGGCCAGCAGCATTAATTCTCAGCCAACAGCCGCCCCCGGCCCGGAATCGCCTCGGAAATACCGGCGGTTCTGGCAGCCCGCCAAAACAAGGCCTGGGTACTGGAGGTAACCGGTTTGCCGATCGCCGCTTCAATGGCCGGGATCGCCTCCAGGGTCGGCATATCACAGCAGCTCAGCACCACCATATCAACGTCGTCGCGCCGGCCGAGCGCACTGGCCCGCTCGATCAACAGGGCCACCGGCACCCGGTTCATATTCTTGAATTGCATCTGGCTGTCGTCAACGATGATGCTTTCATCCTCGACCACCTCGATGCCGTTCGCAGCGAAAAACACCCGCTCCTTGTCGTTAATTGCTTGCGGGTAGGGTGTCACCAGGGCAATGCGTTTGGCGCCGAACGCATTCAAGGCGGCGACCAGGGCGCCGGCAGCAGTCACCGTGGGTTTACCAATTTTCGCGCTCAGCAATTCCTCATAGTCGGCCGGGTTGCCCTTGGCGGAACTTGCGGTGCAGCCATAGGCGATAACGTCCGGCAGGGCTGAGTTCACCTCGTCGATCACCCGGGGTAGATGGCTTTCCATCTCATCAAAAGGCTTCTCGTGGCGATCGGCATAAAACGGCATGCGCGATGTATGCACCGTCAAACCTTCCGGTGCGAGGCGCCAGAACTCGGTCTCGGCGACGGTATTGACGGAGGGAACCATCAGCGCCATGCGGGCGCGGGCCCCATAGACGCGTGCGGGTGCTTCGCTCATATTACCGCCTCCAAACTGAGTTCAAACCAAGCAAACTATCCGACACACTCCACAGCGAGGCAACCATGAAGACCAGCCAGGGCCGGATCCTGACCACCCACACAGGAAGCTTACCGCGCGGCGAGGCGCTCTCGGACATCCTGGTCGCCAAAGTCAATGAAGAGGCCTTCGACCCTGACGCCTTCGACGCGGCGTTGGGCATTGCGCTGAATGACATCGTCGCACGGCAGATCGAGGCCGGCATCGATGTCGGCAATGATGGCGAGATGCCGCGTACGGATTTCATTTCCTACATCACCGAGCGGATGAACGGGTTTGGTAGAGGCGAAGGACCAAAGCGGCGACTGCCGCTGGACGCACAAAAATTCCCGATCTGGTTCCAGCATATTCAGAAAAGTGGCCGCCGCCGGATGAATGCCTACGGGCTGCCGCAAACGATCGGCCCGCTTAGCTATGACGATGTTTCCGGGGTCGAGGCCGAATGCACGGATTTCAAGAAAGTTCTGGCTGCCCAACCGTCCCGGCTTCACCGAGGCTTTCATGACGGCGGTCTCCCCGGGTTTTGCCGCCACGGCGATGGTGAACCTGCACTATGATACCTATGAATCCTATGTCTTCGCCATGGCCCACGCGCTGAAGCGTGAGTACGACCATATCGCCAGCCATGGCTTCATCCTGCAGATCGATTCGCCGGATATGGGGATTGAGCGCGCCGGATACTTTCAGGATAAATCGCTGCCGGAGTTCATCGCGGCGATGGAGATGCATATCGCCGCCTTGAATGAGGCGATTGCCGATATTCCGGCGGATCAGATCCGCCTGCATGCCTGTTGGGGTAATCGCGACGGACCGCATTACCATGACGTGCCCTGCCCGGAAGTCTTGCCGGTTATGTATCAGGCCAAGGTCGGCGCTCTGGTTCTACCCTTTGCCAATGCCCGCCACAGTCACGAAATCGAGGCGTTCCGCACCCAACCGCTGCCGGGTCACATGTCCCTGACCGTCGGGGTTGTCGAGACGACCAACAATTATGTCGAGCATCCCAAAGTGGTGGCCGAGCGCCTGGTTCGCGCCGCCCACTGCGTCGGTGATAAAACCCGGATCATGGCCGGCACGGATTGCGGGTTCGGGACCTTTGCCGGCGACACTTTCACTACCGAGGATGTAGTTTGGGCGAAGATGGAATCCCTAGTCGAGGGCGCCGCCCTGGCAAGCGCTGAGTTGTGGGGGTAAACGCCTTTGCCGGGAGGTTAGACGTGAGCTCTCGATAGGTTGTTCTAAGGCAGATGCACCATTTGGCCCACCCATCCTGCTAAAGACCTGGACACCGAGAAGCATGACCGTAGCGAGCCGAATTGTGATCGCCGGCGCCGGTATCGGCGGCCTGACAGCCGCGCTGGCGTTGCTACGGCGCGGCCATGACGTGACGGTGCTGGAGCAGGCATCAGAGCTTGGCGAACTTGGCGCCGGGCTACAATTCGCCGCCGATGGCTCGCGCATTCTGCTGGCGCTTGGGCTGGGTGCCGAGATGGAGAAGATCGTCTGCGAGGCGGAATGGAAAGAGGTCCGGGTCTGGAGCACCGGGATCACCCGAAAACTATTTGATCTCGGCGCCGACTCCCGGGAGCGGTTTGGCGCGCCTTATTGGTTCGTCCACCGCGGAGATTTGTACCGGGTGTTGCGGGAGGCCGTCACGGCCCTGAAATCCGACGCGATCCGCACCGGGGCGCGGGTGACCGGTTACCGTGACCAGGGCGATCGGGTCTCGGCACAGCTCGCCTCGGGAACAACCATCGCTTGCGACATTTTGATTGGCGCGGACGGGGTCCATTCGACGATCCGCAGCCAGCTGTTCGAGAGCCCGCAGGCCAATTTCTCCGGATTGATCGCCTGGCGCGGCTTGATCGACATGGACCGGCTGTCTGCCGATTTGCGCCGGCCGGTCGGCGCCAATTGGGTTGGCCCACACGGTCATGTTGTCACCTATCCCCTGCGTTCCGGGAAAATTCTAAACTTCGTTGGTATCGCCGAGGATGCGACCTGGAGGACGGAATCATGGTCGACGACCGGAACCCAAGAGGAATGCGCCGCGTATTTTCCGGGCTGGCACGCCTCGATACAGGCAATGATTTGGGCCATTGATCAACCCTATAAATGGGCCCTGGTCGGACGCGAGCCTCTGGCCCGCTGGAGCAAGGGCCGGGTAACCCTGTTGGGCGACGCCTGTCATCCGACGCTCCCGTTCCTCGCCCATGGCGCGATCATGGCGCTGGAGGATGCAATGGTCCTGGCCCGCTGCCTCGACCATTTTAGCGCTGAGCCAGCCCGGGCCTTGAAGCGCTACGAGGACCTGCGGATCGAGCGGACCACCCGGATCGTCCACGGTTCGGCCGCCAATGCCACACGGTTCCAAAATCCCGTGCTTGCCGATGCCCAGGCGGCGGAGGACTATCTCGATTGCGAATGGGCTCCGGAGAAGGTGAAAATGCGCTACGACTGGTTGTTTGAATACGATGCAACGACGGTCCAGATCGATCCCACTTGCGGATCCAAAATCGGTGTCTTGACCCCATGAACCGCCCGCATGTCGCCATCCTCGATCCCTTCCATCCGGCGATCATCGAGACCATTCGGAACCTTCTGCCCGATGGCTGGGACCTTTCAATTGCCACCGCGCCAACCGCCGAGGCCCGTGCGATAGCCATGGCGGGGGCCGATGTCGCCCTGATCATGGCGGCCCGCATCGACGAAAACCTCCTGCGACAATCGCCGAGACTACGGTTCATCCAAAAGATGGGAGCCGGCGTCGACAATATCGACCTTGATGCCTGTCAGACCTCCGGCATCACGGTCGCACGGCTTGGCGCCGGTAACGCGATACAGGTCGCCGAGCACGCGGCGATGATGATCCTCGCCGCCAGCCGCCGGCTGATTGCCTTCGATACCCGGGTCAGAAACGGTCATTGGGATAAGGAGCCCGCCCGGGGGGTCAATCAGCACATCCACGGCAAGACCGTCGGCATCATCGGTTTCGGCGCCATCGGTCGTCGTTTGGCCAGAATCCTGACCGGGTTCGAAGTCGAAGTCCTGTACAACGACCTGATCCCCGCACCCGGCGAGATCGAGCGAGCCCTTGGCGTGCGCGGGGTCTCCTTTGAAGAGCTGATCGGGACCGCCGAGATTATCACGTTGCACTTGCCGTTGACGCCCAAGAGCAAGGGGATGATCGGCGCGGCACAGATCGCAGTGATGAAACAGGACACGGTGCTGGTCAATTGCGCGCGCGGCGGCATTGTCGACGAAGCAGCCCTGGCGGCGGCATTACGCGACGGTAAACTGCTCGGCGCCGGCCTAGATGTCTTCACCTCCGAACCGCCCGACAGCAGCCCACTTTTCGAACTGGAAACAGCTGTATTTTCGCCGCATTGCGCTGGTGCCACCCTCAACAACTTCGCAACAATCGCCGCTCGCGCGGTCGCCAACGCCGAAGCCTATTTGGAAGGCCAGGCCCTACCGGTCGCCGACCTGGTGATTGATCCGCGCGCCTTGCCGGACGCCCTCTGAGGCGCGTTTCGGTCGATCCATGGCCGTGGCGCGACCCAGATGCTAGAGAGATTATCCGCCCGAGACCCTGACAACGACAACCAGCACGGACGCCCCGCATGCGCATCGAAATTCTCTGCACCGGCGACGAAATTCTGACCGGCAAGACGATCAACACCAATCACAGTCACATGGCACGCCGGTTTGGCGAAGTCGGATTGACCATGCATTGGGGTACCACGGTCGGTGATGATCGCGAGTCCCTGGTTGAGGCTTTTCGGTTGGCCGCCAAGCGCGCCGATGCGGTAATCGTCAATGGTGGGCTCGGCCCGACCGTCGACGACCTCAGCCAGGAAGTCGCGGCCCAAGCGGCGGGCGTCGACTTGGTCCTGAATGAGGACTGGTTAGCCCGGATGGAGGATTTCTACACCAGGCGTGGTCGGGCGATGCCGTCCAACAACAAGAAGCAGGCGATGCTGCCGGCAGGGTCGGAGTTCATCGACAATCCAGTCGGCACGGCCTGTGGTTTCGCCATCACCATTGATGGCGCGCGATTCTTTTTCACCCCTGGCGTGCCGCGTGAGATGCGCCGGATGATCGACGATCAGGTGATCCCACGGTTGCTGAAGATGAGCGGGCTGAAGGTGGTCACCCGGTTAAAACGCTTCCATTCCTTCGGCGTCGGCGAATCTAGGGCCGACCAGATGCTCGATGGGATCGAAAAACTGGTGCCGGACGGCACCGTCAAACTCGGCTTCCAGGCGCATTATCCGCAGCTAGAAACCAAACTGGCGGCCCAGGCCGCAAGCGAGGAAGAATTGGACGCGTTGCTCGCGCCGATCGAGGCGGGGGTGCGCGAGAGGCTCGGCAATTTCATCGTCGCCGAGGACGCTCAAAGCCTGGAGGGTGTCGTCATCGATGCCCTGGTAGCGCGCGGCGGCACTCTGGCGACGGGTGAGATGTACACCGGCGGCGCCATTGCCGCGCGTTTCGTGCCGAAGGAGGGCGCGGCGGATCCGTTCCTGCGTGGTGTAGTGTCGCGAGAACTATCGCAAATGCACGATGCCGTCGGTCTTGGCGCCAAAGCGGAAGGCGCCGGGCTCAACGCTGAAACAGCCATGGCACTGGCCTCTGGCCTACGCACGCAAAGCGGCGCCAGTCACGCCCTTGCGGTGCTGATAGAGCTCGACGACGGCGCCGACCGGATCGAGTTCGGCGGCACCATCAATGTCGGTATCGCCGACGAGGCCGGCACCATCGCTCGCACCGCCCGCATGCTCGGCGGTCGAGACTGGGTGCGGTTGGGTGCGACCGAGTTGGCTATCGACTGTCTGCGCCGCCGCCTGCAAGGTCTACCGGTAGACGAACGGATCGATTTCGAGAAACGATAGACCACGAGCCAGAGTAAGGCCCTTGGGCAATCACTTCCGCCGCTTTAAACTCACGGTCAGTTTCGTCTCATCCGCTGCCTCCGGGAGTTGTCATGTTCGAGCATGTCATTGAACGCGCAAAAGCTGATCCCAATCGAGCTCTGCACTGCGCCTTCGGCCCCCTATCGGTCGAACTGCGGGCCGATGACACATGCACCTTCCTGAGCATCGACGCAGACGGCGCCCGGCTTTCCGGAGCGCCCGGTGAACACGCCGTCGACATTACCCTTAGCGCCAAACCCTCAGCCTGGGCCGAATTACGTCAACCGACGCCAAAACCCGGCTTCCAAACCCTGTCGACCATGCGACGAACCCAGAACCTCATCGTCACCGGTGATATGGTGAAGTTCCAACAGCACCTCCTGCTGTTGGAACTGTTGTTCTCCAATCTAAGTGATCATAGCGCGACGCCGGCGCCGGAGACGTTCGACGAGCCGCTCATCGAACCGGTGACAGGCCAGTATTTGCGGCTCCAGTTCGAGGGTCGGCCACACCGGATTTATTTCGAGGAAGCCGGCCAGGGAATTCCGTTGATCTGCCTGCACACCGCCGGCAGCGACGGGCGGCAATATCGCCATCTGTTAAATGATCCCGCTGTCACCGACCGGTTTCGGGTTATCGCGTTCGACCTGCCCTGGCACGGTAAGTCCTCGCCGCCACCGGGTTTCGAGACGGAGGTCTACGCACTCACCACCGATCGTTATGTCTCGGTGGTAATGGCGATGATCGATGCCCTGAAGCTTGATAATCCTGTGGTCATGGGCTGCTCGATCGGTGGCCGGGCAGTATTGCATCTGGCGCTGCGCCACGGTGAGCGACTGCGGGCCGCCATAGGCCTGCAATCCGCCCTCTACGCCGAGGACCGCAGTCTGGGAGACCCGGCGCCCAGCATGGCGCTGCACCGCCCCGATATTCATGGCGGTAAAAGCGCCGGCGCCTCGATGGCCGGGATGATCGCTCCGCAATCGCCGGCGGCGGAACGTTGGGAGACCATGTGGCACTATATGCAGGGTGGCCCCGGCGTGTTCATGGGCGATCTGCACTATTATTTCACCGATGGAGATTTGCGAAACGGGCTTGCCGAGCCGCTTCGAGAATCAGCCTGTCCGCTCTATTTGCTAAGCGGTGAATACGATGCCTCGGCGACACCGGAAATGGGGCGCGAACTCGCCGAATTGGTTGGCGCCGAATTTTTCCAGATGATGAAGGGCGTCGGCCATTTCCCAATGTCGGAAAACCCGACCGCGTTTCGGGGTTATTTGCTACCGGTTTTGGATAAAATCCTGGCCGCGCCGGTTGATCATTAGGCGGAGATTGCCGCTGCGGCGACCTGAAAATCAGGTGGAAATGGTGGGCACGACTGGGATTGAACCAGTGACCCCCTCGATGTCAACGAGGTGCTCTCCCGCTGAGCTACGCGCCCATTTCCCGTGGCTCACTCAAGCCTACAACCCGTGTCATACCAACAAGACGTCTTATGTTGATTAACCGGACTTTCCCAGCCGACTACGGGGCCGACCGCGAGGAAGCCGTGGTTATAACGAACAGGGGGGATTTCGCAACCCCGAAACCCGCGTCAAGGTTCACTGCTCCAGCGGGATGACAGACGGTGGCCTTTGCTCTAAGTCTGGAACATGCTCGATGGTCATCAAAAATCACGGGGACCGGGTAAAGCCAAATCGTTGAACGAGTCCGACGTTGCAAAGCCGCCGCGCCTAGATCCGGAGGCTCCGTGCCTGCGCATCGATCGGCCAACCCGTCAGACACTTCCCGTTGTCGTGGCCTCGCCGCATAGCGGACGCGACTACCCTGACGACCTCATCGCCCGCTCGGCGCTGTCCCCGCTTCGCCTGCGCTCCTCGGAAGACAGTTTCGTCGACGAGATCTTCGCCGGCGCGCCTGAATGCGGCGCGCCGTTGCTTCAGGCGTTGTTTCCTCGGGTTTATGTGGACGTTAATCGAGAACCGTTTGAGCTTGACCAGACAATGTTTGCCGATCCGCTTCCGGCCTATGTTACCACCCGAAACGCGCGGATTGCCGCCGGCCTAGGCACCATCGCCCGGGTAGTCTCGAACGCTGAACCAATCTACAGCGATAAATTAACGTTCGCCGAGGCCAAAGAGCGCATCCAGACTTACTATGACCCCTATCACCACGCGCTGGCGGCTTTGATCTTGGAAACCCGGGAGCAATTCGGCTATTGCATCTTGCTGGATTGCCATTCCATGCCCTCCGGCGCGGTCAGCCAGCGCGGTGGGAAAACCGGTAGGGTTCGGCCGGTGGATACGGTTCTCGGCGACTGTCACGCCACGGCCTGCGGTTCTCTAGTCACCAACGAGGCAGAGCGGCTGTTGGTTGACATGGGCTATGCAGTTCAGCGCAACAATCCCTATGCCGGTGGTTTTGTCACCAGACATTACGGCCGACCGAGTGAGGGTATCCACGCGCTGCAGATCGAGCTTAGCCGCAGCATTTACATGGACGAAAAGCGCGTTGAGCGTCTGCCCACCATCACAAAACTTTCACACGATATGGCTAATTTAGTGCGTTCGGTCGGCCGCATCGGCAATCCCAGCGCCAAACTGAGCCAGGCTGCCGAATAGCCGGTCGAGTTTTGGCACGGTGTTTGCTCTAGTTGGCCCAAGGAAGTGGATCATGCGCTGGATAGCAATCGCGGCGCTGTTTACGCATCGGCCCAGCAGTAACCCGTGGCGGCCAAGCGGAGGATCGTCTTCGACAAGGACCGCACTCTTGCTGATTTTGAGAACACCTGGCTCCCAGCGTTGTTACAAAGCGCCTATGCCCTCGCCGATACCGTCGGGCGAGCCAATATGGACGGCGCCATGCTTGGCGCGGGTGGTCGGGACCCGGTGACAGGGCGGATTCGACCTGGGCACCAATGACACTGAGCGGGCGGCACATCTGACCTTGAGCCGGTTTGAGATACCCGACCTTTTCCACCAACCCCATGACAATGACAGCGGCCATGGGGCCAAGAAGCTGGCGCCATGAATAAATTTGAATTCCTGCTAAACCACCAACCTTCTTCCCGCCGAAGTGGTGATGGTCGGAGACAGCCCGGCGGATCATCACGCCGGACGGGCGGCCAATTGCGGTTTGGTGGTTGCGGTGCTAGCCCGGGCGTCAGAGGCCGGCTTGCTCGCGCCGCTGGCCAATCACGTGATCCCCAGTATCGCCGAACTGCCAGCTTTTCTTGAAGCCAGCGTTAATACGAACTAGACGGCGGCGGTGCGTTGCTCTCGTCTTCGCTTTTAACCTTCACCGCCTTGCCATTCTCGTCGAGGCGACCGAATTCGGTTCTATACGCCGAACGACCGTAAGGATTGCTGCGAATCGCATCAATATGACCGAAATCCCAGGGGCGGTAGACCCTGAAGAACAACCGTTTCTCGACCCATTTATCGTCTACCGATAGAGACCGGGAAACCATGAAATGAACGCCAAATAGTATCGACCAGGCGGTCATCACCCAAAACGTTGCCCAACCGTCCATTAAAAAAAAATCAACGAAGGTGATCACCGTCATTCCCAAGAGGAAGGCGGCTTGGTGCCAACGGTAGCTGATCAAAAAGGCCTTGCAGACGCCGTCGAGTGTCATGATTTCACTCCACCTATTTTCAGAACAAGCTTCGCCGCGTCCGATTCTCCACTGGGCGATGCGGTAACATCCGATAAACCCGACAAATCATATAGATCCGCCACATGTAGCGCAGTGCCACCAGGTCGATGAACAACAATAATAATTCATCAATTAGCGCCATCTTCTCCGGAAACCCGAACAAGAACAACCCAGCGACGACAATGATCGGAGCAGTTGCCGAATAGATGGCCGCATAGACGTTTTTCACCGTTCCGACCAGGACCGCCGCCGAGACGATAGTGAAACAATAGATCGCCGCCTCATTGGACACGCCATACGGCGCCTGGCCGGTTATCGATGTGAAGGTGCCAACTCCGAACAGGACCGACGCCATGATGGCGAAGAAGAATAACTCACTGTCGGCTTGGCTGCGGCTCAACTTCGAGACAGCGGTGAAATAGGGCGTTGTCTCTGCGTCCCAAACATAGCGTTTGAGGAAGTTTTGCAATTTGAACATTCGCGCCCTCTCCCGGTGCATCGCTAAAGGCGAAGCAAATGGGGCGTTCGAAGAAAACCATCGAACGCCCCCTATAATTTACCAGTCGCAGTGCCGCCCGCGCAAACAAGGCGGCAATTGGATTATTTTTTCTCGGCGGCGTCAGTGCCCAGAATCTGTTTGGTCTGTCGTTGCAAGTCTTCTTCCACCGACATTTCCAGATCAACGGCCATCCGCTCCTTGCCCTCGAACGAATCCCCTACGCCTTCCGGCCATTCAAGGGTCATCAGCGTGAAACGCATGTCACTGGGCGCAGTAAGTGCTATGAACGCTTGCAGCCAAACCGCCAAACCGGCAAGTGCTGCTACACAAAAGCCGAACGTCAAAATCACCTTGATGACGTAGCGATATGGCAAGCCGACCTGTGAGGCCGAGATCTCCATGATGTCCCATGAGTCATAGGCAAAAATTGCCGCGAAATAAATCACTACGATAACGTAGGGGAGCATGAAGAAAGTCGCACCCAAAAGCTCCAACCATGCCTTGCGGCGGAAGGCCAGATGCTCTCGCACCACATCCACGCGCACCTGGGTGTTCCAGACGACACCGAAACCAAGCACCAGAGCCCACAATGCGGTGTGCAGGTGCCACTCCGATTCCTGCAGCAAGGTCGATTCAAACAACTGTCCGAGACCTATTTCCTCTGCCGCATATTTGATGTCGATTTGGAGTTTTCCGGTCTTGCGTAAGCACACGTCGTAGACCGTCACTAAGATCATTGGCACGAATAGCAATGACGCCCAACGCCCGAAGAAATCGACGAGCTGCCGTATTTTTAGCGATAAGGTGATCAAGGCTGACGCTGTCGAGCGTCCGAGCAGTCGCCCGCCGGTTAAGTTGCCGGCATCAATGGTTTCTTCTGCAGCCATTTTTCTACTCCCCTCTTAACCGTGCACGAAGTGCATCAGCGATAGCGCCACATTCGGGAACGCCAGAACCGTGACGACACCGATCGCCTGTAGGATCACGAAGGGAATGATTCCCTTATAAATCGACTGAATTTTGACCTCTCGCGGCGCGATCCCCTTCATATAAAACAATGCAAACCCAAAGGGAGGCGTCAGGAAGGAGGTTTGAAGGTTCACCGCCAACAGGATGATGAACCAAAACTTGATATCTGCCTGTGCAACGTGATCCCCAAAATCCAACCCGGCAACAAGCGGTGTGAACACCGGTAGAACGATCAGCGTAATCTCAAGCCAATCCAGGAAGAACCCAAGCAAGAACACGATCGTCATGATCAGGATCAACATTCCCCAAGGGCCCAGCCCGGCTTTCTCGACGATCAAATGCTCGACCACATCATCACCACCGAGCGAGCGATAAACATAGGCAAAACAAGTGGCGCTGACCACGATGAAGAAGATCATCGACACCGTCTTGGCAGCGGTGTGGCAAACGCTGGTCAGCACGCCTTTACCCAAACGCCCATTGGCCACGGCAAGGAGGGTCGCGCCAAAAGCACCGACAGCACCTGCTTCGGACGGTGTCGCCCAGCCTAACAGGATTGAGCCCTTAATCAGCGAAATCAGGAACACCGGTGGCAAAAAGCTACGGGCAATAAGCGGCCCCATTTCATTGCGTGGCACATTCAGCAGGGTCGGCGGAAGTGGTGGCGCCATGCTTGGCCTTAGGGCCGAGATCGTCGCGACGTACATCAGGTAAAACGCCGCCAGCGTCAGCCCAGGCACCACGGCCGCCATGAACACGTTGCCGACCGAAATAGCCATCAGGTCGGCCATGATGATCAACATGATGCTCGGCGGGATCAGGATACCCAAGGTTCCCGAGGCGGCGATCACACCAGTGGCCAGCGCGTGACTATACCCCTGCCGCATCATCGTCGGCAAAGCCAAGGCAGTCATCATCGTCACCGAGGCGCCAATAATACCGGTCATTGCCGCGAGGATCGTGCCCATCACGGTAACCGCCAGAGCCAACGATCCAGGCACCCGCTTCAACAAAACCTGCACGCAGTACAGCAGGTCGTTAGCGATGCCGCTTCGCTCCATCATTACGCCCATGAAAACAAAGGCTGGCACCGCGACGAGAACCAAATTCTCAGCTGCCTGGCCCCAAATCCGTGGGATAAAATTGAAAAATTCGATCAGCGAGAAGCTTTCCAGGAAAAACCCCAAAAGCCCAAACAACATAGACAAACCACCGAGGATGAATGCCACCGGATAGCCCGAGAACAGGAGCAATGCCAAGGTCATGAACATGACCATCGAGATATATTCCTGGGCGACCCAGGTAATGGCTAGACCGCGGGTTAGCGCATTGCCGTCATCATCCAACTCTTCAAGCATCAATGTGCCAGATAGGTTGTAGACGGCGAAGCTCGCCAAAACGACGACTAATGCTAGCAACCCGAACATCAGTACGGCGACTTTACCTTCGCCAGAACTGCTGCTTTCGCTTGAATCATCCATGGATTATCCCCAAGCCCTCTTCACGTTTATAGACCCTTGCCCCACGTTTCCGTAGCCCGAAGAGCCCAGTTCCTGATATCCCTCACGACGGATTTTCCCGTCCTCAGATACGCGCTAGCGTGCCATTTTTTAGGACGCGCGGCAAACTACGATAGTCTCTGAAGCGTTACAATGCCGACAAGGCATAAGCAAACTATCTCTCTAGCGATCTCCAACCGCAAACACGCATTTTTCATCTGGGCTTAGATGGAAACAATCAGACACGCGATCGTGAAAACCAACGCTACATTCACGACTTAGACGTTAGCCATAGGCTGTGTGCATCAACCACAGCGCAACCTGCGGGAATGCCATGACCGTTACCACGCCCATCGCCTGCAGGATCACGAACGGGATGATGCCCTTGTAGATCGACTGAATTTTGATTTCCTTGGGCGCGATTCCCTTCATATAGAAAAGCGCGAACCCGAACGGTGGCGTCAGAAAGGACGTCTGCAGGTTCACCGCCAAAAGAATGATGAACCAAAACTTGATATCCGCATGCGGAACATGATCGCCAAAGTCCATCTGGATAACCAGCGGGACGAATACCGGCAAGACGATCAGGGTGATCTCAAGGAAGTCGAGGAAAAATCCCAAAATGAACACGATCACCATAACTAGGATCAGCATGCCCCAAGGGCCCAGTCCGGCTTTCTCGATAATCAGAGTTTCAATGACCTCGTCACCCCCCAGCGAGCGATAAACATAAGCAAAACAGGTGGCGCTGACCACGATGAAGAAGATCATCGAGACAGTCCGGGCGGCGGAATGGCAAACCCCAACCAGAGTGCCCCTGGATAGGCGTCCGTTGGCCGCAGCCAATAGCGTTGCCCCAAAGGCCCCGACCGCGCCGGCTTCCGACGGCGTGGCGAATCCGAACAGAATTGACCCTTTGATCAGCGAAATCAGGAACACCGGCGGCAGGAAGCTGCGCGCCACCAGGGGCGCCATTTGACCCTTTGGAATATTCAACAGATGGGCAGGCAAAGGCGGCGCCATAGCCGGCTTCAGCGTCGCCAGAGTGGCCACATAGATAAGATAAAACGTGGCAAGGGTCAGGCCGGGGACCACCGCCGCCATGAAAACATTACCGACCGAGATTGCCATCAGATCAGCCATGATGATCAGCATGATACTGGGAGGAATCAGGATCCCAAGGGTTCCCGAGGCGGCGATAACGCCAGTGGCCAATGCGTGACTGTAGCCCTGACGCATCATCGTCGGTAGGGCCAGCGCGGTCATCATCGTTACCGAGGCGCCGATGATCCCAGTCATTGCCGCCAAGACCGTCCCCATCACCGTGACCGCCAGAGCCAACGAGCCCGGCACCCGACGCAACAACACCTGAACGCAATACAACAGATCGTTAGCGATCCCGCTGCGTTCCAGCATCACGCCCATGAAGACGAAGGCCGGCACCGCGACGAGAACCAAATTCTCGGCGGCAGTACCCCAGATGCGCGGTACGAAATTAAAGAACTCAATCAGCGCGAAGATATCGAGAAAATAGCCGACCACCCCGTAAAGCATGGACAAGCCACCAAGGATGAACGCCACCGGATAACCGGAAAAAAGCAGGATCGCCAGGGTCATGAACATGGCAATCGAAACATATTCCTGCACTACCAGGTACACCGCCTCGCCCCGGCCAATGTCGTCCATGGACATCAGGTTTCCGCTTTCGAACATGACCGCGGCAAATCCGATCGCCAGGACGATGCCGAAAAAGATAAAGCATCAAAATGGCGGCCTTGCCTTCCGACGAAGGTGTGCCGGTGCTTGATTGAACCATCGTCCACTACTTTCCAAGAAATCGCCGAAAACACCGCAAAGGTCTATAACTCAGCCGATGCTTTCACGAAAGTGCCATAACGTGGCTGAGAAGCAATTCGCCGAAACACCGCGTCAAATCGGACAAGGAAATCGGGGGCCCACAGGGCCCCCGATTCTGTCCTTCACACCCGCGAGGACACGCCTACGCAAGTATTAAGACTATTACTTCAGATACGTGGACTTGAGCGCTTGAGCCTCGCCCCAGATCGCGTAACCCTTACGGAATTCGTAGAAGCTGTCAGCAAATTCCTTAAAGGTTGCATCCCTCGCGGATTCCTCGACAACGACCTCATTCCAAGCCTTCTCAAAGACGGCCAACTGATCATCGGTCCACCGGTGATTGGTCACGCCGTATTCGGACTTCATCTTCTGCATGGCCGGAAAGTTCAAGGCTTCGGTCTCGGCATACTCGGTGATCATGTTCGCCTTGCAGCCGATTTCAAGCATCGACTTATAGGATTCATGCAACGCGGCATGCTTTGCCTTGTTGGTCAACAGCTCGCCAATGGAGATCTGCTGATGCCAACCCGGATAGTAGTTGTTCTTGGCGATCTGATAGAAACCAAGCGAGATGTCCATGTTGGGCATCGAGAACTCGGTCGCGTCGATCACGCCACGCTCCAGGGCCGGATAGATGTCGGCGCCGGCAAGAAGCTGGGTCGACACACCGATCTTGGTCATGACTTTGGCACCGAGACCGAAGAAACGCATCTTCAGGCCGCGCAGGCTTTCCAAAGACTCAACCGGCTTCTTGAACCAACCCGAGGTCTCCGGACCGATGGCAGCCTTCGGCTGGCTTTGATCAGATTGGCAAAGCCGTGCTGGCCGCTAGATGGTTGTCAGGCAGATTGCCGCGTTCCGCCGCCATTGCCAGGCTGGCCAGTCAATCGCAGGAAGGTCGAGCGGCTGCGGAGGGACGCGGGTCTCCAGATACGGCAACGGCAGTCAGGAAGGCGGAAGCGCCTCTATCACAAGGACAGCTCTATCATCCGGCTGCGCCCCATAACCTCGGAACGTCGTATCTGGAGCAGAGATTTCGTCCGATGCCAAGCTTGGCCACCGGCCGGCCCTAGCACATGCTGAGCGGTGCTGGATGAAGGCACCCGGCTCGAAGACTCTGTAGCGTAAAGTTGCCGTGCGGACATCGAATGGGCAATGCCGTAGGTTCTGGAAGCCCGCTATCCGCTCGTCTTGAAACACGGCAGACCAGAGTTCATCGAGATCGGGCAATGGTCCTGAGTGCATGGCAGAGAAGCTTTCAGACCTGGCATTTTCCACGGTTGGGATCAAGCCCTTCCGTATCGAGCCGGGGAGCCCGTGGGAGACACGGAGCCAAACGCTAGCGCGCCGACAACGGCGGCTCAATGCGCAGGGCGGTCTCTCAATGCAGAGTGGTTCACATCATTCCAGTCAGGCTCCCAGTTCGTCATTCGATCCTTGGCCTGTACCCGGACAGGCGCGATCCGCCCGCAGCAGGCTCTGAACTTGCGCTTTCCACCGATCGCTACCCGAGAGCGTTTCAGCAAGTGGTATCATCCAAGTTAACGAAGGCGGGTTCGCGTAGCCGGAGGAGACCCTATGGGAGTCACGTTTCAAGTGCAATACGGTTAAGAATCTTGGCGGAGATCTCGTTTGGGGTTTTGCAGCCAACGCATTTCCGGGATGCTTATATTATAGGTTCGATAAGTTTTTTCGATTTCACCGTCCTGGAGTACGTCGAGACCGGTCCGCCGAGGCAGAAAAACGATGGGGTCGCCCGATGGCGTTCTCGATCCCCGCCTCTCTGCCACGACGCAGTGGACATCACAGAAGAGAGTCGCGATGGGCAGCTCATAGTCGAGCGCGTTCTCGGCGCGCGCCTGAAACTCGCCAAATCTCTGGAAGAGATCGCCCACAAGCTCGGAGCTGCGCATAGTATCTTCCCATCGGAAAACCAGTCTAAAACTGGCGTCGCACTTGATCCGTGAATTTTAGCCCGGCTTTACTGGATCATCCGTGACAATCCATCACCTTTATACCAATTAGAGGCCAAGATAGCGGTTCGAGCCCTGTGTCTTGGCTTGGAAAAATTTCTCAGGTTCAGGAGAACCTCATCGCGGATCTTGATCGAATGCTCACCGACCGTTGGAACCGACAACACATCGATGACCTCGCCGGCGACATGGGCTGGAGGCGCCATCACCTCGATCCGACCCGCGGGCGTATCAACCGGTATCTTGCGCAGCGCCGGGTGCTGGCTCACATCGGCTATCGTGTTTTACCGCGCCAAAAGCAATTTTGGCCTCAGTCAACCGTGCACGCGCGTCATCCCGGGACATTTTGGAAAGCACCGAGGTAATTTCCGCATCTAAGAAACCGCGATTGGCCAACCGCGCCGGATTATCAGCGACCCGTTCGTCATCGACCAGATCCGGCTTGCCCAACACCTCGGCGCAGAGCCGGCGCCATTCCCGCTGGTTTTGAACCGCGATAAGAATCAGCTCGCCCTTGGCGCATTCATAGGCGCCATAGGGCGCGATCGCCGGATGATGCAGTCCAATTCTCTGTTCACTCAACTCGCCATAGGCATAGTGCAACAACCACGGCGACAACCATTCGACCATCCCGCCGAACATCGATGTTTTAATGCCAGACCCTTCGCCGGTTCGGCCGCGTTTAATCAGCGCTTCCAGCACCGCGATCTTCGAATACAGGCCGGCCCGCGATATCACATCACAACGGAGGCGCCCACCCGTCCCATGACCTCTGGCGAGCCGGTCACCGAGATCAGCCCGCTCTCGCCTTGCACCAGGAAGTCATAGGCCTTCATGTCGGCGTATTCGCCCTCCTCGCCATAGCCGGTGATGTCGACTGTGATCAGCTTGGGATAGCGGGCCCGCAAATCTTCAGAGCCAAATCCGGCTCGCGCCGCCGCACCTGGCGCAAGGTTCTGCACGAACACGTCAGCCTTGCTCAGGATTCGCTCCAGAACCGCTGCGTCATCGGTTTGTTTGATATCGAGAACAACGCTCTCCTTGCCGCGATTCAACCAGACAAAATAGGCTGAATGTCCACCGACCTGACGATCGTAGCCACGCGCAAAGTCACCCTCGGCGCGTTCAATTTTGATGACCCGGGCGCCGGCATCGGCCAGCCGGCTGGTGCAATAAGGCGCGGCCACCGCCTGCTCCAGTGCGACGACGGTGATCCCCTCAAGCGGCTTGCTCATGCCCGGCTCAATAGGAGCGCGGTAGGCCGAGCACATGCTCGGCGATAAAGGCAAGCACCAGATTGGTCGAGATCGGGCAATCCGGTAGAGGCGCGACTCGCGCCATTTTCGCTCAACGTCATAATCCTCGGCAAAGGCGAAACCACCGAAGGTTTGCACGCAATTGTCGCCGGCTTCCCAGGCGGCGTCGGCGGCCAGCATCTTAGCCATGTTCGATTCGGGACCGCAGGGCTCTCCCGCCTCGAACAACTGCGCCGCCCGCGCTGCCATCAACGCCGCCGCTTCGGTATTGGCATAGGCCTTGGCGAGCGGGAATTGAATGCCTTGGTTCTGGCCAATCGGTCGGCCAAAAACTTGCCGTTCATTCGCATAATCGACGGCTTTTTTCAGAAACCAACGCGCATCACCCAGCGATTCGTGAGAAATTAGGATCCTCTCGGCGTTCATCCCGTCAAGAATGTAGCGGAACCCCTTTCCCTCCTCGCCGATCAGACTATCGGCGGGAATTTCCAACTCGTCGAAGAAAACCTCCGTCGTCGAGTGGTTGACCATGGTCCGGATCGGCTTGATCTCCATGCCATTGCCGAGCGCTTTCTTCATATCGACGAGAAAGACCGACAGCCCCTCGGTGCGCTTCTTCACCTCTTCCTTTGGTGTCGTGCGAGCCAACAACAGCATGAGGTCGGAATGCTCGGCCCTTGATGTCCAGATCTTCTGTCCATTCACCACATAGCTATCATTGCCCTTTTTGACTGCCGTGGTGCGCAGCGAAAGCGTGTCGGTGCCGCTGGACGGTTCGGACACTCCGAACGCCTGCAAGCGCAACTCACCAGAGGCGATCTTCGGCAAATATTGACGCTTTTGCTCTTCGGTGCCGTGCCGCAACACTGTACCCATGATGTACATCTGGGCGTGGCAAGCACCGCCATTGCAGCCGGATTTATGAATTTCCTCAAGAACCGCGGCGGCGGCTGAAATCGGCAACCCGCTACCGCCATATTCCTCCGGGATCAAGACCGCCAGGTATCCGCCTCGGTCAACGCTTTCACGAATTCGGTCGGATATTCCCGCGCTCGATCCTTCTCGCGCCAATACTCGCCCGGAAAGTTCGCGCACAAGGCGGCGACCGCCCGGCGGATCTCGGCGATCACGTCATTCAACTCATCGGAGGCATGTGGCATGGTTAGGTCCTTTCATCGGCCGGACCATACTCGAAACCTCGGCATCGACACCAGCAGGGTGACACCATATCCATGCTAAAAATTTTATCGAATTCGGGTGGTTGGGCGATGGTCCTTTTTAATGACCAAGGTTGGGTTGAAATCATGATGAGACTGGGCCCGAGACTGGGGATCGCCAGCCTCATTGTGATCGCCTTTCCGTGGTCGCTCTCCACTCCGGCGATCGCCCGATCAACGGCCCCATTCACCATCGTAACCATGGGCGACGCCCCCTACACGGATCTGATCGATTTTATTCGATTTTCCTAGCCTGATCCACCGGATCAACGCGCTTGCCCCGGCCTTCAC
>CALMRI010000009.1 GCA_937776645.1 uncultured Alphaproteobacteria bacterium | reverse complement strand
GTATTTAATCGCCTCGCGAGCCAAACGCCAGCCGCGTGCGTTATCATTGAAGGTGGCGTTCTTCTCAGTAATGGCGAATTTCACTCGCGGCGAGTAATGGTCACGCAGGTTCTCGCCGACGCCGGGCAGCGCGTGTACGACCTTGATGCCCAGGCTTTCCAGCAGCTCCGGCTGGCCAATGCCGGAAAGCTCCAACAGCTTCGGCGAATTGATTGAGCCGCCGCTGACTACCACTTCCTGCACCGCCCGCGCCTCGCGCTTTCGGCCGCCGACCGAATAGCGCACGCCGACACATTTCTTGCCATCCAGGACCAGCGATTCAGCCATCGCCCCGGTCTCGATGGTCAGGTTCGGGCGGTCCCGAGCCGGGTCGAGATAGCAATAGGCGGTGCTCTGGCGGCGACCCTTGTTGATCGTCACCTGTGACATGCCGATGCCTTCCTGGGTCTCGCCGTTGTAGTCAGCGTTGTACTTTATCCCGATCTTCTCAGCTGCCTGGATCATCGTCTCCAGCAGCGGCACAGAGCCGCGCTTAGAATCGGTGACTTTGAGCGGGCCGTCACGACCGCGAAGTGCGTCGGAGCCACCCTCATAGGACTCCATCTTGGTAAATACCGGCAGCACATCACTATAGCTCCAGCCACGATTGCCGAGCTGCGCCCAATGGTCATAGTCTTGGGCCTGGCCGCGCACGAACACCATGCCGTTGATCGAGCTGGAGCCACCCAGCATCTTGCCGCGCGGCACCTCGATCCGCCGGCCGCCACTGCCCTCATCCGGCTCCGATGAATAGCACCAGTTGACGGAAGGGTTATCGATCAGCTTGGCGATGCCGACCGGGATCCGCGACCAGAAATAGCCCGAGCCCTCGGTGCCCGCCTCCAGGCACAGCACCTTGTGCGCGCCGCTCTGGCTTAACCGGTTCGCCAAGACTGCGCCCGCCGACCCGGCGCCAACGACGATGTAGTCATAAATGTTGCTGGCCATGGCCCTGGCGGCTCCTGTTTCTTGGTGGCTGCTGCCCGGCTGGGACAATCGCAGTGGGTGAGGGAGGTTAACCAGCCATCGACCGCAAGTCTTGGCAGATAGATGATATCGCTTGGGCCGCGTGGAAACTGAGATACGCACCGGAGCTGACCGGGAAAAGGTCATCAGGCTGGGCCTACCAGAAATAATTAATTAATTTTAATTAAATTATCTATTAAAAAGCCTATAGACGCCTAGAGGACGAGCCTTCAATGAATTAAAATATCTCCGGGCCAGTTCCACCGGACAGCACGAGAAGATGGAGGCAAAGAAGAACCCCAAGCCCTCGAGCGACGGAGGCCGGGGTGATGACCACGAAGACGAAGGCTCGTCCAGCGCCGAGGACACGCTGGCCGGCGATGACACCATAGACAGTGAGATCGCCAAATTTCACGGCACCCCGGGGCAACGATGTCTTGGTCCGCCTTGGGTCGTCCGAGCTGATCCACGGCGAAAAGGCGACGATACGATTTACGACGCCGGCATTCACGACACCTTGTCGGGCGACGACGGTGACAACCTCCTCTACGGTGGCGACAGCGATGCCGCCCTGTTCGGCAATAACGGAGCCTATTTTGACGCTAGCGGCGGGTCCGACATGCTGCAGGCGGTCGAGTGCCGCAAGAACTTTACCTTCCTGGCGGATAACGACTTCACCAAGAGATCGGGCACCGGGTTCGATGAGGTTAATGACGGGCTGAGCAAAACCACCGTGATAATCAAGGGCGTGGACAAGAACGCCGCCGTGGATTTCGATTTCTCCGATATCACGCTTTAAAACATCGACCCGAACAGCGACGACGGCGGTGATCTGCGTTTTAACGCCAGCGGCAACGATACGCTGAGCAGTGGTGTCGGCAACGGCGCTCTGGCGAACGGCAAGAACCACACCTGAGCACATTCACTATAACCGATGGACCAGGAATAGGAGCGCTATGCTCCCATTATCCGCCATTCGTCGTTCGCCTCAATCTTAAGCGTAGGCCCTGCCGTTCTCCAGGGAGACGGATATGGTTTCTCCGGCAACATGTGGGCGGGGGGACGATAACAACAGTGCGAGATCACGCGAAGCCGCCTATACTCCAGCCCGCACCCCATACCCGGAGAGGCAGATGGCGGACTACACTGTCTTCGAACTTGGACCGACCCACCTGCAGCTTGGGGCAACGGTCCCGAACCTACAGCTCGCCTACAAGACCTACGGCACGCTGGCGCCCGACCGCTCCAATCTGATCCTCTACCCCACCTCCTACGGCGCCCAGCATTCAGACACCGAGTGGCTGATTGGCGAGGGTCGCGTGCTTGATCCGTCGCGCTGGTTCATCGTTATCCCGAACATGTTCACCAACGGACTGTCGAGCAGTCCGAGCAATCTGCCGGAACCGTTCGGCCATGGCCGTTTTCCGGCCTTTACCCATTGGGACAATATTCACGCCCAAAAGCGCTTGGTTGAGGAAGTCTTCGGCGTCGAGCGGATCGCCCTGGTTTATGGCTGGTCGATGGGCGGCCAGCAGGCATTGCATTGGGGTGCCCTGTTCCCGGATCAGGTCAAGCGGGTCTGTGCGATCTGCGCCAGCGCCAAGACCTCAGAGCATAACAAGGTGTTCCTGGAGGGGGTGCGCGCCACCTTGACCGCCGATCCAGCCTGGACCGGCTCGTATTTCAAAGAGCGCCCGGTCACCGGCCTGCGCGCCATGGGCCGGGTCTATGCCGGCTGGGCGATGAGCCAGGCGTTCTACCGCGAAAAACTGTGGGCCAAGGTCGGGTTCAGCACGCTTGAGGACTGGCTGGTACGCAGTTGGGAGGGCAACTTTTTGCGCCGCAGCGGCGACAACCTGCTGGCGAGCCTCGACACTTGGTATCGCTCTGATATCAGCGATAACCCCCTCTATAACGGCGACCTGAACCGGGCACTGAAAGCGATCACCGCCCGCAGCATCATCATGCCGTCCTCGACCGATCTGTATTTCACCGCCCATGACAGCGAGGTCGAAACCGCTGGTATGCCCAACGCCGAGTTTCGGCCCATCAACTCAATCTGGGGCCACCGCGCCGGCAACCCGACGCTGAACCCGGCGGACGAAACCGTGCTGCACCAGGCGGTGCGCGATCTGCTCGGCGACGTCACCACCTAGAGCGCTCACATTGAGTGTCCATATCCTGCCTCTTGGAAATAGTTGGTGCAGTCTTTTGGCGTAAAGCTATCGAGAATGATCCTGGTGCGTTGCCAGAGTGTGTCGATGGTGCGGGCCGGCGATGAAGTCATAGTCTTCCAGTGTCCGAAGGGAACGGCAGCCAGGAGACCCCTGCAGACCGGGCGCCGGCCATGCGGCCGATTCATCTTCCCCGGCGCATTGATTCCAGAATACTCGATTTTGGTCATGATCCCCATTTCTCCCGCAAATGGATGATGGTGAAAACGCCGAGTGCAATTGATGCAGTATTTTTCGGAAATGATGGATGCGGTCGAATGCTCAAACAATGGTCAAGACGGCGCCTCAACCTGCTAATATCATGATCCAAAAAATGGCCGAGTTGATCTGACTTGGCGACTGGCACGGACTCATTAAAATTAACGAGTAGACTTGGTATTCTGGAACGCAAGAAACCGATCGGTTCAAGCATGACACGCCCGCCCAGGCCCAGCTGGCCGAGATCGAAGCGGCGGGATCGATTCCACAAGTGACGCCGGTGCCGGCAACCGAGTTTCTCTGGAAAAACCTCAGCCTGGATCTGGTTGCCGATGAGGATGCCATCGAGCGTCTTGGCCATTGCCGGGAGGCGCTCAGCGTATCAGCGGAGCCGCTAGGCAATCATCGCTCAACGGGGCCACCGCCGTCAGGTCCTGATGGTGCTTATGGTCCGCCCGGGTTGGGCTTTGCGGCGCGTTGGCGATCGGATTGACAATCAACGAAAAAATCGCCCTATCCCAGGGCGATATGTTGTTGGGAGAGCCGTGCACTAGGGTATCGTGGAAGATCAGCATCGTCCCCCTCGCCCCCTTGGCCGCAACCAGGCCACGGCGTTCAACCAACTTGGCCACCTCGGCCCGGTCACAGACCCAAAGCGGATAGCTGGTGGTTTTGCTATCCAACCGGGTGCTAAGACCGCCGAACCGGTGCGAGCCGGGCACGAAATAGAGCGGGCCGTTGAACTCGGACACATCGTCGAGAAAAATATGCAAATTCAAGGCGCTTGGCCGCGGCACCCCATCCTCGGCGTGATGCGTGGCAAAATCATAGTGCCACTGCCAGGCTTCACCGGAAAAGGCCGCTTTCACGTTGACCTTGACCTGTTGAATATAGGCTGGCTCGCCCAAGATCTGCAGCGCCGGGCCGATCAAACGCGGATGCTGTACGAGTGCGCCGATCAGCGGATCACGCAGTTGCAACCCCATTGAGGTCCGAACCGAACCGGAAGACCGTTCGACGATATTCCCCGGATGGTCCTCGGCGAATAGCGCTGGCAGTCGGGCCTGGATCAGATCCACCTCAGGCCCGGAAAAGATCCCCGGTAACACCAAAAAACCATCGCGCTCCAAGGCCTCGCACTGGGCCTGCGTCAACTGCATATCACACCTCAAGTCAACCGAAAGGGTCATCGACGCACCCAACCGCAAACCAGCTATCGTCGATGAGCTGCGGTTCGCTACAGCACGCAACCATAGTGCGCGCTGGAGACCAAACGCCGATATTTGCCCAGCACCGAGCCCTCGGGTACGTCGGATAGCTCTGGCGCACCCAACCGCGCCATACGGGCCGTCATTTCGTCTGGCGTTATATCGAGGTCAAGCCGGCGCGTTTTTGGGTTGATAACAATGGTGTCGCCATCGCGCACCACGCCAATTGGCCCACCCTTTGCGCCTTCAGGACAAATATGTCCGACCAGGATGCCGTGCGAGACGCCGGAAAATCGGCCGTCCGTGATAAGCGCAACCTCTTTTCCCAACCCACGCCCTTGAAGCTGAATGGTCAAATGCACCATCTCGGGCATTCCAGGCGCGCCGACTGGCCCCACGTGTCGAACGACAATCACATCACCCGCAATCACGCTGTCGTCGCGTATCGCCACCATTGCCGCTTGTTCGCTGTCGAAGACCTTTGCCTTGCCTCGAAACTCGCCATCCTCGAGCGTCTTTCCCGAGAGCTTCAACAGGCAGCTCTCCGGCGCCAACGAGCCCGACAAAACACTGATGTGGTTACCAGGAGCCGCCAGGGGTTGGGCAACCGGAAAACACCACATCCTGTGCGGGCAGGTTCTCCGGCAACGCTACTTCCGCGAGGTTTTCGGCAAGTGTCTTGCCCGTTACCGTCATGACATCACCGTGAAGCAGGCCGGCCCCAAGTAGCGCTTTCATCACCACGGGGACGCCGCCCACATTATGCAGCGAGACCATGGCGTAGGCACCATGCGGTTGCAGGTTGGCGATGAGCGGCACGCGCTCGCCGATACGCTGCAGGTCGTCGATCGTAAACGGCACACCCGCCTCACGGGCGATGGCAAGAACATGCAAGTATAAGTTGGTAGACCCACCCATCGCGTAAGCGGTAGTTACCGCGTTCTCAAAGGCTTCTCTCACCATGATGTCGCGTGGCCGTACGCCCATCTCCATTAGGTGGTAAAGCGCTTTGACGCTGGCGTGTGCCTGGTTCTTGACGTCGTCGTGGATATCGCTGGCGGCGTCGTAGTCAGCCGGATGAGACGCACCACGTGGCAACATCATGCCGATCGCTTCGGCGATGGTGCTCATTGTATTTGCCGTGAACATCGCACCGCACGTGCCACTACCCGGCATGACGCACCGCTGCAGGCTTGCCAGTTCATCATCCGAGATGCGACCGGCTTCTCGGGCGGCGGAACCTTCCATGTAATCCATGATGGTGAGGTTGTTACCTTTGCTGGCCCACGGTTCAAAGTCGACCCGCCCCGGAGAACTTGTTCCCGGATACACCACCAGACCAAAAGCGTTGGTGCGTGCCAACGGCATCAGAGCGGCGGCGCCGGTCTTATCGCACCCCGATACGACAATCATCGCATTGCCATGATGCGCGTAGTGGCCCGTCTCCATGCAGTCAGCCATAAGGTCGCGCGACACCAGACTGTACCCCGCATTCTCGGTACCCTGGGTCAGCGCGTCGGAGACCGCCGGCGCGCCGACCAGCAGGCCTTGGCCCCCCGATGACGACACCGCATCAACCAGCAAATCGGCAATACGACGCACGCGATTGTTACAGCGATGAGCGTTGGTATAAGCGTTGGCTATGGTCACCACGGCGTTGGTTTTCACCGCTTCAGAAGGCTCGAATCCCGCCGCTCGCAGCTCAACTGCTCGCAGCCCGTGTTTGGTATCGCTCCAGTAGCTCACTGATTTGTCCGGCATTACCGTTCTCCGAAGCTTTGTTCTCAGGACGCTCTGGGTGCAGCGCAAAATCTGGCTTTGGTAAGCACAAGCCAACGCTCCCCATTTGGCTTGCCCCTTAAGCGTACGGCCACGGAAGGCGGCTTTCCAAGCAATTTTGTCTCCAGCCTGCTTGCAAAGATGCGTGCTAGCAGCGAAAAGAATCCAAGTGAACGGGCCCACCGGTCCCATCGCCAGCGCGGCGGCGACAAACAATGTGGATGAGATCGACGGGTTCTTACGCGATGAGTTCGGTTTCGATAAGTTGTATTCCCAAGAAGAAAAATTTATGAGATTTATCGACCAGAGCTAGCTGGTTAGACACGTCCGATGGGAGAACTATGTTTATCTGAAAGTGTGGAAACAGCCCTTCGGTTGAAAGGATTCGACCATGAACGCGTCCATATTGCCTTCTCACGCACCAGTAGTCGTTATCGGTGGCGGCATCATGGGCTGCTCTACCCTCTATCACCTTGCCAAGCGCGGCGTGACCGATGCGATCCTGCTTGAGCGTAACAAGCTGACATCGGGCACGACGTGGCATTCCGCCGCCCAGGTCCGAGCTCTGCGATCTAGCCGCAATCTCACCAATTTGATCAAATATTCGATCTCGCTCTATTCGGGTTTGGAACGCGAAACCGGCCAGGCCACAGGTTGGATTCACAAAGGTTCCCTGTCGATAGCGACGAACTCGGATCGACTGACCCATATTCACCGGCAGGAGGCGCTGGCCCACGCTTTTGGCGTCGCCGCCCATTCGATATCTCCGGGAGAAGCCCTTGAACGCTGGCCTTTGATGAACGCCGATGATGTGATTGGCGCAGTCTGGTCGCCGGATGACGGCCGGGTCAGTCCATCGGATCTCTGCGCGGCTTTGGCCAAGGGCGCACGGGGGGCTGGCGCTCGTGTCTTCGAGGATACGGCCGTGCTTGGGATCGTTACCGAGGCCGGGCGGGTCAGAGGCGTCGAGACCGCGTCGGGTACCATCTCCTGCGACGCGGTGGCGCTCTGTGCCGGGCTCTGGAGCCGGCGCGTCGCGGCGATGGCCGATGTCAAGGCTCCAGTCTGGCCGTGCGAGCATTTCTATCTCTTGACCAAGCCGCTCGAAGGCGTCACGGGCAACATACCAACCTTGTCGGATCATGATGGGCACCTCTATATACGAGACGATTCCGGCGGGCTCCTGGTTGGGTGTTTCGAGCCGGGCGCCCGGCCGATCGATCCCGACCGGCTTGGCGAGGAGTTTGCATTTCAGCTTCTTCCAGAAGACTGGGATCATTTCGAGCCGATGATGCACAACGCTCTCCACCGTCTGCCGGCACTCGAAACTGCAGAAGTGAAGATGCTGTTGAATGGTCCGGAGAGCTTCACACCCGACAGCATGTTTCTCCTCGGCGAATCCGCTGCGACGCGTGGTTTTTTTCTTGGGTGCGGGATGAATTCCTTCGGGGTCGCGGCGGGTGGAGGCGCGGGCATGGCTCTAGCGCATTGCATAACCGAGGGCCATCCGCCATTCGACTTGCACGAGGCCGATCCCAACCGGTTCGCCGAGTGCCAATCCTCAATCCAGGCGCTCACTGCTCGCATCCCCGAGGTGCTTGGAAAACACTACGAAATCGGCTATCCGGGTCGCCAGTTCTCGAGCGCGCGCTACCTTCGTCTAACACCGTTGCATGATCGTTGGACGACGGCCGGCGCCACCTTCGGTCAGGTATATGGCTGGGAGCGCCCGCTTTATTTCGGCGGTCTTGGTGCCCCCCGAATGACCTTTGGGAAGCCGGAATGGTTCGATCAGGTCGCATCCGAGGTCAAAGCAGCTCATGAGACGGCGGCCTTGTTCGAGCAATCCACGCTTGGCAAAATTTGGGTCGAAGGCGCGGACGCGGAAGTTTTCCTTAATCGGGTCTGCGCCAATGACATGAGCCGCCCTCCGGGACGAGCTATCTATACGGCGATGTTAGATGAGCGAGGCGGTTTTGTAGAAGATCTGACGGTGCAGAGGATCACGACCAACCAGTATCGCCTGTTCGTCGGTAGCGGGGCGCCGACGAAAGCCATGGGTTGGCTTCGTCGGCAACGGCGTGAAGGGGAAAAGGTTTTGTTCGAGGACGAGACGGAGGATTTCGTGGTCCTTGGCCTAATGGGCCCACAAACCGCGCATATCGCCGTTAATTTGGGGGCGAGTGACCTCAACGACATTCGTTTCTTCAGCCACGCGGAGGCGGAAATCGACGGAATTCCAGTCCGGGCGGTTCGACTGTCTTACGTTGGGGAGCAAGGTTGGGAGATTACCTGCGCTCAGGCCCGCGCAGCGGCGCTGCATGATGCGATTATCGCGGCGGGAGCGGTCCCCGCCGGTTTTCATGCCCAGACATCGATGCGCATCGAGAAGCGATTCCTATCCATGGGACATGATATCGACGCGGATATGACCCCGCTGGAAGGTGGCCTAGACTTCGCCATCGCCTGGGAAACACCGTTTGTCGGCCGGGAAGCCCTGTTAGCCCGGCGTGAAGAGCCGCCACGTGGCCGTGTGATGTCATTGACGTTCGACGATACGACGGCCGTGCCCATCGGGGGGGAGCCCATCTACCTGGACGGGACGGTCGTTGGGCAAACTACCTCGGCAGCCTTTGGCCATCGGGTCGGCGCGCCGGTGGCGATCGGATATTTGAGCGGGGTCGTAGACGCCGAAGCGGCTCCTATCTCGGTGGAAGTCAATATCGCGGGGCATACAACCAAAGCCATCGCCACAACGGGGCCGCTTATTTAACCATCGCGAAAAGACTTACAGATTCGATGGATGCCGTCTTAAGTTCATAAACTTAAGACGGCCACGCCCCAACCTTTGTTCTCAGTTTTACGACCACAGCCTTATGACGGTTGAAGTGGGGTCTTTACCAAACTTGGCCGCTGGGAATGCGTTTCAAATTAGGGCTTGCGTTTTGTGGCGCCATCTACCGCTAGCTTGCCTTTCGGGAACCTCTGGGCAGCCCCTAGAATCGGTATCAAGAAATAATCAGCAGCAGAGAATGCATCGCCGGCCAAAAGTTGCTTCCGGTCGCCTTGTCTAGCCCGCGGAACATTTTGGAAATCTCTTTTCCGCCTTGTCAATCTCGGTACGCACTACATGACCATCGGCGTCCTTGTTGAATAAGTATTGAACCACATATTGGCGTAGGGTCAACTGGCCGACGCCGGGGCAGACGACAAAACTATCGCCGCGATCACCGGCCATAAAAGCATGTCACAAATCCAGCGTTATACGAGAACGGCCTGTCAAAAGCGCCGTGTGAAGGCAGCCATTCGACTGATCGATACGGACTAAAACGGAACAAACGGGTCTACCCTTTCCCCAAACCTCGCCTTAGTCATTGGAAAGATTGGTAGCGGAGGAGGGACTTGAAGCCCCGACAAGCGGATTATGATTCCTCTGCTATTTCAATGATATCGATGACTTAGTTGGTCTAACCTGCCCCATCCTTGTCATAGCGTACCAATGGGTTACGGGATTGTGGTCTAACCTTCGAACATCTCCCGCTCGGCTGCGCAGCGCCGCACAAGGCCCGCCAGCTTGCGGCCGCCGGCAAAGACCCAGCGGTCGAATTCCTGGGCGGAACCGTTCATGTCATAGCGAAGAATTTTCTTCCGGAGCATCGACGCCTGGAGAGCTCCAACGCCCAAGTTCCAGGTGAATGAGGGGATTGGATCGAACTGATGCTGTTCGAGATCCACCGGTAAAAGGCGCCGAACCCGGCGTTCGAATGGCGCGATCCAACACGATGAGCGCATAGAGGACAGCGCCTTTGACAACGTATGCTTCGAGCTTTACTGAAGGAACAACGCATACGATTCGACTGTCGTCACCTGGTGACCGTATCAGTCTAAAAGACTGCTCTTAAATCTATTTTAACATTGATATATCGCCAAAGCTCTTCAATATGGAGTAAAATACGTTGTCCATGCCTCCAACCAATGGTCAGACATTGATAGGGGATCGCGTGCGGCTCGCCGAGCCCGGCGCCCAAATCGATGATCCCTTACTGCAAACTATTTTGATGGACTATCTCGCGGCGCGCCGGTCGCCAATGCCCCACAATGTGGGTGAGCATTGGAATGTTTTCCGTGGCGATTTTGACCAATTAATCCGGACCCCAGAGATTTGGCCGCGATTTCGCCGTATGGCGATCAGCTACGGTTTCGATGATTCCCTAAAGTATAGCGAGGGCCGGTACAGGCCGGATCTGAAGCCGTCGATGAATGCGCACCGTGGACCATTTGTGCAAGCCTGGCAATTCAACGATAAAGCGTTGCGGGAAGCCATGCGCCGCCTCATCCGAAGCGCGAGCCTTTCAGCCGAACGGATCCAGTCTCTTAGCGAGGCGAAAATTGGCGATCCAGCGGCCCAGCGATTTTCTGATTGCCCGGTCCCAGTCGACTACCACGACCTTTCACAGATTTATTTTGCTTCCTCGCTAGAACGCGCGCTCTCCGGACGGCCGGCGGCGTGGGTGCTAGAAATTGGCGGTGGCTATGGCGCGTTGGCCGCAAAACTGCGGCGGATCGATGCCGGGTCGCGTTTCGTGTTAATTGATCTGCCTGAAACCTTGGCAATTCAGCGCTGGTATCTCTCGTTTGCAATGCCCGACGCTCGGTTGATTGGATATCAGGAATATTGCAACCTTGGTATCCAATCCTCTCTCGAGCAGGCTGACGTCTTGCTCTTGCCGCCGGCGGTGATCGGCGAGCTCCCAGCCGGTATTTTCGATGCCGCCATCAATATTCGATCATTTGCAGAAATGACTACAAATTATGTCGGATTCTATATTTCTAATATAGAAAGGGTTTTGAAGGAAAATGGAACCCTCTACTGCGTTAATAATACGCAGAAAAGTACGGCGGGACATCAATTTCGTATTGAGAATATTCCGTTCGACGATAATTGGCGCCTCGATAATGCTGATCCGGTACCTTGGCAAAAACATATTATAGAACTTGTCATTCGGAGAACGACCGAATCCGACCCGGAGTGGCGCGAGGCCCTGAGACGCTTTGGGGGCAGCGAATAGACCCATTTAACGGGCTATCACGATTTAACGGTAGCGGGTTGGAGGCGGGTTCCCACCCGTGCCCGGATCACCGGCACCCTGAGCGATACAGCTCCGCGAGCTTGGACGAAACTCCAACAACCATGATCATGATTCTACAGCGAGAGGCGGGCGCCGGTACTAGCTCGCTAGACTTTTGGGTATGTTCCAACAAATCTGCGTGAAGTTGGCCAAGACTGCGAAAATTGGTTCCGGTCTAACCTTTCACGGCCTGCGCCACACAGTCACCATTAGGCTGGCTGACGCCGAAAGCTATTGCCGCTATCACTGGCCACAAAAGCATGTCACAAATCCAACGGTATACGAGTACGGCGAGCCAAAAGCCTTCCGCGACAGCGGCAATTCGACTGATCGATACGGACTAAACCAGAACAAACGGGGCTAACCTTTCGGATCGATTCGGCTAACCTTTTTTCCAAATCCTGCTAAGTCATGGAAAATATTGGTACCGGAGGAGGGACTTGAACCTCCGACAAGCGGATTATGATTCCGATGATATTCCAATGATATCAATGACTAATTGGACTACCCTGCCCCACTCTTGTCATAGCGTACCAATGGGTTGTGAGATTTTAGGCTACCCTTCGAACATCTCCCGCTTGGCCGCGCGGCGTCGCACAAGGCCCGCCAGCTTGCGGCCGCCGGCAAAGACCCAGCGGTCGAATTCACGGGCGTCGGCGTCCATGGTCCATGTCATAGCGAAGAATCTTCTTCCGAAGGGTCGATGCCTGGAGCGCTCCGGCGCCCAAGTTATAAGTGAATGAGAGGATCTGATCGAACTGATGCTGTTCGAGATCGATCGGTAAAAGGCGCCTAACCCGACGCTCGAATTGCGCTACCTCGCGGCCTCGCACATAATTAAAAAAAATAGATCATCGAAGCTTGTCAGACGTTTGGCGATGAATGGGCAAAGCTGGTTTGTGACATCAATCACCTTGTGACTGTAGGGCGACTGTCACCAGCCAATATTTCGCAAAAACAAACAAATAATGTCGGTCAACGACCAACCAACTGGCGCGCACCTACTTTATGCAACAAATCAAGGCGAGTCGTGCGTTGGGCAGTCAGCCGGGCAAGAATCGCGCCCCCGTCCTTAGGTGGAAAGATTAGGCGGTTCTCCATCAACAACCCATCCAGTTTGGTCGTGAGGAAACTGATCAACGCGTCATGTGGCGTCTCGCAAATCGGTTCATCATTGTAATTGAAAGACGTGTTTAGAACGACCCCATGTCCAGTTTCCTCAGCCAGCGCTTCGAGTATCGCGTGGTACCCGGGATTAGCGCTCTCCGTCACGCCTTGAGGTCGGCAGCTGCCGTCTACGTGAGTGATTGAAGGAAGGACATCACGAAATTCACTCTTCACGTCGGCCGCTACTAACATGAACGGCGTCTGGGTTACTGAAGAAAAATAGCGATCGACCCTGTCCGATAGACACGACGGCGCAAAGGGACGGAACATCTCACGGTTCTTTATTGTTCCATTTATCCGGTCACGCATTCTCGGATCACGAGGATCAGCTAAAATGCTGCGGTTACCGAGTGCGCGGGGGCCATACTCCGATCCTCCTGCGAAACGACCGATCACCTCACCGTTAGCGATTCTTTTCGCAACCTCAGCTGGAGTGACATCTGTTGACGTACATCCGGAAGAAGCTATTGCTTCCTCAATCTCTCGGGCAGAATACGGACGGCCAAGGTAAGCATCTTTCATTCTCCAGCGAGCGCTTTTGCCAGCAATATGGTGCCAGCCTAACAAGGCACATCCCAATGCCACCCCTTCGTCTGAGGCGCCCGGTTGGATAAAAACCTGCTCGAACAACCCGGATTCTATTATCGCGCGGTTGGCTACGCATGACAGCGCCGCCCCCCAGCCAGTGCCAAGTTCCGAGATCCAGTCACTTGCTTCGCACGCTCAGCAAAGACGAGCATCGTCTCGACAAAAACCTCTTGAGTTTCGCGTGCCGCGTTAATTCGCCGCTCACTCAGGTGATTGGGGTCTTCCTCAATGAATTTGCGTAGTTCGGGGCCCTTGGCTTCTAAGAAATCGCGCTGGTCATGGAATAGATCCAAGCAATGCTCGCGATTCAAATTCAGCCGGTCGATCTTCGGAACGGTATGCCCATAGGCTGCGAGCCCCATCGTTTTGCCGGCACCGTTCCAACCGAAGCCAAGCGCCTTGGTTGTCATAGTGTAGATTTTGGAAATGTTATAAGGCCTCTGCCGCTCGCCGAGTTTCTCGCCGTCGCGATATGAAATAGAGTGGTATCCGACCCTGTCGATCGGAGTAAACCGCGACCCAGCGCCGCGATAAATGCCAGTCCCCCCTTCGACCACCAAAATGGCGGCATCGTCAAAAGGGCTAGCGAAATACGCCGAGGCGGCATGAGCGTCGATGTGGTTAACGAAATGCGTCTTCCCGACTGGCCAACGTACGCGTAGTGCCAATTCTATGCTTACATCGTCAGTAAAAGTAATCTGGTTCATCGCGCGGGTACCAGGTGTCACGTTTTCATGCAAACGGTCGACTACGACGAGGTCGCAGTCATCCATCGAGGCGAGGCCGGCGGCGAAAAGGCAATAGTGGATTGACAAGACCGGAAAGCGGCCGGATGCCTTTTCTCGATTAAGCCGCGCTTCGGCGATCGCGGTGCACGTTATTTCACCGTCGATCTCACTTAAGATCGCTGCACCTGTGTCATGCCCCCAAGTCTTAACGCCCAATACGTGCATTTATAGTTCCATTCTCATAAAACTGAAATGAACAGCTACAAAGCGCCCACAAAAAAATACCTTGGAGTTTTGAGGCCGATGGACGACACCGCGATAGAGGATATCATGTTGCCCAGCCCATCATACTTAGTAACGAAGTGGCACCGAAGCGAAATTGGCGATTCTCCAACTACTGCCTAGCCGTCATCGGCCGCGTATTTTCCGTCGCGAAGAACCTGGACATAGCGCCCTCCAACCCGGCGACCGGAGTGCCGAAGCTCAAGGCTGCCCCAGGCGCAAAAAAGGCCGACCGGCCGTGGACAGACGGAGAGCTCAACGCGATGCTAACCGCGGCTGATCCAGTCATGCGGGCAGCGATTGCGATTGGCGCGTATACCGGCATGCGCGAAGGTGATGTTCTAAAATTTACCTGGGGCATGCGCTGGTTGGGTTATATCCGCCAGAACAAGACAGACGAAGAATTGTTCATCCCCGAGCATTCCAGGCTGACAAAAATCCTGGATGCGACGCCGAAGACAGTGACGTTCGTGGTGATAAACACCCGTGGCAAGCCCTACGCCGAAACTGGCTTCCAGACGATGTTTCACAGGTACCGGGAGGAGATGCTGAAGGCTGGGAAGATCGGCGCCAGTCTAACCTTCCACGGCCTGCGTCACACGGTAGCGACTAAGCTGGCTGACGCCGGGGCAGACGACAAAACTATTGCCGCGATCACCGGCCATAAAAGCATGTCACAAATCCGACGTTATACGAGAACGGCGAGTCAAAAGCGTCGTGCGACGGCAGCAATTCGTCTGATCGATACGGATTAAACCGGAGCAAATTAGTCTAACCTTTCTGATTGATTAGTCTAACCTTTTCCCCGACCCCTGCTAAGTCATTGAAAAGATTGGTAGCGGAGGAGGGACTTGAACCCCCGACAAGCGGATTATGATTCCGCTGCTCTAACCAACTGAGCTACTCCGCCACACATGTCGCGAGCCGGGATATAGGCAAGCCCGTGCGGGCTGTCAACCGACCGTGTGACCTGGGGCAACCGGCATCACGCCTTCATTGTTTCGGGCGGCGTAATTAATCGAGCCAGTGCTGTCGGCTGTCGCGGTGATCCAGCCGCCACCCAAGACCCGTGCTGGATCGCTGGCGGCGTAGAACACCGCCGCCTGGCCCTGGGCGATGCCCTGTTGCGGCGTCTCCAGTGACAGCCGCGCGGCGTTACCCGTGGCGGCCGAGGACTGTAAAAGCCCCGGTAGCGGTTCCTGGGTCGAGCGCAATTTTACAAGGACCGGCAAGCCTACCGCCGGGATCGGGCCATCACCGAGCCAGTTCAGCTCGCCGAGCTCGACCGTATCGCGGGCTAAAGCTCGGCGCGGGCCGACCACGACCCGGCGGCTTTCTGGCTCCACGGCGACCACGTAAAGCGGCGCCGTGTCCCCGACTCCCACCCCCTCCTCTACATCCTCATCCTCGCTATCGAAGCCCTGGCCTCCGATTCCCCGACCACCAATGCCCAAACCCTTGCGCTGCCCGATGGTGAAATCGATCACTCCCTGGTGCCGGCCCAGCACCGTGCCGTCGACATGGACGATCTCACCGGGATCAACGGCGCCGGGGCGCAGCCGCCGGACCACGTCGGCATAGCGGCCATTGGGCACGAAGCAGATGTCCTGGCTGTCCGGCTTGTCGGCGACGTCCTAGGCCCAGACGATGGGCATGCGCCCGGGTCTCCTGCTTGCTCATGCCGCCGAGCGGAAAGCGCAGGAAGTCGAGCTGTGTCGGCGTGGTCGCGAACAGGAAATAGCTCTGGTCCTTGGCCGGGTCCCTGCCCCGGTGCAGCTCCACCCCGCCGGCGCCGACGACCCGGCGCACGTAGTGACCGGTGCACAAGGCCTGGGCGCCCAGGTCGCGGGCGGTGCTCAACAGATCGCGGAACTTGACGGTCTGGTTACAGCGCACGCAGGGGATCGGCGTCTCGCCCCGCAGATAGCTGTCGGCGAAATCATCCATCACTGCCTCGCGGAACCGGCTTTCGTAATCCAGCACGTAGTGCGGGATACCGATCCGATCAGCGACACCGCGGGCGTCGTGAATATCGACGCCAGCGCAACAGGCGCCCTTGCGCCGCACCGCCTCGCCGTGGTCGTAAAGCTGTAGGGTAATGCCAACCACGTCATAGCCCGCCTCAGCGATCAGCGCGGCGGCGACCGAGGAATCAACGCCGCCGGACATGGCGACGACGACCCGGGTCTTGGCCAGCGGCGTCGATAGGCCCAGGTCAAGGGCGCGGGCGGGCGGGCGGTATATCTGGTTCATCACCGGAACATAGGCAGGCGGGCGGCGCCAGGCAAGCCGCGGCCCGGTTGGGTTGACCAAAACAGACCAAGCAGCTCAGCGCCCGGCGGCATTGAGACCCATCTGCCAGAAACCTGATTCTAGCACCGTCGCCGCCCGAAAAGCCTGCACCAGATCAACAAAGCGAGCCTCACCACCACGGCTCACCGCCAGCCGATCAAGCTGGGCCACCGCGGCGCCGACAAGTTCGCGGTAATCACTGCCGCTATACATCTCGATCCAGGACAGATACGGGTTGCCCTGGCGCCGGGTCGCCGGATCGTCAGCCAGCGCCTTGCCGATCACCCCATAGCCGACCACGCAGGGCGACAACGCGGTGTGCAGATCAAGGATATCACCGGCCATACCGCGCTCCAGCACGAAGCGGGTATAGGCCATGCAGGCCGGGTCTTCCGGGACCGCCGCCATTGCTGCCTCGCTCAACCCCCAGCCAGCGCAATATTTGACATGCAGCGCCATCTCCACCTCAAGGATGCCGGTAATCGCGGCAGCGGCGGCGCGCATATCCGCCAGGGTGTTGGACTTGTAGACGGCCAGACCATAGGCACGGGCAAAATGGATTAAAAACAGATAATCCTGGGCCAGATAATGCCGAAACGCCGGCTCCGGCAGTGTCCCGTCGCCAAGTCCGCGCACGAAGGCATGGCCGGTATAATCCGACCACTCATCGCTGCAAGCGGCGCACAGCCGTCCCATCAGGCTGTTTGGTAAGACAAGGGTGTCCGAGTCTTTTCTTGCCGTCATGGCGCTAAAAATTCTCCCCGTTTTCTGGCAACCGCACCACCAGACCGTCAAGATCAGCGGTGAGGGTAATCTGGCAGCCAAGCCGTGAGGTCGCGGTCAGTCCATAGGCCAGATCCAGCATGCCCTCCTCGTCATCGGAGGGCGCCGGCAGGCGATCATACCATGGCCCTTCGACCACCAGATGACAGGTTGCGCAAGCCATGTTGCCCTCGCACGCACCTTCGATATCGATGGCATCGGCACGCGCGATCTGTAGCAGGGTCCAACCGTCCGGCGCATCGACCTCCAGGGCCGTGGCATCGCGGGCGATAAAGGTTATCCGGGGCATGCGCCCTCTCCTGGATGTTCAAACCGAGCCACGATCTAAAATCAGCCCTGGCCGCTGGCGCGCTTGTACAACCTGAGCCAGGCCTCGACAAGCCGGTCCACATCGGCCTCGACATTGAGCCAGCCGAGGCTGATGCGGATCGCGGTGGCTGAGGCCGGTCCGCCCGGCTCCATCGCCTCGATCACATGACTGCGTTTCACTTTGCCCGACGAGCAGGCCGATCCGGCACTGACCGCGATCCCCTCCAGGTCCAGAGCCATCACCTGGGTTTCCGCCGGCACGCCAGGCATAACGACACAGCTGGTATTGGCCAACCTGGGACCGGACCGACCAAGGATCCGCGCGCCCGGCGCCGCGGCCAGCACCCGGGTCTCAAAAAGGTCGCGTAACCGGCTCGCCGGCTCCATCTCAGGTCCAGCAGACGCTGCCTCGACCGCCGCGCCAAAGCCGACGATCCCCGGCAGGTTCTCGGTACCCGATCGCCGGCCCCGCTCCTGACCTCCGCCGGTGATCATGGGCCGGAGCGACAGACCGCCGCGCAACAGTAAAGCGCCAACACCCGGCGGGCCGCCGATTTTATGCGCCGATATCGTCATCATATCGAGGCCGCTTCCCGCGAAATTTAACGCCACCTTGCCGGCCGCCTGTACCGCGTCGCTATGCACCAGTGCTCCATGTTGCTTGGCCAGATGAACCACCTCGGCGATCGGCTGCACTACGCCAGTTTCGTTATTCGCCCACATGACCGACACCAAGGCGGGCTCATTCGAGGCTTCGAGCAGCGACGCCA
The DNA here is from genome assembly GCA_937776645.1 of uncultured Alphaproteobacteria bacterium. Lineage (GTDB taxonomy): Bacteria > Pseudomonadota > Alphaproteobacteria > Thalassobaculales > Thalassobaculaceae > JADHLJ01. The sequence continues at coordinate 71,250 of CALMRI010000009.1, read as the reverse complement.
AAGCCGTCAGATCGACCAGACCATCGGCTTGCACAGGGATCCGTTCCGCATCATCAACCGCCGCTAGCACAGCATCATGCTCTATTGCCGAAACCAGAACCCGCTTGCGGTCCGTGCCACAAAGCGCCAGGAGATCAGCCTCGGTGCCCCCGCTGGTGAAGATTACCTGCTCCGCCTCGGCGCCGATAAAGGCGGCGACCTGCCGGCGGGCACGCTCCAGCCGCGCCCGAGCCGTCCGGCCACGGCGATGCACCGAGGAAGGGTTACCCGGCTGGCCAAATGCCTCAAGCATTGCTGCCCGGGCCTCGGGACGCAGCGGAGCGGTTGCGTTGTAATCCGCGTAAACCGCTGGATCGTCCGAAGAAGCCTCTGGTCGGTTGCCGTCGTTCTCATGCATCGCAGATTGTTCCTGTCCGATCTCACCCAAATCTAGCCAACCGGTGGATCTATTCACGCCCAAACGTTCAATTTTCCACCTTTTGTACGCCAAAGCTTGAAATGCACGAGCAACAAAGGGATATAGACGCTCCAGTTGAGGCTAGAGTTTACCGACGGACGCTGACCGGGACAATCCACCCGACCTCCGTCGTCCGATACTGTCGCCTGATACTGCCCGCTGGCACGCCCGTCTAGGAAGGATGCTATATGCCCGAAGTAATCATCAACGGCCCCGAGGGGCGCCTCGAGGGTCGCTACATGCACGGCAGGTCGCCGACCGCGCCGCTGGCACTAATGCTGCACCCGCACCCAGAGCAAGGCGGGACGATGAACAACAAGGTGGTGTATTCTCTGTATCAAAGTTTCGTCGCCCGCGGTTTTTCGACCCTACGTTTCAATTTTCGCGGCGTCGGCCGTTCCCAGGGCGTCCACGACAAGGGCGAAGGCGAATTGAGCGATGCGGCCTCGGCGCTCGACTGGCTGCAATCCACTAATCCGAACGCGCCGTTCTGCTGGATTGGCGGATTTTCCTTTGGCGCCTGGATCGGCATGCAACTGCTGATGCGCCGGCCCGAGATCAGCGGCTTTCTATCGGTCGCACCGCCGGCCAATACCCTCGACTTCACCTTCCTAGCCCCCTGCCCGGCCTCGGGCCTGATGGTTCAGGGCGACGCCGACCAATTGGTGCCGCCGGAATCGGTCAAGAAGCTGGTTGAAAAACTCTCAGCCCAAAAGGGTATCGTCATCGACTACACACTGATCCCCGGAGCCAACCATTTCTTCACCGGCCAGATGAACGAGTTGGTGACAGTCGTCGACAATTATCTGAACAAGCACCTTCCCGATGGTTATGTGCGGCCGGTGGGAAAAAAGGACAAGACGTCGAAATAGCCCCGGCGCGCCCCTTGCCTCGCTGTCTGTCCGATTTCCCGACACCTCGCCAACTCGTGCTATACTAAATAGGCAGTTGGCAAAATGGGGCGGTTCATGAGCAATCCGGGAGGGCCACTCACGGCCAGTTGATTTAAGTTTTGCCGCGAAACACCCCAATACCGGATCTGGAAGTGCGCTAAGGGCGGATAAAATGCTATTCAAACGGAAGCGTGGCTGGGAAATCGCCGAACGTGATTCCACACCGGAATCAGCTTTTATCAAACGGCGTTCCTTGGTTAAGGCCCTGGCGGGCGGACCGCTGTTGCTGGCCGGGGGTTTGCTGACCGGTTGCTGGGACGAGGCAACGGCGAATAGCACTGCCCAAATCGCCGGTGCGCCGCCGGATCCAACTACCGATCTGTATCCGGTCAAACGGAATTTGCGCTACAAGGTCAGCCGGGCGATCACCGACGAGGCCGACTCGACCGTTTACAATAATTTTTATGAATTCGGCTCCCACAAAAGCATTGCCCGCGCTGCCCAGGAGCTGGATACCCGGCCCTGGACGGTCACCCTGGACGGCATGGTCGAAAAACCGATCACCATCGGTATCGATAATCTGATCCGTCAGATGCCCCTGGAGGAGCGAGTCTATCGGCATCGCTGTGTCGAGGCCTGGTCGATGGTCGTGCCGTGGAGCGGGTTTCAGCTTTCCAAGCTGGTCGAACTAGCCAAGCCTCTGTCCTCGGCCAAATATCTCGCCATGCAATCTTTCATGGACCCAGATAACGCGCCCGGGCAGAAACAGCATTGGTACCCCTGGCCCTATGTTGAAGGCCTAACAATGGAGGAAGCCAACAACGAGCTGGCCTTCATGGTGACCGGCGTCTATGGCAAACCGGTGCCGCGCCAGATGGGCGCCCCGTTGCGCCTAGCCGTACCATGGAAATATGGTTTTAAATCAATTAAGTCTATCGTTCGCTTTACCTTCACCGACAAGCGGCCGGTCTCGTTCTGGGAAGAAATTCAGCCGGCGGAATACGGCTTTTGGGCAAACGTCAATCCCGAGGTCGCGCATACCCGCTGGAGCCAAGCGACTGAACGAACTCTAAGCGGCGGACGGCGGGTCCCGACCCAGCTCTATAACGGCTATGCGGAGCAGGTGGCCCACCTTTACAAAGGCATGACCGGCGAGCGCCTGTTTACCTAGGTTTCGCCGGCGCGGGCCGGATGGCCAGCGCGGGGCAGGCATCACGGCCAGGCGCTCTTCACCCGATCTTCCCCACATCCGTCACCCCGCCGCAGAGCGGGCACATGCCGCCGCTGATGGTCCCACCGATGGCGCGGCGATCATGCGACCCGTTTATGCTGTAACCTCGGCCGATGGAATGGGATACTCCCCTGTGGCGAGATGACCGTATTTGGAGGTAGCGCCCGAATGACGTGGATATAATTGCTGCGCCCGGATGATAGGTGGGGAAGAACCGACGCTCTTGCATCGCTGCGGCCGCGGTGTTCGACTGTCGGCGACGAGGTATGCGATGAGTTTTGCCGACAGCGATCAAGCTTACGATTTCAACCAGATGTCCCACAGGATGCAGCGTGTGGTGCCACATCTGCTTGATCTACACGCGACGATCCTGCGCCTATTGCCCGCGGCGCGCGATGATGAGCCCTACCGGGTCCTGGACATTGGCACCGGAACCGGCCTGTTGGTCGAGCGCATCCTGGAAAAAATCGACGGCGCCCAAGTCCACTTAGTGCATGCCGAGCAATCCCATCTCGATGCTGCCGAGGACCGGTTGAGGCGTTTTGCCAGCCAGATCAAATATGAGCTTGGCGAGTATGTCCGGGTCACTCTGGATGGCCCCTATGACGCCATCATCCTGGAGCTGGATGCGAATTTTATGGAGAGCAAGTCCAGGCGGACCTTGCTATCCGCCGTCTATGCCGCGCTGCGCCGGGGCGGTCGGATGCTCACCATCGTACAGACTCGGGGCGCCACCGACGCCTTGGAGGAACTTTATGTCGAGGAATGGCGTGAGATGGCGCGGGAGCAAGGCGCGACCGATGCCGAACTCACCCATGCCCTGTTCGCGTCCGCCAAGCACCTCACGGCAACCCTGGCGCAACAGCTCGAATGGATGTCCGGTGACGGGTTCGAAAACGTCGACTGTTATGTGAAATTCTGGCGCCTCGCGGTGGCGGCTGGTGACAAACTTTAAGAGCCGTTTTGAGATTTGGACTAACATATCGATTGACAAAACGACGATTATTCTATTTAATTGCTGACAGCGCCGATTTGATAATCAGCTTGCGGGCGCTTTATAAATTCGGCTAAAGAGGGACAAACACTGTCCGGCTTTCGCCTGACGGTGGTTTTTGTGTTTTGAGCTCAGTTACGGGCTCGGTTGGGATTGGTCTTCCCTAATGGACCCGCGGGATTTGAAGCGCAGCTTGCGTCCGCGTCACAAACCGCTAAAGCGCCACGGGAAATCTCCCGTGGGCCCGTCATGAACGGCTAGGGAGATTCGCACCATGATTCCGTTCCAGAACCGCGACAAGACAATCCTTGCACCGGCGACCGATTGGGCCAGATTCGCCCGCAGGGCCAGTTATTCGACCAACTATTCCGGCGCCTCAACGCCAACAAGCGCCGCGGCCGTGATACCGGCCAGCCTGGCCAATCGGACTAACCAACCAGAGAGCACCACCGCTCTCTGGGCCTATTGAGGGGCGGAGCAGCACTCATGAGCACCGAAGGATATGCCGGCGATGTCGACAGCCGACAGGCCATCGATATACTACGCAATACCCCCCGCGCCGTCCTGCTGGACGTGCGCTCGGCCCCGGAATGGGATTTCGTCGGGCGGCCGGATTTATCCGGCTTGGGTCGCGAGCCCGTCTGCATCGCCTGGCAAAGCTATCCGGGGATGGAGAAGAACCAGGACTTCCTCGCCGAGGTCGATGCCCAGGGCATCACCCGAGAGCAGACCGTGCTGTTACTCTGCCGCTCGGGGCAGCGCTCCAAACAAGCGGCGATCGCGCTGACCGAGCTCGGCTATCGTCATTGTTTCAATATTTCAGATGGCTTCGAGGGTCCGAAGAACGCGGACGGACACCGCGGGGCGGTGTCCGGTTGGCGCGCCAGCGGCCTACCATGGGCTCAAGGTTAAGAGAACCAGGATTAAACAAGGACCGGGGCCGACAAGGCCTTGTTCGAAAAACAAGATTTTCTTCTAGGAGACAACGCGATGACCAGCGACAACCCTCCGACCTGGCGAACCGCAACCAAATTGGTTCGCGGCGGCCTGCAACGCTCCCAGTTCGGCGAGACCTGCGAGGCGCTTTATCTAACCTCGGGTTTTGTCTATGAAACCGCCGGCTCCGCGGAGGCCCGCTTCAAGGGCGAGGAAGACGGCTATGTCTATTCCCGCTATGGTAATCCCACCGTCACCATGTTCGAGGATCGCCTAGCCGGCCTGGAGGGCGCCGACACCTGCTTCGCCACCGCCAGCGGCATGGCCGCCGTGCATGCGGCGTTGGCGTGCCAGTTGAAGGCCGGAGACCGGTTGGTCGCCTCACGCGCGCTATTCGGCTCCTGCCACCAGGTCGTCACCAACATCCTGCCGCGGTTTGGCGTCGAGACTGTGCTGGTCGACGGCACCGACCTCGACCAATGGCGCGACGCGCTGAAAGACGGCGCCGCCTGCGTGTTCTTCGAAACCCCGTCGAACCCGACCCTGGAAATCATCGACCTGCCGGCGGTGATTGCACTGGCCCATGCCGCCGACGCCAAAGTGGTAGTCGACAATGTGTTCTCGACGCCGTTGCTGCAACAGCCGATCCAGTACGGCGCCGACGTCTCAGTGTATTCCGGTACCAAGCACATCGACGGCCAAGGCCGCTGCCTTGGCGGAGCGATCCTGTGTGACCAGAAGTTCTACGACGACACGCTGCTGCCCTATGTCCGCCATACCGGCCCGGCGCTCAGCCCCTACAACGCCTGGACCCTGCTAAAGGGACTTGGAAACCCTCGATCTTCGGGTTGAGCGGCAATGCCGCACGGCGGCCAAGATAGCGCGGACTTCTCGAAGCCCACCCCGCCGTCACCAAGGTGCTGTATCCGGGGCTGGAAAGCCACCCGCAGCACGCGTTGGCGAAGACCCAGATGAGCGATTTCGGCACCGTCGTGTCGTTCGAGGTGGCCGGCGGCAAGGCGGCGGCGTTCCGGCTTCTGGACAGCCTGCAGATCGTCGACATTTCCAACAATCTCGGCGACGCCAAAAGCCTGATCACCCATCCCGCCACCACCACGCATCGCGCCATGGCCGAGGAAGACCGGGACAAGCTCGGCATCACCGAGGGTTTTGCGCGGATCTCCGCCGGGCTCGAGGACGAGCAGGATCTGCTGGAGGATCTGGACCAGGCGCTCACCGCCGCGACCAAAGTAACGGCGGCGAAGGCGGCAGCCTAGGGGTCCGATCGAGACAGGATAGCATTCCCATCCGTCTCGATAGATCGGTCAATGGGAGAACATGACCGAAATTGCAATGAGAGCGGGGGATTAGAATTGGATTGTTACGGTTGACGGGGAGATGGTATGGGGTCAAACGGTCGTCGATACGTCACGCGCAGCCCAACCCGCCTCGATACCCTCACCCGATCGGCAGCACCGTGGTCTCCTTTTCGGTCCGCAGCGCGAATACCGTCTGGCTGCGAGTTACGCCGGGTAAGGCTTTGATGCGGTTGGAGATTAGATCTTCCAGCACGTCGTTGTCGCAGGTCCGGACCTTCAGCAGATAGGACCAATCGCCGGTCACGTGATGGCATTCCAGCACCTCGGGCATCGCCTCAACCGCGGCGGCGAAGGCAGTGCTGTGCGCGCTCCAGTCGATCAGCACCGAGATAAACGCCAGCACACCCAGGCCGACCTTGGTCGGGTCGACGATGACCGTGTTTCCAGAGACCACGCCGCGCGCGCGCAGCCCCTTCAGCCGGTCGTTGACCGCCGAGGCGGACAGGCCGATACGGGCGCCGATCTGGGCTTGCGGCAACCCGCCGTCCCCCTGCAACAGGGTGAGGATCACGATGTCGGTCTGGTCCATGGTTTCTCTCTCAATGCCCCCGACACCATCATGCCCGCAACCGGAGCTCTGGCAAAGCGGCTCTGGACTTGTTACATCGGCAATATGGCTGTGCTTCCCCCCCCCCCCGCTTTCTGGCCGCCGCCGGTGCTGTGGCCAACTCCGAAACTTTGCGTCTGGATTTCCGGCGATGGCGAGGTCGAGGAATTATCCCACGAGGCGGCGGCGAACCACGCCCGCCGGACGCCGCCGCTGGTCTGTCATGCCCGCGCCACCGCCAGACGCCTGGGCTGTGACCGCTTCACCGCCTATGATCTTCTGGAACTTTTCGCCTTTGCCCGCCCGGCGCAGTTCTGTTTGCCGACGCCGCGCGGCCTGGCCCGGGCCTTCGAATTGGCGGTGCCCGACAACCATATCGACAAGGCGCTGCTCCTGTCCCGGGTCGCCGAATTGCTGATTGATGAGATCGCCGGAAACCGTGACGACCGCAACGCCGAGCCGATCGCCCGGGTGATGAATGATTGTGGCTGGCCCTGGGCGCCGCTGGTGCTTGAGGCGCTGGGTGTTGAGTTCGACACCGAGCGCCGGCGGGCCGATCCGGGTGAGCGGGCTTGATGTCTGGCGCCGGCTTGGCGAGTGGTCCGAGCACGCGCCGGAGCCGCCGGCCGGGAATGAGCCGGTCGGCACCGAAGAAGCGCGAGCCCGACTGGCGGCGCTTTTGGGATCCGGCGCCGAGGGGCGGCCCAGTCAGGCCGACTACGCCTCCGCCGTCGCCGCCGCGTTTCAACCGCGCGAGAACCAGGATGAGCCGCGCGTGGTGCTGGCCGAGGCCGGCACCGGGGTCGGCAAGACCCTGGGCTATATCGCGCCGGCCAGTGTCTGGGCGGAAAAGAACGGCGGCGCGGTGTGGTTCTCTACCTATACCCGCAACCTGCAGCACCAGATCGATGCCGAGCTTGACCGGCTGCATCCCGAACCGGTGCGCAAGTCTCGCAAGGTGGTGATCCGCAAGGGCCGCGAGAACTATCTGTGCCTGCTCAATCTTGAGGAGGCGACCCGGACCCTTGACGATGATGCCGCAATACGGCACCGCGCTGGGCCTGATGGCGCGCTGGGCGGCGGCGACCCGCGATGGCGACATGATGGGCGGGGATTTCCCCGCTTGGCTGACCGATCTGTTGGGCCGAGGCCGGACCCTGGGTCTGGCTGACCGGCGCGGCGAGTGCATCTATTCAGCCTGCAGCCACTATCACAAATGCTATATCGAGAAGTCCGTGCGCCTGGCCCGCCGCGCCGACGTGGTGATCGCCAACCATGCCCTGGTGATGATCCAGGCAGCGCTCGGCGGGATTGATGATAGCCATCTGCCGACCCGCTATGTCTTCGACGAAGGGCACCATATATTCGACGCCGCCGACGGCGCGTTCTCGGCCAATCTAAGCGCCGCCGAGACCGCGGAGCTGAGACGCTGGTTGACCGGCGCCGAGGGTCGCCGCTCGGGCCGTGACGCGCGGCCTGAAACGCCGGGTCGAGGACCTGATCGCCGACGATCCCGAGGCCCTGGAAGCCCTGGAGCAGGTGCTGCACAGGGACCCGCGCCCTGCCCAGCGACGGCTGGCTCAACCGCTTGGCCGACCAGCAACCGCACGGGCCGACGGAAATCTTCCTCGACCGGGTTCGCCAGCAGGTCTGCGCCCGCAGCGAACAGACCGGCGGCCCGTATTCTACTGGAGACCGACGCCAAGCCGCCGGTGGACGGCCTGCTGGACGCCGCCGCCACGCTCGATACGGCGCTGGCGACGATGCTGAAACCGATGCTGACCTTGCGGCAGCGCCTGACCGCGACCCTGGAAGACGAGGCGCAGACCCTGGAGAGCTCAACCCGCCAGCGCATGGAGGCGGTGGCCCGCTCGCTCTCCCGGCGCGGCGAGGTCATGGTCGGGGCCTGGCGCGGCATGCTCAAAGCGCTGCGCGAGGCCACCCCGGCGGAATTTGTCGATTGGTTCGAGGTCGACCGGATGGATGGCCGCGACGCCGATATCGGCATGCGCCGGCACTGGCTTGATCCGACGATCCCGCTGCATCAAACGGTGATCCGTCCGGCCCATGGGGTGGTCATGACCTCGGCCACCCTGCGGGATGCCTCCGGCGATGCCGAGCATGATTGGGAAGCCGCCGAGCAGCGCACCGGCGCGATCCACCTGCCGACCCCGGCGATCCGCGCCGCCGTCGCCTCACCCTTCGACTATGGCCAACAAACAAGGGTGTTCATCATCACCGATGTCCGCAAGGACGACCTAGATCAGGTGGCCGCTGCCTATCGCGAGCTGTTCCTGGCGTCCGGCGGCGGGGCGCTCGGGCTGTTCACCGCGATCCAGCGGCTACGCGGCGTACATGGCCGGATTGCCGCCGCCATCGACGAGGCCGGGCTGGCGCTCTACGCCCAGCATGTCGACGGCCTTGATCTGGCGACGCTGATCGATATCTTCCGGGCCGAGGAGGACGCCTGCCTGCTCGGTACCGACGCGGTGCGGGACGGGGTCGATGTGCCCGGCCGCTCGCTACGTCTGATCGCATTTGACCGGGTGCCCTGGCCAAGGCCGAATATCCTCTATCGGGCCCGCCGCACGGCGTTTGGCGGCGCTGCCTATACCGACATGCTGACCCGGTTGAAGCTGAAGCAAGCCTTTGGCCGGCTGATCCGCCGCGCCGGTGATCGCGGGGTGTTCACCCTGCTCGATCCGATGATGCCCTCACGGTTGCTCGGCGCCTTTCCCGAGAGCGCGCCGGTCAAGCGCTGCGGATTGGCCGAGGCGATCAGCGAGATCCGCACGTTTCTCCAACCCGATTAAGCCTTCACCCGATCAACCGCGACCGCTCGACAACCTTGTGAGCGACGGCGCGTATTACGCCTTCAGCGCCGGGCGGTTATTCGGTATGGCGAACATTTTCCAAGATAGACCAAAGCGCAGCGGCGCGGTAACCGCTGGGGCTTGGCGTCGTCCGCAAGTCATACAGGTTTGCGGTTGGCAGCACCGTGTCCAAAGCTTGGCGCATCGGGAAACTGCACCAAGTATAGGGGTTGGTCTCCAGCAGCACGACCGGCGCCGCCTCTTCGATGGTTCTGGCAAAGCCCGGCCAGCGGTGGACGGTCGACCCCCCCGACATCGATTTTGATGATACCCGTGGTCGGTAGGTCCTGCTCAACCCGGCAATCGTCGCCGACGACGAGCCGGACCAGGGTGTGATGGCCGGCATTCGGTCGATATCACAGGCGACCACCGGACCCTGATGCGGATGCGACGCAAGGCGGCCACCATATCGCCCCAGCAGGCTCAACTCATGGCCGCTATATGCGCAACGTAGAAATATACCGACCAGTCGCTAAAGCGCTCCAGATTGCCGGGATAGCGACACCCGAGAGAGTCCTCGACGAAGGGACATGCGACCCGCCGCGCGCCGGGTCTTCCCGCAGCCGGATCAGCCGGGTCGCGGCCGCCCCCCGGGCCAAACTGCCGCTGCAGCGACAGTTTTACCTCCAGCAGACTCAACATTGCTAGGCGCCCGCCGCCACCAACCGCGCCTCAATCAACCCGATAGGGCCAAAATTCGCCATTAGAGAATCCCCTGGCGCCACCCGAATCAAACCGGTGCAGGTGCCTGTCGACACCATCTCCCCCGCCTTTAACCCCTCGCCACCGCGTAAATGATTGGCGATCCAGACCATGACATTCAGGGGATCGCCCAACGCCCGGCTGCCGGGACCGGCGGCCACCTCTTCGCCGTTGCGAAACAGTTTCAGTCGGTGGTTTGGCAGATTGAACCGGCGCCAATCGGCGATCACCGCGCCGGTGCTGAGCGTTACATTGGCGCCTCCATCAGCGGTCACCCGGAACCGGCCGCCATGGGCGATCCCCTCGGCCAGGCGCGAGCCAACCACCTCTAACGAGGGCGCCACCCCATCAATGGCGTCGGTCAACTCCCCGTAGGTATAAGGCGTCTCACGCGGCGGCAGGTCGCAGCCTAACCGTAAGGCGAATTCCCCTTCGATCCACAGGTCATGGGAGGCATACACTGGCACCGCCTCTCCAGCGTGAAACCGGAACTGCGCCGGCACCCGCGCCGCGCCCGGTTCGCTGGTACCCAGCTTGGCCTGTGATTCAGGCGAAGTTGAACCAACCTTCCAGGCATCCGAAGCCGCCCCTAAATAGCTGAACACCTCGGCCTGTAATGCGTAGGCCTGACCGGCGTCGCGCGGCGTCTCATCATCACTGAGGGTCACGGTGCCCCCGTCGAGGCGGGCGGCGGCAAGACGGCTGGCGAGCGAGGCCATCGGCGGTCCATTCCCGATAAAGCGTTCCGACACAAAGATAGCTAAGCCAGCGCCCAGGTCAACGTGTTTCATCGGTTGGTGGGTTCAGCGGAGTGACCCTAGTCGTCATCACAACGCCTCATATTTCTACATTCTTCCGCATGCCACGCCCGTCTCACCCAACCTTGGCGTCTTGCTTCAACATGTCCGCGGCTTTTTCGGCGATCATGATAGTCGGGGCGTTGGTGTTGCCGGAGACCAGAGTCGGCATCACCGAGGCGTCGATTACTCGTAAACCCTCGATGCCATGCACTTTCAGCCGGTCATCTACCACTGCCATCGGGTCGCTGCCCATTTTGCAGGTGCCGACGGGGTGATAGACCGTGTTGCCATAGGCCCGAGCGAAGGCCAGAAACTCGTCGTCAGTGTTCACATCTCGACCCGGATCAATCTCATCGCCAGCATAGGCCGCTAGCGCCGGGGCGCCAACAATGGTGCGGGCGATCTTCATGCCCGCGACGATGGTCCGCTGATCGTTCTCCTCTGCCAGAAAGTTACCACGGATCGCCGGCGCTGCCTGCGGATCCGAGGATTTGATGTGGATGGTGCCACGGCTGTCAGGGCGCAACTGGCACGGCGCAATAGTCATTCCTGGATGGGTGTCAAAGACCCGCTTTTTGACGTCCTTGAAGCTGGCATGAACGATTGTGTATTGAACGTCCGGCCCGGCGACTTCCGGACGGGTGCGGACATAGCCAGACAAGATGCCGCCGGGAAAAGTCATGATTCCTTTGCGGGTAAAGGCGTATTTCAGGACCTCTTTCGCGATGAAGAACCCCCGCGTCTGCTCGTTCAGGGTGATCGGCTGTTTGACCTTCCAGGTCTGGCGAACGATGTAGTGATCCTGATAATTGGCGCCAACCCCTGCCAGCGCATGCACCACTTCGATACCATGGGCGCCGAGCACCGCGGGATCACCGATGCCAGACAGCTCCAGCAGTTGCGGCGACTGCACCGCGCCGGCGGCCAGCAACACCTCGCGCCCGGCCCGAGCCTGCTTTTCGCGCCCGCCCTGTCGATAGGCCACGCCGACGGCGCGCTTGCCTTCAAGTATCACCTTGGTAGTCTGAGCTTTGATTTCCAGGTGCAAGTTTGACCGGCCCATCGCAGGTTCCAGATAGGCCTTGGCGGTGGACCAGCGCCTACCGTTCTTCTGGGTGACCTGGAAATAGCCGAAGCCTTCCTGATCGCCGCTGTTGTAATCAAGGTTTTTCGGATACCCCGACTGCTCAGCGGCATCGATGATCGCGTCCAGCACCTCGGCCCGCTCAGTGCCTTCCGAGGTGTTCAGCGGACCGCCCTTGCCGCGCGCCGGATTGTCGGAGCTTTCGTAGTTCTCGGCTTTCTTAAAATAGGGCAGCACCGATTCATAAGACCAGCCGCGATTGCCAAGCTGTGACCAGGTGTCGTAATCTAGTGGTTGGCCGCGCACATAGACCATACCGTTGATCGAGCTGGAGCCTCCCAGCACCTTACCACGCGGAATTGGGATCGCCCGGTTATTCGTACCCGCTTCCGGCTCGGTCTCGAAGCGCCAGTTGAGACTCGGCATGTCCAGGGTCTTGATGTAGCCGACGGGAATATGGATCCACATATTGCTGTCCTTGCCGCCGGCCTCCAACAGCAGGACCTTGACCTTCGGGTCCTCGGTCAGCCTATAGGCCAGCGTGCAACCCGCCGACCCAGCACCAACGATGATGTAGTCATAGATGTCCGCGTGCTGATTCATGATGCCCATTCCCGCCCGTGTCCTGTCGATAGAAGCCAAGCAGGACAATCCGGGGCGAAGTTGTCAAGCCGGGCGGCGTTCACTGGGGTCCAGGAACCGCGACCGCGTCCCTGGACTTGATTAAGTCCGCCGGGCATTACCCATTTTCAACATATTTCATCCGTCGTCCAGCCGGACGGTAGAGCTGGAGCCTGAGTCCTCTCGGCATCGTAAAATGGGGGAAATAGACGATATATATCTCCTATTCCTCGCCCATCCATCAACGTGGACGTGTTTCGGCGTGTGTCCTGCCGTTCGCCAGGACGCCGGGGCATTTTTTACAGTGCAACAGTGAGTCAGCGCTGAGATGACAACTAAGGTTAGGAATCAGTAATAATTGAGGCTACGGGCCTTCCACCCGAGTCCCATCAACCATTGACAATTCTTTATCGAAGCTATCATATTTAGACTATACTAACTTTTAGAATCATTGGGCCATTCGATCGATGAATTTCCCGCGCATCAACCGTCGCCATTTGCTTGGCACTGGCCTCGTGGGGTCATGGCTTGGGTTGATTGGCGCCAGTGCGTCCGCCGCCTTGGCGACATCCAGCGACACACCGAAAGGCCACTCGCCCCACGCTGCCGGTAGCATGATGACCGTTGGCGATGTGGATCCAGCCAGCAATGGTTTCGATCCGCACAGCATTTTGACCGACTGGGATCGTGGCGTCACATCCGTTGATAGCGATGGCCGTACGGTTCGCGAGTTTCTGATCACCGCCGAGGACAAGGAGATCGAGATAGCCCCTGGCGTTTTATTTTCGGCCTGGACTTACAATGGCCGGGTGCCGGGTCCGACGTTGCGGGTGACCGAGGGCGAACGGCTTCGTATCGTCTTTCGAAACAATGGATCGATGCCGCACACCATGCATTTTCATGGCATCCACGGGGCCAGCATGGATGGTCTGACCGGCGCCGGCGAAGTCGAACCGGGCGGCGAATTTACCTATCGCTTTGATGCTTATCCCTTCGGCTGCCACCTCTATCACTGTCATTCAATACCGCTAAAACGGCATATTCATAAGGGCCTTTATGGCGGCTTCATCATCGACCCTGACCCCGATCTGCACCCCGATCTCGATCCCCAGGCCATCGCCATCGCCCGGTCGCGCCAGCACGGCACGCCGGAAAACGCTATCTGGCAAGAAATGGTCATGGTGATGAACGGGTTCGACACGAATTTCGATGATGAGAACGAGGTCTACGCCGTCAACACGGTGGCCCATGCTTACGCCAAGCAGCCGATCGCCATCGCGCGCGATCGACCGGTGCGGATCTATCTAATCAACATCACCGAGTTCGACCAGATCAACTCATTTCACCTGCACGCGAACTTCTTCGACTACCACGATCACGGCACCACGCTGGCCCCGACCTCACGGACGATCGATACGGTGATGCTGTGCCAGGGGCAGCGGGGGATCGTCGAATTCTCCTTCGCCGGGTTCGAGCCGGGGCGCTACATGTTTCATGCCCATCAATCGGAGTTCGCCGAGCTTGGCTGGATGGGCCATTTCGAGGTCGTTGCGTAATGCGACAAATCCTGCGCATCGCCGGCCCCTTCCTGATGATCGTCCTGGTGGCGATCGGTTTCGTCCAGCTGGACCCGCTGGCGGTGCTGCGTGGCAATGCCCCGCCCGTCGAGAAACTAACGATCGAGCTTGCGCAAATCAATCAAGGCGAGCTGAAACTCCGGCTACGGGCGGAAAGCTCCGAGGCGATGTCCGTGGCGCAGGTCCAGGTCGACGGCGCCTACTGGAAATTTGAACAGACACCGCCCGGCCCGTTGAGCCGGCTACGAACCGCCTGGATCACCATGAACTATCCGTGGGTGCAGGGCGAAAGCCATCACATCACCGTGCTGACGAACACTGGCGCCACGTTCGACTACGCAATCGACGTCGCGATGTCGACGCCCGATCCGGCCTCAAGCCTGGGCTGGTTCCTTGGTCTTATCGGCCTGTTCGTCGGCATGGTGCCAGTCACCCTGGGCATGCTGTTCTTTCCGGCGCTTCGTGCCGCAGGACCAGGCATCATGGCCTTTGTACTGGCCTTGACCATGGGATTGCTCGCCTATCTTTTCGTCGACACCTTGTCGGAAGCACAAGACCTTGCCGAAAAATCCGCCGAGACACTGTCAATCAGGAAGGTGGTGTGGCTGGTCGCCCTGGTCACTGCCGTCGGCCTGTTCATGATCGGTCGCCGCCTTGGCGCCGGCAGCGGTAACGGACGCGGTCCAGCAATGCTGGCCTGCGCGATCGCGCTTGGCATCGGGTTACATAATTTTGGCGAAGGTCTAGCGATAGGCGGCGCTTTTGCCAGCGGGGCGGTAACGCTCGGCTCGTTCCTCGTCATCGGTTTCACGCTGCACAACATCACCGAGGGGATCGGCATCGTCGCCCCTCTCACCGATCAAAGGCCGGACTTGTTGATGCTGTGCGGCTTGTCAGCATTGGCCGGCCTACCGGCGGTGCTCGGGCTGTGGGTCGGCGTCCAGGCCTTTAGCACCCATTGGGCGGCGATCGCCCTGGCAGTTGGGGCCGGCGCGATCCTCCAGGTGTTAATCGAGGTCGGCCTGCTGATCCAGCGGCGCTATCTCGACAGCGCCGCGCCGCAACCTCTCAGCAGTCTTTTGGCTGGGGGCGTGCTGGGTCTGGTGTTGATGTACAGCACCTCGCTTATCGTAACGGTTTAAAGCCGGAACGGCATCACCGACCGACAATCCGGGCTATTCCTTAGACCCCACTCATCCTAAGGTCCCACTCAGATCCGGGCGCGGCGAGGGGCCGAAATGCGCCTCGATGGCCATGCCGATAGCCAGCGCGTGGGCATCGGCGCCATTGCGGCACATGATTTGCAGACCAACCGGCAACACCGAGCCGAACTGATGCACCGGGGTGCTGATCGCGCATTGTCGGAAGATATTGCTGGGCTGGGTATTGCGCGAGGATTGCGCCGAACGAGCCGCTGCCGCCTCGTTCTCCCGCAAATGACCGATCGGCATCGGCACGAAGGGGCAGGTCGGACCGACCCAACCATCGAGACCGTCCATGGCGTCATCGGCTAGCGCCGCCAGCTCGTGATGACGGATCACCGCCGCCGCGTGCTGAACCCCGGTGACGTCAAAGCCCTTGGCGGCGCGGGCGGCGGTAGTCGGGTCCATATTCGGACGCGCCTGATTGAATGCGTTCTCGCCAATCGCGGCCAGAAACTCCGGCGGGCAGATCGCCGGGAACACCCATTCGCGCTCGGTCGCGTCGGGAATCTCAACGTCGACGATCTCAACCCCGGCGGCGATCAGCGAGGCTAGGGCCTCGTCGATGCAGGCCCGAACGTCGGCGTCGATATCCTCGAAGAAATAGGTGGTTGGGCGCCCCAGACGCAGCCCAGAGAGCTGCGCTGCGCTCGGGATATTCTCGCCGGTGACGATGGCGTGAATGATCGCGGCGTCGGCAGCGCTGCGGGTCAGCGGGCCCACCGTGTCTAGAGTCGGCGAGAGCGGGAACACCCCGTCGGTCGGCAACATCCCAATCGTTGTCTTGTGTCCAAAAATACCGTTGAAACAAGCGGGGATCCGCACAGAACCACCGGTATCCGAACCCATGGCGAAGGCGCACATCCCGGTCGCGGTGGCAACGCCGGAGCCGCTCGACGAGCCGCCCGGCGCCCGGTGGGTTTCCAGATCCCAGGGGTTCCACGGCGTGCCCCGTGCCTCATTCACCCCGGTGGCACCCAGCGCATACTCGACCGTCTTGGTCTTACCTAGCACGATGCAGCCGGCCTGTTTCAGGCCATGAACAAAGCTCCCCTCCGGTCCGGTGATATGCGAGGCGTCATAGAGCGAGCCATTGGTCGTGGGCATGCCCTCGACCGCATAAATATCCTTGATCCCGACCGGCACTCCCATCAGCGGCCCCAAGTCGGTACCGGCGGCCAGCAACTGATCGATCGCCTCCGCCGCCGCCATCGCTTGGCCGCCAGCGACATACTGATAAGCGCCAAGCTTGCCGTCCAGGGCCTCGATCCGGTCAAGATAGGCCCGGGTGGCAGCGCTAGCGCTGGTTCGCCCGGTGCGCAGGGCCACAGCATAACTGGCGATACCGCCATTCTCGAGAGGATCGGGAGGGCAATGGGTCATGGCAACCTCGGTATCGGCGGTGGGAGAAGGAAGGGGTTGGAAACGCAAGCCTCCTACAGAGCGAGCCAAGATGCAATACGAGGCACCATCGGGCTGGTCGCGGATTTTTCAAACCGCCCCCAACCGGCCCCGAAAACAAAATCTATCCGCGCGGGCAGGATCCGCGCCGACAGCACGGTTGAGATCAGGAACACCGTGCTCGCTTGACCGACCAGGAGCCGGTAGCGAACCGCCAGTATGAAGACCAGGGTCCCGGCCGACGACCTGCTGAAATCGTCGTCGCCGCCGCCCAATGGCCGGACGCCACCGCGCCCACACTGATCGTCAGGGCAAAGATGCCGAACACCGCACCGCCATAAACCACGTGAAACAGTTCGTCGAGAACCCGATCGACCACGGCCATCTCCGACCAGGACAATCGCGAAGACCCGCAGACCGACATTGAGAACCCCTTTCATCAATTGGCGGACTTTATTGGCTGTGAGTAAGGTGGCTTTGACTGGGTGACCTGATACCTCGACTTATATAACCCCGCCCGAGGGTTCGGCAAAACAGTGGTTGGGTTGTATAAATCGGCGCAGATTGTTATCGATGCACCGAAAGACCACATCAGCAGTGGTCGGCTAACGGCCTTACTCATCGGTCCGGAGAAAATGTGATTAGCTATCATGCCGCCCTGATTGATTCTGTCGTGCTCGCTGCGTCAACTGACGGAGACCTCGCCGATCCGGAGTTAGCCACGATCCGCGAAATGGTGGTCGGCCTGCCTATGTTAAAAGACTTCGAAACCGGTAATTTTTTAGGGATCGCCGGCCCCTGCACGGATCTGTTGACCGAGAAGGATGGCTTCGACGGCGCCATCGCCGTCGACGGTGATGCCACCCAGGAGGAATTGCGTTTTTTTGTGATGCTGCGCCATGAGATTGAGGTCGAGCGACTGACTGCCGCCGCGATCGAGCGCGGTTCCGTCGCCCGCTATGCTCGGCGCGTGGAAAAGAGAGCATGAGCGGCTCGACGCCGGGTAACGAGGTGGACGACCAAGCGCCCAATCTGTCTGGTCGAACAGTCGGGTTGGTCGGGCTTGGCTTGATGGGGGCGCCGATGGCCCGGCAATTGCGGGCCGCCGGTGCGGCTTTGCGGGTGTGGAACCGGACCCGCAAGAAGGCCGCGGACCTTGCCGAGGAGATTGGCGCCACCGCGGTGTGCGCCTGCCCGCGCGACGTAACCGATGGCGCCGAGGCGACGATCGTCATGGTCAGCGACGCCGACGCCGTCGAAATGGTGGTGTTCGATCCTGACGAGAATAGCTATGGCGTCGTCCACGGCCTTGGCGCCAAGGGCTTGCTGATCGACATGGGCACGACCTCGGTGCTGCGGACCCAAGGTTTCGCCGACCGCCTGCACCAGACCGGGGCCGAGTGGCTCGACGCGCCGGTATCCGGTGGCACGGTAGCGGCCGGGAACGGCACGCTGACGATCATGGCTGGTGGCAGCGACACCACCTTCAACCGGGCACTACCGCTTTTTCAGGCAATGGGCCAGCGGATCACCCATGTCGGGGCGGTGGGTGCCGGCCAGATTGCAAAATCCGCCAACCAAATGATCGTTGGCCTGACCATTGGCGCAGTGGCCGAGGCCTTCGCGTTGGCCCGCCACGCCGGGGTCGAACCAGCGAAAATCCGCGAGGCCCTGTTCGGCGGCTTCGCCCATAGCCGGATCCTGGAGCTGCATGGTGAGCGGATGGTCGAAGGTGATTACGAACCCCGCGCCAAATGCTCGATCCAGCGCAAGGATATCGCCGAGGCGGTGCAGTTGGCCGAGTCCGTCAACCTGACGCTACCGGGACTACGCGCCAATCTAACGCTGTGGGATCACATGGTGGACAATGGCATGGCCGATTTCGATCATAGCGCCCTGTTGTTGGCCATCGATCCTGATTCTCGGGAAAAGTAAGCTGAACAGTCGGGCGGTCGACGCGGTGATCCTTGATGTCGGTAACGTCCTGATCGACTGGAATCCCCGTGCGCTCTATCGCAAAATCCTCCTCGGTGCCGGCGGCCAGCCAGACGAGGCGCGGATTGACTGGTTCATGGCCAATGTCTGCACCCAGGACTGGAACATACAGCAGGACCTCGGCCGCTCGATCGCCGACGCCGAGAGAACATTGCACCGCCAACACCCCGAATGGCAGATCGAAATCGCGGCCTATTACGGCCGTTTCCAGGAACTGATCCCGGGCCCAGTCGAGACCACCGTCAACTGCATGCGACGGCTGCGCGAGGCCGGTATTCCGGTGCACGGCCTGACCAATTTCGGCCGCGAGACCTTCGCCATGACCCGCCAACGGTTTGACTTCCTCCGAGATTTCGACGGCGTGGTGGTCTCCGGCGAGGAAGGTCTGGTCAAACCCGATCCAGCGATCTTCAAATTACTGATTCAGCGCTTTAAGCTTACACCTAGCCGGAGTCTGTTCGTCGATGACAGCCAAGCCAATATCGATACAGCTCAGGCGCTTGGCTTCCAGGTTCATCATTTCACCCGGCCAGAGCTGTTGCCGCCGCACCTGACGGCGCTCGGGCTCTTTGGTCAATAAAAGTCTTCTTGGTGAATAATTGTCTACTAGATCAAGAATCTGCCGATTGCTAGCGCCGTCAAGCGGATCAACCGTCCTGAGGATAGGCAAGGCTAAGCGGTAGGCTGAGCAACCGATCGGCGATGAACGTGGCGAAAGGCAGCACCGCCCGCAAGCCGACCCGTGTCTGGTCCGGGGAATGTCAACGATCACACCAGAGCTAAAAAAAACACCCCCCAAAATTTTCACTTCGGGGGGTGCCGTAATGGTCTTCGGATATTGGTCGGTGGCTTAGAAACCCATGCCGCCCATGTCCGGAGCGCCGCCGCCGCCGCCCATCGCCGCCTTCGGCTCAGGCCGCTCGGCGACCATCGCTTCGGTCGTCACCAACAGGCCGGCCACCGAAGCGGCATTCTGCAGCGCGATCCGCACTACCTTGGTCGGGTCGATGATGCCCGTCTTGACCAGATCACAGAACACACCCTTTTGGGCGTCGAAGCCCCAGTTGCTGTCTTTCGACTCCAGAACCTTGCCGACGATGACAGAACCATCCTCACCAGCATTCTCGGCGATTTGCCGTGCCGGAGCCTGGATAGCCTTGCGCACGATGTTAACGCCAACGGTCTGATCATCATTCTCGGTCTTTAGCTTATCAAGCGCGCGACCGGCATAGATAAGCGCCGCGCCACCGCCCGGGATGATGCCTTCTTCGACCGCGGCCCGGGTCGCGTGCATCGCGTCGTCGACACGATCCTTGCGTTCCTTCACCTCGACCTCGCTGCCCCCGCCAACACGGATGATCGCGACACCGCCGGCCAGCTTGGCCAATCGCTCTTGCAGTTTTTCCTTGTCGTAGTCGGACGTCGTATCCTCGACCTGCACCCGGATCTGGTTGCAACGAGCCTCAATGTCCTTCTTCTTGCCGGCACCGTCGACGATGGTGGTCTCTTCCTTGGTGATGCTCACCCGCTTGGTCGTGCCCAACATGTCGAGCGTCACGCTCTCGAGCTCGATGCCAAGATCCTCCGAAATCACGGTACCACCGGTCAGAATGGCAATGTCCTCCAGCATCGCCTTGCGACGATCACCAAAGCCCGGAGCTTTCACGGCCGCTACTTTCAGACCACCACGCAGCTTGTTAACGACGAGCGTGGCAAGCGCCTCGCCCTCAATATCCTCGGCGATGATCAACAGCGGACGGCTGCTCTGGACCACGGCCTCAAGTATCGGCAACATCGCCTGCAGGTTCGACAGCTTCTTCTCGTGCAGCAAGATGTACGGATTTTCCATCTCGCAGATCATCTTCTCGGAGTTGGTCACGAAATACGGCGAGAGATAGCCGCGGTCGAACTGCATGCCTTCAACAACATCAAGCTCGGTGGCCAGCGTCTTGGCCTCCTCGACGGTGATTACACCCTCGTTACCGACCTTTTCCATCGCCTTGGCGATCATATTGCCGATCTCGACCTCACCGTTGGCCGAGATCGTGCCAACCTGCGCTACTTCACCAGTGCCGGTGAGCTTCTTCGACTTCTTCTCAAGATCGGTTACGACAGCCGTAACGGCCAAATCGATACCGCGCCTCAGATCCATCGGGTTCATGCCGGCGGCAACCGCCTTGGCGCCTTCCTTGACGATGGCCTGAGCCAGAACCGTCGCGGTAGTGGTGCCGTCACCTGCATTGTCGTTCGCCTTCGAGGCCACTTCACGCACCATCTGGGCGCCCATGTTCTCGAACTTGTCGGCCAACTCGATTTCCTTGGCGACGGTCACGCCATCTTTGGAAATCCTGGGGGCGCCGAACGACTTGTCGAGCACCACGTTCCGGCCTTTCGGGCCGAGCGTTACCTTCACGGCATTGGCGAGAATGTCGACACCGTCGAGCATCTTCTGGCGCGCTTCGACGCCGAACTTAACTTCTTTGGCAGCCATTGTTGTTTTCTCCTCTACCTACCGAGCCGCAGCTCAGGCAGCCTTCTTTTTCGACTTGGTGACCTCGATGACGCCCATGATGTCGGACTCCTTCATGATCAGGAGCTCGTCGCCATCGATCTTCACCTCGGTGCCGGACCACTTGCCGAACAACACCATGTCGCCGAGCCTTGACATCCAGCGGCGTGATTTTGCCATTGTCGTCACGGCCACCGGGTCCGATGGAGATGACTTCACCTTCCATCGGCTTTTCCTTGGCGGTGTCGGGGATGATGATGCCGCCGGCGGTCTTCTCTTCACCATCCAAGCGACGAACTAGCACTCTATCGTGCAAAGGCCTGAAACCCATGCCATTCCTCCAGTAAATCTTGCGCCAAAAGCGCAGCGTTGATCGTTGGGGTATCGAGTGCGCGCAGCAGCTGTTAGCACTCTCCCTTAACGAGTGCCAGCGATGTAGTGACTCCGCCACACAGAGTCAAGGGACTGGGGTAAATAGAGCCGACCGGCGACCCGCGCCACCTTCCGGATCCTTCGGTCTTTCGTCGGCTGCCATCCCTTTCAAATCATTCCGAGGATGCATCTTGATCAGCCAGCGCTTTGGCGAAATTCCCCAAAAATTCCTTCTAATTCGTTGCAATTATTATAAATTTTTAATAAAAAAATTCCTCTCCCGCAAGATTTTCACATGGGACAACCGCTCGTGTCTGATCTGGACTTGAAAGAGCACCATCATGACGATCATGAAAACCACTCTGCTTGCCGATCACCCCACCACGACTGAAATCTTGTATCACATGGCGGATTGCCCAGACTTCCCACAAAGTTTTGTCTGCCATACATCGACGTGGTCCCGATCTCCCCCCGCCAGCACAAGTCTCCCGATTATCGGCAGGACAATATCGAGGGCCGGCTGCATTCCGTCGTCGCCGACGCGCTCAATCGTCCGTGCGAGATCTATCATGCCAAGGCGGAATTCCGGCGACATAAACCAATTAGTCTCCGAAACCAAACAGTATCCGGCTCCCCGCGAGCCGGCAGCTCATTCGGGCGCCAGGGTCACCTTGAGGCCGTCCAACGCCGGCCGCATGGTTAACTGGCAGGACAACCGCGAGTTCGTCTCGACGTCAAAGGCCAGGTCGAGCATGTCGGTCTCTTCCTCGCCCTTCTCCTCAAGCTTGTCGACCCAGGCAGCGTCGACATAGACATGGCAGGTGGCGCAGGCGCAGGAGCCGCCGCATTCCGCCTTGATCGGTAGTCCTTCGTCGCGGATAAGTTCCATAATTTGCCAACCGTCAATGCCGGCGATCTCGTGTTCCTTGCCATCACGGTCAGTGACGAAGATCTTCATGATACCCCCAATTTTTCCTGCAAGTCGGAGCTTGAGGTTGTGTACTGAAACCGCAGCCGACGTTCCGGATAGACGTAGCGGAAAGCCTGCTGTGACATCAAGGCCGCTTCGTGAAATCCCGACAGAATCAACTTCAACTTGCCGGGATAGGAATTGATGTCGCCAATCGCAAAAATGCCCGGCACATCGGTTTCGAATTTCTCGGTATCGACCGGAATCAGGTTCTTGTCGAGATTGATCCCAAACTCGGCGACCGGGCCCAGCTTCATAGTCAGGCCGAAGAACGCCAGCAAGATATCGCAGGGGATGTCGTAGTCCCCGTCGGGGCCCTTGACCGATACCGCTTCCAGCTTGCCGTCACTGCCTTTCAGTTCCTTCAACTGGGCAATATGCAGGGCCATGCCGCCGCTTTCGACCAGCGCGCGCATCTTATTGACCGTGTCCGGAGCGGCGCGAAAATCGTCGCGCCGATGCACCAGCGCCATGCTCTGGGTCAACGGCTGTAGGTTGACCGTCCAATCCAACGCCGAATCGCCGCCGCCGGCGATCAGCACGTTCTTGCCGCGGAACCGCTCCATCTGGCGCACCGAATAGAACACCGACACGCCCTCATAGGCCTCCAGCCCCTGCAACGGCGGCTTCTTCGGCACGAAACTGCCGCCGCCGGCCGCAATCACGATGACCGGCGCCTCGATCACCGTGCCGAGTATCAGTGGTGACCCGCCATTTTCCGTCATCGGTCTTGACCAGCGATTCCGCCATCTGACCGAAATGAAAAGTCGGTCCGAACGGCTCGATCTGCGCCATCAGCTTGTCGGTCAATTCCTGACCGGTACAGATCGAAATCGCCGGGATGTCGTAAATCGGTTTTTCCGGATACAGCTCGGCGCATTGGCCGCCCGGATAATCGAGAATGTCGATCAGATGCGCCTTCATATCGAGCAGACCCAGCTCGAATACCGCGAACAGGCCAACCGGGCCGGCGCCGATGATGATCACATCAGTCGAATGGGGGCTATCGCTCATGATTCTTCCTGGTGATTGGGGCTAATAGTCTCAGAGGTGAGGTACGCCAGGGCATAAATACGGATCAAGCGGCGCGCTGCCAAGGTCGAATTAGGAGATGACTGATATTCCGCGTTGGCATCAACCGGCTCGACCGACGATGGGCGTTGCGCCAGCGCCTAAGAATTCTGCCGTCGAAGAATCAATGTCGGAAATGGCGCATCCCGGTCAGCACCATCGCCACGTCATTGGCGTCGGCGGCGGCAATCACCTCGGGGTCACGCAGCGAGCCGCCGGGCTGGATCACCGAGCGCGCGCCAGCCTCGATGGCCGTCAGCAATCCGTCGGCAAACGGGAAGAACGCGTCCGAGGCCACTGCCGAGCCGATGGTCAACGGCTGCTCCAGGCCCATCGCCTCAGCGGCGTCGCGGGCCTTGTGGGCGGCGATGCGCGCGGAATCGACCCGGCTCATCTGGCCGGCGCCAATGCCGACGCTGGCGCCGTCCTTGACATAGACGATGGCGTTGGATTTCACGTGCTTGGCGATCCGGAAGGCCAGCAGCAGGTCACGCAGCTCGGCCTGGCTCGGCGCCCGCTTGCTCGCCACTGTCAGCTCGGCCTCGGTGATCCGGCCGAAATCGCGGTCCTGAACCAGCAACCCGCCGGCCACCGGCTTGACCAGGCGGCCCCGGGCGGCCGGATCCGGCATGCCGCCGGTCTCCAGCACACGGATGTTCTTCTTGGTCGCCAGGATCGCCCGGGCATCGGCGTCGACCGAGGGCGCCACCACCACCTCGGTCAGGATCTTGATGATTTCGGCCGCCGTCGCCCCGTCGAGCGGCCGGTTCACCGCGATGATGCCGCCAAAGGCGCTGACCCGGTCGCAATCAAAGGCCCGTTGATAGGCCTCCAACACCGAGCCGGCTTCGGCCACCCCGCAGGGATTGGCATGCTTGATGATCGCCACCGCCGGGCCGTCGAATTCGGCCACCAATTCGATGGCGGCGTCGGTGTCGTTGAGGTTGTTGTAGCTCAGCGCCTTGCCCTGCAGTTGGGTTGCGGTGCCGACCCCCGCGCGGGTGCTGGAGGTCTGGTAGAACGCAGCGGATTGATGCGGGTTCTCGCCATAGCGCATGATCTGTGGGTTGGCGCCGGCAAAGCTCACCCGGCGCGGCGCGATATCGCCGACCTCGGCCGCCAGCCAGGTCGAGATCTCCGAATCATAAGCGGCGGTCCGCGCATAGGCAGTGGCGGCCAGGTGCCGGCGCAGCGCCAGCGGCGTGGCCCCGTCATTGGCGGCCAACGCGTCCAGCACCGCCTGATAATCCTCGGCATCGACCACCACGGTCACCGAAGCATGGTTCTTCGCCGCCGCCCGGATCATCGCCGGCCCCCCGATGTCGATATTCTCGACGCAATCGGCATAACCGGCGCCGGAGGCCACGGTCTGCTCAAACGGATACAGGCTGGAGATCAACAGATCGATCGGCGGGATATCATGATCCCGCATCGAGGCGACATGCCCAGCATCGTCGCGCAGCGCCAGCAAGCCGCCATGGATTTTTGGATGCAGGGTTTTCACCCGGCCGTCCATCATCTCGGGAAAACCGGTGTGATCGGCCACCTCAATCACCGCGACGCCAGCGGCGCGCAGCGCCTTGGCGGTGCCGCCGGTCGACAGAATTTCAATTCCCCGGGCCGCCAGAGCTCTGGCCAAGCTCGATCAACCCGGTCTTGTCGGAAACGGAAATCAGGGCGCGGGTAACGGGCACGAGGTCGGTCATGGCGGCGGTCCGGAACAGTCGAGATCAAGGCCTCGGCTTATCGCCTGCCGCTGGGCTATCGTCAACTGCGAGGCCATCGTCAACCAGAGGGTCGGGTTTCCCCTCCGGCTCAAGTCCGGGCGCTGGTTTGCGCTCCCGCTTCAACCGCGACTCGCGGATCGCGATATAAGTGGTGCTGGCGAAGATCAGCAGACCGCCGGTCCAGGTATAGATATCCGGAACCTCGCCAAACACCAAAAAGCCCAACAAGGCGGCCCAGATCAACTTGGTGAAATCGACCGGCAGCACGACCGAGGTATCGGCGAGCTTCAGTGACTGGTTCATCAGGGTCTGGGCGACGGTCCCGAAGGTCGCCAGGACGAACATCCGAGCAAGCTGCTCCCCGCTCGGCCAATCCCAAAACGGCAACGCCGCCGAAAGAACGATCGGCGATAGAAAGATCGAAGCATAAAGCGAGATGGTGACGCTGGAATCGGTTCGGGTCATTACCTTGATCACCATCAACGCCACCGACCAAATCGCCGCCGAGGCGACAATCAGGATCGGCCCGATACCGACCTCGATGACGCCGGGGCGCAGGATGATCAGCGTGCCGATGAAGCCGATCGCAATGGCGGTCCAGCGCCGGGCCCGCACCACCTCGCCCAGCACGAACACCGCCAACACCGTCGCGAACAGCGGCGCGCTGAACCCAAGCGCCGTCACCTGAGCCAGCGGCGTGATGCTGAGCCCATAGAAAAAACTTAACATCGCACCGGCATTGAGAACCCCGCGCAGCGCATGCAGCTTGATATTCTTGGTCCGAAAACTGGCGCCCCGGTCACGTAGCACCAACGGCGCCAGCACGAAAATTCCCAGGAAGGCGCGGAAGAACGCGATCTCGAACGGGTGCAACTCGCCGGACATGCCCCGGACGATGGTGTGCATAGAGACGAACAGCACCGCCGCGATCGCCATATAGGCAATCGCCCGAGCCGGGGTCGGAATGCTCGAAAGCGTGGTGGAAACACTCAGGGGGCTGATCACGCGGCAGTTAATAGACCGATGCTGGCGGGGTCACAAGGGCCAGATGGGCTGCTTATTGGCAGACCCAGGGCTCAGTGAGGTCGCTTTGCGCGCACGCCAGTTCAAGATGATCCGGGGACACCACACCACCCATATTCAACGTTAAGAGTTTGACATCATCGCGCGTCATAAAAGAATGCCAAACCGCATTTGATCGCTACAAAAAAATGTGGCGATATCGCGTCGACGATGCAAGGCAATTGATTAACTCCATCGAAGAGGCAGGTTTCACAGACCCCTCCATTATAGAGCTGATGCGTTCCCGGCGGGGGTTAACTAAACTCGAGATCTACATCTATGCTCCACACAAGACCACACCGCCCGCGGATATGATGGCGTTCGCGAACGACGTTCAGAGCGCGCTCGCCCTCGGCACTCCTTTAACAATGAGGCATAAATAAAGACGGCATTGACATCTATGGGCACGCTCCCCATTGCGCCTGTCCGTTTAACGTTTGGATTGCCAAGTAGCGACGTCGCCCGATTTGTCTGGTGATGATAGCGGCCATCATTTTTCAAATTGGCGACGATGATTGGTTAATTTTCTTTTGCCGGCGTTTCCAACAGCTGCAGGTTCGGAATCAATTAATCCTAGGATACCATCACCAAACTGTCCTTTGTGATGAATCCCGCAGAAATCAACACGGAACGGAGCATTCCCGTCCGGACAAGTTAGGGTCGGTGTAGGGCGTTAGAACCGCTGCCGCGACCTAAAAGACACCCTGGTCGGTTGCCGCATAGATAGCACAACGCTTTTGGGAGCGAGATTTGGGGTGCCGCACGTGGTGTTGGCATATTGGGCTAAACTTGCGCCAAGATAGCCAGCGCATCGATATTGACCCCCGTGTCCTTGACCAGTGCGTAACCGGTCTGGTTTTAGCCATATGCTCTCGAGACTTCTAAAATAACGCGCGCATCATTCGTTTCGGTTGGGTATTCTCCCAGGCTGGATCGAAATTCGTGGCACGCGTAGGTAAAATCTATTTTTTCTCATCCCTCAGTAAGCATTAGCTGGCGAAATTCACCAATTTCATAGGCGTAAACGGAATCACCCAACTCGCCGGCGTGGCACCGTCTTATCCTTAGTCTATGGTCATTCAAAATAAGATGAACCGGCATCGGCCTCAAAACGTCGCCCAATCCGGCTTTTTCGGCGTCACCGTCATCTCACCCGCCGTCAACACGGCAGCGCCCCCGGCGGTTTGCTCGAGCATGTTCAGCCGGACCATCGCCATGGCCATATCGCCTTGGGTGGAGCGGATTTCGCCAGCATCGCGGCCATCCAGAGTGATCCGGGTGCCCGGGGGCGGCAATGGACCGTCGGTGGTGATCGGCATCAGCCGGCGCTTGACCAGACCGCGATATTTGGTCCGCGCGGTCAACTCCTGCCCCATATAGCAGCCTTTTTTCCAATCCACGCCGTTCAGTTCGTCAAACCCGGCCTCCAACAGCACCGTCTTGTCGACTTCCATGTCGCGGCTGCCGTCGGGGATACCGAGCTGGATGCGGCGACGGTCATAATCGTCGAGCGTCCCCAGCGCCAGACTAAGAGAGGAGAGATTGGCGTTGACCGGCAGGATCAGCCGAGCGCCCAGGGCCGCCAGTCGCGGATCGGCGATCGCCAGGCCGCCGAGGCAGGGCACGCTGGCGCCCGCCGCCGCCCCGCTAGCCCAGCCAAGCGCCGCCAGAGCGCCGTCGCCATGTACCGCAAAAACCTGAAAGCTCTCGCTGACATCGGTTAGCTCGACCTTGGAGCGCAGCTTGTAGATCCGCAGGCGCTTGGCGAAATCAGCCAGCCGCGCAGCCTCGCAATCCAGCAGCAGCCGCTCACCATCATCAACAACGATGAAATCGAACAGGAACTTACCCTGGGGCGTCAGGAAGGCGGCATAGACCGCCTGGTCCGGTGTCACCCGCTCCACATCGTTGGAAACCAGGCCTTGCAGGAAGGCGACCCTATCCTCGCCAGAAACGGCGAGCACGCCACGGTCTTCAAGGTTGACTAGTCTTGCCTCTGACATTCACCCTCACGTTCATACGGCCGGCCTTTTATTCGGCCATGTTTTATTTAGCAAGCTGACGCTCGGCCTCGCTCTTCAATTCCCCAATCTTATGATGCAGCCGGTGCTCGGAAAGATCCGCATCGGTGCCAGCGACACTCTTCAGGACGAAAGCACGACATCGTTATCACCCGGCTCATCCAGATTGCCCATCAGCACTTTCTTGCCGTGACTTTCTGCCTCTTCACCGAACACTCCACGAAAAACCTTGGAAACTCAAAAGCCATGCAGCTTATGATGCCACGCTACAGGCTAAGAAACGCCTTTTAGCGTCATTCGCGAACTTTTCTTCAGGGCCGTTCTGGCGATCCTCGCATCCACTCATAACGGCAATCTCCCGAGTAGTTCAAATAATACGGCACTGGCGCAACCATCACGGAGCATGGTCCAGCACCTAAAGATTGCCAAGTTATCTTTTAATGGCCTGAGTGGTCGTTGATCGGAATCGAAGCAATCACAAATTTTAAGTCCCCTTCACCGGATCACCTTTGCCAGCTTACCGGGGCCATGCTATCGAGCTGCCGGATCAACGCGGGTAAGCCGATGTGCACCAATGTCATTCTTCGCCGCCCCGACCACGATTGGCCGATCGTGTTAGCGGCCCTGCGTGATGAGATGCATGACCGGCCCTGGTTGCCGCCGCGCCGCCATTGGCCAGACCGCGATGAGGTGACCGCCGGACTGGATCAACTTGCCGGGGGCAGTTGGATGGGCCTGAACGATTCCGGCGTCGTCGCCTGCATGCTCAATCGCACCGGCCAGCTTGGCCCGGCGCCAGGCAAGCGCTCTCGGGGCGAGCTGGTTCTGGAAGCCCTCGACCATGCGGACGCAATCGACTCGGCGATGGCGCTGACCGAACTGGACCCCAGCAGCTACCGCCCCTTCAACATGATCGTTGCCGACAACCGCGACGCCTATTGGTTGCGCCACGCCGGGCATCAGGGTTCGGGCCACCCGGGACGTGTTGAGATCATCGACATTCCCGAAGGGGTGTCGATGTTGACCGCCCAGGAATTGAACGACCCGACCACGCCGCGCATCGCCGCCTATGGCCCGCGCTTCAGCGCCGCCACCGCCCCCGATCCCGATAAAGCCGACTGGACCGAATGGATAGCCTTGATGGCGGAACGCTCCAAGCCCGGAGACCTTGAGCACAACCGGGCCATGGCGGTGGCCACCAACCATGGCTATGGCACGGTTTCCAGCTCCCTGATGGCGCTCCCGGCGCCGGATGTCGGCAAGCCGGTATGGCTGTTCGCACAGGGGCTGCCGGGTGATGCGCCGTTCGAGCCGGTCCCCGGCCTGGGTTAATTTTCCGGCTAGAGATTTCGGCTAATGTTTGGGCTAAAGCCAGGCTTGGTTGTTCGCCGGGCGAGGGTAACTTCGACTGCCTGATTTAAAGTATTTTAGCAAAAGAACATTCCGCACCAGGACGTAACGCATCTGTCCAGGTATTGCCAAAGATGACCCGCGCTCGGCGGAACCAAACTCTGACAATCGTTGTCTTACTCGCGCCAAGTTGCTATACGCGGCAGGCAATCCTGGCCAGGGGCGGCTGGGGACGGCGCGAGCGCGCCGATGGCGGCTTACTCGCCGGCAGAATGGTCCCATTGGTGCGAGATCTCATGGCAAGACGCAGGAAACTTTACGAGGGCAAGGCCAAGGTCCTGTACCAAGGCCCGGAACCGGGAACGCTTATCCAATATTTCAAGGATGACGCCACCGCCTTCAACAATGCAAAACACGGGGTGATTACCGGCAAGGGCGTTCTGAACAATCGGATCAGCGAATATCTGATGACCCGGTTGGCCGAGATCGGCATTCCGACGCATTTCATGCGCCGCCTCAACATGCGCGAGCAATTGATCCGCGAAGTTGAGATCATCCCGGTCGAGGTGGTGGTCCGCAACATCGCCGCCGGCTCAATCTGCAAACGCCTCGGCATCGAGGAAGGCACACCGCTGCCGCGCTCGATCGTGGAGTATTATTACAAGAATGACGAGCTTGGCGACCCGCTGGTGGCCGAGGAGCACGTCACCGCGTTTGGCTGGGCTAACACCCAGGACCTGGATGACATGATGTCACTTTCACTGCGGGTTAACGATTTTCTGGCCGGTCTGCTGATCGGCGTCGGGCTCCGGCTGGTCGACTTCAAGCTGGAGTTCGGCCGCTATTATACCGAGGACGCGATGCAGATCGTCCTGGCCGACGAGATCAGCCCGGATAACTGCCGGCTCTGGGACGTTCACACCAATGAGAAGCTCGACAAGGACCGGTTCCGCCGCGACCTTGGCGGCGAACGCGAGGCCTATCAGGAAGTCGCCCGACGCTTGGGCGTACTGCCCGAGGCCGGTCCGATGGACCTGAAAGGCCCAAAGGCCATTCAGTGACGCAACTTTTGCCCGTAACCTCACCCAGGAAGACCGATGAAGGCGACAGTCCACGTGACCCTGAAGAACGGCGTTCTCGACCCCCAAGGCAAGGCGGTGGAGCACGCCCTCGGCACCCTCGGTTTCAACGGCATCGAGGGCGCGCGCATAGGTAAATATATCGAGCTGGATTTAGCCGAAACCAATGCCGACAAGGCCGAGACCCAGGTCACCGAGATGTGCGAAAAGCTGCTCGCCAACACGGTGATCGAGAATTTTCGGGTCGAGGTTGACGGCTGAGGGACGGGTAGAACCTGCCGATAACGACAAGCCACTTCGAAACACGCCTCAGGCGAACCGGGTTTTCTCCAGCAGCCGCGTCAATCACCAGCGCCAGCGACTCAGTACTCTCCTCCACGCTTTTGCCGCTAGTGGAGAGCTGCGCGTCGGCCAGGGCGTAAAGCCGGTCGCGGGCCTCCAGAATTCTGCGCAATTCGTCCATCGCCTGAGGGTTGCCGGCCATCGGGCGCTCGTCACCCTGGGCTCGAACCCTTGCCATGTGCTCCTCGGGATTGGCGCGCAGCCACACGGTGTGGAAACCGCCAAGCAGAAGGTCATAATTCCCGGCCTCGCCGACAATGCCTCCGCCGACCGCCAGCACCACGCTAGCGTGGGCGCCGATCACCGCCTCGATGCTACGTTTCTCCAGCCGGCGATACCCCCCCTCACCATAGAGGGAAAACACCTCGGGGATCGACAAGCCGCTTTCAGCCTCGATCTCCCGGTTCAGCTCGACGAAGGGAACGCCCATCTTTTCGCCAACGGCGCGCCCCAGGGTGCTTTTACCCGCGCCGCGCAGCCCGATCAGCGCCACCCGCAAGGCACGCGGGTCGCCACTGGCAGCGCGCAGTGTGTTGAGAGCATCGGTCAGCTGCATGCGTTCGACCGACGTGCTGCTACGGATCGCGGCGATCAGCCCCAACGCGTTGGGATCACCATCGGCGACCAGGTCCTCGACCCTAAGACCGTTCGCCCCGGCGATTTGCCGGAGCACCATGACCGAGGCATTACCGCCACCGGTCTCTAACTGCGCCAGATAACGCACGGAGACGCCCGAATCGAACGCCAGATCTCGGCGCGACATCTTCAACGCCTTGCGCGCCGCCCGCACCCGTTCACCAAGGCCAGCGAGGTAGTCATCGTCGCTGTTCGGGCCGAGTATCGCTGATGGGCACCCCGTCGTGGTCATCCGCCGCATGGTCCAAATTCGCTGAGCTACTTACTCATCCCGGTATCATCCTTGGGCCATCGACCTTCCGTCGTCCCGCCGAGCGACGGACGACGAGACGACGGGCTGTGGAAGCCGGTATCACAGCGCGACCGACCCGTTATTGCAGGCGGACATATTCGAAATCACCAGGCTGGTTGTTAATGCCCGTGCGGGGCGGGGCGATCCAGCCGGCGTATTGGCCGGGCTCGGTCTCGCGGTACATCAGCGAGGCGACGAAGTCGCCGTCACCGGATGACGGCAGCCAGTCGTCCCGCCGGGCGGCAAAGCTTTCGGCTGGGATGATCTCGCCCTCAGGTGTTGCCTTGATCCCAGCGAACAACCCGATCGCCCGGTTAAAGGTGACATTCGGCAGGATGATCCGAAAATCGATGCCGGCCTTCTCGATCTCGCGGTTCCAGCGCTTGGTGCCGGCGGCCGTATCGTTGGTGTAGTCGTCGCGCAGCCGCATGTTAAGCGCCGTCAGCGCCGGCTCGTCGACCATCCTGGGTTGGCCATCGACCAGCCGCAGCACCGGATAGGTATCGTTCAGCAATTGGTGGTCATCGTCGAGGTGATCCTCGCGATAGCGGCCCTTCAGCCCATTTGTGAAGGCATTGGCCGAGTTGGTGGAAATTTCCGAGCCAAACAGATCCAGTGACAGTGAATAATGCAGATTGGCCTTTTTTTGGATGGTCGGCAGATCGATGACCCCGAGCGCCCGCACCGCCGCGATATCATGCGGGTCCTCGATCCCGGCGGCACGCATCGCATCGCAGGTCCGCTTGATCACCCGGCCCACC
Source organism: uncultured Alphaproteobacteria bacterium (assembly GCA_937776645.1). Taxonomy (GTDB): domain Bacteria; phylum Pseudomonadota; class Alphaproteobacteria; order Thalassobaculales; family Thalassobaculaceae; genus JADHLJ01. The sequence goes on along the minus strand of CALMRI010000009.1, from coordinate 38,366 downwards.
CCGGAGCCACCGACAAACATGTGATGGGCTTCCTCGGTCAGCATGAAACGGGTGGTGCGCGACAGTGGATCAAAGCCGGACTGGGCCAGACATTCGAGCTGCATCTTGCCATCGCGGTCGGTGAAATGGGTGAACATGAAGAAGCTCAGCCAGTCCGGCGTCGCCTCGTTGAAAGCGCCGAGCATGCGCGGCTTGTCCGGGTCGCCGGAGCGCCGGACCAGCAAGCCCTCAGCCTCCTCGCGACCGTCTTTGCCAAAATACTTCTGTAATAGATAGACCATGGCCCAGAGGTGCCGCGCCTCCTCGACATTGACCTGCAGAAGATTGCGCAGGTCATAAAGCGACGGCGCGGTCATGCCAAGATGGCGCTGCTGCTCGACCGAGGCCGGTTCGGTATCCCCCTGTATCACACAAAGCCGACGCAAGGTGGCGCGGTATTCACCCGGCACCTCCTGCCATGCCGGTTCCCCCATATGCTGGCCAAAACCGATCCGCCGCCCCTCTTCCCTGGGGGCCAAAAGCACACCCCAACGGTATTCCGGCATCTTCACGTAATCGAAAGTCGCCCAACCGTCCGGGTCAACGCCAATGGCGGTGCGCAGATAGACCAGCGATTCCTGGAACCCCTCCGGCCCCATGGTCTTCCACCAATCGAGATATCCCGGATGCCAACGCTCCAGCGCTTTCAGCACCCGGCGATCATCGGCAAGCCCGACATTGTTCGGGATCGAGGTGCCATAGTCGACGGCCGTCGTGTCGGTCATAAATTTATCTCCTTATCTAACCCAGGCGCCGGTTGGAATGACGGCGGAGCCGGGTGACGGTAGGCCAGGATATGACGGCGTCCAAATGACAATCGATGGCGGCGCCCTCACACCCGGCGCCGATCAAACACGGCGGGCTGGCCAGAGCCGTAGCGGCCTAGCGCCCCGGTCTCGCCGACCGCATTGGCGCGCTGGAAAATCCAATTTTGCCAAGCCGTGAGCCGGCCAAAGATCTTAGTTTCCATAGTCTCGGGCCCGGCGAAGCGTGTATTGGCCTCAAGCCCAGTCAAGGCGTCCGGCGAAAAGCTAGCCCGCTCCTGCAGGAACAGTCGGACCTCATCGTCCCAATCGATATCGTCAAGCGCGGCAGTGACCAGCCCGAGCGCTTCTGTCTCGCCAGCCTCAAGTCTCTGGCCAGCCCGGCCGACGAGACCTTCAAGGGTCTCTGGCTCGCCGAGAAACCGGGTCGCCAGGCGCGACAGCCCGTTTGACATCGGGTGCGGGCCGAAATTCGCCGCACTAAGCAGCAGCGCCGCGTCGGCGCGATTATCACCTTCGAAGACGCCCTCAGCGATGAAGCTGCGGTCGCTGGCGAAGGCAAGCTCCGCAAGGAACCCGGCGAAAGCAACTGCCCGGTTCGATCAGCGTCACCAGCGAGCGCGAGGTCAGATCGACGCGCTTCATTACACGGGTCCAGAACAAGCTTATTTCACGGGCCAGCCAATCGACCTGGTTGGCCGCTAAAAAGCCGTCATGGGCCAGTACCGCCGCCGGGTCGCCGGATGTCTTGAAGGCGATAACCGCGATCTCCAGCTCGTTGAACCGCAGATGCAACAGCGCATCATCAAGCTCGCGGGCCATACGCAACGGCCAAAACCGGTCGCCTTGCCCCGCCATCTCGGTGGTATCTGCGGGAACTGGGTCGCCAACTCCAGTAATCGTAGGCCCCGTGATGGTGGGTCCGGCAATGGTAATCGTGGCAAGCCGGGCATCGCGGTCAATTTCAACCTTCAAGCTGGAATAGGAAACCGTGTTTTCCGCCACTTCTCTATCCAGTGGCCCGAGCCTGATCCCAACCGCGGCGGCTGGACGGTCGGACGCCGCCGCTGATGTCTCGGCCCGGGTGGTCACCACCTCGGCAAAACGCGACGGCGGCACCACCTCGTCGACCAGACGCCAGTCGAGGGCGCGTTGACCGCGAACCCCCTCCTCCGTGGCACAGAAGATATCGGCGCGGTCGCGGCGCACCTTACGCTTATCGGTCACCCGGGTGATCCCGCCGGTCCCCGGCAGCACCGCCAGCAACGCCACTTCCGGTAGGGATACCGAGGAGGAACCGTCATCGGTCAGAATGATGTAGTCGCAGGCCAACGCCAGCTCATAGCCGCCACCGGCACAGGCACCGTTCACCGCCGCGATATAGCGCTGGCCCGAATGGGCGCTGGCATCCTCCATGGCGTTACGGGTCTCGTTGGTGAACTTGCAGAAGTTGACCTTATGGGCATGGCTTGCCCCCGCCAGCATGCGGATATTGGCGCCGGCGCAGAACACCCTCTCCTTAGCCGAGCGGAGCACCACCGCACCCACCTCAGGATGCTCGAAAGCGCAATCTCTGCATCGCGTCATGCAACTCGATATCAACGCCTAGATCGTAGGAGTTGAGTTTCAGCTCATAGCCCTCGAACAGCCCGGCGGCCTCGTCGACATCCATGATCAGATTGGCGAGCGCACCCTCGACCTCGATCCGCCAATGGCGATAGCGCGACGGATCGGTCTGAAAGTCGATGCGCATCGCCGCTATCCTCCTTAAGACCCGGTTTTACCGGGCCCAGTCATGGGCTCGAGCATAGGCGGGGGGCGCTGACGATCAGGAACAATGTTCTATAATGCATATTGCTAATATTTAATGCATTATATTGCCTCTTTTAAGGTCGATATCCGTAATCCCGTTCCGCCGCCGCCGCCGAGACATAGCCGTCGGCGAGATCCTCTTCGATCGCCGCAGGGTCACGCCGCTCCGGCGGGCCATAGCCGCCAGCCCCAGACAGCGTTGAAACTCAGCACGTCACCCTGTTCAAGATCACGCGTTTCTTTGGAGTGCAGGGCCAGCTTCTGGTTCCCGCGATAAAGATTACTTTCGGCCAGCGCGCCAGGCTTTCCACCAAAAATTCCATAGGGTTGGACCTTGTGCCGGTCCCCGAGATGCGAGAGCACGGCCCTAGCGGCCAACACCTCGATCTCTTTCAGCATGCCGCAGCCGCCGCGCCATTGGCCGGCCCCACCGGTGTCCGGCAAAAGCGCCATCCGCCGCACCCGGACCGGGTTGTGGGTCTCATGCACCTCGACCGGGATATTGGTGCAATTCATCACCGGGGTCATCGCCTCCGGCCCATCCTCGCCATGGCGACCACCGTAACCGGCCAAGCCCAGGTCATACATCACGAAAGGCTTGCCAGTGCGCTCGTCGACGCCACCGATATTCGGATTTGACCAATGCGAAAACGCGCCCATCGCGCGCTCCGGGAGGGCCTGGGCCATGGCGCCGTTGATGGTGTCGAAGATGCGGATTTGTAGGATCGCCCGACCGCCGGAAGGCGCGGGAAACCTAGGATTAAAGAAGCATCCTTGCCGCGCGGTGATGGTGACCGGACGCATCGCGCCCTCGGTCTGCGGTTGCCGAGCATCGCAGAAAACCTTGATCGCGAACAACGCATAGGCGCGGGTATAATTGATGTAAGAATTGATCGCGGCCGGCACCTGATCGGAGGAGCGCGAAAAGTCCAACTCGACCGCGCCCTTGCCGTCAAAGGTGATGTCGACAGCCATCCTTACCGGCTCGGTTCCGGGGCCGTAATCATCCAGGCAATCCTCGAAACTATAAGTCCCCGCCGGCACCTTGGCCAAGGCCGCGCGCATCGCCGCTTCGGAGCGGTCGAGAATCGCTTTATAGGCCGTCTCGATGGTCTCGGCGCCATAGTCCCGGAACATCGCCTCGAGCCGGCCATAAGCGGTGAGATTAGCGGTATGCTGCGCCAAAAGGTCGCCGCGCACCTTATCTGGCATCCGCACATTGCCCAGCACGATGCGTAAAATATCCTCGTCGATCGTTCCTTCGCGGACAAAGCGCACCGGCAGGATCCGGAGCCCTTCCTGAAACGATTCGGTAACCCCGTGGACCTTCTGCGAGCCCGGCGCCGCGCCGCCCATATCGACCTGATGCGCCGAGCAGGCGACATAGCCAACCAGCCGCGCCTCGACGAATACCGGCATGATCTGAAAAGTATCCGGAAAGTGGCCCGAGCCTATGAAGGAATCGTTGAGCAGGATGGAATCCCCAGGTTTTAGCGAATTTGGCGGAAAATACTCCAGCGCCAGTTTCACGCAAGTCGGCATGGCGCCGAGGTGGCCGGGGCTGAAATTTCCCTGCGCCACCATTAGGGCATTGGCGTCAAATAATGCCGTGGAAAAATCATCCCCCTCGCGCACCCCCTCGGAAAATGCGGTGTGGCGCAGAGTCGTGCCAAGCTCCTCGGCGATCGAGAGCATGGTGTTCCAGATCACCGTCAGAGTGATCGGGTCGACAGTCCCGGACGCGTTCATTTCCGTTCCTCCAGATTACCCAACGCTTTGTTCGCCTTCAGATATTTCGATAATAAGATGCCCCGCCGCGCTAATCCGGGCGAGGTCGCCCGGTAGCACCACGGTAGTGCTATCCGGGTCCTCGATAATCGCCGGACCGGCAATCGCCGCGCCATCGATCAGATCCCGGCGGGTCAGGATCCGGGTCTCAGTATAGCCTCCGGCCTCAGGGAACCAGGCCATGCGGGTCAGGGGACGGATTCGACGCTCATCTGGCGCCTCATCCCCACTTTGCCCGATACCAATACCCATGCCACCGGCGCCGCGATCACCGGCCGGCACTGTCGCAACCAGGGTCCAGTCCACCGCCTCGATCACCGCATCGGGGTCGAGGAACTTGTGTTTGCGGTGATAGGCGCGGTTGAACGCGTCAATTGCCGCCTCGCCATAGCCGGCGCCGATCGGGCCGGCAGGAAGGTCTACATGAACCTCAAAGCCCTGCCCCGCATAGCGCATATAGGCATGGCGCGACCAGACCGGCTCGGCGGTCGCGCCCAGCCGCCGCACATCCGCCACCGCGCGCGCCTGCAGCCCATCATAAACTTCAGCTATCGTCTTAAAAGCATTTCTATCAAGCTGCATCACTCGGGTCGCTGAAACATCTATCCTGGGCGCGGCCTCCAGCAACCCGATGGCCGAACCGACACCAGCCCCATGCGGTACGATCACCTTGGGTATGCCTATTAATCGGGCCAACCTGGCCGCATGCAGCGGGCCGGCGCCGCCAAAAGCGACCATGGCATAGAGGCGCGGATCGCGGCCCTGCTCAACCGAGACGATGCGCATGGCGTTTTCCATCGCTGCGGTCGCCACCAGATGAATGCCCCATGCCGCCTCCCCCGCCTCCAGGCCAAGTGGAGCGCCGATCTCCGCTGCAATCCCGGCGCGCGCCGCCTCAGCATCCAAGGTCATCGCCCCCGCGTTGAACCAATCCGGCGCGATATAACCGAGCACCACATTCGCATCGGTAATGGTCGGCCTGGTGCCGCCCTGGCGATAGCAGATCGGTCCGGGATCAGCACCGGCGCTTTCCGGGCCGACAACGACCATCCCCATCTCAACAGCCGCGATGGAACCGCCGCCAGCGCCGATCTCCAACAATTCGACGGCGGGAATATTAACCGGCAGACCGCTGCCCTTTTTGTAACGGACATGGCCGATTTCAAAGCTTGGCATGATCGCCGGCACCCCGCAATCGACCGCACCAAGCTTGGCCGTGGTGCCGCCCATGTCGAAGGTAATGACGTGATCTGCCGCTTCGCTGGTGCCGACCGTGGCGCCCATCAGCACGCCCGCCGCCGGCCCGGACTCGATGATCCGGATCGGGTAATCACGGGCAATATCGGTCGAGACTAACCCGCCGCTGGATTGCATCACGAACAGCTCATTTTGAAAGCCCCGCGCCGCCAGCGCCTGCTCAAGGTTGGCTATATAACGGCTGACAATGGGTTTGACATAGGCATTGGCGACAGTAGTGTTCGTGCGCTCATACTCGCGAAATTTCGGCGAAACCTCCGAGGAAATCGAGACCGACAAATGCGGCGCCCGCTCAGCAATGCGGGCTCGGATCGCCTGCTCATGCGCCGGATTCGCATAGGCATGTAACAGCGCCACCGCCACCGTTTCGCGACCCGAAGCAACCATTGCGTCAATCGCCCGCTCGACCGAGGCCGCGCCCAGTTCGGTAACCACCGAACCGTCGAAATCCATCCGCTCATCAACCTCGGCGATATGCCGGCGTTGCACCAGCGGGGTGGGCTTGTTGATATAAAGATCGTAGGTTTCATAACGTTTTTGCCGGCCAATGATCAGCACGTCGCGAAAACCCTCGGTGGTGATCAGACCGGTCGCAGCGCCCTTGCGTTCTAGCACCGCATTGGTGGCAACGGTGGTCGCGTGCAGGATCCCGCCGACCGCGCCGGCGTCGATCCCCGCCCTCGCCAGCAGGGTCTCCAACCCGCGCATCACCGCCTCTCCCGGATCCCGCTGCGTGCTAGGTATCTTCAGGAAATGGGTCGCGCCGCGATCATCGTGAAGCACGAAGTCGGTAAAAGTTCCGCCGATGTCAAATGCGACGCGGATCATGCCAGGTTCCCTTTGCTTTTAAACCGCCAGGGTAGTGATGTTGACGCCGACGGCAAGCGATGCGCGACGCCAGGGGCACGATACCCGCGTGCTGCTGAACCGGGCTCTTGGCCTAATGGCCCTGCGGACGCCCCTCGTTTCCCGCCGCTGGTGCAGATGGCCTCTGGTCGACATACTGTACCACATCCCTCACATCGGAGACCTCCCCATGTCCCCCACCGCCGCCCTGCGCGCACTGATCAAGTCCGGCACGTTCCTGCATCTCCCGTCGGTCTATGACCCGATTACCGCCCGACTGGTACAGCAGGCCGGCTTTGAGGCAACTTATGTTGGTGGCTATGTCTCCGGTGGTACGAAGACGACGTCGGAGCCTTTATTAACGATGACCGAGCAGGTGGCAATCGCCGGTGAGGCGGCAGCGGCGGTGACGATCCCAGTATTGGCCGATGCCGGCGCTGGATTTGGCGAGCCGCTACACACCATGCGCACGGTGCGTGAATTCGCCCGCGCCGGGATCGCCGGTGTGCATATCGAAGACCAATTGTTCCCCAAGCGCGCCCATTATCACAAGTACCAGGTGCACGCGATCAGTCCCGAGGAGTTCGCCACCAAGATCCGCTATGCCTGCCGGGCCCGCGATGAAGTCGATGCCGATTTCCTGATCATCGCCCGCTCGGACACCTGCCGCGAGTTGGGGCTTGAGGATGCGTCGGGGAGGATCAACCGCGCCGCCGAGGCCGGCGCCGATATGGGGTTGCTGTTCCCCCGATCCCTGGAAGAGGCGGCCCGCGCGCCCGAGGTCTGCGACGTGCCCCTGGTTTATGTGCAGAGCCGGGGCAACCGTGATGGCCGGCCGCTGTTCTCGCGACAAGAGCTGAAGGACATGGGCTATGTGATGTGCATCGACGCCCAGGTCGTACTCGCCGCCGCCTTCGCCGCCCAACGTGACATGCTGAGGGAGTTGCGTGAAACCGGTGATTTCGCCGGCCTGTCACCAGCCGACATGGTCCGGGTGCGCCAGCAGATCGAAGACCTCATCGGCCTCGACGGACATTATCAGATCGAGGCGGAAACGGTAGAAAGATAATTAACTTAATACATTCATATAATTATTTAATTAACTGAAAAATATTTCTTATTGTTACTTTCATTATAAATTATTTTTCCGAAACCCCGTCACCCTTCGGTGAAGAAACTACCATCCATTATCTTTGGGACTGACGGAATCAACGGCTCGAAGCCCATGCGTTCAAGCACGTCGGCCTTCACATCGACGCCCGGCGCGACCTCGGCTAGGACCAGACCTGCGGGTGTCAGGCGGAACACCGCGCGTTCGGTGACATAGATCACTTCCTGGCCAGATTTAATCGCCTGCGGGCCGCTGAAGGTAATCTGATCGACCGCCGGTACCATCTTGCGCACAGCGCCATGCCGTTCGATGAGCAACCGGCCACCACCGATCGACAGCTTTACCCCCTTGGCCTCGAAGGTGCCGCAGAACACCACCTTTCGGGCATTCTGGGCGATGTCGATAAAGCCTCCCGGCCCGACTGTCACCCCGCCCAACTTGGATACATTAACGCTGCCTTCAGCGTCCAATTCACCCATACCGAGAAAGGCCATGTCGAGCCCGCCACCCGAATAGAAGTCAAACTGCGAGGGGGCATCGATCATCGCCGTGGCATAACGGGCATAGCCGAAGGAGGTACCCCCCAGCAGGGTACCGCCATAGGTGCCATGCTCGATGGTTTGGTAGTATTTCCCGGCATCGCCACGGGCGGCGGCAATCTTGGCCACCGCGTCGGGGATCCCAAAACCGTAATTGATCACCACGCCATCGGACAATTCCGCCGCTGCACGTCGGGCAATCGCAGTGCGATCGGTCAATCCGATAGCTCCAACCGGCTCGGGGGCACCCCAGGATTCGCCGGTCAGGGTCGGGTCGTGAAAGACCTCGTGGCTCAACGGTTGATCAGGGGCGACGACGACGACATCAACGATGGCGCCGGGGATCCGCACCAAGTTGGCCGAGATACCACCGCGCGGTACCACGTGGCGCACCTGAGCGATAACCTTGCCGCCACAATTATGCGCCGCCATGGCAAGCGCATAGACATCCAATGTGGCGGCTTCCTGGGCCAAGCTAATGTTACCGTCCGGGTCGGCAAAACTGCCCCGAATGATCCCGATATCCACTGGAAACGGCCGATATCGCAGCCATTCACGGCCATCGATCTCAACCAATTCGACCAGATCATCCTTGGCGCTTTCGTTCATCCGGCCGCCGCCGAAGCGGGGGTCAACGAAGGTCCCGAGGCCTACATGGGTGGTCAGGCCCGGCCGCTTGGCACCGATCTCGCGCCATTGCTGCATGACCACACCGCCGGGCAGGACATAGGCCTCGATCTTCTCGTCCTTGGCCAGCGCCTGCATTCGTGGAGACCAAACCCAGTGACCGCCTATCACCTTTCGCACCATGCCTTCATGAGCAAACCGGTTGAGGCCGCGCTTGTCCCGATCACCAATCCCCAGAGCATGTACCAGGGTCAGATCCCGAGGACCGTCGCCGCCGAGAAACCGGCTCTCGATCGCCGCCATTATAGCATCAGCCTCAAGCAAGCCGCCGCCGCCGCCGATCAAGCCGACGGTTGCACCATCGCCAACCAAAGCCGCGGCACTATCGGCATCCATAATCTTGCTGTCATTTATCATCGCGGGTCAGTCCTACCGATGTGGCTAGAAGCAGCACTGCTATTGGGCGAGACGGGGCTATGAAACATGGGTTCTGGTGCTAGGCGAGAATGCGGTTGATTTCAAGTGACCTGGTGATGCTCGTATGCTGGCATAAGGGCGATAACACATAACGGCCATACTGACGGAGTAGACACCAATGATATCCCCTTACTGGCCCAAGATCGCGGTTGTCGGCGCCGGTGCGATTGGCGGCCTGTTTGGCGGCTTGCTGCGCCAGGGCGGCCTTAACGTCACCTTGATCGACCGCTGGAGTGAGCATGTCAACGCCATCAACCAGCACGGCCTCGCGATGACCGGCCATGGCGGCGAGCGCTCCATTGCGATCACCGCGACTACCGATGCCGCCAGTGTCGGGCCGGTCGATGTGGTGATCGTCCAGACCAAGGCGATGCACACAATAGAGGCGGTCCAGGCGGCGCGTGGGTTGTTCGGGCCAGATACCGTGGCGATCAGCTTTCAGAACGGCCTCGGCAACGAAGAAAATATCGGCTCGACCATCGGTATCGAGCGGGTACTGGGCGGGCTGACCGCCCAGGGCGCCATGGTCATCCGGCCGGGGGTCGTGCACAATTACAGTGACCTTCCGTCCTACATTGGCGAGCTGGAGGGTGGCCTGTCAGCGCGGGCCGAACGGATCGCCGAGGCGTTTACCGCCGCCGGCCTGGAAACCCATGCAAGCGGTGAACTGCGCAAGATGATGTGGAAGAAATATCTGGCCAATGTCGCGCTCAGCGCCGCCTCGGGCTCTACCAACCTGAACTCCCAGCAGATGATGGCCATCCCCGAGCTGAAGGCAGTGTGCATCGGGGCCATGGAGGAAGCGGCATTGGTAGCCGCTGCCGAGGGCATCCCTATCACCGACACCGAGAAGCAGGAGATCCTGGCCCCGCTGATCAGCCCTGAGGGCACCGGCGCCAGCAAATCCAGCCTCTGTACCGATCTGTTGAAGGAACGGCCGACCGAGATCGACACCATCGCCGGCGCCGTGGTCCGGCTCGGCCGTGAGCATGGCATCGCGACGCCGATTAATCAGACGCTGGTCGCGGTGGTGAAAGGCAAGGAGTCGCATTATCTGCGGTGATCGCCACCCGAAGCGACGAGACCACCCCGAAGGTCTAAGAGCCGCTTGATCGTCGGCACGGTCCAGCGGGACCCGGGTGACGGCGTCGCGCCGCGTCAATCCAGCTAGACGATGCGGCTGATCGGATCGACCTGCAACTTGTCGAGACTCAAACCCGCATAATGGCGGTAGGCGTGGGTGGCGAGAAAGCCGTCGCGCGCCAGGTCGATCGCCGGCTTTGCGAGCGCCGACCAGGGCAGGCCACCGTGGGCGCCATGCATCGCGTACAATCCGCCCGGGTCGGCCGATTGGCCAAGAGATGTAAAGATGCCCTATCCCATTGAAATAGAGCACGCTTCAGATCAGTGGCTCGAAGTCCGCCGCTCTTGAACAGGCCCGCTCCTTTGCTCGCGAAAGCACCGACGACCGCGCCAATTCCGGGCGCTCGTGGTACCAACCCAAATGCGCCATGTCGCGGATCAGCAGAAACATCGGCAGCAACGCTAGGTCCGCGCCCGAGATCCGGCGCACGGACTGGTAGCCACGCTATGCAGGCGTCACGAAATACGACAAAGTCGGGATGATCCCGATAGCCGTTAAGGGCCGCCGCGAGATCGTACTGATGCCATCCGAACCCGGAATCGTCGAAATCGATCACCGCCATCCTTGCTCCATCGATCAGCACGTTGCGCGGATGCAAGTCCGCATGAATCATGCTGAATGTTCGGGTCGCCTTGCCGTAGCGAGTGAGCGCCGCATGCAGCCGATCTCGCGTATCCAGCAGCATGGTGCGTTCGGCGGGGGAGAGCATGGCCTGGTCCCAGAACGGGCCCCAAAACGGCTCGAGCCCCATCAACCCGTCGGCATCGAGCCTATGCCGCTGGAAACCGGCGGGCGGCGTCCAGTCGGTCGCCTGGTTATGCATCGCCGCCATGATCGCGCCCATTTTGCGAAATCGCCGGCGTTGGCGGCTGGGTCGGATTTACGCGCGACCACATCGGCAAGCAGTTCACCTTCCAACCAACGCGCAAGTCCAGCCCACCGCTGTTCCCCTGTTGAGGCGATTTCGACCTGGGCGAAGTTTTCGCCCGCCCGCGTCAGAAGCGGTTCCGGGTGCCGCTATGCCGGCCTGGACCAAGGGCGCGGGTCCAGATGTGCTCCGATCGCAGGGCAACGATGTCGTGGTACCCGGGGCGGTGCAGCCGGAGGACGAGCGGCGATCCGTCTCGCGCATCGGTCGCGCGGAAGGTGACGTTCTCGGCTCAGACGGATGAAATGCGTAGGTCGGCGGGCTCGACGCCGAACGTCGACGAGGGCCCGGCGGGCGGCCGCGTGCATAGGCCTGGCCTGTGTATTGGTCTCGCTGCGTCCGTGGTCATCCCGCGAGTTCGGCGATTGTTTCGTCCCAGGCGATCCAGGAATGCGGCGGCTGCGGCTTCGCTGAAAAGATCAGCGGCGGCCGGATCTTCACGACGTTGGCGAAGGCGCCGGCATTGCTGGTCAGGAAGCCCTTGTCCTTCAGCCGATTGATCACCCGTCTTTGGCCAGGTCCAGGTCGGGTGCAGGCGTCCGCCGGGTCGACCATCTCGACGCCGAGGAACAGGCCGTGGCCGCGCACGTCGCCAATCGTATCGCTGGTGCCCTTGCGCTGTGTGAGTGCGGCCTTCAGCGCAGCACCGACGGAGGTGACGTTGCGGCGCACGTCCCGTTGCTCGATCTCATCCAGCACCGCCATGCCGACCGCGGCCTGCAGCGGCGAGGAGGCATAGGTGTTGAAGTAGCGTGTCTTGGCCCGAAAGGTCTCGACCAGGGCACGGCTCGCCGCGGTGGCGGCCAGCGGCAGGCCGGCGCCCATGGGCTTGCCGGTGACGACGATGTCGGGGGTGAAGCCCGTCACCTCGTAACCCCACCAATGGCCGGTACGGGCATAGCCGGCCTGTACTTCGTCAGCGATGATCAGGCCGCCGGCATCCCGCACCATGTCCTCGGCACGGGCCATGAAGCCGGTAGGAATATCGGGCAGGCCTTCGTTGGCGAGGATAGAGCAGACGATCATCGCCGCGACGCCCTCGCCGGAGGCCTGCAAGTCGGCGATCGCGATCGCAAGATTCTCCAAATATGCCTCGCACAACTCGTGCTCGCTTAGGCCGGCGACGATGGGGCGGTATTTTTCGGGAAAGGGTATGCTGCGGACAGAAGGGTTCGGCGTTGGTTGCTGGCCGACACGGGTGAGGGCGCCGACCAACTCACTGTTGCCATGATAGGTGGCGTCGGTACAGATCAAGCCGCGCTTGCCCGTAGCGAAGCGCGCCATGCGCAGCGCTACCTCGTTGGCCTCTGTGCCGCTGCAGCTCAGGATGACGCTTTCGATCTGCGGACCATGCAGGGCCGCGAGGCGTTCGCAGAAGGTTACGACGGTTTCGTGCAGATAGCGGCTGTGCACGTTCAGGGTTGCCTGCTGGCGGGCCATCGCCTCGACCACGCGCGGGTTGGCGTGACCGACGCAGGGGACGTTGTTGTACATGTCGACGTAGCGGCGGCCGTCCGCGTCGTACAGATACACGCCGTCGCCGCGGACGATGTGCAGCGGCTGCTCGTAGAACAGCGGTGCGCCCGAGCCAAGTGCGCGGTGTCGGCGGGCGAGCAGATCTGTCGTTGTAGTCACGTATTCACCGAGGGTGGGCCGTAGGTCGGGCGAGACAATACTCTACGATAGGGACCCGGTGCCACGCAATGAAGGGGGCGGCGGACACCATGTCCTAGCCATGACGGCAGCTATTTCGATGATCGACCGATCGGCCAAACCGGTTGCCTTCGAGCGATACGACGCCCAGCCCCATAACAGCGCCTTGAGCCGATCGCCGGCGATATCCGCCTTGTTTGGCACCAGAACGACTTTGACCTCTTCGGGGAGGCCCGGGTAACGCGTGCGTAGTATTTCGCGCTGAATTGCCTCTACGCTCCACATCCCAACGCTGAATGTCTGCTTAGCGCACTATATCAGGTTATAACGCACGGAATTTCATGGTTGTTATCTGCTCATTGGCCCCGTGCATACTCATGAGCCGGTGTTGCCGGTGAATCCATCGGCCTCATCGGTCTCCATCAGCGCCGCTGCCCGGTCACTGGGCGGGCCGAACCCACCGCCGCCGCCGGTGCGCACCACCAGTCGGTCATCCGGCTGCAGGGTAAACTGTTGCTTAGAGGCAAGCGGGATCTTCTGGCCGCCACGCTCGACAAAGGTCTCGGCCTTAGCGCCCGGCGAGCCCCCGAACACCCCCTCCGGAGCGATCCGAAAACGATCGCCATAGGTGGCGAAGGTGACATTCTCAGCAAGCACCCGGTAGATCCGCTGAAAGCCCATGCCGCCCCGCTGACGCCCAGCGCCGCCGGAGTCGGAGCGCAGGCTGTAATCCTCGACTCGAAAGAACGGATAATCCGACTCCATCGCCTCGATCGGTATATTCGAACAGTTCGACAACATGGAATCGACCGCATCACAGCCATCGTTATCCGGTCCGGCGCCGAAACCACCGCCGAAGATCTCAAGATAGATGTTGTATCCGTCCTCGCCCCGATGACTGAGGCAACTGACGGTCGTGGTATCAAAACCCGGCGCGATCACCCGGTCCGGCACCGCCTTGGCCAGGGCATTCATCACCGAATTGACCACCCGATAGCTTGGTAACAGGCGGGCGCGGACCGGCGCTGGTGGTTTCGGGTTCAAGATCGAGCCATAGGGCGCGGTCACCGTGATCGCTCGTTCCGCGCCCTCGTTGAAGGGGATGTCGGGGTCGGTAAGCACCGCCTTGATGCAGGCGATGGCGGAGGAAACCGTGGAGGCGAACGGACTGTTCATGTTGGTGCGGACCTGAGCGGCGGTACCGGTGAAATCGACGGAGATAGCCTCGCCATCGATGGTCAGGTTGGCGCGAACCGGCACCGGCTCGTCGCCCCTGCCGTCATCGTCGAGCCAAGCCTCGCCGGTATAGGTGCCATCCGGCGCGGCGGCTATGGCGGCGCGGACCCGGCGCTCAGAATAGTCCAGCATCTCATCCATTGCGGCAAAGACGGTATCAACGCTGAACTTGCGACAAAGATCCTTCAACCGCTCACCACCGACCGAATTGGCGGCGAATTGCGCGTTGATGTCGCCAATCGTCGCCTCGGGCATCCGGACATTAGCCCGAACCAGCCGCTCGAACGGCCCGCCCTTCCAGTCACGCTCCACCGAATAGCGGCTCGGCGGGAAGGTGATGCCCTCCTCGTGCACGTCCCCCGCATTGGGATTGAGACCCGGCGCGCCGCCGCCAAGGTCAATGTGATGGACCACCGTCGCGGTAACACCGATCAAGACGTTATCGAGAAAGATCGGCGAGAAGAGAAAGATATCCGGCAGATGCTGGCCGCCGGCATAAGGATCGTTGTTGATCAGGAAATCCCCCTCCTCGAGGGTTTCCAGCGGATGATGCTCTAGACATGCGCGGAAGGTGTGGGTGACCGAGCCGAGTTGGATCGGGATCAGATCCGCCTGAGCCACCACCCGGCCCTTGCGGTCCATGATCGCAGCCGAGCAGTCCTGGGCCTCACGGACCACTGGCGAATGGGCCGAGCGGATTAATTTCACCCCCATCTCGTCGGCCGCCGCGATCAGCGCTCGGGTAATGACGGCCTGGTCGACGGGTGATACGGCCATCTTAGGACTCCCTCTTCAAGATCACATTACCCTCGGCGTCCAAGGTCGCGGCCCAGCCGGGCGGGACATAGATCGTCGCGCTGCCATCTTCGATCAGCGCCGGGCCCGAGAGCGCCGCGTCGCCCAACCCGTCCCGGGCCAGCAGGGCGGCGTCAAGAACTTCGCCACGCTCTACTAGACGAGTCCGCCGGCCGGCTGGCGAAGCGGGTTTGGACAGCAGTGCTGGCGACGCCGGCACTTCCGGTGGCGGCGCCTTGGCCCCCACCCGAAAAGAGACCACCTCCACCGGATCGCCATGCGCCTTAGCGAACTCAAAAATCCGGCGGTGAGCCTCAGCGAAAAGCCCGGAAAGATCATCGGCGCCAAGCGCGTTCAGATCCAAATCCCCCAAGGCAACCGAAACCTCGAAAGCCTGACCGACATAGCGCATTTCCAATACCCGGTCGAAATCCGTCCCGGCCTCGATATCTAGCGAGGCGAGATAGTCGCGCGCTTCCTCCTGCAGTTCCGCCACCGTGGCGCGGATATCACCGATCGTCGCGTCCGTGACTCGCCGTCGGCGGGTTCGAGTGCGGTAGTGGACGTGGTCCGATAGCAGTAATCCGGAAGCTGATAGCACACCAGCATTGGGCGGCACGACCACCGTATCGATATTGAGGTCTTCGGCCACCCGCGCCGCATGCAACGGCCCGGCGCCACCGAACGGCACCAACACATAGTCCCGCGGATCACGCCCGCGTTCGGTCGAAACCTGCTGAATCGCTCGAACAATATTGGCGTCGGCAAGGCGAATGGCGCTGTCGGCGATTTCCTCTAGTGATAGACCGAATTGATCCGCCAAAGTGCTGAAGACCCGCTGCGAGGCCTCGCCATCCACTGTCATCTTGCCACCGAGGAAGGTATCGGACCGCAAGGTGCCGCGGATCAGATGTGCATCGGTCACGGTCGGCACCTCGCCGCCACGACCGTAGCAAGCCGGCCCTGGTGTTGCACCGGCCGAGCGCGGTCCGACCCGCAGTAAGCCACCATCATCGGCCCAGGCGATCGAGCCACCACCAGCCCCCACGGTAACGATATCGACTACCGGCGTCTTCACTGGCAACCCATCGATCTTGGTCATCGCCGCCAGTTCCAGTTGGCCATCAGCGATTAGCGACACATCCGTGCTGGTGCCGCCCATGTCGAGCGTGATCAGATTGCTGTAGCCTGCCCCGGCGACGCTACGAACCGCGCCGATAACCCCCGCGGCGGGTCCGGAGAAAAGCGCGGCGATGGCGTTACGGGCCATCGCTTCGGCCGGCATCCGCCCGCCATTCGATTGCATGATACTGAAGCGCCCCTTGAAACCACGCGCCGCCAGAGCGTCGGAGAAGCGGGTAACATAGCCGGCGATCACCGGCTGCACATAGGCCGCCAAGGTCGTCGTCGAGGCCCGCTCATATTCCCGAAATTCGCGCGTGACATCGCTGGAACAGCTCACCGTCATTGCCGGCGCCGCGGCGCGGATGATTCGCGCCAGAGCTTGTTCATGACTGGGGTCCGTGTAGGAATGTAAAAAACATATCGCCGCCGCCTGGTATTCCCCATTCGCCAACATCTTTTTCACCAGCACTTCGGCGGCCTTTTCGTCCAGCGCCGAGATCACCACGCCGTCAGCAGATAATCTCTCGTCGATCTCGAAGGTATCGCGCCGCGCCACCACCGGTTCAGGCTTGCGGTAATGCAGGTCGTAGATTGAGCCGCGATCGTGACGCTGCAACAGCAATAGATCACGCGTGCCCCGGGTGACGAACAGGCAAACCTTCGCGCCCTTGCGCTCCAGCACGGCATTGGTGGCGACGGTGGACCCGTGCACCAGTTCTTCGATAGCGGCGGGATCGAGACCGGCGGCCTCGATAGCGTGCATCGCCCCCTCATCCGGTCGCGCCGGGGTGCTCGGCACCTTCGCCGTGCGCACGCCATGAGTATCCACCACGACGAGATCGGTAAATGTCCCGCCAACTTCAATCCCAACCCGCATGCTGGCTCCATCGCTAGTCCAACGCCCGACCTTTCGAGCGCTGGCCAGACGAGCATGGAACCCTTGGCCTTCGCAAGAGCGCCATCGCCCTGGACCCCCCGGGCCTTGACGTAAAATTAGCCAGACAGGCCGTGGAGACCTTACCGAACCGCGGCTCTTGGCCGTGCCAGGCCTTAAAAACGCGGATGTACGTTTACCTCATCTCGCTGAACACTAACGACCAGCCGTTCCAACAGCCGCTAGCCGGGTCGGTGTTGCGCCGGATGGTCATCGCACGGTTATCGAACCCAATGATAGCGTTAGCGCCGTTAGCGGTTTAACGAGCCAGTGAAACCCCACCGCTGGCGGCAATGACAGCATCTGCGGGGACATCCATATCAGGGCCTCTTGAAATAGCCTCGGATAGCTTATTTTAAGCAACCTCTATCTTAATAGATTTACTTTAAAAAACATTATAAATAATTGTTTATATTCAATAACTATAGATTTTCATCAATCGATAACCGGGAGCTCCGCTGGCGCCCGCCGGGAAAGCAATTCAGGCGAGCTGTCTCGGATCACCAAGTTTTCCTCGTGCACCATGACCCGTCCGTCACCATATGTCATGCTCGGCTCCAGGGTCATTACCATACCCGGCCGCATCATCGTCTGGTCGCCCGGCATGTTCGAGGGCGCCTCGGTGAGTTGCATGCCCAGACCATGACCGAGCCGCCCGACGACATTGCCCGAGGGTCCGCCGGCATCCAGCACCGCCGCCATCGCCGCCCAAAGATCGGCGGCCGTGGCCCCAGGTCGTGCCGCCGCGAGCCCGGCCTCAGTCGCCCGATAGACAACATCATAGGCGCCCCTTGCCAAATCATCGGCATGTCCAAAAGAAAAATTTCGATCAAAATCAGAGTAATACCCGTCAAACACCGTCCCGGTATCCATCATCAGTACATCACCTACCGCCACAATCCGGCCGGAGGGCGGTCCGATCACCTCGACCGGACCGCCCGGCCCGGAGCCGCCGACCAAATAGGGCACCTCGTCGGCACCGCGTTTGAGCAAATCGATGCGAAAGCTGCGGAAAATATCGCGCTCCACATCGCCGGTCGCGGCGATCTGGCCCAGCCCCTCGAACCCGTCTGAGACCAGCTGGCAGACATGGCGAATTTTGTCGATTTCCGCCTCTGACTTAAGCATCCGCAGATCCCAGAGAAGCGGACCGGCGTCGATGAATTCAACCCCGGACAGATCCTCTTGAAGGGCCTTAAAATTGTTAAGTGGCATGCGCAGATGGCTCTCATGGCCCATCGCCAGACCAACCGAGCCGCCGGCGGCGGTCAACACGCGCAGCAATGCCGACAGATCACTGATCCCGTCATCGCCGGGCCGTGGCGCTGGCCAGGTGCGAATGTCGTCGATCCAGGTTGCCGCCATCCGCGTCGCGCCGATTTCAGGGATCACTGCTACCGGCTTACCCTGCCGAGGTAACACCAGAAACCAAGGCCGGGTCGGGCTCTGCCAAAAGGGGGTGAGAAAACCAGAGAAATATCGCACTTCCGGCTCAGTGGTGAGCAGCAGCGCGGCGAACCCCGCCTCGGCCATGGCGCGCTGAGCCCGCTCGGTGCGGGTCTCGAACTCGGCGGTGGCGAAGCCCCGCGCAGGAACCATTCCTGCCCCGTCCAAGGTCAAGCCGGGTCGTCTTTGGAGAACTGCATCAACAGCACCGCCGCGCCCTGCTCTCCCGCCGTTACCGATAGCGGCGGCTCCTTGCGGAACCTGTAGAGACCGGACAGCCGGGGCAGTGTGCGCCCCTCTTCGATCGCCGAGCCGGAAACCACGATCGCGTATTGCCCACCGGCAACCAACGGTGTCTCTAGTGATCTCGATTGGCCCGGCCCGATACTGAACAAATAGGCACAGGTCCCATCCTCCAACGGCGCCATCACCTCGCGACACTCATTCCCGCTCGCCACTTTGAGCTCTTCGCCTACCGGAACCGCAATATCCGCCGCCAGCCGATGCTTGCGCTTGACCCGCTTCAGCTTGTCGCGAGAGGCGGGCATATATTTGGCGCCGGCATCCCAGCGCGAGCGCAGGGTGAAGTAGAAAATCCCTTCCTCGCCCGCGATGATCGGCCCATAGGGCGTATGCCCGCCGGCATAGTGCAGCGAAAGCGGCAGCGCGGCCTTCTTGCCAACGAAACCACCGCCGTCCACGACGACCTGGAATTGCTCATGATCGTGAAAGTGCGGCGGGGTCACCGCACCGGCCGGCTGCTCGACCAGAAACCCCTGGGGCAGACCGTCGTCGTTAGCCTCGTTGCCGGGTTCGTAACGGCCGCGCGTCGGCACCGTCCCCATATAAGGACTGAGGTAATAAGTGCGTCCCTGCACCTCAATCGGCTTGCGGGCGGCCCGAGCGTCGTCGGCTGAGGTGATAAACGGCATGTGCGCAGCTCCAAGAACGGCAAAGCATAGATAGTGTGCGCGTATCGTAATCCGCCGAGCGGCAGAAAAGAAGCCTGACGCTCATCAGCTACGCGATGGCGGGGACGATTGCCAATCCGCGCAAGCGCCTCTATAGCAACAACATGTCAGTCACTACGGTACCTCTCCGGCACGATCTCAAGGTCATGGGCTTGGTTGGCGTGGCGCATGGAGCCAGCCACTTCTTTCATTTGATCCTACCGCCGCTATTCCCGATTTTGAAAGCCGAGTTCGGGGTCAGTTACACGGCGCTGGCGCTATTGACGACGCTGTTCTATGCCGCCTCCGGCTTCGCGCAAACCATCGCCGGGTTCATGGTTGATCATTTCGGCGCGCGCCGGGTTCTGCTGAGTGGTCTATCGGTGCTGTCCATCAGCGTTATCGGCTATGGGTTCACCTCCGAGTACTGGATGCTGATGGTACTTTCTGTCTGCGCCGGGCTTGGCAACAGCGTGTTCCATCCGGCTGATCTGTCGATCCTGACCAGCAAGGTCAGCGCCGAGCGACTCGGGCGGGCTTATGCCACGCACGGGCTCTGCGGCAATCTTGGATGGGCGGTAGCCCCGGTCTTCGTCGGCACGATCGCGCTCTATGCCGATTGGCGGACCGCCGCGATTGCTGCCGGCATGGTCGGGTTGACCATTGTTGCGGCATTTATGCTCTGGGGCGGCGCGTTGGCGGAAGTCGAGGCCGAGATTCCGGCGCCGCGTCCGAGCGGCCGGCGTGAGACCATCACCCGCAACCTGCAGATGCTGCTGACGCCGACGATCATTTCCTGCTTCCTGTATTTCGCTTTCCTAGCCGCCTCGCTGATCGGCGTGCAGGCTTTCGGCATCACCGCGATCCAACAGCTCTATACCATCGAATTCGCTACCGCGACGGCGGCGTTGACGGCGTTCCTAATCGGCTCTGCAGCCGGTGTTTTCGCCGGCGGCGTGCTTGCAGACCGTACCGACCGGCATGATCTGATCGCCATGGGCGGCGTCGCGCTGGCCGCCGTGGTGTTGGTCTCGATCGGCGCGCAAGCCATCAGCGTGGCTCTGGTCATCCCGGCGCTGGCACTGGCTGGATTTTTATCCGGCACCACCGGACCGTCGCGCGACATGCTAGTGCGCAAAGCAACGCCAAAAGGCGCCACCGGACGTATCTTCGGCTTCGTTTATTCCGGCCTCGACCTCGGATCGTCGCTGATGCCGCTGTTGCTTGGCTGGATAATGGATAGCGGCCGAGCGGATATGGTTTTCTACGGCTGCGCGACGATGCTCGTGGTAACCATGGCGACGGTGACCCAGGTGCGCCAACACGACGCCAATCGACCAGAACAGGCTTAGTAACCGAAAGCCCAGTTTAGCGTTTGTTCACCTGCACACGTTCAGCGAGATCTCATCGAGTTCCATCTGCTCCCGGCACACCTCCTCCAGATTCACTGCGTTATCGTAATCGTCGCGGACGACCTCGGCCTTGCGAAGTTCCTGGAATGTGACTAGAAATTTGTCGTTCGCGGCCGCGGCATCCTGCTCGCGTTCGATGATCTCCTGGACGAGATCCTCGCGGCCTTAGATCACCGCTTTGGCAAAGGCGCTGCAGCCGATAGAGGCCTCATATGAGTTGGCGATCACCGCTTGCTCACGAACCACCTCATCCTCCAGAGCTTGCCATTTGTCGATCAGAGCCTGGATCTCGGCTAATGCCCGCTTTTTCTCGTCAAGCTCCCCATCGCGGAGCCGGACCAATTAATCGTACTGACTGATTGTTTCCGTCTTCGGCGGTCAGTCATCGCCCGCAAGGTCGAATAGCCGGTCCGGCAAGGAGCCGCTACACCTCCAAAACCAAGTGACGTCCGAAATGACGGAACTGGCGCACGCCGGCGCCCTCAGCGATTGCTTGGCGCAAGGCCGCCGGATTAGTCACCACGAAACCGGCAAGCCGCTTGATCCCACAATCATGCAGCAACGGCGAAAGCGGCGTCCCCGGCCCCACCACGCTGACATGCGCACCATCAGCGAGCCGCAATAATCCGGCAAGACTTGCATTGCTCCAGGCTGAAGCGGTAATGATCAGCCGCGCGCAGCCAGGAATGACCTGCGCCGCCGCCTCGGCCGGAAGATCATTGGGGCCAGGATTGCGCTCCAGCACCACCGCTCCCGGCAATCGCTCGTCCAATCCGGGAAATCGGCCCACCACGATGGTCCGACCAGCCGCCGCGCCGGACAATTCAAGTCCGTTGTCCACCGCTCCGTGCAAGTCATAGCGGTTGAGGCCAGCATTGATCGCAGCGCAACCGATGGATCGCTCGTAGGGATTTGCCGATCTTGCCAACCCTGCCAACTCACGCAGCCCACGACCAGTAAAGCGCCCAGTCTCGTCCGTCGTGCGTGCGCCCTCGACAGTTTTTTCGGGAGTAGTCACCAACCCAGTTCCCTCCGGTCCCTCGACCAGGGTCCAATTGTAGCCCACGACGACCGCGCGGGATGCCGCCTCGGGCGTGCCGGCGATCAGCGCCTCAACGGCGACCACAGGGTCCGAGTTGCGGGAAGCGGTCTTGGCCATCGCCGGCTCAGCGCTGAAACTGGATCAGGGCCATACCCGCAACCACCAGACCGGCTCCGGCGAGTTTCGGCAGGGTCAGTGACTGTTGACGGAAGCCGACGACGCCAAAATGGTCAAGCAGCAACGAGGCCGACATGATCCCTAATATGGTGACCGAGACATAAGCTGCCGCCCCCATCTTCGGCGCGAAGTTGAGGGCGCCGAACACCGCAAAGCCACCGATCAGCCCGCCGCACCAGGCCCACCATGGCGCCGCCTCAATGGCTTTCATGCCCGGCACACGCACTTGCAGCAGGAGCATGACGGTGAATATTCCAAGGCTCGCCACGATAGTGTTGGTGGCGGCGGCAAGCAGCGGATGACCGAGGGAGCGTGCAAGCGTTCCATTGATCCCGGCCTGCAAAGGCCCGCCGCAACCAATCACCAGGGCGGCCATAAAATACCCGAAATATGTCGCCGACATAGCTTTACTCCATCGGATGGGGTTAACGCGATCAGTTTAGCCGAAACCACTATGCGATGAATGGGACAGCACCCGTAAAGTTGCAAGCGCCAGTGCCCTCTGAGAGGGCCCGGCGTTGCGTTATCGAAAACCGGATGCCGAGGCCACCAAATTTTCTGCCTCTCGCTCACTGGTGTCCGGTAAGATCTCACCCGTCGTCCTGCCGAACGGCAGGGCAACGGTGGTGGTACCCCAACAGCACTATGCGCACATGGGGATGACAACCAGTTTTTACCGGGTATCATCCAGCCCGCATCGACAAATCATCAAATCCCAATTCTCCAATCCCCCCCGGATCCAACCCAAGGAACCTCACAATGAGCGAATTAGCTGGCAAGTCTGCCATCGTCACTGGCGCCAGCCGAGGCATCGGTGCTGCAGCCGCCAAGGAACTCGCAGCGCAGGGCGTGTCTGTCGTCCTCGCGGCCCGAAGTCTGGGCGAGAGTGAGCAAATTGCGACCGAAATTCGCACGGCAGGCGGCAAGGCCGTGGCCGTGGCCTGCGATGTTGCCAGTTATGCCGACGTGACCGCCGCCGTCGCCCTCTGCCGCAAGACTTTCGACGGCCTCGATATCCTGGTTAACAACGCCGGCCTGATCGACCCAATCTCCAAGCTCGCCGATTCCGACCCCGAGGAATGGGTCCGGGTGGCCGACGTCAACTACAAGGGCGTCTATTTCGGTCTGCGCGCGGCGATCCCGACAATGCTGCAACAGGGCGGCGGGGTGATCGTTAATATCAGCTCCGGCGCCGCCACCGGCGCGCTTGAAGGCTGGAGCCACTATTGTTCCAGTAAGGCGGCGGTGCTCATGCTGACCCGGATGACCCATCTGGAATATGCCAGCCAGGGCATTCGGATCGTTGGTCTGGCGCCCGGCACGGTGATGACCCATATGCAGGTAGCGATCAAAGCCTCCGGCCTCAACCCGATCAGCCAAATGGATCCATCGGCCCACGCGACGACGGACCGTCCAGCCAAGGCCATCTCCTGGCTCTGCACCGAGGATGCCCGCGAGTTCGACGGCGGTGATGTCTCACTTCGCGATGAGGTCATCCGCCAGCGTGTGGGGTTGAATTAGCAACGCGGGAAAGGCTATTTTTGAAGCTCAAACGCCCTTTTCACCACCCCTCAAGTCACAGGGAGCCACGCCCTGGGCGGCCGTCCGGGACGCGTGACGTCCCAAGGTATACCGATGAAATTAGTTAGTAGGAGCAAAATTTCCCCCATATGCTCCCAAGAGCATCAGTAAGAATTACTATTTTTGAGATTAAGGATCACACTTTTTAACGGAATATTTGGTATAAGCGCTTAATGCTATTCAACGGATAAAATGAACTCCCGAACATTATCAATAGACTATTCAGGAAGCCATATAGCCTCGACTAGATAGATATTAGTTCATCGAGCGCATTTTCTCGGGCGTTGAATACACAGTCATAAAGGCGGATAGCGCCGGTGAAGCGTTAACTCTAGCGATGCAACCCACCATCGACATGGTTAGTCTTAGCATTCTTACGCTGAAGAAAGACAGGTTCGAATTTTTGCGGAAAATTCGGGCTGCAGCGCGTAATACCCCGGTAATCGTGATGACGGTCGGCGACGTGAACTATCTCGACTTCGCCACACAATTAGGGGTGGTAGACAGTCTCGCCAAGCCAATCGATGAACAAAAACTAATCGTCCCCATACAGAACGTGGTTTGAGTTAAAAACCTACCGCTGAAAAATCGCCAGCGGAACTTACGTCGTCAGCCCCACTATCTTGTTCAGCACCGCGACCTCTATGCCGCCGCCACCGGCCCCTCCCCAACAATCGTCGTCCTGTGCATAACCCGACGCTCCATCGGGTCGTGCGGCGTGACAATGTGCATGGTGCAGCGGTTATCCCACATCAGGACGTCATCGGTTTCCCATTGATGCCGGTAGACGAAGCGGTCCTGGCCGGCGAATTCGGCGAGTTCCTGTATGAACGCGGTAGCCTCGGCCTCTTCCATACCCTCGATGTCGTCGTTATAGATCGGGCTGATATAGAGCGATTTTCGGCCACTCACCGGATGGGACCGCACCATCGGCTGCCAGATCGCCGGCACTCTGGCGCGTTCCTCCGCCGTCTGCTTCGGCGCACCGGAGATCCGGCTGAGCTTGTCAAAATCATGCAGCGCCTTGCGACCATCGACCTTGGCCCTCCATTCCGGCGGCAACGCCTCGTAGACCGCGTGCATATTGGTGAAGCAAGTCAGCCCCCCCGTGCGACTGACCTCGACCCCATGCAGTATCGAGCCCATCGCCGGGATTGGTCGATAGCTTGAATCGGTGTGCCATTTCTTGGCGCTGGAAAGCTGCTGCTGGATCGGGTTCGACGGCGGCACCAGATTGCCGTCTTCATCGGTATTGGAAACTCGGAAAATTTCCTTCAGGAATTTTGATTTGATGATGTCCATGTGAAAGATTTCCGGCTCGCCGAAATGCCGGGTGACCGCGACATGCTGCTCGTCGGTGATCGCCTGGCCCGGAAAGACCAGCACATGATGCGCTATCCAGGCGGCGTGAATTTCGGCCGCCACGTCAGGCGAAAGCGGTTTGGAAAAGTCGACATTGCTGACCTCGGCGCCGATCGCCGGGTGCAGCTTGCGGATGGCCAGGCAGGAGCCGGCCCCCTCGGATGCGAGCGCCATGGTGCGTTCTCCCAGTTATATCGGATGTTCGGCGAATTCAAAGCCCATAGCCCGGGCGTGATAGAAAATGCCGCCATCCTGGATGATCAGGAACTTTGCCTGCTCAGCGCCCTCGTTATGGTGCGAGTGGACCGATACCGCCGGCGTGATGGTGGTCGCCCAAGGCGCCCACTCCTTGCGGACACCGTCGATCATTGAGAAACAACCCTCGCCCTTGATGACCAGGGAAACCGCAACGGAGTTGTGACGGTGCGGCCGCTGGGTCTCCCCCGGAGGCAAGGTGTTCATCGCCACCGTAAGCGTCGGCAGCACATTGCGGCTGGCCTCCTGCTTTTCCGAGGACAAGATCAGGGCCGAGCCGGGGATGTCGTCGCCCCGGCCAATTTCATAGATAAGCGCGATCTGTCGATCGAGTTCATCGGCGGTGTAATGCACGGTATTGGTCGGGGACTGTCCCGACGCTGGCGCTTGAAGATTTTCGAACGCCAGCTGCGGCTCGTTGGTAACAACCCAAAGCACTGCGTCCTCTCCCCCGGCAGTATGGTTCTGGCTCTCGTCGCCAGGCGTTACAAAGATATCGCCAGGGCCCCAGGACACCGTTTCGGAGCCCGATACCGTCGTACCGCCGCCCTGCATCACATAGTACACCACGCCGCTGGCGACGAAGTCGGTGGCCAGCGCCTCACCGGAGCGGATGCGCGCATAATAAGCCAGCACCAGGGGCGAAGTCGCCGGAAAGGCGCAGGCCATTTCGCTGGAGACATCACAGGCAATCAGCCCGGTCGACGTCGCCGGGTCCAGCGCCTGCATCGGCTCCGCGGTGAAAACCGCGTTCGGCACTACCGGTAATTTCACATTGAACGCATTGCCAGTGTTGAAATAACGCGCCCGCCCCTCAGCCTTGCTGGCGGGATTGGCGGCGGTCTGTGGCGGCAGGTCGGCGATTGATCGCGAGCGGGCACTATCAGGCATAGGAGCCTCCAGAGTACTGAATCAGTTTCTCTGAGTTTACTGCTTCTTCAGCATTTTAGCACCAAGGATGGCGATCACGGGTGTGGTTGGTGTGGGCCCCTACTCTCATGCAATAGTCCGCGCGATGAGCGAGCAGACAACCATGACGCCAGCGCGCCGCCGCGCCATCCTCGTGACCCTGACGGCCACGGTGGGTATTTTCGTGCTCACGTCGACCCTGGCGAATGTCGCGCTACCACAGATCCAGGGCGCCTTCGCCGCGACCCAGGATCAGATCACCTGGATCATCACCGCGAACCTGCTGGCAATGGCGGTCGCAACACCGATGAGCGGTTGGCTCGACGGGCGGTTCGGACGGCGGCGGGTGATGCTCTGCTCCTCCGGCGGCTTCATCGCCGCATCAATCCTGTGCGGTCTCGCAACATCTCTGGAAGAGCTGGTCTTACTTCGGGCGGCGCAGGGGTTCGCCGGCGCGCCGCTGCTGCCACTCAGCCAAGCGATCATCATTAGCATCTATCCACGTGCGCAGCATGGCCGGGTTCTGGTCCTGTGGAGCATGGGCGTGACCATCGCCAACATCATCGCCCCCCTGGTCGGCGGCTATATGTCGGAAGACTATAGCTGGCGCTGGGTCTTTTTGATGATCGTGCCACCGGCGACCATCTGTTTCCTGGCGCTCTGGCACTTTATCCAGAAACCCGAAGAACAGCCGACCGCCGGTCGACTCGACTGGTTCGGATTTATCTTCCTGGCGCTGTCAGTATCTGCATTGCAGATCATGCTTGATAGGGGGCAGCGACAGGATTGGTTCGACTCGCCAGAGATCATCGCCGAGGCGATCGTCGCGGTCGGCGCGTTTTACCTGTTCATCGTGCATGTCACGACCACCGACCGGCCGTTCCTGCAGCTACGATTGCTGCTCGATCGCAATTACGCCGTCGGGATCATCATCGGTTTCACCTTCGGAATGCTCTATTTCACAACGATCGTCCTGCAGCCGACCATGCTGCAGACTTTGCAGGGGTATCCGGACTCCCTGATCGGCATCATGCAGTCTACGCGCGGGGTCGGACTGCTGACCGGGTCATTCGTTTTGCTCACCCTGCTGAGAAATCTCGACCCCCGAACCGTCCTGTTCCTGGGGTTTATGATCCAAGGCGTGGCTGGTTTGGCAATGTCCCAGTTCGACGTCAACATGACTCTTTTCGCGGTGACCTGGACGACTTTCCTTCAAGGCTTCGGGGTCGGTATGATGTGGTCACCAATCTTCCTCGTGACTTTCGCGACCTTAGCACCGCAGCATGTGCCCGAGGCTGCCTCGGTGTTTCACCTGCTGCGTAATATCGGCTCCAGTGTTCACATCGCGCTGACCGCCACCTTGGTGATGCGCACCGGTCGCGCCACCTATTCGGAGATGATCCAGGCCCTTAATCCGTTCAACGAGATGCTCGCCTTTGGATCGGTCATGGGCAAGTGGTCAATGGCCAGCGAGAGTGGCCTTGCGGCGCTGGCCGGCGAGGTCGGCCGGCAAGCGGCGCTTGTCGGCTATGTAAACGGCTACTTCGCCTATGGCATGGCAGCATTCTTAGTGATGCCACTGGCCTTCCTCGCCAAGCGCCCACAAATGGGCTGACCTCTACCGCCTTACCGGCGGCGTCTTACCGAAAGATAGTTCGTCAACACGGGTGAGATGGAGCCGAGGTGCCCGCCGCCCCTCATCGCTCTTCGGTTGCAAATACGGCTTTCAGGATTCATCATCGCCGCGACCAATATCGTCGAATGCTTGGAGGGTGTGATGAAGGGTGTGGTTTTCGTTGGCGACCGTAAGCTGGAAATCCGTGACTTCGCGGACCCGACGCCCGGCCCCCGGGATGTGATCCTGGAGATCAAGGCCTCGGGCATGTGCGGCAGTGATCTGCACCGCTATCGCGAAACCTTCAATCCGGGCAACTCGGCCTCCGGCTTCAAGATGGCCGACGAGCCGATGATCGCCGGACACGAACCCTGCGGCATCGTCGCCGAGGTCGGCTCCGCCGTCACCAAAGCCGAGGCCCGGATCGGCCAGCGGGTGATGGACCACCATTACGAGGGCTGCGGCACCTGCAAGCATTGCAAGGGCGGTTGGCAACAGATGTGCCTGGATGGCACCACAGTCTTCGGCGCCACCGGCCATGGCGCGCACGCCAAATATATGCGGGTGCCGGTCTCGACTCTCGTTCCGCTGCCCGACAAACTCTCCTTCACCACCGGCGCGGCGATTTCCTGCGGCACCGGAACCGCCTATGGCGCGCTCCGGCGGGTGCAACTTCAGGGCGGCGAGACCATCGCAATTTTTGGTCAGGGACCAGTCGGGCTATCGGCCACCCAGCTCGCCACCGCCATGGGCGCACGGGTGATTGCCCTGGATATATCGGAGGAACGCTTGACGATGGCCCGCAATTTCGGCGCCGCCGAGACGATCAACGCCGGCTCTAACGACCCGGTCACCGCGATCCGCGACCTCACCCATGGCGAAGGCGCCCACAAGTCGCTGGAGGCCTCCTCCGCCCCCTCGGCTCGCCAAGCGGCGGTGCAGGCGGTGCGTTCCTGGGGCACAGCTTGCTATGTCGGAGAACGCGGCAACGTGATGATAGATGTCAGCCCCGATATGCTCCGCCGCCAGGTCACCCTAGTCGGCTCCTGGACCTTCTCAACCCAAGGTCAGTCTGACTGCGCCGAGTTCATCGCTGATAACGATATCGACGTCGAGGCGCTGTTCACCGACCGTTGGACGCTTGATCAGGCCGTGGAGGCGTATAAGAAATTCGATACCCAGACCACGGGCAAGGGCGTGATTGTGCCGGGGTAAGGAGGCGTCCGATACCGGCCAAGCGTCGCCGGCCTTCTATCCCCGCAACAACCCCACCAAGGCGCCCAT
This sequence comes from uncultured Alphaproteobacteria bacterium, assembly GCA_937776645.1. Lineage (GTDB taxonomy): Bacteria > Pseudomonadota > Alphaproteobacteria > Thalassobaculales > Thalassobaculaceae > JADHLJ01. The sequence goes on along the minus strand of CALMRI010000009.1, from coordinate 9,258 downwards.
CTCGGTAAACACATCGGCGCATCCGACGTCGCGCAGCTTGCCGACATCGGAATCGGCGCCATAGCCGAATACCGTCATCCCTGCCGCCACCCCGGCGGTGGCGCCGCGCGGGCTGTCCTCGACGACCACACAGCGGGTCGGGTCGACACCCATTTTTTCCGCGCAATAGAGATAAAGGTCCGGGGCCGGTTTGGCGACGCCGACATGGTCAGCCGAGAAAATCCGCCCCTGGAAACGGGGGTACAATCCGGTCACCCCAAGCGATACCTCCATCTTATTCGGAGGCCCGTTGGAGCCGACACACTTTAGCACCTTGGCCGCATCGATAGCATCCAGAACACTATCGATACCCGGGATCTTCTCCAGGCTGCGATGGAACTCGGCGAATTGCTTCTCGTAGATGCGCTCGACCCAATCGTCTGGCAACTTGCGACCCAGTTTTTCCTCGGCGCCAATTTTTATCAGGGTCAACTTTCCGCCAAGAAACTCGTAGACCGCCCCATCGGCCGACATTGGCAGCCCGGCCTCGGTCAAGGCTTCGGCGATAAGTCGGTTGCCGATCGGTTCGCTGTTCACCAGCACGCCGTCGCAGTCAAAAATGATGAGATCCCATTCCATGCCTTGGTATACCTCGATCCGAGCAATCCGTCACTAATGCCTAATTTTTAATCATCCTAATTATCCTGCTTGCGAATTGAGCAAATCTGGTTATGGTCATGTTAATCGCAATTTTTTTGAATGAGAGGACAACATGCGCATCACCCGATTGGCTCAGTGGGTCGCTGCGGCACCCGCACTCCTGATCGCCTTAACGATCAGCGACGAAGCGATGGCCGCCAGTGCGCTTAACAGTGGCGATACCGCCTGGATTTTGACGGCGACGGCCCTGGTCTTGTTCATGACCTTGCCCGGCCTAGCACTATTCTATGGCGGCCTTGTGCGGGCCAGAAACGTACTTTCGGTCCTGATGCATTGTTTCGCCGTTGCTTGCCTGGCTTCGGTCGTCTGGTTACTGCTCGTCTACAGCCTCACCTTCGGCGATGGCGGCGTTTACCAACCCTATATCGGCGGCCTAGGCAAAGCGTTCCTGTCCGGTGTCGGCCCCGACTCGATGTCCGGGACGATCCCCGAATCCGTTTTCTTCATGTTCCAGATGACTTTTGCCATCATCACGCCGGCGCTGATCGTCGGCGCCTTTGTCGAGCGGATCAAGTTCTCCGGCGTACTGTTGTTTACACTGCTCTGGTTGGTTCTGGTCTATGCGCCGGTCGCCCATTGGGTCTGGGGTAGCGGCTGGCTTGCCGAGATGGGGGTGATGGACTTTGCCGGCGGCATCGTCGTTCACACCACCGCCGGAATTTCCGCCCTAGTGCTGGTCTTGGTGCTTGGCCCCAGGCGCGGCTTTCCAAAGGAAATTCGCCCCCCCCATAACCCCGGCATGACCGTTGCTGGCGCCTGCATGCTTTGGGTCGGTTGGTTCGGCTTCAACGCCGGTAGCGCGCTTGCCGCCGATGGATCCGCCGGCATGGCCATGCTTGTCACCCATATCTCGGCTGCGGTCGCATCCCTGGTCTGGGCGGGGATCGAATGGGCCAAGTTCGGCAAACCGAGCGTCATCGGGATCGTCACCGGGGCCATCGCCGGCCTTGCCTCGATCACCCCGGCATCGGGCTTCGTTGGCCCCTTGGGCGCGGTGGTTATCGGCCTCTCGGCCGGTGTGATCTGCCAATGGTTCACCACCTGGATCAAGCTGCGGTTAACGATCGACGACTCGCTTGATGTCTTTGCAGTGCATGGGGTCGGCGGCATCCTCGGAACCCTTTTGGCGGCGTTTTTTGCAGCCAAAAGCCTGGGGGGGCTTGGCTTGCCCGAGGGGGTAACGATGAGCGATCAATTCGTCGTCCAGCTCATCGGGGTGGTATCCGTTGTTATCTTCTCCGGCGTCCTGACCTGGATCATCGCCAAGGTCGTCGCCATCACTGTTGGCCTCAGGGTCAGCGAGGAAGAGGAAATTGACGGGCTCGACATCAGCGCCCATGGTGAACGAGGATACGATCTAACCTAGGTCGTTCGGGACCGGTGTCACCCTCAAAAGCGTCACCGGTCCCGCTTCCATCGTCGGCAGCGACGACGCGGACCACAGGTGGTCCAGAAGGAGGATACGATGAAGATGATCGTTGCGATCTTGCAGCCCCACCGCCTAGAGACTGTGCGCAAAGCGTTGGCGAGTGTTGGCGTCCACGGCATGACCGCCAGCGAGGCCCAAGGCTATGGCCGGCAGGCTGGACACAAGGAAATTTATCGCGGCGCCGAGTACGAAATACAGTTCGTCCCCAAGGTAAAGATCGAGGTCGCGGTTAGCGATGATGACGAGGACCGCGCCGTTGAAGCCATTCAGACTGCCGCTCAGACCGGGCGGATCGGCGACGGCAAGATCTTTGTCATAGATTTGACCCGCGCCGTCCGCATCCGCACCGGCGAGGTCGGCGAAGAAGCTCTGTGAGCCGGTGCGCCTTGGCGATCAAACGGCCCCGCCGATGATGCAACGGTTCCCTTTACCAACGCCAAGAGGCATTCGAGGGATCTCGACAAAGTGCTGAAAAATACCCTGGCCACGCGCGCCGGTCGGTTCGGTTAAGCTTGGCCTGCCTTGGGTGGAGAAATTCATTGCCGAGGCAGCCGCCAAGGGCATCGACACCGTCTACTACCCTGAAACCAATCTTCCCGGACTTCGGGGACAGTATTTTCCAGTCGAGGTTCCCCGTCCCGGGGAACTTCGCGAGACACGGGATCAGGTGACCCGCTGGGCGGCGGCCCATCCGATTCTGGTTATCATCCCGATGGAATGGCCTGGCGGTGCGGGTTTGCTCAACGCCGCCTTCGTTATCTCCAGCACCGGAGAGGTTTTGGGCTGTCAGACAAAAACCAAATACCACCAAATGAAGACCCATTCTAAGCACCAGGACAAACCCGCTCACTATTCGAAACCAAAAGCCTCCCGTTCGGAGCCGTGATTTTCCATGAGGGCTGGCGTATCCGGAGACGGTCAGATGGGCCGCGCTTAACAGCGCGCGGATCGTATTCCACCCAGCGGTGTGGCGCGCGGCCATGCGGTCCAGACATGGAGAGCCCCGGGCTCTCCCGATTACGAGAAGGCGATGGCCTGCCTCAGCCTTGAGAATTCCATATTCCTGGCCAGTGTCAATTGCGCGCTGCCGTATCAGGAAGAGGCTACGGCGGTTATCACGCCGGACGGAGAATGGCTCGCCAACCTTGCCTATGGTAAATCCGGCATGCATATCGTCGCGATTGATCCGAACGCCGCCGACCGCCTCTATGCGTCGAGGCCCCAAGCGCTTTTCGACAACCCTGCCCTACCAATCCCAACCAGAGCGAACCGGAGGCAAAACGCCGGTTATTCGGGTGGCTAAATCCGCGTCAACTTGGCGGCTGGATCCGCGCTAGCCTTGCAATTACCGGCCTAGGGCGCGTAGAGAAAGAGCAGATTGCGAAGGAAACACCATCATGTCGGTAGCAGCGATAGAGACGGTCGAACAATTGGTTCTCAGAGAAGACCGCGCGGAAACCGCATGGCTGACGATGAATCGTCCGAGCGCCTATAACGCCTTGTCGAGCGAACTAATCGCCGCACTGCAAAACACGCTGGATGACATCGCCGAAGACCCATCGATCAAAGTCGTGGTTATCAGGGGAGCCGGCAAGGGGTTCAGTGCCGGCCACGACATGAAGCAGATGCAAGCCCATCGCAGCGAGGCCTATTTCAAAACCGTGTTCACCTCCTGCTCGCGCATGATGCTGAGTATTATTAAGCTGCCGCAACCAGTGATCGCCTGCGTCCACGGCATCGCCACGGCGGCGGGTCTGCAACTCGTCGCCACCTGCGATCTTGCCATCGCCGAGGGAAACACCCGCTTCTCAACCCCCGGTGTGAATATCGGGCTATTCTGCTCGACCCCGATGGTGGCGATTTCCCGCAAGGTACAGCGCAAGAAAATGCTGGAAATGCTGCTGACCGGGGAAATGCTCGATGCCACCACCGCCTTGGAGCAGGGCCTGATCAACCGGGTGGTCCCGGCGGATCAGCTCGAGGCCGCCGTCGCAGAGATGGCCGCCAAGATCGTCTCCAAATCGCCTCTGGTGGTGAAAATGGGCAAGGAAGCCTTCTACCGCCAATTGGAAATGCCGCTCGCCGACGCCTATACCTACACCAGTGAGGTTATGACCCAGAACATGCTGGTCCAGGACGCGACGGAAGGGATGACCGCCTTCATGGAGAAGCGCGCGCCGGTGTGGAAGGGCAAATAACCATGGCCGAGAACGATCCGACTATCGAGGTCGACCACGACGCCTATTCCGACGACTACATCAAATCGATCCTTGCCGAGATCCGCACCATCGCCATGGTCGGCGCCAGTCCAAACTGGAGCCGCCCGTCGAACTTTGCGATGAAATATCTGCAGGCCAAGGGCTACAAGGTTTATCCGGTCAATCCGGGCGTCGCCGGTACGGAAATCCTGGGTGAGCGCGTCTATGCCAGCCTCGATGAGCTGCCGGAGACCGTCGACATGGTCGATATTTTCCGCAATTCAGAGGCCGCCGGCCCGATCACCGACGCGGCGGTCGAGCATGGCGCCAAGGTCGTCTGGCTGCAACTCGGCGTGCGCCATGACGCGGCAGCCAGCCGGGCCGAGGCGCGCGGCGTGCGGGTTGTAATGGACCGCTGTCCAAAGATCGAGTTTTCCCGGCTGTTCGGCGAGTTGTCCTGGCACGGCTTCAACTCCAAGGTCATCTCCTCCAAGCGCCGCGCCGTGGGCAAGGCAAGCGCGCCCTCCGGGATCGCCGGAGCAAATCAAGGCGCTACTAAGCCGAAAGCTGGGAGAACGACGCGATCGCCGGGCTTCGAGACCCGGGCAATTCACGCTGGCGCCGCGCCGGACCCAACGACCGGGGCTCGCTCGACACCAATCTTCCAGACCACGGCCTTTGTTTTCGACGATGTCGACCATGCCGCATCGCTGTTCAACCTGCAGACCTTCGGCAACATTTATGCCCGGCTCTCCAATCCGACCACCTCGGTCCTGGAGGAGCGGATCGCCAGCCTGGAAGGCGGGCGCGGCACCACCTGCACCGCCTCGGGGCATTCGGCGCAGCTGGTTGCGCTGTTGCCGTTGATGGAGCCGGGAGACCGGATCATCGCCTCGACCAAACTCTATGGCGGTTCAATCACCCAGTTCGGCAAGACCTTCAAGAAATTCGACTGGCATTGCAACTTTGTCGACATGGATGATCTCGACGCGCTGCGCCAAGCCGCAGCCGAACCCCGGGTGAAGGCAATCTACGCTGAATCTCTGGCCAACCCCGGCGGGGTTATTACCGATATCGAGTCGCTGAAAGAGGTGGCGAGCGAGATCGGCGTGCCGCTGATCATCGACAACACCATGGCCACTCCATATCTCTGCCAGCCGTTCAAGCACGGCGCCGATATCATTATTCACTCAACCACAAAATTCCTTTCCGGCCATGGCAATGCGATGGGCGGGGCGATCGTCGATTCCGGGGCGTTTGACTGGTTCCAGAACGATAAGTTCCCGGCTCTATCACAGCCCGAGCCGGCCTATCACGGCCTGACCTTCTTCGAGACTTTCGGCGATCTCGCCTATACCACCTATGGCCATGCGGTCGGTCTGCGCGATCTCGGTCCGACCATGGCGCCGATGAACGCTTACCTCACGATCATGGGTAGCGAGACCTTGGGCCTGCGAATGCAACGCCATGTCGAGAACGCCCAGCAGGTGGCGGAATATTTGGACGGTCATCCGGCGGTGGCCTGGGTTTCCTATGCCGGGTTGCCTGGCTCGCCCTATCACGCGCTGGCCAAGAAATATTTGCCCAAGGGGGCCGGCTCGGTCTTCACCTTCGGGGTCAAGGGCGGTTTCCAGGCCGGGGTGAAATGCGTCGAGACCTGTGAGTTGTTCAGCCATCTAGCGAATATCGGCGATACCCGCTCCCTAATCCTGCATCCGGCCTCGACCACCCACCGACAACTCACCGATAAGCAGCGCACCGCCGCCGGCGCCGGCGACGACGTGATCCGGGTGTCGATCGGCCTGGAGACGGTCGAGGACATCATCGCCGATCTGGAAATAGCGCTTGGGTGAAAAGGCAGTTCTTGGGCATTAAGAAGCACCGGTTCAGCCGCGATCATCCCACACTGCATTACCGCAACTGATCGAATTTTACCAACAGTTGCGGCACATCGGCGGTCTGTTCCAGGGCCATCGTGGTTCCGACGACGTGATCTCTCATGTTCGAAGGCGGCGGCTTGCTGGATTTCGCGCTCCCCATCAGAATCATATCCCAACGCAACGGCGCGCGCTCGATTCTCGATTACGGGTCCGGCAAAGGCATTCAGTACGACAAGGGCCGCGCCATCCTCGATGGCAAACCCGCGGATGTGCGTGATTATTGGGGCGTCGACGAAATTCTCGTGTTCGACCCGGGCCTCAGCGACAAGGCGACTCCGATTGCCACCGATGGGGTTATCAGCACTGACGTTCTGGAGCATTTCTCACACGCTGATATCTCCCGGATCATCGAGGAAGTCTGCTCGTTAACGACCAAGTTCGTGTGATGCAATTCCGATTGTTTCAGGGCCTGGAAGCTGTTGCCGAACGGAGAAAACGTGCACATCACAGGTACGCGAACCAGCCTATTAGTAGGCCATTTTCGAGGCCATGGGCAATCGCTACCGGTTAATCGGTGAGGAGATAGGTCTCCGTCATCTAGACGACAATTCGTCCGATCAAGCACCGGTCATGGCCTATTATCGGTGCCCGCTGGCCGAGGCCAAAATTAATGAGCAGACCCGCTTCGTACGATGATTGCTAAGTGCTCTTTGCCTTGCGGTCGCGCCATTCCTCGTGCCGCTGTTTGGTCTCCTCGGTCAGACTGAGCGCCATGAAACGATAGGCATCAACCCAGGATGCGTCTTCCAGATTGGGGATATCAAGTCCTCGATTCAGAGACTCCTTGGCCATTTGCGTAGCGAAGGTTGGTGCCTCGGCGATATGGTCGGCGGCCGCCATGGCGCGCTCCATCAGTGTCTCATGGGGCACTAGCCACTGCGCCAGACCTATCCGATAGGCTTCCTCGGCGCCAAGCGAAAACCCCATCGCTAGCTTCATCGCCTGGCCCTTGCCGACCCAGCGGGCAAGCCGCACCGAACCGCCATAGGCCGGCATGATCCCTAGCGCGGTCTGCGGCATCCGCCACTCCGCCAGTTCCGAGGCGATGATCAAATCGCAGCAATAGGTGAGAATGCAACCGACCCCGATCGCATAACCGTTCACCGCCGCTATCACCGGCTTGGGGAAATGGTCTAGAACTCGGGCCGCGAAAGACCGCCATTTCGGCAATTCAGCGAAGAAATCATCCATCGTGTCCAATGTATGGGTCTTGGTGTCCTTAAGGTCGGCGCCGGCGGAGAACGCGCGGCCCGCCTCGTCACCGGTTAGCACCACGCAATGAATATCGCCGTCACGCTCCGCGACACCAAAATATTCAATCAAGCCTTCACTGAAGTCGACGCCCCAACAGTTACGGGCTGCCGGGCGGCTGAGGGTAATCAGCGCTACGTGGCCACGTTTTTCGTAGAGTACCGGCATTGTCGTTCCCCCGATCAAGGTCAACCGGATGGCTTACCGATGACCGATTCATTGAGGCGGTGGCGTTCGATCGACCGCCCGGATATGTTCCCGGCCATGGTAACAAATCCCCAACCACCCGTCGCCGTCATTGGCGGTGGCCCCGCCGGTTTGATGGCCGCCGAGATGCTACTCGAACAGGGCCTGTCCGTCGATCTATACGAGGCCAAGTCGTCGGCCGGACGCAAGCTTCTAATGGCCGGGAAGAGCGGCCTCAACCTCACCCATTCCGAAGACTTCGAGACCGTTCTAAGCCGGTTCGGGCCGCGCGCCCAGACGATGGAGCCGTATCTAAGAGCTTTCGGGCCGGCGGAAATTCGCGCCTGGGCCGAAGAACTCGGGATCGAAACCTTCATCGGATCCTCGGGCCGGGTTTTTCCGAGGGTAATGAAGGCCTCGCCGCTGCTTCGTGCCTGGCAGATACGGCTGGGACAGCGCGGTTTACGCATCCATACCCGGCATATCTGGCGCGGCTGGAGACAAGACGGCGCGCTGGTCCTGGAAACCCCCAAAGCCACGGTAAACGTCAAGCCCAGCGCGGTGATCCTAGCGACTGGCGGAGGTAGCTGGCCGCGGTTGGGCAGTGATGGGAAATGGGTAAAAATTTTACGCCGCAAAGATCTTGAGGTGGTGCCCCTGCAGCCCGCTAATTGCGGCTTTGACGCTTCCTGGAGTCCCTTTTTCGCCGACCATTTTGCCGGGTGTCCGGTGAAGTCCTGCATCTTGACTGTCAATAACATTTCTGTGCCCGGTGAATTCGTGGTAACTGCCAACGGCATCGAAGGCGGCGCGGTTTATACCCTTTCAGCGGCTCTGCGTGAGCAGATCACCACTAAGGGCGCCGCCATGCTGCTTTTGGACCTGACGCCCGGTCGCAGTCTGGAGCGCCTCACAGATTCCCTGTCCCAGCCCCGCGGCAAGCGATCGCTTTCCAAGCACTTGCTGCAGGCAACCGGGCTCTCCGGGGTCAAGGCCAGCCTGCTGCGCGACCGACTGCCAGCCTCGACCTTCGACAACCCCGCGACCTTAGCCAAAGCGATCAAATCACTGGGATTAGTGCTGACTGCGCCGAGGCCACTTACCGAGGCGATCAGCACCGCCGGCGGCCTTTCCTTCGACGCCGTGGACCAAAATCTGATGATCAATACATTGTCCGGCGTATTCGCCGCCGGCGAAATGCTTGATTGGGAGGCGCCTACAGGCGGCTATCTGCTTACCGGATGTCTCGCATCGGGCCGGGCTGCCGGACTGGCCGCCGCCGCCTGGTTGCAACAGTCAGTCAACCCAGATGAGTAATCAATTCTGCAATCCGATCCAGCACCGGCATAACCTCCTCAGCGCCAACCGCCGGCAGGGTCAGCACGGCCCGTTCGGTGCCGGCGTCCTGATACCGCCTCAGCGTGTCGGCGTCCTCGGCGACGCCATAGACGGTGATCGGGATTGAATCGGGCTCCCTCCCCGCTTCCGCTGCCATCTGGCGAAATTGGGGAAAAATGTCCAGAGCCTCACCATAGTTCGGGCGGCGGGCATGCGG
>CALMRI010000008.1 GCA_937776645.1 uncultured Alphaproteobacteria bacterium | reverse complement strand
AGATCATCGAGCCATCCGCGGACCGGGTGGACCCGCCTTGTCGCTATTTCGGCGCCTGTGGCGGCTGCGGGCTCCAGCATTGGGCTTCCGAACCCTATCAGCAATGGAAGCGAGAGCGGGTCATTGCCGCGATCCGTCGAGCGGGGTTAGAGGCCGGCCAAATCGACGATATCGTCACCGCGAGCCCCGGCACCAGACGCCGCGCCGATTTCGTGATGCGGCGATTGCAATCCGGCACAGTTTTAGGATTCCACGAACGCGGTAGCAATCGCATTGTCGACATCGAGGAATGCCTTATTCTCGAGCCGGTATTCATGAAGGTTGCGGCGGGACTTCGAGCTGTCGCCACGGACCTCCTGCTTCCTGGCGAAACCGCCCGGGCTGCGGTAAACCTGCTGGATTCCGGCCCGGATCTTCTACTTACCCTGCCTCGCGAACTGGGACGCGCCGCCTTGGAAGCACTCTCTGGAATGGCCGAGAGCATGGACCTTTGCCGAGTTTCCATGGTATCGACCGCCAAGGACGTCGACGCCATGGTGGTCCCGATCCTAGAACGCCGGGCGCCGACTATCCGCTTCGCAGGGGTTGACGTGCGGCCACCGCCGGGGACATTTCTTCAGGCAACCCAGCAAGGCATGGAGGCGATCGTCGGAGCCGTCCTGGCCGGTGTCGGTAAACCGACCCGGACCGTCGAGCTTCATGCGGGCTGTGGAACCTTCAGCTTCCCCTTGCACCAGTTAGGCCCGCTACATGCGATCGACGGCGGCGCCGCCGCGACAGCCGCCATGACCGCCGCGGTAAACCGGGCAAGCCTCCAAGGGACACTCACCGTGGAAACCCGGGACCTCGCCGATTTACCGCTTGAACCAAGGGAATTAGAGCCGTACGACGTTCTCGTCTTCGACCCCCCACGAGCCGGCGCCAGGGCTCAGGTCGAGCGGATCGCCGCTGGCGGTCCGCCACGCGTGGTTGCGGTGTCCTGCAATCCAGCGACCTTCGCAAGAGACGCCCATATCCTGGCCGATGCCGGATACAAAATCGACCGGGTCGTACCGATCGATCAGTTCCTTTGGTCACCGCATGTTGAGCTCGTTGCACATTTCCGGCGCGATTCTTCGCCATGAAGGACGGGACCACGAACGAAGGCGCGGCTATTCGCAAGCGCTCGGTCCTGGTTTCCGGCCATGCCACGAGCGTCTCGGTTGAGCAGGAATTTTGGAACGCCCTTAAGCGTATCTCGGCCCGTCGTGGCCAGTCAGTGAACGATCTGATCTCCGAGTTGGATCTGCAACGCGACGGCAACCTCTCCAGCGCCATCCGGGTTTTCGTCCTCCGGGAGGTTGCCGGGAACCGCTAGCCCAGGCGCTATTTCATCAATCCCTTCAGGATACCCTGAAGCGCATCACGGAGCTTGATCCTGTCTGGCGCCGGCGACTTGTTCGCCTCAACCGGCACTGTTGTCGCGGTATCAGGGGTCTTGGCACCGCCAAACTGCCGCAGAATACCGCGTTGAACCACCCGTTGCAGCACATAAGCCTGTAGCTTTTCGATATCCAGCATCATGCGCGGGTTGGTCAAGGGGCCGACATGGCGCACCCCAATCGGCGGCGAGTTCGGATGCTCGGAAAGCCACAACCGAGACAGCACATCCATTTCTTGCAGCGGCAGGTTTATCACCGCGCGGGCCTTACCCGACGCGGTCTTGGACCTCAAAGCAATATCGTCGGAGCGCAAGATACCATCGGTGATCGTGTAGGTGCCGCTTAACCGGTCGATCGGTGAAGAACCACCATTCATTGCTTTTTGGGCCAGAACCAGAAAATCCAACGCCCCGTCGAGTTTCTTCAGCTGTTCGCTTACCGCCGCGAAATTGACCCCCTCGACCACACCATCTCGCACAGTGACTTTCCCCGTGCCTTGCAAGGCCGACACCATCTCGAATTCGGAGAAACCACGAGTCGACAACGCGGTCTCATAGTCGAAGATTCCCCCTACCCGGCCGGCGCTGGCGATCGCTTGCGTCGCCAGGCGGATATCCGCCTGCTCGACCTTTAAGGATATTTCCGCCGCAGGCGTGTCGACCGCGATCAACCTCCCGGCAGCCGCGATCTTGCCGCCAAACATCCCGCCACCAAACCGTCGCAACGTCAACTTTCCGCCCACCAGATCAGCGGCGAGCGCGAAATCATCGATGATATAAGACGAATAGGTGAGGTTCCTGGCAACCAACTCCAACGCTGTATCGATCGTGCGAAGCACCCCTAGATCAATCCGCTTCCGCGACCATTCTGGCCCGCGGCTACGAACAGGCACCACAACGCCAACCCCTTTTGCCTTGACAGTTTTTGCCGACAACCACGGGTCCACCTCCAGCGCGTCTGCTGCCAGCTTGAGCGATATTTTTGGTCGCTGACCACCTAATTCAATCCTGCCTGCGCCACTCAGGGTCGTTGGCCCCGCCGATATCGATATCCCCGTCAATGTCAGGAGATCCAGCGATCCGATGATCGTACTTGCCAGCGAAACCGCGCCGAAATCCCGCCGAGACGGCATGAACTCGGGCGTACCGAGCCTGATCAAGCTCACGACATCGGGGTGGTCGAAGGAGACCTGCGCATCAATCGTCGGTTTTGCAGCGAAGGGATGCACCACACCTTTCAAGGCGAGGCGACTAGCAAGGAGGTTCAAGCTCGTGTCTATATCAACGCCCAGATCCGGCCGGGTCAAAATAGAGGCCGCTAAAATTCCCGGCCCCAGGACGATACGTCGAGCGGCAAATCCATCGACCAGCAAAGCCGCCAGTCTTTCCGTGTGCGGATGTGCGAGCTTAAGCGCTAGATCGAGACCAACGGGCGATCCAAGCGGATCCACCACGCCCTTAATGTCCAGGCGACCTCCGGCGATCTGGAAGATAGAATCGAGGGTAAGAGAATCCAGCGACCCCAATATTTTGGACTGAAACTCGAAACCATCCAGCTTTTGGACAGTGTCCGGAACTTCTATCCCGGCCAACCGTGCCAACCGAGCCACCGACTTGGCGGCGACCGTCACATTGATGTCAAAACTTGGCTGAGCGATGGTCCCCGCAAGCTTTCCCTCGACCTGCAGTGCGGCGCCGCCGATATCCTTGATTGACAGGTCACGGATAAGGATTTCACCGGAGTGTACCGTCGCGTCGAACGCCACGTCCCGGATCAAAGAGCCGCGAAACCTAGCCTCTGCGACCTTGAGCAGCAAGTTGGCGTCGAAGGATGAAAGCAACGCGGTGACCTCAGCAGCTGTATTATCCGTCAGTTTTGAGCCGGTCGCCGTCGGTGCTGCCGTTGCAGCTGCCTCTTTACCCTGCTTCTTGGCCGGCAAATAAGCGTCCAGATTGATCTTGTCGACAATTAGACTGAGACCAAATGCCGGCCTTTCGCGCAACAGCAGCGAGAGGCCACCGCTGATATTAGTATTATCGATATTGACGGTCCATTTACTGAGCTGGACCTGTTCTGGCGAGGCGTCGACGTCGGCGCCAAAAACACCTTTACGCAGCCGACCCGCAGCTAACCCATCAAGGGGCACATCGAGCCAGTCCAAGGCGTTGCGCAGATTGTCGGACACCACATCGGTCCGACCGATAAAGCGAGGCAACCCGGCATCGCTATACAACGTACCGGTAACCGTGAGATTGGTCCCCCCCGGCAGCTGTGCGGTCATCAGCTCTATCGTGATCGCCCCTTGCTCGAGCACGCCGTCGGCGCGGATCTGACGGATAGTCTCGCCGCGATAATCGATAGCGTCCGCGGAAATCGCCACCTTGACTCTGACATCCGCCGGCAGGGTGAAGCCAGCGCCGAGCGTAACCGCGCCCGAGGCCCTACTGGCGTCACTTGCTGCGACCGGGGCCGCCTCATTGGTGGTGAACACCCCAAACTCGTCCAGGTCCAAACGTCCAAGAGCAACTTTTGCATCGACGGAAACCGTCGCACCGAGATCGGCGCGTATCGTCCCTTGCAGGCGCGCGTCGCCCAGCTGGACGATTAGGTCGTTGACCTCGGCGCGCTCCGGAGAAGCGATGATTTTTGCAGATAATTCCAACGATTTTTCCAGCATTGGCGGCAATGTTGCCGCGCCGCCACTGGCCAGCGCCAGCGCGCTTGCGAACCCAGCAAGTTCTTTCGCCCAGACCGTCAAAACCCCCTGCGCGGATGGGCCACCGTCAAGATTCAAGGCCCCTTCGAACGATGCTCCGCCATCGTGTTCAGGAAGCGCCATCGAGAGGTTGACCATCGCCGCGCGACCGGAGCCAATCTTTCCCAAACTCGCTTGAAATTCAGCTTGCAACCCTTGATAGGCTAGCGCCCCCTTAGCTGAAAACGGCCCTTCAAGCGATGACACAACGATCGTCGCATTCACATTTTCGATCCGGTAGGTTCGATTGCCCAGGGCGTCACGATAGATCACCGTCCCATCGATGACATCGGCTCCATCGAGGCTGATAGCGGTTCCAGCATCCAACGCAGGAAACCCGGAAGCACCGGCGCGCCCACCGGCTGCAGTGGTCGCAGACTGAGGATCCGCGAACACCCAATTCACGGAACCATTCGCTAGACGCTCCAGGGAGATCACCGGGCGTATCAGCGTCACCGATGAGATCTGTATCGTCCCACTCAACAGCGGTTGCAAGGCAACATGGACTTGCATCGAGCCGAGCCGAACCATGTCAGGTTCCGACGCACCGACGGAATTCGACAGCCGGACATCGGCGACCGACAGGCGCGGAGATGGCAAAATCTGTAGCTCGATCGCGCCGCCAATAGTCAGCTTACGACCGGTCTGCTCTTCAATCGCCGCAGTGATTTCGGGCTTATAGGCGTTCCAGTCGATAAAACCCGGCACGACCAGAACGGCCCCCACGGCGACGACGATCAACCCGATCAGGATTGCGGAAAATTTCTTCAAGCGCCCCTCCGAAACCTCAAAACCGACTTCCTAGAACGGCCAATCCCGATCGACGAATTAACCGTCAGCCGTTTGAATCAAAAAACATATCCAAAACTAGCAAGCCCAACTCGACTCTATTCCGTGCGATCTTAGAGAACTTGACAGACGTCGTCGAAATCGAAGCGCGGTGCACGCGCGAACACGTTGCTCTCGTCACCATAACCAAGATTACACAGGAAGTTTGATTTCACCGCCGTGCCTGCGAAAAACTCCCTGTCGACAGCGCCATTGTCAAACCCGACATGGGTCCGCAATCTAATCCGAACGCCCGGGCGGCGAGGATGAAGTAGCCACGCCTTGCAGTGTTCCGTTGCGAAACGCCGCCTCGTCGGCCATCGCTCGGGTTGTCACGGAACATGGCGCGCATGTCCTTATGTGCGAAACAACCGCGGCATATGCTCCCACGCAGGAGAGGTCGTGGCCGATGATCGCGCAGACCGGGGCGGTCATGGTCTTTTCCACATTTCCCGGATATCCAGAGCCGGCTTCAGGCGCTGCTTCGCCGCGTCACTCTTGACGAAGACGATCCGGGCCGGGCACATATTCATGCTGGTGGGGGCCATCTTCATCAGATCATACATGTCCCGGCGCAGTGTCGGGTCGCCTACCGGCTCGATCGGTCCATTGGCGTTGTGGGTGCGCGCGTCCCGGAACAGTAGGTCCTGTCCCGGACCAGGTCTGAGTGTGGCGGTAGCGGCTTCGGCGAAGGCGTTGATAGGCTCTGGAGTCGTAGCGGTCACGTCGGTCATCCGACTGTCCCCGTGGGCTGCGGCCCCCGGGGGCCCCAAATTTCCGCCCGGAGCGTTTAGCGGGCCGGCGGGAACGAGTCACGGGATTTCGATGGGTTCTTACGGTCCATGCCGCTGCCCACGTGTAAGGGAAAGGGTCCCCATGGAATTCAGATCAGAACTCAGATCGGAGTTCATCCCGGCGGGTCTGAGCACAATGGAAGCGGCTGGGCCTGATCGCGTTCAGCTATCTTACCTCGGCGGTCAGCGCGACCTTCGGGCTCGGCGGCGGGGTGATGATGCTTAGTGGCGATGGCCTCGATCATGCCCCCCTCTGGCGGTCATCCCTGTGCATGGCGCGGTCCAGGTGGGCTCGAACGGCGGCCGCGCCTGGATGCTGCGTGCAGCACATCAACTGGAGCTATCTTCAGATACTTCCTGATCGGGTCGCTGATCGGCGCGGCGGTGGCCTCGCAGATCGTTGTGGCCCTGCCGCGCGATGTCTCTGCGCCTGATCCTCGGGCTCTATTCGTACTTTACATCGTCTGGGGGCCGAAGCCGACACAACGGGAGATCGGCGACGCCGCCCTATGTCCCCGTCGGGCATCGGGACCACCTTCGCCAGCATGTTCGTTGGCGCCACCGGCCTCCTCATCGGCGCCTTCATGCCGCCGGGAAAACTCGGCCGATTAACCACGGTCAGCATGCAGGCGGTCTGCGCGATGTTGCAGCATGGCCTCAAGATCTTGGTCTTCGGATTGCTCGGCTTCGCGTTCTGGGAATGGTTGCCGTTGGTCCTCACGATGATCGCCACCGGGTTCCTTGGCACCTTCACCGGTAAGGCCTTGCTGGAACGCATCCCTGAGAAGGCGTTCGGTTGGATGTTCAAGACCTTGCTAACGGTTCTCGCCATACGGCTGATCACGCTGGCGGGGATCGAATTGTGGGAGGAGATGGGCTGATGGTTGGAAATAAGTGACGGAAACACAGGGACTTTAATAGAGGGTTGTCCAAGAGCAATCGGCGCCGGCCCGGCACAGCGCTCGCACCGCCTAAAGCGCGCCGCCGACCACCGCGACGACGGCCAGCAATATCACGACATCACGCAGGAACACCACTCGACGAGACCGATGGGGCGGCGGTGTCACCTGTCCCATATCTCCCCCAGGAAACGCAGCCAGTTCTCGCCCAAGACAGCCCGGATCCGCGTCTCGGACCAGCCGGCCCGCTCCATCGCCGGAATGAAATTACGGAAGCCTCCCAATGTTTCCAAACCCTTCGGCATGCTCGGAACTTTCTTATGTGGGGTCGAGGTGGATCGGCCCTTGCCCTTGTCCGAAGACAAATAATTGAAGAAGCTTATATCCTGATCCTGAACCCAATCGGTGCCGATGCCAGCGTTCGCCTCGCCCACAAGATCAATCAAATAGTCCATGGCGGCGACGCAATCGTCGAGACTGCTGTCCTCTCCCTTGGGCAAGAACGGGGTATAACTGGCGAAGCCCACGAAGCCGCCGGCATCGGCGATGGTCCGCAGTTGCGCGTCGGTCTTGTTACGGGCGTGCTGCTTCAGCATCGGGCAGCAATGAGTATAGGCAACCGGCACCTTGGAATGCTTGATCGCCTCGTCGCTGGTGACCGGCCCAACATGGGAGAGATCAATCAGGATACCAAGTCGGTTCATCTCATCGATGACATGCCGGCCAAAGTCACTCAGCCCGCCGTCACGGCTTTCCCAGCAACCAGACCCCACCAGATTTTGCGAGTTGTAGGTGAGCTGCATGACCCGGACGCCAAGGTCGCGAAACAACGCCAGATTGGCTACATCGTTGTCGATGCCGCTGGTGTTCTGCCATCCCAAAATGATCCCGACCTTGCCCTCGGCCTTGGCCCGACGGATATCGTCAACCCCATGGACCTGAAGGATCAGATCATCATGCTCGGCGAACCAGCGCTTCCATTGGGCGATATTGGCCATGGTCGCTCGAAAGTCATGCCAAACGCTGCAGGTGCAGTTGGCAGCGGTGATCCCGCCCTTGGCCATGTCCTCGAAGATCGCGCGGGAAAAATTCGATATCACTAGGCCATCGATCAAGACGGCGTCATCATAGTCGGTCGTCATGCTGTTGCTCCGGTTGCTCAAGGGTATCGTGGGTCAAGAGGAGGCGACCACGCGTCATTTCCAGGGATCTCGTCGCCAAACAACTCCGGATCTTCATGGGCATGCAGATTGGCTAAATACATAGGAAAATCCTCGTTGAAGAACCCCGCCGCGATCCCCCGTGCCAGTCGGTCGGCGCCCTCGCTGACACAAGGGATATCGCCGCTGACATTGCCATGGCTAACCGTGGCGGCAAAGGTGAAGTTATGCAGATGTCCCAGATAAGGGGCGCTGCTAGGCGTGCGTTCCTGGAACTCGAACGCCGGTCCAAGATCGGGAAAATCGAGGAATTCCTCCAGATAAATGCCCGGTGAATTGGTCACCGTGTCGCGAAATGTTCGAATCTGATCAGTGAGCCGGCGGGTCTCCGGCGGCGCGGTCACGTCGATATGGAATCCGGTGCCAAGGATCACATGATCGACAATCACGGTCTTGTCACCCGCCACAAGGCTGATCTGTTCGCCACTCCAGCGCGCATCGAGCACCTCCGCATCCAGATGGAGTCGGACTTTCGGGTGTCGCCAGACCCGGCGTACAGAATCTCGGGGCGGCGCAACCCGAAAGCGAAACACATAGGATAACAGATCAAGCCGGGCTTCTGCTGGGAGCGCCGGGAAACCATAAGTGAATCCGGGATAACCCGTGCTCTTCATCTTGTTCACCCGAGGAACACTAGGCGATCGAACCACCAGGTGAACCTCGGCTGCGCCGGCCTCCAAGGCCTCGGCGGCGTTATCGATGGCCGAGGCGCTAAAGCCGATCACCGCAACCGACTGGCCGGCCATGCCAGCAAAATCGATCGCCTCGGAAGAATGCCGACACCTTGGCCCGACGAAATCCCGGAGCGGCGGCGGTACTCGTGGCAAGGCCATGCCCTCACGGCCGGTCGCCAACACCACCCGGCGCGCCGCGATGGTCTCGACGCCAGATGCGCCGCTCACGCGCAGATCGAAACCATGCTCCGCCGGGTCGATCGCTACGACCTGCCGGTCGTTCTCGACCGGCAGGCCTAGCACCTCGCGGTACCAAATCAGATAGCCCATCCACATAGCCGTGGGGATCTTGCCCAGATCTTCCCAGGCGTCGACGCCCCAGCGTGCCTCATACCAGGCGCGAAACGACAGGCTCGCCACTCCCATGGCAGGTCCCGCCAGATGCTTCGGCGAGCGCAATGTCTCCATCCTGGCGTAGGTGACCCAAGGCCCTTCGCGCCCCGCTTCACTCGCATCGAGAATGCGGATATTAGAGATCCCGGCCCGGTACAGCGCGAAACCAGCAGCCAGGCCGCACATCCCAGCCCCGATCACCACCACATCGGTCACCCGGTCCCCGTTGCCGTTACCGTTCAGGTGCGGGATCACCCACTCAGACGGTGGATATTGCAAAATTTCAAGATCATGGCGCAGCCGCTCGCCGAGCGCGGTCAGACCGATGGGCGGATTGCTCACAACGTCACGCCCCTTCAAAGAGAATGAAAACCGAGCACGACATTTATCGCCATGGCGCGCTCAACGAAACCTAGGCATTGTTGGCCGATCGCACTTCATGATCAAGCCGGGGAAGACCATGGCCCACCGCATCGTTCTTATCCATGCCATACCGATGGCGGTTCAACCGATAGCGGATGCTTTCGCTAAAACCTGGCCGGAGGCCGAAACGGTGAACCTGCTCGATGACTCGCTTAGCCGCGACCGGGCAGTTACCGGCCATCTCGACAGATCGATGATGGATCGCTTCAGAGTGCTCGGCGACTATGCCTTATCGATCGGCGCCGATGGCATTTTGTTCACCTGCTCTGCTTTTGGCCCGGCGATTGAGGTGCTAGCCCGGGATGCGCCGGTGCCGGTCCTGAAGCCCAATGAGGCGATGTTCGATGCGGCGCTTGAGGTCGGACAGCGGATCGGCATGCTGGTCACCTTCCAGGGAAGTGTCGCCTCGATGCGGGCGGAATTCGAAGAATTGGCGGATAGGCGCAACTTGGATGCCACCTTGGCGCCGTGTCTGGTCGGCGAAGCGCTAGCGGCGCTGCGGCAGGGTGACGCGATGGCCCATAATCAATTATTAGCCGAGGCGGCGCCAGCCTTGAAGGATTGCGATGCGGTCATGTTGGCCCAATTCTCGACCGCCCAGGCCAAGGACGCAGTTTCTAAAGTCCTGTCCATCCCCGTGCTGACGGCGCCGGACGCCGCGGTTGAACGGATGAAGGCGGCGGTGTTGCATCTTTATCCTGAAGCGTCCGAGGATAAACTGAACCACTTTGGCCCGACCGACTAGACCCAAACACCTTACCCCAAACACCTTGAAAGGTATTCCGATGAGCACTCTCAATGAACTTACCGCCACGCAAGCGGCATCGGGTCTTGCCGCAGGTGATTTTTCCGCCGAGCAATTGATGCGCGATTGTTTGGGCCGCGTCACGGAACGGGAAGACGATGTGCGGGCCTGGGCCTATATCGACCCGGACCACGCCCTGCAGCAGGCGCGGGCCGCCGATACTCACCGTGCCAACGGCGGCGATCTGGGGCCGCTGCACGGGTTGCCAGTGGGGATCAAGGATATCATCGATACCGCCGATATGCCGACCGAAAATGGATCGCCGATCTATCAGGGCCGTCAACCGTCGCTCGATGCAACTTGCGTCGCCGCCTTGCGAGCAGCCGGCGCGATCATCATGGGTAAGACCGTGACCACGGAACTCGCGAATATCAATTCCAGCAAGACCCGCAATCCCCATGACCTTGAGTATAGCCCCGGCGGGTCCTCAGCCGGCTCCGGCGCCGGCGTGGCCGATTTCCATATGCCGCTGGCGCTGGGGACGCAAACCGGAGGTTCGGTCATTCGCCCCGCCTCGTTCAATGGTGTTTACGGCTTGAAGCCGACCCTGGGGTTGATTCCACGCGGCGGAGTGCTCCTGCAGTCCCATACCCTGGACACTCTCGGGGTTTACGGCCGCACGATTGAGGATCTGGCGCTTATCACCGACAGCCTATCAATCCATGACCCCCGCGACCCGCAAAGCCATGCCGGCAACCGTGCCAGCCTCCGCGCAGCCTATCGAACCAAACCCGCCGCGCCGCCGCGTTTCGCATTTCTGAAAACGCCGGCATGGGAGCAAGCCGATAGCGGAGCGCAAGAAGCGATCACCGACGTTGCGAGGCGTCTGGGCGCGTCATGCCAGGAAGCCGACCTGCCAGCGCCTTTCGATCGCGTCATCGATCTTCACGCGGCGATCTTTGCCGGTGAGAACGCCCATTACTATGGTGGCCATCTCGATGAACGGCCTGAGCTTCTCAGCGAGAAATTACGGGCCCGTTTACAAGCGAACAAAGATACCCCGGCGCGGGATTACGTCGAAGCATTGACCAAGCGAGAAACCATCCACGACGATTTTGAAACCCTGCTGGAGCGCTATGACGCGGTCCTGTGCTTACCCGCGGCAGGCCCGGCGCCACATGGCTTCGAGACCACTGGATCAGCGATCTTCAACGGCCTGTGGACCTATCTCGGGGTTCCCTGTATCTCGCTACCACGCCTGACCGTCGATGGAATGCCGTTGGGCGTCCAGTTGGTCGGGAAACGCGGCGAGGAAGGCAAGCTCCTGCGGACGGCGCGATGGCTGGATTCGTTTCTGGCTTCCGAGGCCGGCTAGTGATCTGATCGAACTCGGTCGCATCACTAGGTATCCGAGGCCAAGCCAATATCCTGCGCCTGATGGGTATACGACCCTGGATAGGCTATGCATGACAGCCACGGGCGCAACGGGCTACCGTGTAGGTACCGTCCCATTCTGGAGCGTTCCATGACCACCACGCACCATCTTGCCGCCTCGCCTTCGACCGTCCATTGGGGCTATTTCGATGCCGCGCTCGATCCAGTTCTGGAAGTCGCCTCGGGAGACACGGTAACGCTTGAATCAGTTTCCGGCGGCCCCGAGACCTTACCCGGTGAAGGCTATCATGTGCCGCCGGAACTTCTGGAGATTCACGCCCAAGTGCCGCGCAAGATGCCCGGCCACATGCTGACCGGGCCAGTCCGGGTTCAGGGTGCCAGGGCCGGCCAGGTGCTCCAGGTTGATATTATCGATGTCGGGCTGCGCCAGGACTGGGGTTACAATTTCGTGCGTCCCCTCTCCGGCGGCCTACCGGGAGAATTCGACGAGACAACCCAGATGACCATTCGGCTGCACGCGGATACCAACGAGGGCGAACTTCCCTGGGGCACCCGGCTACCACTTCGGCCGTTTTTCGGGGTCATGGGCTGCGCCCCACCGCCCGCCTGGGGGATGATCAGTTCGATCCAGCCACGTGCCCATGGCGGCAACATGGACAATAAGGAGCTGATCGCCGGCACCACATTGTTTCTGCCGATCTTCGTCGATGGAGCGCAATTCTCCGCCGGAGACGGTCATGGCTGCCAGGGTGACGGAGAAGTTTGTGTCACCGCGATCGAGACGGCGTTATCCGGCACTTTCAGATTAACAATACGCGACGACATGAGCCTGGATCTGCCCCGTGCCGAGACCAAGGACGCCTTCATCACCATGGCTTTCGACGAAGACCTGGATGATGCCGCCAAGGAAGCGCTGCGGCAGATGATCGCCCTAATTGTGGCGCGGACCAACCTCAACCGCGCCCAGGCCTACGCGCTGTGTTCGCTCGCTGCCGATCTACGGGTGACGCAAATCGTCAACGGCAATAAGGGCATTCACGTGGTGTTGCCGAAAACCGCCCTTTGAGCCCCCTCTAGTGGAGACGCGCAATGCTGAAGGACCACGGTCGATACAATTATTCTAGCCTACCCTCGCGACCTCAATACGAGTGGCCAAACGGCAGCAAACTGGCGGTTTATGTCGCGATGAATATCGAAGCCTTCAGCTATGGAGAAGGCAAGGGCGCGGCGATTGCCCCGCCAGACCAAGCAGTCAGTCACAGTATTTATTCATGGCGCGATTACGGCAATCGGGTCGGGTTTTGGCGGCTGATGGATCTGTTCGATTCATTAGATATTCCGGTGCAGCACCAGATCAATACAGCGATCTATGAAACCTGCCCGGATATCCCCGAGCGGATCCGGGCCCGTGGTGACGAATTCCTCGGGCATGGCTACAGCAATTCCGATGAGCAGGGTCAGCTCCCCGAAGCGCAGGAACGCCAGTTGATCCAGGAATGCACAGAGATCATCACACGCCACGAAGGCAAGGCACCCACCGGATGGATGAGCCCCTGGCTTTCCAACAGCGAAGTCTCGATGGATCTGCTGCAGGAGGCTGGATACCGCTATGTCATGGATTGGACCATGGATGATCAGCCAATCTGGATGAAGACACGAAGGGGACGCATTCTTTCGATGCCCTATCCCGTCGAGGCGAACGACAACCGGGGGATCGTCTGGTACCGCTATACGTCGGCGGAGTTCACTGACATGCTGATCGACAATTTCGACGAAATGCTGGAACAGTCGGAGCGTGACGGGCATCCCACTGTCTGCCCAATTTCCTTGCACCCATTCGTCGTTGGCCGGCCCTACAGGATAAGGGAGCTGCGCCGGGCGTTCGAGCATATCCTGAGTCATCGCGATAGGATCTGGCTAACCCGGCCAGGAGATATCTGCCGGCATGTCGAAGGGCTGCCGGATGGCACGGTTCCACAAAAATAACCACTGAGAAACCGCGTTTAGCTATTAGTCCGTGGCCTTATCAATCGCATCGGTGAGATAGATGCGGCCCAAAACCGTCGATGTCCAGTTGAGCGTGCCCGATCCTATGAATTTCTCCGCCGCTTGCCGCAGATAGCCATAGCAGGCATAGAATAAGGCGCCGCCTATGTTGATCCACTTGATCCCGACCTCGGTCAGACGCTGGACATTGAGCTGGGTATCCTTGCGGCCGACCACCACGCTGTTCCGTTATTTCGAAATGGATATCGAACGGCCCGACATCTCGAACGTCGAGGCCTGGTACGCCCGGCTCCGCCAACGACCGGCCTATCAGGAGCACGTGATGCTACCGTTCGAGGTCCTGTTCGGTCAGCTCGCCTATTAGCGCGACCATATCCCACCTAATTCGTCACAGATCGCGGGCCGTATCCTGAATGATCCGCCACGCCGCTTCCACATGACGCCTCTCGGTATTGGTCTGACCGATGGCCCAACGGATCGCATAGACGCCGCGCACCCGGTTCTGCGTGAAATAGGTCGAGCCGTCGTCGTTTAGTCGGTGCAGCAATGTTTCGTTCAACCGATCGAGTTCCGCTTCGTCATCGACACTGTCCGGCCGGTAACGAAAATTGAACAGCGCTAAGGAACGAGCGGCGACAATTTCGAAATCCGCCGTTTCGGCGATCCACCCTTCAGCCTCACGGGCTAACGCGATGTGTCGGCGCAAGATCTTCCGTAACCCCTCGACCCCATGGGAGCGGATGACAAACCAGAGCTTGAGCGCCCGAAAACGCCGGCCCAGCGGCACGCTCCAGTCGCGATAGTCGATGATCTGGCCTTGCTCCCGGCTTTTCAGAAACTCCGGCAGGATCGACAACGTCCTGATAAGTGCGTCCGGGTCCTTCACATAATGGGCTGAGCAGTCGAAATTGGTCATCAGCCATTTGTGCGGGTTGAACACGAGACTGTCGGCCAATTCCACGCCGTCAGCCATGCCGCGCTCTTCCGGCAGGATCAATGCCGAGCCACCCCAAGCGGCGTCCACATGCAGGAAGACATCGTGGTCGCGACAGATCTCTCCAATCGGACGCAACGGATCGACCGCACCAACCCCAGTCGTGCCCATCGAGGCGACAACACAGGTAGGAATTCGGCCGTCCGCCCGGTCGGCTTCGATCGCGGCCCGCAAGGCTTCCGGGCGCATGGCAAAATTTTCATCCGTTTCGATCAACCGGACATTGGCCTTGCCATAGCCGGCGATCTTCGCCCCCTTCTCGGTCGCCGAATGTGCCTGCTCCGAGGTATAGGCGACCACTGAGACCGAGGCCGCCATGCCCTCGGCATTGCTCGTCCACCCAGTGGCCTTCTCCCGCGCCGTCAGCAAGGCGCAGAGGATGGCGCCGGACGCCGAGTCCTGGATCACCCCGTGTAACCCCTCCGGCAACCCAGTCATCCGACGCAGCCACTCCATCATCAGGGTTTCCATCTCCGTCGCCGCCGGACTGGTCTGCCAGAGCATGCACTGGGCGCCCAAACTCGCGGTCAGCATCTCCGCCAATATCGAGGGCGGACTGGAATTGGCAGGAAAGTACGCAAAAAAACTCGGGTGCTGCCAATGGGTGATACCCGGCACGACGATCGATTTAAAATCGGCAAAGATCTCATCCATCGCCTCGCCATTTTCCGGCGCTTCGCTCGGCAGACGCCCAGCGATATCGCCGGGGGCCGTCTGGGCGCGAACCGGATAGTCCTCGACCCGGTCGATATAGTCCGCCATCCAGTCGACCATGGTATGGGCGTGCTTGCGAAATTCCTCGGCATCCATGGCGTTATCCTCAATAAAAAGCCCAGCCCGACTAATCGTCGGCGTTACTCACAATCGCCGATTGGTCGCCACTCCCGGCGCACATCCTCGTCGACCTCCCCGGGTTCAAAGGTGGCCCGAAGGATCGCAAGCTGGTCCGGCGGTGCGATCCGCTGGATCGCCCAAACCGCCATCGCACGAACCAAAGCAGAGGCGTCCAGGAGCAAGGCCTCCAATGCCGGCGGAACGGCTGTTGCTTCGGCGTTACCAAGCGCTATCAAAACGTTACGTAGGAAACGGTCACGGCCGATGCGCTTGACCGGTGAGCCGCTGAAATGGGTACGAAACGCCACGTCATCCAAATCGAGAAACGTCGTCAGAAGCGGCAGGTCGAGATCTGCCCGAGGCACGAACGCCGCCTCGCTGGCGGTTTGCGCGAACTTATTCCATGGGCACACAGCGAGGCAGTCATCGCAGCCATAGATCCGATTGCCCATCGCCGCGCGAAATTCCTCGGGAATGTGCCCCTTATGCTCAATCGTCAGGTAGGAGATGCAGCGCGATGCATCCAAGGTATAGGGTGCCGGAAAGGCGGCCGTCGGGCAGATATCGAGGCAATCTTGGCAGGACCCGCAGTGGTCGACCTCCGGCCTGTTCGGCTCCAGCTCCAGGGTGGTGAACACCTCGCCCAGAAACAACCACGAACCGAACTCCCGGCTCACCAAGTTGGAGTGCTTACCCTGCCAGCCGACGCCGGCCATTGCAGCCAAAGGTTTTTCCAGCACCGGCGCGGTATCGACAAAGACCTTCAACGCGCAGCCGAATTCCTCGACCATCCAACGACCCAGGCGCTTCAAGCGTTTCTTGAGGAGGTCGTGATAGTCGCGATTGCGCGCATATACCGAGATATTAGCCCGGTCGCGCGCGCCGAGATCCCCCAGCGGGTCACGCTCGGGGCCGTAATTCGTGGCCAATACGATAACCGAGCGCGCCTCCGGCCAAAGAACTCTTGGGTCCCGGCGACGCTCGGCATTGCGCGCCATCCAGTCCATGTCGCCATGCTGGCCGGCGGCGAGGAAGGCATCAAGGCGCGCCTGCTCGCGGGCGCCTACGGCGGCCGGCGCGAATCCGACCGCGCAAAATCCGAGTTCCCGTGCCTTATCGATGATCAACTGCTTCATCAGCGCCGTTCAATCAAATTAAATCGGCGGAATATCGCCCTTGGCCTGGGTCTCGGTGAAGTCGGCCACGAAAGCCTCCAAACTCCCCGCCGAGATCGCCGCGCGCAAACCCACCATCAATTCCTGATAATAGTGCAGATTGTGCCAGGTCAGCAGCATGGCGCCGAGCATCTCGCCGGCCTTTACCAGATGCTGCAGATAAGCGCGGGAGAAACCGTCGCAGGCGGGGCAGCCGCAAGCCTCATCCAACGGTCTTGGGTCGGCGCTGTGCCGGGCGTTGCGAAGGTTGATCGCCCCGCGCCGGGTGAACGCCTGACTGGTCCGCCCAGAACGGGTCGGTAGCACACAGTCGAACATGTCGATACCCCGCCGTACCGCCTCAACCAGATCATGCGGCTTGCCCACCCCCATCAAGTAGCGGGGCCGACCCTTCGGCAATTCCGGCACGGTAGAATCGAGCACCCGCAGCATCTCGACCTGGCCTTCGCCGACCGCAAGCCCGCCAACCGCGTAGCCATCGAAACCAATATCAACCAGCGCCGCCGCCGAGTCACGCCTGAGATCATCGAACACACCGCCCTGAACGATGCCGAACAAGCCATAACCATCGCGCGGAACAAAAGCCTCCTTCGAACGCCCGGCCCAGCGCATCGACAGCCGCATCGAGTCCGCTGCGACTTCCGACGTCACCGGAAACGGCGTGCATTCATCGAAAGCCATGGTGATGTCAGCGTCCAACTGGTGCTGAATTCGGATCGAGCTTTCCGGTGATAATGTATGATAGCTGCCATCGATGTGACTGCGGAACCGCACGCCATTCTCATCGAGCTTGCGCAAATCCTTCAGAGACATCACCTGATAGCCGCCTGAATCGGTCAGGATCGGGCCGTGCCATTGCATGAAGTTGTGCAAACCGCCGAGCGCTTCGATCCGATCGGCGCCAGGCCGCAACATCAGGTGATAGGTATTGCCGAGCAGAATTTGTGCGCCCGTATCCCTGACCGAGCTTGGCAGCATACCCTTCACCGTCGCGGCGGTGCCGACGGGCATGAATGCCGGAGTGTCAATGGCCCCATGCGCGGTTTCCAGACGACCACTTCGGGCGGCGCCGTCGGTCTGGGTGACGGAAAATGCTAAGACCATCCGACTACCGGCAATTCCCAAACATCAGAACATGGTTCGCGGTATCGATGGCCTCGGCCGCGACGCCATGATCCGCCAACCCGCCGGCAAACCCGGCGCGCAACGCCGCTGCCGTCACCTCGGTGGTTTGGCCTTCCAGCAGCACGATCCATTGCGGCGTTTCGTTTTTCGGGATCACCGTACCCTGTGCCTTGCGTCCCTCGTTCACCACATCCAGATCGTTCTCCGCCAGAACCGCACCGATCATTCCCGGCCGCGCCACCAAAGCAGGCAACAGGTCGCTTTCCAGGTAACCTCTCAGCGCCTCCATCACCGACGGCGCCGGAAAGAAGCGGGCAAAGGCGCAGGCCCCGGCAAAGCCATGTGACTGATCGATGGTGATCCGCGCGGTGACCCGATCGAACTTGTGGAAGGTCGCCATTACCTTCTTCGACCAGTCGGACTGATCCTTCAGCAATTCCATATAGGCAGGGTTACATAAATTCTCGACCTTGTCGGTCTCATAGGTGGCGAAATACTTGATCAGCGCATCACCGTCACAGTCGACATAACGGCGGGCCCGGTGAAAGCCGGGCATCCATACCCGCTCGTCAATATGCTCGCGATTGTACCACTCGTTGAAATCTTCCTCGACGCCCACCGAGGTCTCGGTGAAGGTCATCAACATGCCCTTGCCGTATAGCGCCATGATGGATCTCCGTTATTTAGTGACGAGAGAGTCAATGAAGGTTTTAGCCGGCATACCGACCTTGCCTCCCGCCGCGACGGCGACCTCGTTCAAATGCGAGAGCACGCCGTCGCGGTAGATCGATTCACCATCGCCAATCCGCGCCGACATACACCCGACGGTGCCAGCGATGATACCCCGTTGGTTCAATGCCGGAAGCCGGGTAGTCGCCGCGCCGCCCTTACCACCGCCGGCATCATGGAAGAACCCAGCGAAAGCGTCACCTCGGATAGCCGTCGCCGGATCATCGCCGAGCATGGCGCCATGGCTGCCGGAGACGATGATCCGCCCGGCGTCCTGATCATCCACCAACGAGATCGAGTCCATCAGCACAATCATCCTCTCACCCGGTTTGACCGGCAGCTCTTTGCGGGCCTCGGCATAGCTTGGTGCGGGTTGAGTGCTTCGGTCGGCCTTGGTCATGCACCACGCAGCCTCCAGCGCCGACATCCCCACGGTCACCCCCAACGATAGCGCCAGTGGATTGGCGAATGAGATCACTCCCTCGGCGACCGCGCTTTCGCCATTGCCTATACGACAGGACATGGTGTCGGTCGTGGCATAGGGGACGTTCAGGCCCTGGCAATAGCCACTACCGGAAACACCGGAATCGTCCTTGGCCCACCCAGCATCGTTTAAGATGACTCCCCGGGCCTTCACTTTGACCGCCAGATAGGCTGCATAGATCCCACCATGCGAGGCCCCCAAGACCACGCGCCCCTCGCATTCCGAGCCAATCTTGGTGACAGAATTAGTAATGACAATTTGATCGTCGATGATGCGGTTGACCATGCGAACGTCCTCCCTAAAATTTAGCTGCCGAAGGCTGCTTCTGTATTAACTCGACATCATCTCAAGCACGGTCTCGACGATTTGCGCCTCGGACACTCGGACCACATCTTCCAGCAGCGGCGCATAAGATATCGGTATACGCGGCGCGGCGCGGCGGCGCACCGGAGACTTCAGCGCCTTGAATAAGTACTCCGAGACCGTCGCGGCAATCTCGGCGCCAAACCCACCGACCGAGACACTTTCGTGGGTGATCAACAGCCGCCCCGTCTTCTCGACCGACGCGAAGACCGCGTCGCGATCCCACGGCCAGAGCGTCCGTAAATCGATCACCTCGGCGGAGATGTCCTGCTTTTCTAGTATACCGGACGCCCGGCTTGCGGTGTGCAGTTGTGACGACCAGGAAACAATCGTGATATCGCGGCCCTCACGCTCAATCCGGGCCCTCCCGAAGGGGATCAATAGATCACCGTCCGGCACCTCACCCTCCATGCCCCAGAGGTTCTTATGCTCGAAATAGACCACGGGGTCGTCGGCGCGGATCGCCGCTTTTAACAGTCCTTTGTTATCCGCCGGTGTCGACGGCACCGCGACCACCAGGCCGGGAATATGGGTGTACCAGCTTTCCAATGACTGGCTGTGCTGGGCGGCAGAGGAGCGCCACATGCCCATGGGTTCGCGGATCACCATCGGCACCTTGGTCTGGCCGCCGAGCATGTAGCGGGCCTTGGCGGCCTGGTTGACCAGCTCATCGACAGCGCAAAGGGCGAAATCGGCGAACCGCATCTCGACCACCGGTCGGGTTCCGGCCATCGCTGCGCCGACGCTGGCGCCCATGATCGCCGACTCCGAAATCGGGGCATCGGAAATCCGCTCCGGCCCAAATTCCTCGACCAATCCCTTGTACTGCCCGAACACACCGCCACGCCCGAGATCCTCGCCGACGGCCCAGACCAGGGGGTCGCGCCGCATCTCCTCGGCCAGCGCCGTCATGCCGGCCTCAGCATAGGTCATGACCGTCATCAAAAGGCCCTCTCGCGCGGGTCCCCAATGTCTTGAACATCCGTATAGGCCAGCGCCAGATCCGGCCAGGGCGCCGCCTTGGCGATCTCGTAGGCTTCGTCCATCTCGGTGGCGGCAGCATCGCGATGCGCCTCTAGTTCCACCGCTTTCACCCCCACCTCGCGCAAAATAGCGGCACAGCGGGCGATCGGATCGTTCTTCCAGGCCACATCAACTTCTTCGCGGGGGCGGTAAGCCGCCGGGTCCGATGCCGTATGGCCGTGTAGCCGGTAGGTCTTACAGACGATGAACCGGGGCCCGCCGCCGCCTCGGATGGCATTCACCGCCGCCCGCACGGTTTCATCCACCGCAACGATGTCATTGCCATCAACCTCATCCGCCGGAATGCCAAGGGCGCGCGCCCGTGCTGCTGGGCCGTCTCCCGAGGTCATCGCCTCCGTCCGGGTGGTCGAGGCGAAGCCGTTGCTCTCACAGACAAACAGCGCCGGCAACTTGAACACTCCGGCCCAGTTGAGCCCTTCCAGGAACGGGCCTCGATTGATAGCCCCATCACCGAAAATGCTGCAGGCGACCCCATCCTCGCCTTTCAGCTTGATCGCATGGGCGGCGCCGGCAGCGATGTTGATATTCGCCGCCACCACCCCGTTGGCGCCGAGCATGCCGACACCAAAATCAGCGATATGCATGGATCCGCCCTTGCCCTGGCAGATTCCGCCTTCACGGCCCAGCAGCTCCGACATCATCGCGGTGGCATTAGCACCCTTGGCCAAGGTATGCCCGTGCCCCCGATGGGTTGAAAGCAGATAGTCATCGGTGCGCAGGTTTCTGCAAACGCCCGAGGCGATGGCCTCCTGGCCGATCGAAAGGTGGATCGCGCCGAGCACCAGTTGCTCCTTATTGGCCCTGGCCGCCGCCTCCTCAAAGGCACGAATCCTATGCATCATCCGATGATGATCCAGGTAACGTGCCACATCGATATTGCGCGGTGTTGCTCCTGGCACGCCGGCCCCCGTTCCGTTCCCAAGTCTTGGCAGTGAGTGTAGGAAGCGGGCTGAGGCGGCGCAAGACAAGCTCCACGAAAGCGCCGATTTGGTTGGACAGCACCGGACTCTCGACCTATTAAGCGCGAAATTCGAAAACTTGCAGGAGAACCGCGACATGCGGAGCATTGAATTGAAGGGCGTGGTCGCCGGCATCCTGGCCATGGGTCTGGTGGTGTTGGTCTCCAACATCGCTGTCGGGTACCCGATCAACGAATGGTTGACCTGGGGGGCGCTAACCTACCCCATCGCCTTTTTGGTGACCGATCTGACCAACCGGCTGTTCGGCGCGTCACCAGCCCGCAAGGTCGTCTATGCCGGTTTCGCGACGGGCGTGACCTTGTCGTTGATCTTCGCTGACCCGCGTATCGCCATCGCCTCAGGCACCGCCTTCCTGGTCGCGCAACTACTCGATATCGCGATTTTTGATCGGATGCGCCGGCAGACCTGGTGGAAGGCGCCGTTGGTATCCTCGGTTATTTCCTCGACCGTCGACACGGCGCTGTTCTTTTCCATTGCCTTTTATGCCACTGGCCTACCCTGGGTGACCTGGGCGATCGGTGACTATGGGGCCAAGCTGGCCATGGCGGCGGCCCTGCTGGTGCCGTTCCGGATCTTCATCTCGACGTTGCCGAAGCATCTGCGCCAAGTGCAAGACAACACCCCGGCCTAGCAGCCGATGCGGGTCGACCTCTTCGATTATGATCTACCGCCGGAACTGATCGCCCAGCATCCGGCAAGACCGCGCGATGCCGCCCGCCTGCTGGACATGACCGGACCGGTGCTGGCCGACAGAACGGTACGGGATCTTCCCACGTTGCTTCAGCCCGGTGATCTTCTGGTGGTCAACGACACCAGGGTCATTCCCTCAAGGCTCGTTGGTCGGCGCGGCACCACGCGGATCGAGGCGACCTTGCACAAACGGCTCGCCCCCGGTCGCTGGGCCGCTTTTGCCAAACCGGCCAAACGACTGCGCCCGGACGACGTGATCGCCTTCGCCGAAAGCCTCAGCGCCCGGGTATTGTCCCGAGACGGCGGCGAGGTGGTGCTGGATTTCAACCTCGACGACGAGAGCTTGCTCAAACGCCTGCAAGCAAATGGGCGGATGCCGCTGCCGCCCTATATTAAACGCGGCGGCGGTGCCGACTCGAGCACCGACGCCACGGACTATCAAACCATGTTCGCCGCCCGCGATGGCGCGGTGGCGACGCCGACCGCGAGCCTGCATTTCACCCCCCTGTTGCTCGCAAAATTGGATCTGCGCGGGGTGAGCCGCGCGACCGTGACGCTACATGTCGGCGCCGGCACGTTCCTGCCGGTGACAGCCGACGATACAGATGGCCATCTCATGCATACCGAGTGGGCCGAAGTCGGCCTGAAAACTGTCCAGGCCATCACCGAAACCCAGGCCGCCGGGGGCCGGGTCATCGCCGCCGGCACCACCAGCTTACGGGTATTGGAATCCGCCGCACGGGGCGGCCAGTTGAAACCGTTCTCCGGCGAGACCGATCTTTTCATCACCCCCGGGTTCCGGTTCCAGGTAGTCGACATACTGCTGACCAACTTTCACCTGCCACGCTCGACATTGCTGATGCTGGTCTCGGCACTGGCCGGCCGGGACGTCGTATTGGCCGCCTATGAGCATGCCATCAGCGATGCGTACCGGTTCTTTTCATACGGCGATGCTTGTCTGATGACGCGGGCTCATCCCCGTTAGCCAACCAGCTCCCGCTCAATCGCGCCGGTAAGGCACCTAATCGCTCCGGCAGCCTTGGTTCCGAGCAGTCGACCGCCACACACGCCGCCCCGGCGGCCTCCAGGACACGCTGCACCGTTGGATAGCCGGCCACCATCAAAACCTTACGCGGCCCGAGGGTGACAAAATTAAGGCCGCGATTGAGATCCATGTCGTCGCCCTCGGGTATCCAGATAATCTCGTGGCCGCGCTCCTGAAGCGCCCGACTGTCGCGAAAGGTGTCCGCCGCCACCAGCACACCGCCAAATCCCGGTCGACGACGCGCAACACCCCATGAAATGCATGGAGCCAAATTACAGACCGGCATCCCGGGTCTCGACCTCCATCTCATGCAGCGCGTCGGGATCCGATAGGGAGACGTCCAACTCCGCGCCAGGGCGACGCACGATCACCGAGCGCAAACGACCCCATTCACTATCGATGCCCAAGGCCGCCCAGAGCGAACCAATCTCATCGCGCCGCGCCCCCTCGCGGCCGGACCAGCACTAACCGCCATAAGCCAAGGTCTTTAACAAACCCTTGCGGGCGCTCATCTCGGGTTTCTCCAGCCTATTCACGGCACGCTGCGATTATAGGCCCGAGGGCGGCCCAGTGACAGGGAGCGTGACCGTCTTTCCCAAGCTTGATCTTACCTGGCCCAAGCTTGATCTTGCCTCCTACCGCCCGCACTCCTAGTTTTCGCCATTCGACATCGCCTCGGAGCCAGACGTGCACGATCCCGCGAAATTGCTGAAATCCCTATTCGAGGCTGCAGTTGCCGCCGCCAATCCGGCGCTTTGTCTGCCGCCACACCTGGAACGAGTTCTGGCAAACCCGCCAAAGGGACGCACCGTGGTGCTTGGCGCCGGCAAGGCGGGTGGTGCAATGGCACGCGCCGTTGAAGATTTCTGGACGGCGCATTCCCCGGAGCGGCCCCTGGAAGGTCTGGTGGTCACCCGTTACGGTCATGGCGTTACTTGCGATCGGATCGAGGTGGTCGAGGCCGCCCATCCAGTGCCGGATGCCGCCGGACGCGCCGCCGCCGGACGCATACTCGCCTTGGCTCAAGGGTTGACCAAGGACGACCTGGCACTTTGCCTGATTTCCGGCGGCGGCTCCGCCCTGCTATCGCTTCCAGCCGATGGAATCACCCTGGAGGACAAGCAAGCGGTGACGGCGGATCTGCTGAAATCTGGCGCAACCATTCACGAGATGAATTGCGTGCGCAAACATCTCTCGGCGATCAAAGGCGGGCGGCTTACCGCGGCAGCGGCGCCGGCGCGGCTGGTGGCCTTCGCGATTTCCGACGTGCCGGGGGATGAGCTGGATGTCATCGGCTCCGGCCCGACGGTGGCGGATCCCACCACCTATGCGAACGCCGTCAGCGTCCTGGCAAAATACAACGTGACGCCACCAACTGCGATTGCCACCAGACTGGCGGAGGCTGTTGAGGAAACCCCCAAGCCCGGTGACCGGGTCTTCGCGGACAGCCAGACCACCTTGGTCGCCACGCCGCAAATGGCCTTGGAAGCAGCGGCGAACGTGGCCCGCGCTGCCGGCGTCACACCGGTCATTCTCGGTGATGCGATCGAGGGCGAGGCGCGCGAAGTAGCCCGCATGCATGCCGGAATCGCCAGCCAGGTCGCCCGCCATGGCCAACCCGCCGCCACACCTTGCGTATTGCTAAGCGGCGGCGAGACCACAGTTACCGTGCGCGGCTCCGGACGCGGTGGGCGCAATGCCGAGTTCCTGGTGGCATTAGCCGTGGCATTGGCGGAGCGATCCGGCGACTGCATCGACCGCCTCTCCGCCATCGCCTGCGACACCGATGGGATCGACGGGACCGAGGACAATGCCGGTGCACTTTACCTGCCCGATACCCTGGCCCGGGCCACCGCGTTAGGGTTGTCGGCGCGCGTCCGACTCAACGACAATGATGGCTATAGTTTTTTCGAAGCTCTGGGGGATTTGGTGATCAGCGGGCCAACCCTAACTAATGTGAACGACTTTCGCGCGATCCTGGTGATCTGAGATATTTTCGATCGAAAGATCGACGCGCTAGCGCCACATGATATCCTTGAGATAAATCATCTGAACAAACCATCGCAACACGGGAGACCGACCATGACCGAGGCTGCCTACACCCCTCGAGACTGGCAAACACAGCCGGCCTATCTGACACCGGAATACAAGTCGACAGTGCTGCGCAGCCCCAGCAAACCCCTGATTCCGCTGCCACAATCACTATCCGAGATTACTGGGCCAGTTTTCGGTCACGAAACGCTCAATCCGCTCGACAACGACCTGACCAAGAATGGCGCCAAAAATGGTGGCGAACCGCTGGGCGAGCGGATCATCGTCACCGGCCGGGTCCTGGACGAGAATGAACGTCCACAACCGAACACCCTGATCGAGATCTGGCAATGCAATGCTGCTGGCCGTTATATGCATGCCGCCGACCAGCATGACGCGCCGCTTGATCCGAATTTCTTCGGCGGCGGCAGATGCGTGACAGACGAGAACGGCGTCTACAAGTTCACCACCGTCAAGCCCGCCGCCTATCCCTGGGGCAACCATGCGAATGCCTGGCGACCGGCGCATATTCATTTCTCGCTTTTCGGGCCCTCATTCGTCACCCGACTGGTCACCCAGTCCTATTTCCCCGGCGACCCCTTGCTTGAGCTGGATCCGATCTATAACGCCACACCCGACGGCGCCCGCGAGTTGCTTATCAAGAAATTTTCCCTCGACGCCACCGAAGAGGGTTTTGCGCTCGGCTATGAGTTTGATTTCGTCCTGCGCGGCCTCAAGGCCACGCTGATGGAGAGCTGAGCCATGGCCTTGAAGCAAACACCCTCCCAAACCGTTGGCCCGTTCTTCGCCTATGGCCTCACGCCGGAGCAATACGGGTATACGGAGATGTCCAGCATCGCCTCCGGGACGATGGTCTCCGACGATACCGAAGGGACACTTATTCGGGTGGAAGGTCGGGTTCTCGACGCGGAAGATACGGTGGTTCCTGATGCGATGATCGAGATCTGGCAAGCCGACGCCCAGGGCCGCTACGCCCATCCAGCCGATAGCCGAAGCTCAAATGCCGGGTTCGCCGGGTTTGGGCGCACCGGGACGGGGACCAATCCGGAAAACCGCTTCATCTTCGAGACCGTCAAGCCTGGCCCGATCGGCGACGGCCAGGCACCGCATCTGAACGTGATTGTCTTCATGCGCGGCATGCCGCTGCACGCCTTCACCCGGATCTATTTTTCTGACGAGACGAGCGCCAATGATGCTGACCCTGTGCTCCGCTCGGTCCCGGAGGAACGTCGCCAGACCCTGATCGGCGCGCGCCAGGATGGACCAGGACGCGCGGTCTATGTCTTCGACGTGCATTTGCGCGGCGAGCAGGAAACCGTATTCTTAGACGCTTGAGCCCGAGATCACAGGTCGGATCGACGCGGTTAGGCTCGGGACAAGACCGCCAGCCGGCTGGCGTTCTGGATAGAGGCTGCGATAAACTCGCGCGGTAGTCGCAAGCTGTCGGGGTTCTACCGTTCGCACGCGACGGCGGGTTTGTTATTGGGAGAGAGCCATGGGCTACCAACATATCGAGGTCGAACCTGTCTCGGGTTCTGTCGGCGCCGTGCTGCACGGAGTCGATCTCGGCAATCTTGATGATCAGACCTTCGACGAAGTACATCAGGCCTGGATGGAGCACTGCGTCGTGTTCTTTCGGGATCAGGCCATCACGCCGGAGCAGCAGATTGCCTTCGCTCGACGCATTGGCGACATCCATTTCCATCCCTATATGCGCGGACTTGATGAACACCCGGAGATCCTCGAGATCGTCAAGGAACCCAATGACGGCTACACATTCGGCTCGGTCTGGCACACCGATCAGATGTTCAACCCACAGCCAGCGATGGCGACCATGCTTTACGCCAAGGAAGTTCCGGCGCGCGGTGGCGATACGATGTTCTCCAATCAGTATCTAGCCTACGAAACCCTGTCCGCGCCGATGCGTTACGCCATCTCGGCCATCAGGACTTTCAATGTCGGTGACGGTTTTCGACGCAACTCGGGAAAATCAAGCCGGGCCGAACGCTATGCAACAAACCCCATCATGCAAGCGAAGATCCGCGATCCCGGCAATGTCCCGACCGAAGCCGCGCACCCGTTGATCAGGACCCATCCGGAAACGGCCCGCAAGGTGCTCTATATTGGCAATCACACGCAAACCCTGGATGGGTTCGATGAGAAGGAGGCCGATGCCCTGATCGACTTCCTACGCAACCATTCGGCACGGCCCGAATTTACCTGCCGGTTCCGTTGGGAGGTTGGTTCTCTTGCCCTCTGGGACAATCGTTGTGTCCAGCATCAGGCGCTTGCCGATTATAACGATAGACGGCGCATGCACCGGATCACCATCGCCGGCGATACGCCGTTCTGAGACGGGTTCGGGTTTTAAGACAGGTTAGGTAATGCAATTCGGACTTCATCTTGGTATTCGAGGCCCGGCGGCGGACCCGGACTCGCTGAGGATCATCGCCACCGAAGCCGAGGTCCTCGGCTTTGCGCATCTCGGCTTCAGCGACCATGTGGTCATCGCCGAGCAGGTTGACTCGCCCTATCCCTATACCAAGTCCGGGCGCTGGTTCGCCGAGGATAGTGGTGAGTGCCTGGAGCAGATCACCACCCTGGGTTTCGTCGCCGCCGCCACCCGTTCGATCCGGCTTCTCACATCGGTGATGGTGCTGCCGCACCGACCACCGGTGCTCACCGCGAAAATGCTAAACACCGTCGACGTGCTGTCGAAAGGTCGGCTCACCGTGGGTCTCGGGGTCGGTTGGATGGCCGAGGAGATCGCGCTGCTCGGAGGCCCATCCTTTGCAGACCGCGGCAAGGTCGCCGATGAATATATTCAAGCCTTCCGGGTTTTGTGGACTGAGGACCAGCCCCGGTTCCACGGCGCACATGTCCAGTTCGAGGACCTCAAGTTCTTTCCCAAACCGGTCCAGTCACCCCATCCGCCGCTTTGGATCGGCGGCGAGGCCAAGGCAGCCAGACGCCGCGCCGGGCGGCTGGGCGACGGTTGGTACCCGGTCGGCAACAACCCCAAGGCTCCCTTTGATACAGCCGAGCGTTATGCCGCCGGCCTAGCAGATGTGACGGCGGCAGCCGAAACGGCGGGACGTAATCCATCAGACATCGCCCGGGGCCTGTTCGTGATCTGGTACAAATCGGGAGAGGCCGAGAAGACCCCCGAGGGCGATCGCCGGTCCTTTACTGGGCCGGCCGACGCCATTCTTGAGGATATCGGCGCCTATCGCGAAGCCGGGCTCGAGCATTTGGTGATCGGCGGTGAGAGCGATAACCTTGAGCAATGCCTGGATCGCATGCGGCGCTTCGCAAGCGACATCATGCGGCGAGTAACCTGAGAGCCGATACTTTGGGTGCCGATGCCCGCGTACGGGTTGGAAAGACAGGCATATGGCATCGCTGCACCGGAACAGGGCTCGGTGACAGTGTCGCCTATGCGCACAACACGGATTAGGCGTCTTACAATTGGTTTTTGAGCGCGATTTTTGGTCTTTTGAGGTCTGCGAGCATGCCCCAATCGAGCATCAGCCTCTTTTGCTCTAGTTCCAATTGACGGTCCAAATCGGCGTGACGCTGCTTGATCGCCATCGCTTCTCTTGCTTCCAGCTCTGGTCTAGATCATTTTTAGGCACCAAGAAATAGCACGCTCCGATTTCGGCTTGTGCAATCACCTCGGCTCAACCATAGTTCGCGGCTATTTTTAAGCCTCCCTAACCACAGTCAAAGAATTTTCATGCCATACCAAGGCAAACAGCGCCTCGTGATCGGGATCAGTGGGGCCTCCGGGGTCATCTACGGCGTACGGCTTCTGGAACTGCTGCGCAGCCTGCCTGACGAGACGCGGCCGGAAAGTCATCTGGTGATGTCTCGCGCCGCCGAGGTGACGCTGGCTTACGAAACCGACCTGAAAGTCGCCGACGTGCATGGCCGCGC
The DNA here is from genome assembly GCA_937776645.1 of uncultured Alphaproteobacteria bacterium. Taxonomy (GTDB): domain Bacteria; phylum Pseudomonadota; class Alphaproteobacteria; order Thalassobaculales; family Thalassobaculaceae; genus JADHLJ01. The sequence goes on along the minus strand of CALMRI010000008.1, from coordinate 23,838 downwards.
CGATGTGGTGCATGTCAACAAGGATATCGGCGCGTCGGTCGCGTCGGGATCGTTTCGAACCATGGGGATGATCATCGCTCCTTGCTCTGTCAAGAGCATGGCGGAAGTCGCGACCGGGGTGACCGACACCCTGCTTTCCCGCGCCGCCGACGTGGTTCTGAAAGAACGCCGTCGTCTGGTCTGTCTGGTGCGCGAGACGCCGCTGCATTCCGGCCATCTGCGCAACATGCTGGCGCTATCAGAAATGGGCGCGATCATCGCACCGCCGGTCCCAGCCTTCTATGCCAATCCGAAATCATTGGAAGATATGGTCGACCACACCCTCGGCCGAGTACTCGACCTGTTCGACCTGGATACCGGCTCTGTCAAACGCTGGCGCGAAGATGGGGGCCCCGCCAAACGGCCTTAGCGTCGGCTATCAACTCGCCAACGCGACCTCGATCCCCGCCGCGACTTCCAAGGCTTTAGCATCCCCCATAGTTTCCCCCATGACCATCAACCCGACCGGCGCCGATCCGCTCTGATGAATGGGAAGCGTGGTCGCGCAACGGTCAAGGAAGTTGCCAAACGAGCAGTTACGTAACATCAGCTGATTAGCTGCGTGATAGGCCGCGTCTGTTGCCACGAGATCGGCAATCGGCGGCGCCACCATCGGGACTGTTGGCAACAACAGCGCATCGAAGTCACGCGACACCGCATCAGCCTTATCGCGGATCGCCTGACGGCCATCCAATAAATCGAGATAATCCGCCGCCGTCATTTCCGCCCCACGTTTGATCCTGGCCGCGACCCGGGGATCAAAACGGGTTTCATCCTCCGCCAACAGGCTGCGCAATGCCGCAAACGCTTCCGGCGGCGCGAAGCCTCCCTTGGCATTCGCCTTGGGGATATCCGCGATAACATCAAAGGGAATCTCAACGATCCGCGCGCCAGCAGCCGAAAGCCGGGACAGCGCGTCCTGGAAAGTGGCGGCGACCACGGCATCCATATCATCAAGAACGATGGTCTGAGGCACCGCCAAGGTCAGGGTCGACAGGGGTCGCGCAACTACCCGTCGGATTGCCGCCGCGCTCATCACTTGATCAATCAAGGCGCAACAGGCAACGCTGTGCGCCAGCGGGCCTATCGAGTCCAAGGTTGTCGATAGCGGAAACGCGCCAGCCGTGGGCACTCGGCGCGCCGTCGGCTTAAACCCAGTCAGGCCGCACAAGGCTGAGGGAATGCGCACAGAACCGCCGGTATCCGTACCAATCGCCGCCGCCGCCATGCCGTCGGTGACCGAAACAGCCGCGCCGCAGGAGGAGCCGCCGGGAATCCGTCCGGTCGCCCGATCCCAAGGGTTCCGGGGGGTATCGTAATGTGGGTTGATTCCCAAGCCCGAGAACGCGAATTCGGTCATGTTGGTTCGCCCGACGATTACCGCGCCGGCAGCTCGCAATCGGGAGACGATCGGCGCATCGGCAATCGCCGGGGCCGATCGATCGCGCACCTTGGAGCCGGCCAAAGTGATCTCTCCGGCCACATCGAACAGGTCTTTGATGGAAATCGTGATGCCCGACAGCGGTCCGCCGGCGATACCGTGTTGCCTGGACTGGTCGCTGGCCGCCGCCGTGGCGCGGGCCCCATCACGATACACACGCCGGAAGGTGCGCGCGCCCTCGCCAGCCGGTGCATCGATCGCGGCAAGCGCCGCCTCCGTCAATTCAGCGCTGGTGGCGCGGCCGGAAGCCAGATCGGTCGAAATTTGGGCAAGGGTCTTGGTCATCTCAGCTCACAGCCTGCTTTTGAAGAGTTCATCGCCGAGCGCCAAAGCGCCCCACTCCGGTGACGATAGCGCCATCGGCCTCGCGCGCAAAGGTACTGGTAACCAAAGCTTCCAATTGCCTGGTCATTTCCATGGTCTGACCCGCTCCGATAACCCGTGCATAAGTGGTGAGGTTCCGGCTCGCCCGTTGCCGCGCCGAAAGCGATGCGTCGGTTGCGGCGCCGTCGATCGAGCCTCGCGCAGCACTGTGGGCGCCGATGATCAACGCCTGTTCCACCTTTTCGCCCTCCAGCTCAAGCTCAAGAATACGCCGGCGCAGATCCTCGCTCCCAGTCGGGTCCGCCGGTCCTTTTAACCCCGGGTCTGCACGCCCCTTCAACCAACGCCTCGCACTGCGTAGAGGCTCGATCACGTTGCGACGCCAGGGCCTGGTGATCACCAGGATCTCTTCAGTTTTCGCATCCGATAGGACCTGCCCCCGAGCCGCGCTCCAGCAGCAAAAAAGCAACATATTCACATCAAACCCGAATCTGTCCTGGAGATCCAGACAGCACGCCTGGGCATCGTCATAAACAGTCCGCGAAAAACACCAGAAATCGTCGCCTTGGTCTATCATTCGACTCTCCGGACGCCCTATCTTGGTTTTCAAATTTACGCTACGACCAGTTGTCTAGATTGCTTCGAAATGAGAACCCACCGTGCAGGATCGCGAGGAATTAAACGCTAAACTCGAGGCCTTGAGTCTGGAGCATCGGGATTTGGACGACGCCATCGACAATTTGTCGGCAACATCGAGCTTCGATCAATTAAAGCTGAGGCGCTTGAAGAAACGCAAGCTGGCCCTGAAAGACCAGGTCATGCAACTCCAAAGCAATCTGCTGCCTGACATCATTGCCTGAACCGGGCGTCGCTTTCTATCTTTCTCCGATGATCTTCGCCAAGCGGCGTCTGTCCAGCGCGTCGGCTCCTTGCTTGCGAATAACCATCCGCAAACTCTCCATCAATTGGACCCCGGTTTCACCACCATCTCCAGATACACTCTGTTGTTCAGCAACCCGCAACGCCTCAACGTGCGTGTTGAGCACTGCCAATTCCGGGCGGGAAAATGTCCCGCTAAGATCAATGAATTTGCAAGCAGAGTCGCTCATCTGGATTACCAACTCATAGCCGAACGCCCTGGCCTAGCTCGTGACCGCCGACCGCTCTATTTGTCGCCCTTGCGTCTTTTCGGTCCGACAAAGTTCGGATCATGGCGACGGCGCCTGTCAGGCCCGAAATAGGCGTCTGTGCGAATGAAGTTACGAGGCGCCTCGATGATCCCCGAAATCCGGCGGTGCAGTACCTTGGCGGAAACCGGTTTCGCGAGGAACTCGGTATCGTCCTCCATCTCCTGATCGATGATGATCAAATCGTACGAATTGTTAGCCATCAATTTCTTCGCGCGGTTGCCGCTCCTGGCGATCTCGACGACGCCAACATTCATCGCCTTCAAAGGATCCGACAACCACTCCTGCATGAACCGATTGTCCTCGACGACGAGAATCTTCAACTCGGAAAGGCTATAGAGTGCCATAGACCCTCCAGCGCAGCATGCCGCTTAACCACCCTAAAGACGATCCGAGCTTGTCGGCCCGCTCCCCATCCCTATAATATGTGCCTTTCACTTAGCCGGAGGCGGACATGGTTCGTCAAGAAGGCGGCGGCCCAAAGTCGGCTCCCGTGGTTGGCGCCCCGGTGATCGGAATCGTCATGGGAAGCCAGTCGGACTGGGCGACCATGCGCCACGCGGCAGAAATTCTCGATGAATTTGGAATCCCTTACGAAACGCGTATTATTTCCGCACACCGAACCCCGAAGCGGATGGCGGATTACGCTGAAAGCGCGCGCGATCGTAGCCTCAAGGTCATTATAGCCGGCGCCGGCGGCGCGGCACATCTACCGGGGATGATCTCCTCGCAAACCACCTTGCCGGTCCTCGGCGTCCCGGTCGAAAGCCGCGCCTTGAAGGGTATGGACAGCCTACTCTCCATCGTCCAGATGCCTAAGGGCATCCCAGTCGGCACCTTGGCGATCGGCGAGGCTGGCGCCGGCAATGCGGCACTGCTAGCGATCGCTATTCTGTCGATCCATGACCCCAAGATCGCCGAGGCCCTGGCCGCTTGGCGCCTTGCGATGAGCGACTCGGTGGCCGAAGAACCAAGCGACGCGCTATGAATAAAATCGTTCCGCCGGGCCAGGTGATCGGCATTCTTGGTGGCGGGCAACTCGGACGCATGGCCGCGCTCGCGGCGGCGCCCCTTGGCTACCATTGTCACATCTTCACGCCGGAACCGGACAGCCCTGCCTCGCAGGTGACCGGTTCGGCAACAGTTGCCGCCTATGACGACGAGGTAGCGCTGGCGCGTTTTGCCAAGAGTGTCGATGTCATCACCTACGAATTTGAGAATATCCCGCTCAAAACGGCCGAGTTTCTGGCCGCGCGCAAACCACTTCGGCCTGCTGCAACCGTCCTCGCGATCTCGCAACACCGCGGCCGCGAAAAGGCCTTCGCGGTTACCAATAAAATCCCCGTCGCCCCCTACCGCCTGGTGACTAACCGAGCCGAACTCGATGTTGCGGTGGCGGAGATTGGTTTTCCGGCGGTGCTCAAAACCTGTCGCTTTGGTTATGACGGCAAGGGGCAAGCGATGCTTCGGGCCACCAGTGACCTTGGCGATGCTTGGGCGGCGTTGGCGACCGACGACGCCATTCTCGAAGGATTCGTCGCCTTCAAAAAAGAAATTTCAGTCATCGTCGCCCGCGGCCTGGACGGCGATATTCGCCCCTATCCGGTCGTCGAGAACCAGCATGTCGATCATATTCTCGACACCACGACGGTCCCCGCCGCTGTTTCAAACGTGACTGCCGAGGCCGCGCGTCTGATCGCCATCACATTAGCCGAGGCGTTGGATCTGGTAGGGTTGTTAGCGGTCGAAATGTTCGTCTTGCCAAACGGCGAGGTATTGATGAACGAGATCGCGCCACGGCCGCACAATTCTGGCCACTGGACCCAGGACGGGGCCGTCACCTGTCAATTCGAGCAACTCGTGCGGGCGGTGACAGGGCAACCCCTTGGCCTCCCCGATCTCTTGCGCCCAATGGTGATGCAAAATCTGATCGGCGAGGCGGTCGAGCAATGGCCGGCAATCCTGGCCGAACCCGGTGCTAAACTGCATCTCTACGGCAAAACCGAAAGTCGCCCTGGTCGCAAGATGGGTCATGTAAACCGGGCTAGGTCCAAATAACCCCAGTCGCAGAAGCGCCGGCCTCGCGACGGTGATTCAGGTTCCGCTGAAGCTGCCAATCCCAAGATCGCGCAGCGGTTTGGTCAGCTTAGCGGCAAAACCCTTCGCCTGGGCCTGCAATTTCGGAATACCCATGACGCCCGCTATACGGCGGTCGAGGAAGGCCCAGGTCTCGCCATGGTCCGCCGAGGTATCGTCGAGCCAGTGGAGCGTGGTCGTGACCAGCACGGCCCCCAGCAGGGCGCGCTTGGTATAAAAGTTGAAATCGACCGCTTTGTCCCCGGCGACGCGCCATATTGCATCGACGCTGCGGTAACCATTGCGAGCAGCCAGGCTCGCATTTCCCGGCAGGATCAAAAACCCGGCGAGGCGACGCACCGCCTCCTGATGACCGGCTAGCTCCTGCAAACGGAGCCGCACCGCCAGGGTGATCCGTTCGCGCACTCTCATCGCCGGAAGATCCAACGCCGATAGTCGCAGCAGCATACGTCGGTCGGCCCAATCGGAGAAATGCGACGCCAAGTCCTTGGTCGGGCTGGCGAACACCGCATGGATATGGCCGATCTCCAAGCCGAGGTCCCGGGCCCCCGCTTCCAGCGCCGCCATCCCCCAGCCGTCAAAGACCACATGCGGCAGCGTCGCCTCCAGCAACCTGTCACGCAACGCCTGGCGATCCCGCTGGTTGCTCTCAAGTGTCATCAGTCGGTTCCGGGTCATCGATTGGTGCGGGTATTGCGCTTGTCAACATCTCGTCAACGAAACCAAGGCGACGCATGTCGAGCATGCGTTCGGGATAGAGGATCCCATCGAGATGGTCGACTTCATGCTGCACTACGCGCGCATGAAAACCGCTTGCCTCACGCTCAATCCGGTTGCCTTCGCCATCAAGACCCCGATAACGGATCCGCATGAAACGCGGGACCTCGCCGCGCAGCCCCGGAATCGACAAGCACCCTTCCCAACCAAGCTCGGTCGCTTCATCCAACGGTTCAATTTCTGGATTTATCAGCGCCTGCAAGTCGCGAGGTTCGTCACCAGGCGCATTGGTCGCGCGCGCCTCGGGAACCTCGAAGATGATCGCCCGCAAACTCCGACCAATCTGCGGCGCCGCCAAGCCTACCCCGCCGGCGGCACGCATTGTCTCCACCATGTCGGGCAGCAGCCCGACCAGTTCCGAGATCGTCGAGGAATCGATCGGCGCGGCGCATGCGGCAAGCACCGGATTACCCATCTTGATGATGTTACGTACAGCCATGCACCGGATATAGGACGCGTACCGCGGGCGGTAAAGGTACGGGAGCGTCACGACCGCAGTAAATTGGTTGCCGAATATCCGAGATCCAGCCTTGGCAGGCCCAGCGGTCTATGCTATTGCGACCCAACGTTGGGGGTGCAAGTGTCCCCGGTCACTGTGACTATGTCACGATTAATACCTTCTGGAGGCCGCTTTCCGTGCACGTTTCCGTCCGCGATAATAACGTCGATCAAGCCCTGCGCGCGCTCAAGAAAAAGATGCAGCGCGAGGGCATCTTTCGGGAGATGAAGCTTCGGCGTAATTACGAGAAGCCCTCGGAACGCCGGGCCCGTGAACAGGCCGAGGCAGTACGCCGTCATCGTAAGCTGATGCGCAAGCGGTTGGAACGCGAAGGCTACTAGAGCGCCCGTCTTTCTTCGGCAGCGGCGATTCAACGCTTCTGTTTAAGATCAAAGCCGCTCTTGGCAACGAGTGGCGGCTTTTGTGTTACTATCATGCAAAAGCTGCCCGCCCCTCGCCAGACCGCTAAAACATCAGGTCATCGGCGCCACGTCGCAGAAAGCTTCATTGCAACAAGCGCCATCTTCAATATCGGTGCGTATATCAGCGTCCAATAAGGCATTCACTGTTTGCCCGGTCGGGCTAGCCGAGAGCCAGGTCCCTTTCGGGGTATAGAGCACGCCCGGCAGGACGCCATCGGAAATCCTGGCTGTCAAATAGGTCTCGCCTCGCTCGTTATACACCCGCAGCGTTTCACCGCCGGTGATCCCACGCGCCTTGGCATCGGTGGGGTGGATCTCGACCTCTTCTTGACCTGCCGACGGCGCGCACCCACCGAAAGTTGCGTTGGTCCGCTTGGAGGACGAAGGCGAGATGATGGTGAGTGGGAATTTTCTGGCAACCGGCTCAAAGCGCGGTAGGCCGTAGCCGAATCGGTCCTGCAAGTCCTGGCTGAACAGCTCGATCTTGCCGGAAGCAGTCCCCGGCGAAACGGTATCGCAGAGAATTAAATCCTCGCCTTCCAGCGAGGTCATGGCCAGCGCCCGATCGAGCGGAAGCTCGCTCGGGCGAAGACCGTTGAGTCGGGGATCGCCATCGACGAAGGCGGCATCCATCAACTCAAGGTCGGAGTCGCGAAAGATCGGGTCGTCGAAACCGAACCGCGCCGCCAGCCGGCGAAAGATCTCAGTGTTCGGCAACGATTCTCCGACCGGTGGGATAACCGGCTCAGCCCGCTGCAGGTAGTGGTGTCCGTAGGAGCCGTAAATATCCGCAAACTCGAAATGACTCGCAGCCGGTAGCACCACGTCGCAATAGGTCATGGAATCGGTCATCACCACGTCGGCACCGACGACGAACAAATCGTCCTGGCCAAGCGCCCGGCGCATCCGGTTCTGATCCGGATGGGTCGCCAGCGGATTATGATTGTAGATAAACACCGCCTTGACCGGTGTGGCTAATGCATCGTCTAGCAAGACCGCGGAGACGTCGACGATGTTAATGGTCCGCGTCCCCTCAGGGATCAAATCCGGGCGTTGCAATCGGGAAGTGAACTTAGGCAGGGAATTGCCCGGCTTGGCAAACACGCCGGCGCCAAGCCGACCGTGATTGCCGGTCAGCGCCTGCAGCGCCATCGCGCTGCGAAGGCCGGAACCGCCGCTACGACCGCGCTCAATTCCATTGCCGACCGAAACACCAACGATCTTTGCCGCCTCATACCAAGAGGCCAATGCATCGAAGGTCTCGCGATCGACACCGCAGATCTCGGCGACCATCTCTGGCGTATGGGTACGGGCGTGGGTCATGTAGTCGTCATAGCCGGCGACCCAGCGCCCGATGAAAGCGGTGTCATGGGCGCCGCGCCGCTCCAGCTCAGCCGCCATCGCAAGGCCGAGCACTACATCGGTTCCCGGACGGATTTGAATGAACATATCGGCCTGCTCAGCGATCCGGGTTCGTTTCGGGTCTATGACGATCAGTTTGGCACCCCGTGCCTCTCGCGCGACCTTGATCTCCCGCGCTAGGTGAAGGTTCGACACCGTGACATTGTTACCCCAGACAACGATGAGGTCCGAATGGCGTATCTGCGTCGGCGGCATACCCGGCGCCGTTCCATAAAGACTGGCATAGGCCGACCCACGCACGACGCCGCAGAGCTGAGCACGGGCTAACAAGGACGCACCAAGCTTGTGGAAGAACCGCCGGTCCATCGAACCGCCGGCAAGTTCACCATGTGGCCCCGCGTAATTGAACGGAAGCACGGTTTGCCGGCCATGCTTGGCGATCGCCTTGGTGAAACCGTCATGGATGAGCCCGAGCGCCTCATCCCAGGAAATCCGTGAAAATTCGTCAACCCCCTTCGGCCCGACCCGCTTCAACGGGTGGGTGAGCCGCGCCGCACCATGGACAAATTCCGGATAGCTGCGCACGACCTTGTTACAGATCACCCCAGCGGTATAGGGATTACCCTCGGAGCCGCGAACTTCAAGCACCCGGGTGCCGTCGGTCTTCACCGCGAGACTACAGGTGTCCGGGCAATCAAGCGGGCAGACGCTAGGCTTGATCTCAAAATCTTCGGTGACAGCCATGGCTAGGCCTCCCCCAGCAAGACGATTCACCGCGAGGAGGCGGCATCGTTCCGGCAATATATAGTCGATGGATGGCCCATCGCAAAGAACCACCTTGGCGAAAATGATGGAACCAATTTTATCGGCAAGACCAGCCCGATCGGCCTGTCAGCTTTCCTGGGTCAGCGCACTGCAGTCCGGGAACTGCGACCGTCGCCCCCGCACCCCGTGCAGGCCATACCGACAAGTGAAGCGGCACTGACGAGACTTTATTTAGGCGCACCGGGCATCACCTGTTTTCAAAAATATCAGCCGTCGTCCTGGCGAATGGCAGGGCCGAAGCCGAAGCACAGTCACTGTAGCCGATGGGCGAGAAATAGGAACAATATGTCGTCATTTTCCTACATTATCCACCATTCGCGCCGCCAAAACACCTCAGGCTTCGGTCATGGCGTTCGCCAGAAAGACGGGTAGATTTTACCGGACACCAGTGGGGGCGATTTGGATCGTGGTCAAATGGGTGAGGTCATCGCCCGAAAATTCATCGAAGCACCGGGACGCAGTCCGATGGGGGGTTATTTCTTGCGCGCTATCATCTTTAATTTTGTTACGATACCTTCGAGACCGTACTTCTTTGCGATACTCTTAACGATATCGATATGCAGCTTTCATATCGATGAGAGTTTCAAATAGATACTTCAACCTTCCTACAACCTCGGTACGATTTCGCTGGCGAAGCGTTCCATCTGCTCCATCTGGACAGCGGCACTATCACCTCTATAGCGCACGATGATGCTCTCAAAACCAGCGCCGAGAATTGATTTCAGATCGTCGACGATTTGCGCCTCGGATCCACTACCCATGTCACGAGACCCAAAGGGGCCGATCTTCGGCTCTCCGGGATTAATGAAGATCTTATAGACCATCTCCAGCGCGTCGAACTTCCGGCCTTGCTCGTCGCAGATGCGCTTAAGTGCGGCGATGCGTTCCGGCATCTCCTTGGCTCCCAAGGCCACCGCGAGCCAGCCATCATTGCGGGCAACCCGCCGTAGCGCCGGGTCGGACACGCCGCCGATCAGCACTGGCGGGTGCGGACGCTGCACCGAGCCGGGCACCGAGTGAACCGGCTCGAAACTGTAAGTCTCGCCCTGATAGCCAACTTCACCGCCCGCCGACAAAGCCTTGAAGATCTCCAGATATTCGTCCGTCACTTTGCCTCGCAAGGCGAAGTCGGTGGTATTCAGCGCTTCGAACTCCTCCTTCAACCAGCCGACGCCGGCGCCGAGAATGACCCGCCCGCCGGAAAACTGGTCAATGGTGATCAGCATCCGCGCCAACAGCACCGGGTTGCGATAGGGGATGATCAAGACCGCCGTGCCGATTCGAATCCGCTTGGTCGCCCCGACCAGAACCCCCATCGCCGCAATGGGTTCGAGCAGCGGATCGGTAGTCGGCGCCGGAAAATCTCCGTTCGCGCTGAACGGGTATTTCGAGGTGAATTTTGCCGGAAACACCACGTGATCGGCGAGCCAGATCGATTGAAACCCGGCATCCTCGGCAAAACGCGCCAAAGTGGTGATGGTCCCCGGCTCAGCCAACGGCCCATAGATGCCAACGTCGAGGCCAAACTGATCAATGCCCGCCATAGCGTCTACCCCCCGTTCGGCGCGTATTTGCCGGTCAGCTGCGGCGTTGGCGTGTCATGGCCCTGGTTCTTCCGGTCCAAACGGGTCTCATGCAACCAAGTCCGTTCCAAATCGTCGCGCACGTTGATCTTAAGCCGTCCCAATCCCTCGACCTCAAGCTCAACGACATCACCGTCCTGGAACGCGCTCAGTCCCCGATGATTGGTTCCCGTCGCCACAAGGTCGCCCGGCTCCAACGCGTGGAGCGAGCTTAGCCACGCCACCACCTCCGGCAGTTTATGGGCCATGTCACTGGTGTTGAAGTCCTGTTTGATCTCGCCGTTGACCCAAAGCTTAACCGTCAAGTTCTGAGGATCATTGATCTCGTCGGCCGTCACCAGGAAGGGCCCGATCGGCGCGAAGGTCGCCCGTGATTTCATCTGAAAGAACACATTGCGGTCCGGCTTCAGGCCGCGGGCCGAGCCGTCGATGAAGTTGAGATAGCCGAACACATAGCTCATCGCGTCGGCCTCGCTCACATTATCGGCGCGCTTGCCGATCACCATCGCCAATTCCGCCTCGCCTTCGAAGATCGTACCCGGAGCATCCGGCAGGATCATGGCGTCGCCCTGGCCGATAATCGCACTCGATGCCTTATGAAACCCGTTGCGCAGCGGCTTCTCGGCGAGGGTCCCGTCCTCCATATAGTTGACGGCCATGCAATCGATATTGCCGGGCTTGGGCAGCGGTGGACGAAGGCGCACCGAAGCAAGCGGGACCGCCGTACCGGCCTTGGTCGCAGCCTCCAGTTTACCTTTATAGTCGTCGAAGCGGGCGATCAGGCCACTCATCAGATCCCCTGGGCCCGTATGCGGAATATCGGTAACGACGGCGGAGACATCCACCACGCCGTCGCCCTTTACCACGCCAAGCTTGAAGTCATCGAAATAAGCCAGTTTCATCGCATTTGCCCCACAGGCTAGGTTGCTTTCAAGACGTCAATGATTATCTAACAGATACGGTACCGCCGCCGCCTTGGCGATCGTTCGGATCAGCTTGCGCAAATTCTCGTTAACCGGCACCCCATTGGCGATCCGATCCACGCGACTGACATATTCCGGCTCCCCCGGGACGAGGACGGGTTTCTCTGGATCGGCCGGCGTCACGGCCTTCAGGGTTTCAATTACCACCTCGATGTCCTTCGCGTAGTCATCAAGCGGCCGGAAGGCTGCGGGGTTGATCGCCTGGAAAAAATGGCCAAGGTTATCCGGTTTGCTGGGGTCCGGGTTCTTAACTCGCATCGGCGAGAAGGACGCGCCCGGCATGGCGCCACTGAGAATGTGTGAGAACACCGCGAGGCCATAGCCCTTATGCCCGCCCAGATCCTCGCCAGCGCCGCCAACCGGGTTCAAGCCGCCATAGCTGCGCCGGTCGAAGATCGCGATTGCCTCGGCTGGGTTGGTTATAACCCGGCCATCGCCGTCATTGACCCACCCCTCGGGGAGTTCAAGCTCGCGTAGAAGCTTCACTCTGACCTTGTTTACCGCCGCGACCGTGGTCGCAAAATCAAGCACCAGTGGCGGATATTTTCCGGCCGGCGCGGCCATGGCGAAGGGATTGGTGCCAAGGACCGGCTGAGTCCCCAGTGTCGGCACCATGGAAATTCCCCGAGTCGAGGTCGTCACGATGCCGATCATGCCGGCCTTGGCGGCCAGTTCCGCATAGTAGCCGGCAGCGCCGAAATGATGCGAATTGAGCACACAGACGATGCCGACATCATTCTCCCGCGCCTTCTCAATCGCCATGTTCATGGCCTGAACCGAGACCGGATGGCCAAGCCCACGGTCGGCATCTAGTAAGGCGGTCGTCGCCCGCTCGCGCAGCACCTTGGTCTCGGCCTTCACGTTCAACGCACCGCGACGGAAGGTCTCGTCATATTGGCGCAACATGTTGATGCCGTGAGAGTCGACACCGCGCAGGTCGGTCTCGACCATCACCTCGGCAGCGATCTCAGCGGTTTTTCCCAACATCCCCCAGGACGTCAGAACGTTCACGATCTGCCGGCGCAGGGTCTCGGCGGGAACCCGCGGTGGGTTCAACAGACCCTCGGCACTCATGGCAGGGTCTCCGCGTGGGTATACCGGCGCCAGGCGCTCATCTGAATCGCCGAGGTCAGGCAATGCACAACCACCGGCTTGGTCTTGACCGCGAAGGCAGCGGCGATCTGATCCGCGACTTCGGGCTCCTCGCGGATGGTAAAGGCCTCGGCCCCGAAACTTCTGCCCCAATCGGCAAAATCCGGGTTAGTCAGTCGGGTGCCCTCCATGAATGCCCGCTCGGGATAGCGCACATAGGAGTGCATGCCGATGGTGCCATACATCGAATTGTCGGAGATGATCATGATCGGATTGACGCCATATTGGCGCGCCGTGGCGATCTCGTTACCCATCATCAGGGCGCCGCCATCACCGATGAAGCAGACCACCTGGGTATTCGGTCGGCGCAAACCGGCGGCGACGGCCATCGGCATACCCGACCCCATGGCCCCGACGACCGACGACAGGAAGATCTGTTTTTGCCCAAATCCGATATAGCGATGCAAGAAACTGCCGAAATTGCCGGCATCCGAGGTGATCGTCGCATCCTCGGCGAGATGCTTGTCGACCTCGCAGACGATGGCAGCGAAGTTCACCCCGTCGGTGGTTGGCTCCCACTCCTTGGCCAATAAGGCGCGGTGGATCTTGTGCAGCCCATCGACCCAGCCCTGGCGCTTGGCGGCACCCGCTGGAATTTCCCTGCGTAACAATGCCTTTATCACCTCATGCGGGCTTGCCGGAATACCGAGGTCCGGGCTCCACACCCGACCAACCTCGTTCGCATCGGGCCAGACATGGACGAAGGGCAGTTGTGGCTGCGGTGCGGTCGGGAAACTGTAGGACTGGCTGACGGTATCGGTCATCCGCTCGCCCAGCGCGACCATGAGATCGGCCTTCTTCATCTCGTTGATCAGATCGGGCGGCACCCGAATACCCATATAGCCACCGAAATTCGGATGCCGGGCATCGAACAGTTGCGGACGCCGATGGGTCGGGCTGATTGGCAGCACCCAGCTCTCGGCCAGTTTGTTGAGATCGGCGAAGACCTGATCGTCATGCACCGCATCGGCGAGCAAACCGCCGCCAACCAGGATCAGCGGCCGCTCGGCCTTGGTGATCCTGTCGACCAAATCGTCCAGGTCTTGCGCCCGTGGCCCGGCGGCGACGTGCGGCCGGGGAGGATCAACCGGCGCATCGGTTTGATCGTCAAAGATATCCTCTGGCAGGATGACCGCAACCGGCCCCGGCGTGCCGCTTTCGGCGATATGGAAGGCGCGGGCCAGCGCCTCGGAGGCCATTGCCGGCTCGTTCACCTCGATCACCAACTTGGTAATATCGGAGAGCAGCACCGAATAGTTCTGTTCCTGCAAGGCGAGGCGTCCGAAGTCGGCGCGCTCCACCTGTCCGACCAACATCACCATCGGCGTCGCGTCGTGAAAGGCGGAGTGCAGCGCCACCAGACCATTCGCCAGGCCCGGGCCGCGGCTTACCATCGCCACCCCGGCGCGGTCCCGCAACCGTCCATCGGCCGCCGCCATGAAGGCGGCTCCAGCCTCGTGCCGGCAAACAATGATGCGGGTTGAATTCCGCTCGACCAGCGCACTGGTCAGACCGATATAGCTTTCACCGGGGACGCAGAAAACCTGGTCAACATCGTGCGCTTCCAGGCTGTCCGCGATCAGGCGGGCGACGGATTGAGTCATGGCGGCATGCTTTCCAGGCGATGTCAGTTAGCGCAGGCGAACGGATCATACCGTCCCAGTGGCGGCGCGCTCCATCGCATGCCGGATTGTTTGTCTCGAGTGCTTTATTCAGCGGCCGCCGAAGCCTTCGCCAGATCCTGCTGATCCTTGGTGTTATAGTTCGCGTCGTACCACCAGACGATGTAGTCGCTATAGGTGATGGGCGGGAATTGCGGCGGGTTATCCGGCCCCTGACAGGTCTTCAAACACTCAATCACCGTGTCCAAATGGGGTCCGAAGAAATACGGAATGGCATAGCGGGCCCCACCGATCGGCGGCAGAGCCCGGTGCGGCGTCGACTTGTAATGCCCGTTGGTCCAGCGATGCAGCATGTCACCACTATTCACCACGAAAGAGTCTGGTACATAGGGTATGTCGAGCCAGTTCTCCTCGCCGACCCGGATTTGCAACCCGGGCATCTCGCTTTGGGCAAGGAAAGTCATGAAATTGGCGTCGGTGTGTGGTGCGATACCGTATTGCCCGGCTTCCTGCTCGGTAACCGGAGGGTAATGGGACAAGCGAAAGGAAAACTGGCTCTCGGCAAAGGCAGCATCGAATGTATCGGCCGGCAAATCGAGAGACATCGCCAAGGATGGCATCAAGCCGCGCGCCATCGTGTCGACGGCTTCGGTATATTCCAGCAGGTTCTCCCGGAATCCCGGCAGATTTTCCGGCCATTCGTTCGGCCCGGCGAAGCGACGCCCCGCCAGCGCCATCGGGTCATCGGGCGATCGTTCGCGCTTGATAAAAAACGCCTCATTACGGTCCGGCTTCGCCGCCTCACTGACCCGGGAAGTGCGCACGTTGTAGCGGTTCATCGCCATGTAGCCGTTATTGTGTTCGTTCATCAGAACGGCATGCTTGGCTTCCATCGATTGGTCATGGAACCGTTCGGCCTCACCAAAGGTCCGTTGGATCAACGCGTGGTTCACCCCGTGATTGATCAGAATAAAAAATCCGACCCGTTCCAACGCCGACCGCAAGGCGTCGGCCACCTCGCGGCGCCCTGCCTCGCTTGCGTCGGCCAAAGGCGCCAGATCGATCGTCGCGACGGTATCGAAGGACGCTTTGCCAACCACATCACTCATCACCACCCCCATCGGATTTTCCTTTACTGAACACTACCCCCGGTTCCCGCTAGGCGCCAGAGAGGCAAAATAAGAGACGCGTAATAAGAGATGCTCCAACCCACGGGCCGCGACCGTCAAAGATCTTCGTAGGTAATCGGGAACAGATCCTGCAATTCCGCCGCATCGGCGACCGGCATGACATGATGCAACGAGAAGCGCCAAGCTGGACCTACTTCCACTTCCGGCGGGGTGAAAGGAAAGGCCAGGTTGCCGGCGGTCGACAGCCGCCCCGGAAACCCGTGGTGCAGGAAGTACTGCTTGGTCACGGTGATCACCGATTGCGCCTGCTCGCGGGTCGGCGCTATGCATTCAACAACGATACCGATCTCGCGCGGCAGCGGATCGGGCGGCGCCGGCCAATTGACTACCCCATTCAAGCCGTAGAACCGGGCCCGCAGAAACGCGTTAGCATCTTCGCCCGTGAGATCGGCAACCACGGCCCGGACCTCGGTCCAGATTTGATCGATGCGGGCGATCACCCGAGGATCGCTGGTGCCGGCGAAGAAGACGCTTCGAAACCCAGCCGGCGCGGCGGCTTCAAGCTTCAGGCTCGGCGCGGTGTCTCGCCAACTGGCTCCGGAGACCCGAACCCGATGTTCGTCCAACGCCGTGTATATCGCCTTGGAAAGATCCAACTCCCCGGATGGCTCTCGCACCGTAAAAGGATCGCCCTGTTCATACAGCGCGTGGGCGGCAACGGATGTCGGGGTCGCATGCCGGTCCGGGTTCATGCAGTCTAGGGTGAACCCCTCGGTATCCAAGGTCGCCAGCATCGAATCGCGTCCCCCCGGATCGCAACACAACGAGGCGCATTCGATGATCTTGGCCATATGGGTCGCCAAACCGCGCCCGTGTCCGCGCATCATCGCGACGGTCGTGTAAATAGCGGTATCGCAGGCGCGTCCGGCGATCACCACATCGGCTCCCCCCTCCAGCGCCGCGACCATCGGCGCCTCGTCCATCTGCGCGACGATATAGGGACTTTCCTGGATATCGGCCTCACTCGCCGCCGGGAACGCGCCGAGCGGCGTAAGCTCACCGGCCCGTTGCGCCCGCAACACCCGATCCTTGGGAATATCCGCGCGGATCGAGGCGAGCTTAAAGGACAACCCGCGTTCCGAAGCGATGTCCCTGACGATGGCAAGCACTGCATCAAGATGCGGCGCGGCACCAGCGGTCCCCGCGGTCCCGATAATGAGCGGCACGCCAAGACTTCGAGCGCCCTCCAACAACATGGCAAGATCCCGACGCGTCATCCCCGGATCGGTGGCCATCTTGCCCATGCCAAGATAGGCCGGGCCCGGATCAACCGAGCCCATATCGGCGCCGATCATGTGCGGTTCATGGCGCAATCCACGTTCGAATGCCGGCTTCAGGACGCCATAGCCGAGCTGACCGGAGGCGGACATGAGTTTCACCGGTGATGGACTGCTCATGGCGTGTTTCCCTCGGGAATATCAACATCAAGCAACAGGGCATGCTGTTGCGCGCCGTAAACGTCGTTGTCTCCAGGCGAACCGGCGATGATCAACCGGTCCATGGTGATCTTGATCGCCCGCGCCAGTGGATAGGGGATCACCCGCAGACGATTGGCCGACAGGCCGTAGCGGGCGGCCACCGCCTCGGCCTGCAATCCCTCGGCGGCGATGGCGGCATTATAGTCGCTGCCGGTATTGAAAAACAAATCAATGGTCAGCAGCCCTGGCCCGGCATTCTTCGAGCGGATGATCCGAGCCACATCGGCCAAGGGCCGGGGCTTTTGAAGGTTATCGGTCATATCGCTGCTCCCTGTCGCCAAACGATTTGTAAACCGCCGTCTCGAATTCCAGATACAGCGGCAGGGACTTCACATCCACGAACGGGAGAACCTGGGTCGCATAGACCCCGGCAATACCGTTCTTCGGATCGATCCAATAGTATGAATTCCCGAGACCCGCCCAGGCCAGGCTGCCGGCGGGGCGACCGGTCGGCGCATCCTGCTCGTTGACCATGAATGTCAGGCCCCAGGTTTTCGGCACGCCGGGAAAGAATTCCACGTCCAAAGAGCGTTTGGTATCGTAACTCTTCAGCTCCACGACCCGGCAGTCACCCATCTGATTGACCGACATCATTTCGACGGTCTCGGCCTTCAGAACCTGGTTCCCATTGCCTTTACCCTTGTTGAGTATCATCCGAGAAAACGCCGCATAATCACCCACAGTTGAATACAGACCACCACCGCCCGCCTCGAACTCCGGGTCCTGGACCATCTCGAAGGTCGGCATTGCCTGCAAAGTTCCATCATCGACACGTTGATGGACCGTCGCTCTGCGGGCTCGCATGGCGTCGGTAAGCGTATAGCCGGTGCTGGACATGCCGAGCGGGTCGAGGATGTTCTCCCGCATGTAGTCGCCGAGGCGCTGGCCAGTTACCGCCTCAAGCATCAAACCGGCCCAGTCGATACTGATGCTGTATTCCCAGCGCGTGCCCGGATCGAACATAAGCGGAGTCTGTAACGAGATCTTTTTGCCCGCTGCCCGGGGCGGAAACCCTTTCATATCGCAATAACGTTGGACCGGCCGATGCCAGGTCTCGTAGCCAAGTCCCGAACTATGGGTCAGCAAGTGGCGCAACGTGATCCGGCCCACAGGAGGTCGCATCATCGGCTCGCCAACAGCATCAAATCCCTCCAGGACCTGAACCTCGCCTAGATAGGGGATAATGTCCGATGCTGGAGTATCGAGAGACAATTTTCCTTGTTCGACAAGCTGCATCACGGCGACGCCAGTTATCGCCTTGGTCATCGACGCAATCCAGACCACCGTATCCGGGGTCATCGCCGTACCGTCGCCCTGCGCCCGCTCACCAAAACTCGACTCGTAGATCGCGCCGTCCCGGTCCGTCACAACGACGGCGACACCGGGAACATCGCCCTTGGCGACCGCATCTCCAAGCAGCGTATCAAGGGATTTCCACATGGTCATGGACATTGTCTCTGTTAGTCGATGGAGGAATTCAGGTAGTACACCGATGATGTTAAGGCGTCTGCGCCATCGGTGCAAAACACCCATGCGATTTCACCGTAGGACGAGCATGGACAGGGCGTGCCGGCTCCCGTCTAATGACGCCAATCACGCTGCGCGTTTCGCGCCTAGCCTTTCGCAGGAGATCAAGCATGGATATCGGCGTTTTCATCTTCGACACGGATTACAGCATCCCAGTCGACGATCTGGCCCGCGAGCTTGAGGCGCGAGGCTTCGAATCCCTGTTCGTGCCGGAACACACGCATATCCCGGCCAGCCGAAAATCACCGTTTCCATCGGGCGGCGAGCTGCCCAAACAGTATTCCCACACCCTCGACCCTTTCGTGTCTCTGGCCTATGCGGCGGCGGTCACCACCAAACTTAAGGTCGGCACCGGTATCTGCCTGGTGCCCCAGCACGACCCAATCGTCACCGCGAAATCGATCGCCAGCCTGGATTTGATGTCGAAGGGGCGTTTCGTCTTCGGTATGGGCGGCGGTTGGAATGTCGAGGAGATGGAAGATCATGGCGCGACCTATAAAACTCGCTTCGCCATAATGAAGGAACATGTCCTGGCGATGAAGGCGTTATGGGCCGAAGGCGATGCCGAATTCCACGGTGAGCACGTCAATTTCGAAAAGAGCTGGGCCTACCCGAAACCATTTCAGACCCCACATCCCCCGCTTCTCATGGGCGGCGAAACCGACTACACGTTGCGGCGTGTCGTCGACTATTGCGATGGCTGGTTCCCGCGCGGTCGTGGTGGCTTCGATCCGGCTGGGAGCATGGCGCGGCTGAAGAAGATGGCTGACGAGGTCGGGCGCGATATGTCAACCTTGCAGGTCAGTGTCTTCGGCGCCCCGCCGGATGCTCAAACCCTAGAAAACTACGCCCAGGCCGGTATCAACCGAGCGATCATCGGTCTGCCCTCGGAGGATCGCGATACCGTCCTCGGTCTGTTGGACAAATACACGCCGCTCCTGTCATAGTCGCGCGGCTTCAGGTTTCGGAAAGGCTGCAGGGTGAAAAGCCGCAGCCTCTCTGGAGTGCTCGCTGGCATCTAACGGGGCGTGTAGACTGTTGTCATCGCTGATTCGGCCGTCGCACTTTTACTTGCCATCTTTTCCGGGTTTAATGCTGTTTATGCGCCGTTATAGAAGCACAAAGATCGTGGCCACGCTCGGACCGGCGAGCGCCACCGAATCAAAGATTTCGGACCTGATGAAGGCTGGGGTTGATGTATTTCGCCTCAATTTCAGCCATGGCACCCACGCTGATCATCAGTCGACCTATCGAATAATTCGAAAGCTTGAGGGGAAATTTAGGAGGCCGGTCGCGGTCATGGCCGACCTGCAGGGCCCAAAACTTCGGATCGGCACCTTCAAGGACGATTCCATCGATTTAGAATCCGGCGCCAAGTTTCGGCTCGACCTGCGCGATACACCGGGAACGAAAACCCGGGTGCGCCTGCCGCATCCGGAAATTTTCGAGGCAGCCAAGCCAGGCACCGACTTATTGCTGGATGACGGTAAAATCAGGCTGCGGGTGAAGAAAGTTACCGCGACGACAATCGACACCGAGGTCCTGACCGCCGGAACATTGTCGAATAGGAAGGGCGTCAACGTCCCCGGCGTTCTGTTGCGACTTTCGGCGTTAAGCGACAAGGACCATGCGGATTTGAGTTTCGTCCTAGATCTCGGGGTCGACTGGATTGCGCTGTCTTTCGTGCAACGGCCGGAGGATGTCGCGGAAGCCCGGCGGCTGATCGATGGTCGTGCGGCGGTGCTCATCAAGTTGGAGAAGCCGGCGGCGATCGAGCATTTGACCGAGCTGATCGAAATTTCTGACGCGGTGATGGTGGCGCGTGGTGATCTTGGCGTCGAGTTGCCGCCAGAGAAGGTTCCCGGGCTGCAGAAGCGAATCGTCAAGCTATGCCGTCAACACGGCAAACCGGTGGTCGTCGCCACGCAGATGCTCGAGTCGATGGTTCATTCGCCGGCGCCAACACGGGCCGAGGCCTCGGACGTAGCCACGGCGGTCTATGAATCCGCCGACGCGGTGATGCTGTCGGCGGAAACCGCAGCTGGTGATTATCCGATCGAAGCAGTGGAAATGATGAACCGCATCATCCGTGAAGTGGAAAGCCACGAGACCTACCATGCGATCGCCGCCGCCAATCACGAGCTTCCGGAACCGACGGTTTCCGACGCGATTACCTTGGCCGCACGGCAGGTCGCCAAGACCATCAGCGCGAAATGTATTGTCACCTACACGACCTCCGGCTCGACCACGCTCCGAGCGGCACGGGAGCGTCCAAGCGTGCCAATACTCTGCGTAACCTCCAGCAAGCGAACCGCCCGACGGATGGCCATGGCTTGGGGCGTACACGGCGTGCATATCGCCAACGAAGAGCGTTTCTCCGCCGTTGTGAAACGAGCGATTGAAACGGCGATCACCCAGGGTTTCGCCCAGTCAGGCGACAAGATAGTGATCACCGCCGGCGTCCCGATGGGAACGCCCGGCTCGACCAACGTGCTGCGGATCGAACTTATTCCGTAAAGCCATCATGACCAGGCGCGCCGCCCGGCTCGGTCGATGCCGGATGGATCCAGAGGCGCCGCGACCCCACACACAAATTCGTGACGCATAACGTGACAATCAACGAGCATCGCAGGCTATAGTCTCCAATAGGAAACGACGATTAAGATCAGCAATTTCAACGGCCCCGCTGTTTTCGCAAAAGTCGTCGAGTTCGAAAGCTTTTCGAGGGCCGCCGAAGATCTCGGCGTCTCTAAATCTGCGATCTCCAAACAAATAGCCCCTCCCGGAGGCCACCTCGGCGCGCGATTGTTAAACCGAACGACACGTCGGCTCAGCGTTACCAACGCGGGTCCGCGACTATACGAGCGTTGCCGAGGTCGAAGCCGCCGAGCAGGAGGCCTATCAACTGCATTTCCAACCCACCAACTTGCTGCGCGTCAGCTCTAGCATGTCCTTCGGGCATCTGCATTTGGCGCCCGCGCGCTCGACCTTTCTCGGGATCTATCCAGAGATTAATGTCGAACTGGTGATGAACGATCGGATCGTTGGTCTGGTCGATGACGGCTACGACCTGGCGTTACGGACCGCCGAGATTGAAACATCCAGCATGATGCAGCGCCGCCTGACGGACATGTGGCTGTTGCCCACGGCCGCGCCAAGCTACCTGAAGCGCCATGATGAGCCTCGTCAATCTTCGGACCTAACTGGCCATTCATGTATTAGCTATAGCTAATGGGCCGGCGGCGCACGGCTATTCAATGTTCCCGACCGGTCAAGCCCTGTGTGTACCAGCCCAAGAGTTGAGATAAACAGCGGTGACGCCATCGCCAAAATGGCCGAAGCATTTCGGGCCGGATGGCTAGTCCCGATTATCCATGACTTCGAACCGGCGCCGCTTGGGCTTTATGCAGTCTACCCACACAGCCGAAACCTGTCGGTCAAGGGTCGGATCTTCATCGACTTTCCGGTCCAACATTTCGCCAGGACATCCTATTGGGACATGCCGACCGCCTGTCGTTAATCCTACCAACACACCCCACGGCGGGTCACGCACCTTCCCGCCGCCAGGCTATCGTCGCCGAGCCAAGGATCAGGGCCAGCGCCAGCAGGTTGGGCATCAGCGCCGTAAGGTTGACGCCGGTCACCACATAGTCTTCATTGACCGTGAGCCCAATCCAGTCACGCCCGGCAGTGGCACGTCCTGCCCGGACCCGGCGCAGGTCCGGCAATCCATCCGCCGCCGCCCAATGCAATCCCCCACCGGTAGCATCGACGATCGGCGCGAGAAGCCTATCGGTGCTCCTAAGGTCAGAGAATTCGACCGGATTGAGCGCCCCAATAGCGGCCAAACGCACTAAATTACCGTCGGTAAAACTATGCAGGCCAATCTGGCTGGTCTCGAAAAATGCCGAGCCGACACCCGGCCCGTCGGCGGAAAGCGTTATGGTCTCCGTCAATCCGTCAGGCCTCGTCATGGTGATCGGCGCCAGGGCGGTTTCCAATGAACGGCGGGTCACTGCGATCCGTGCCCCCTGGGCCACGGCACGAAGATCATCTTCCTCAAGATCGGGCTCCTTCATCAGCCAATGCGCCGTTCGGCGGAGCATCTCGGCCTGCGGCCCGCCGCCTTCGAAACCACGACTCCACAGCCATATATGGTCCGAGAGAAGATGCGCGACCCGACCTTCGCCAACCCGGTCCAAGATTAACAACGGCTTTTCCTCGACCCCGTCGATCAGAACAATCCCGCGTTTCGGCTCGGCAACTATCTGGCGGAGCCAACGGCCCCAGGTCGCTTCCTCAATGCGTTTTCCGGCCTCGTCAAGCCGGCCCCCACGTGCCAGACCGGCGGTCACCGGATGGCGAAAACCCTTGTCGGTTATCCGGGGAGTGAAACCGCGCTCGATGATCTGGCCGGTGGGTATCGCCGGCAGAACGTCACGAAGCGGTGAGTTGGCGAGGCTTAACCGCGTCGCAAAACTCGGCCCGGACGCCTCCAGAAACGCACCCCCCTTGCGGACATACTCGACGATGTTCGACAGATAGCTCCGCGACAGCACGCCCCGTCGTCGGTAGCGATCGAAGATGATCAGATCGAATTCATCGAGTTTCAACTCAAACAACTCACGCACCGGAAACGCGATCAGGGAAAGTTCACGAATCGGCGTGCCGTCCTGTTTTTCCGGCGGCCGCAGAATGGTGAAATGCACCAGATCGACCGACGGGTCAGCCTTCAGGAGATTGCGCCATGTCCGCTCGCCGGCATGCGGCGCTCCAGAAACCAGCAGCACGCGCAGGCGATCACGCACACCGTTGATCGCATGGACCATTCGGTTATTGATCAGACCAAGTTCGCCCGCACGCGCCTCGACAACGAGCTCGACAATGGTCTCACCGGCATGCCCCAGGGGGATCTTTACCTCGTGAGAACGGTTCGCCGGAACGGCCAGTTGGATAGCATACTTACCATCGATCCCCATTGTGACCGGAATAGCCGTTCCGTCGGCGATTTCGCTATCCACGACCCGAATGCTCATCGTCACGTCGCGCCCGACCATGCCGAAGGACGGCGCGCGCTCCACATGAAGCAGGCGATCGCTTTCGCCACGATCACCGGTCAGGATGACATGGAACGGCGCCGGGAGATCGCCCCGTTTGCCTGCGGTCACCGCGTCATGAATCTGGCCATCAGTAATCGCGATAACACCAGCGAGCCGGCGCCGGGGAATATCACCGACTGCGCGGGATATGGTTTCAAACAATCGGGTTCCTTGCTTGTTCTGGCCGGATTGCCCGGAAAACCGGGCCCCATGTACCCGGACAGTGCGGAT